>NZ_CP076538.1:3717078-4373847 GCF_018885265.1 Amycolatopsis aidingensis
GCGGGGGAGCCGCTGCCGCGACCCGTAACGCTGCGCCTGTCGGGTTCCCCGTGGCAGCGGCGCAAGCCCCCTTTGCGCACATAGTGGTGATGCGCGAACAGGATGGCTTCCGTCCTGCGGAATCCATCGGAGCTCTGGCCAGCGCCGACGTCAGCCTTCGGCACGTCGACACGCGGCTCCGGGTGTTTCCGCAGGTGCGGGCTGTGTTCGCCCTCCCGCCCCGACGCCGACGCCCACCCGCTGTACACCTCATCCGTGGCGAGTGGGTTCGGTGGCAGTTGAATTACCGGTTCAGTAGCGCGGCCGGAATGCAGGATTGGTCATACTGGCTGGACACATTCAACATCGCACACGGCCCTACCAAGAACGACATCTTCCTCGGTGAGCCGACCTACTTCGTCGACGAACGAGGCCTGCTGCGATAGACACAAACCGAAACTCACCCCGCCCACGGAACAGCCACGTCGTCTCGTCGGCAAGTGTGTGCGTTTGTCGCCGTGCTTTGGAGGATGCAGGTGCGGAGCGCTTCCAAGACAACGACACCGGCTACGAGCACTGGCTGGCCCGTCATTCCCAACCTGTACGTGCTCAAGGTCGCCCGCCGTGTCCAGGGCCGGGCAGCATGCGCTTGGTGCTACGCGGTGCTCGTGGACTCAGTGCCCTCGGTCGGCCTGTGGACGACTACACCGCCGCTGTCGATCCTCGAGTTGTAGAACACCCAGCTGCCTTCCCATGCGCCGATCTCGGTTGTTGCAGAGCGTCCGTCAGTTAACTTCCGTGACAGAAGGGTCTGAGCCAACCGGGCGACCGGTGGCACACGGAAGGCCGCGAACACCGCGAGCGGGACGAGGACGAGGGTGCGCGCGAGGTCCACGAACGCGTCGATGTCGATCAGCTCGACGCTGCCGAGCAGCGGACCAACGATGATCATGAACGCGAGGGCGGTGACCAGGGGGCGACGTGCTCTTGGTCAGCTCGGGACCTGGCTACGTCCCGCTGCTGGAGGTCAAGACCGGCTGGGGTTCGGTGCGCGGGTCCCGACCACCGGGACCAGTCACCTCCACTGGAGACGATCACAAAATCGACCCTCGCGCGTTTCGGCAGGTAGCCGATCTGGTATCGGCGATCCCACTGATCGCAGGGTCGAGTTCGACGACGCCAGCTTCCGGGGCGGGAGTAGACTTGGGCCCAAGGTCGTGCAGCACCGCCCCTTCGGGCAGTGCGAACCGCAGTTCCAGATCGCGCACCAAGGTGTTGCCTGTGTTGTGGACGGAGAACCGCGCCCACGTCAGATCGCCGACCGGGCGGTCCCGGTACCGGACCTCCAGGTTGTCCCGGACGTCCCGGTCGACGTCGAAAGACGTCGATTCGCGGTCCAGGCTCCACACGAGGGAGTCGCGCGGTCCGGCACGCCGTTTGAGGAACTCCAGAAGCAGCGCGAACAGGAACCCGAGAATGGCCGCGACGAGTAGCTCCAGATACTTGCTGTTCAACAGCGCACCCGTGCTGGAACCTTGACCAAGTAACGCAGCCTGTAGCAATTCAACCTCCACCCGCGGAACTACTCCTGATCAGGATCGTGCTCGACTGGAAGGCGTTACCGTAGCGAACTGGGTGACGACTCGTCGGGTGAGGCGGTGGCCTGCGACCCGGAGTAGCGGGCGCCAGCTGTCGTCATTCCAGGATGATGTAGGTGGGCATGGGCGCTATCGGGCGAACAGCACCCCGGGAACCCTCACAACGGTGAACATCGCACATACAACGGCAGAGTCGGACGTTCAGCGACGTGCGCCTCGCGGCATGGTCGGGCCTCCCGCGCCGTCAGCGGTATGAGAGCGAGTCGGCTACGACAGCGAAAGTGTCTGGCGGGTAGCCGCGTCGTCGCTTGGGTCAGCCAGAAGGTCGCGGTGAGGGCTGCACGGTTGTGCGCCAGGCCGCCCGGAGGGCTTCGAGTTCGTGTCGGGGAAAGGGACGACCCCACTGGGTCTGGTAGCCGACCTCGCCCAGGTCGTCGACGACGGTGTCGAACGCCCTGATTACGGCTCTGGCGAGGGCGGTCGTTGGCTGCTGGCTCTGCCAGATCAGCCTGCCGGCATGCTCGGGTGTCTCCGAGTCGGCAGCCTGGACAAGGCGAATGGCGACCGTGTTTGCGCGACGATGGAAGAACCATCGGTAGACGGTGGGTTCGGCTTCGAACTCGGCCCGGGTATCGGTCTCGTAGAGGATGATCCTGGCTACGGCCCGCAGCAGTTGTTCGGGACCGCCGGTGACGTAAGAGGCAACTGCCTCGGCGCTGGTGTGCTCGTCCATGACGGAGCAAAAGGCCCACCCCGTGATGTCGCAGGGTCCAGATAAGTCGCACGTCCGACATTGTCGATGGCGCCATGCCCACCGTCATCCGAATAAGCTCGTCAACCCCGTCCACCGGTGATCAATGCTGGACCAGCCGGACAGCGGGAGCTGGTCGGGCACGACGTTCTGGAATCAAGGACGGACTGCGCTGGCCTCTTCTTCCACAGCCCGCCGACCAGCGCGGCCGAGCGGGATGCCTGGGCCAGGAAACCGCGGCTGCCGCGGCGGACGCGGACACTGACCACCCATCCGATCGTGCGCTACCTTGGTCGGGACTCGGCCGAAGAGACGGTGGCGACCGTGGACCACGGTGGTCGCCGACTGGCTGCGCGAGGGCCGGTCGCCAACGGTGTTCCTGCACACCCGACAACAACGACGCGCCCGCACTCACCCGCCGCTTCCACGAGGAAGCTCGGGCAGGAGCCAATCACGTTCGGGTACGCCGATACCCGCAGCGATCGGCTCAACGACGACACGCCGATCGTCGTCGACGGCGTCCCGACGGCGCTAACCGCAACGCGTGCCGCTGAACGACCGATCGGCGGCAAGAGAGTGCGTCGCAAGTCTAGGAGTGGCCCTTCCAGGGGTGCCCGATGCCCGTTCGTGTCGCGCTGCTGCCGGGTGGCAGGTCGAGGACGTCGATCAAGCTGTGGTCCTCGTCGATGGCGTGGTGCAGATGCCCGGTCTTGGCGGTGCTGCTGTCCGCGTCGGAGGAGCCGATGAGCTGCCAGGTGCCGTCATCGACGTCATGCCGGACCAGCAGAATGGGCTCGCGGCGCTCGAAGACCTCGAGGGTCTGGATGCAGGTGGTTCGCAGCAGCCAGTGCCACATCCACCAGGCCCGCCGATCGCGCTGCATGATCTGGTCGGTGGCCCACCAGACGAACGGCAGATCCTCGTGGGCGCGTGCCTGGCGCGCGGTCAGGTCCGGGCCGCCCTGCGGGACGCTCTCAAACGGGTCGTCGATCAGCGAGAACGCATGCCCGTCCTCGTTCTCGAAGATGACCGCATGGAAGGTGCCGCCGCCGGGGTTACCCGCGCCGATCCCGATCGACAGGCGAGCGAGGTGCGGGTCTGCCCCAGTGGTCCAGCCGAATGCGTACGAGGCCAGCTCACCCTGCGGCCCGACAAACTCCCCGAACGCACGTCGATCCATTCCCGTCACAGCCTTCGTGGGCACCTCGACCAGCACACCCTCCAGCACCTGAACATCCACGCCCGCAAGATAGCCGATCAAGAAACCGCTCCTTCAGGTACACGCCACCCCTCTGCCACGTGGCTACCCGGACACACAGCGGCATGAGAGTGCAAGTCTGGGCAGGCCCAGTCGCTGCTGACTTCGCTGAACCGCGCTGTCGGAGACACTCGTAGCTCCGGTTTGCATGCCCGGCAACGTGGCGGTGATTTTCGCGACGCTAGCGATTACTCTAAGCGCTAGGTCCGGTGACGAGGCCCCGGGCTGGGAGGTCGTATGGGTAGGCTTGGTCGCCACTTCTGGTGGTTTGCCGCCGTAGCTGGCGGCGGTGTGGCGCTCTGGGGGGCGTGGCAGTTTGGCGCATTGAACTGGTTGTGGGAAGAAAACCACCCGATTCGGCCGGTGGTTGAAGCGCTGAGCTGGGTTGCCGGCCTCGCGGGTCTGATCGTCACGGCGACCGCGGTGATCATCTCACTGCGTCAGCGGCAAGGTGACTATGAAGTCGTGAATGTGTCGCTGACGCGTCCGTCGGCTAGCACGGCTGAGAAGAATATGGCGGAAGTTCGAGATAGCCGCGGGATTCAAATTGGTGACCACAACGCCCAGACCAATCACTTCGACCGGTAACCAACAGTGTTTTCGCTAGATCGGCAGGACCGCAGCTCGAAGCCGTCAGACCCAGCACGACACGTCGAGGTCAGTCAAAGCGAAGGCGTCCAAGTCGGTGACCACAACACCCAAACCAACCTTTACTTCATAGGTAGCTGCCACGACGGCGCCGCCGTCACCTCACGTGCGTCGCACGGCGAGGCGATCAGCGACGCGGTGCTCCGGAACTATCGTCGAAACTGGATGGCGCGGCCTCCGGTCATGGCCGCGCAGCCTGAAGCATCGCTTCTGGCAGACCGGCTGACGGCGCACGATGGCCGTCCGGTTGTCGTATTGCACGGTCGTGCGGGCTCAGGCAAGAGCACGGTCGCGGCCGAGGCTGTGAAGCATCTGATCGAACTCGACTGGACTGCCGCGGTAGTGCGCATGGACGCGATCGACAATGTCTGCCGAAGCGCCGCGGCGCTGGGCAGGGCGGCCGAGTTGGGGTCGTCCCCGATTGACGCCCTGGCTTTAGCTGCACGCAATGGGCCGGCGGTTCTTGTCGTAGACCAACTCGATGCAGTGAGTACCTACAGCGGCCGCATACCCGACAGCTACGAGGCTGTCGATGAGATGGTCGCGCAGGCGGGCACGCACAAGGAGATGAAGATCGTCCTTGTGGTGCGCTCTGCCGATCTTTCGGCCGACCCGCGGATGAGGTCCCTGCTCGCCGAGGAAGGCAAGGTCGAGCAGCTCGAAGTCGGTCACCTCGACGTCGCGGCTGTGCGTGCTGCTCTCGCTGATTTCGGAGTCGAGCCGAACTCGCTGACGCCGGATACGCTCGACTTGTTGCGCGTCCCCCTGCACTTGGCCGTGTTCTTTCGCCTGGAACCAGAGTCACGTGAGCTGCCGTATCGGACGCTCCCGGACCTGTACCAACAGTTCACACACGAGATCCGTGGGCTGGTTGAGGACGACCTAGGATCCGCCGGCTGGCACGGGGCGATCGCGCCCCTCGTTACATACATGAGCGAACACGAGACCTTGCATGCACCATCCGCACTTCTTGAGCGACTTCCTAGACGTGCACGCCCGGCGCTGGTTTCGGCGGGGGTCGTCCGCGATGACGGCGACACCGTTCAGTTCTTCCACGAAACATACTTTGACTTCTCGTTCGCTAGAGAGTTCGTCGCGCAGGGTTTGGATCTACACGACTTCGTGTTGCACTCCGGCCAGCAACTGTTTCGGCGAGCTCAGGTACGGCAGGTCCTCGAACACCTCATCGGAGTAGATCGACGACGGTTCCGGACTGACGCGGTACGGCTCTTGACCAGCGACGCAATTCGCACGAACCTTCTTGACGTCGTGATTGGGGTGCTCAGGTCTCTGCCGGCATCGGCGGACGACTGGCTGGCGATCGAAACACTCGCGTTCGGAGGATCCCGCCGCAGTGGGCCGCTACTCGCCCTGCTGACGATGCCAGCTTGGTTCGACGCTGCTGATTCGGCCGGTCGCTGGGAGCCACTGCTTGCAGACAGCGCGACGGCTACGCCGACGGCCAACGTGCTGATCACGGCAGCCAGGGAACGCGGGGAACGAGTTGCTGAACTGGTCCAGCCGTTCATCGGCAGCTCCGACGAGTGGACGCATCGACTGCGGTCCATGGTCGAATGGTCCCTGTCACCAGGCCTGGTCGACCTAACCGTCGACCTACTCCATCTCGGCTTGCTCGACGGAGCTCGCGGGCCGATCGCGGTCAACAGCAACTTCTGGTCGATCGTTGCCGGCCTGAAGGACGTGGACGCCGCAGGAGCAGCGCGGGTGGTGGGTGCCTACCTCCACCGAGCCAGAGACCGAGCGCAGGCCGACGGCGTCGCCAACCCGTTTCCGGAGTACATAGACTCGTCAGGAGGCGCGGGCGGTGGAACGACGATCATCGAGATCGCGACGGCGGCGCCCCGGCAGTACCTGGAGCACGTACTCCCCTTTATAATCGCGGTGTTGGATGATACCACTGCGGACGACGGCGAGGGGCTGAGGACCGGTGGCCCGTGGGCGTACCGGTTCTACGGGGCGCATGAAGTCGACGACGCAGTCCTAAACGGCGTCGATATCGCCCTGCGCGCGACCGCGCACGAACTCTGGATCGGGCCGAGAACCGTCCTCGAAGAACTGTGCAGCAGCGAGTACGAAGTCGCGCGATTCCTCGCATGCCGTACCTACGCTGTCATCGCCGACCAAGCAGCAGACGAAGCCATCGACTGGCTGGGGTCAGACGACCGAAACCTGACGCTGGGATGGCAGGACAGCAGTGCGTGGGCATCACGGCAACTTGTCGAGGCTGCCGCACCGCATTGCGGCGACGGGCAACTCGATGCTCTGTGCATCAGATTACTTGAGTACTATCCGACTTGGGAGAGGAAGGCCGATAAGGGCAGAGCCCTGGGGTACAGCCAGTACGTACTCATGTCGGCGTTGCCCACAGCCGGCTGTCCGCCAATGCCAGACGCAGGCTCGGCGAACTTGAACGCAAATTCTCCCGCGCCGCCATCCGGCCGCCCGAGCCGCTCGAAGCCCACTTCGTTGGCTCGCCAGTGCCCGAAGAGGCGGGCGAGCACATGACCGACGAAGACTGGTCCCGAGCCATCACCAAGTACAGCGGGAATGAAACCCGTCCTCGTCGGAAGTTCGCGGTCGGAGGCTCGTGGCAACTTGCCGGAGTGCTCGGTCGCCGTGCCGCAGTGGAACCACAACGCTTCGCCGAACTCGCCTTGACTTTTGACGAACAGACGCTGGCTTCTAACATCATCGAAGTTGTCAATGCAGTGGTCGGAAAGATCACCGTCGCGAAGCTGACTGAACTGTGCGAGCACGCAAGGCGTATCGCGGGAGAAGCGGCCGGCCAAGCCATATGCCGGGCCATTGCGAATTCCGCGGAGGAAGCCACGGATGCACTGATCGCCTTGCTCGAGCACTACGCGCGCGCGGCCGATCCCACGGTGGAACGCGCGAGCAGACGACCCGACGGCGAAGTCGACCTTGCAACAGAGGGGATGAACTCGACCCGAGGTGTTGCCGCTGCGGCAGTCGGTCAAATTCTCTTCGCTGACGAGACGTACGCACCTCGGCTGCTCCCGCTCGTGGCGAAGCTCGTGCAGGACCCGATCCTCTCTGTACGCGCGGAAGCCACTCGTCCGGTTTTAGCGCTATTCAACAGTCACCTGGAACAGGCACTCGATATCGCTGACGATCTGTTCACCACGAGTGCCATCGAGATTTATCATTCGACCGCAGCCAACAGGCTGCTGACCTACGCTATTTACCGTGCAGGTGCCCGTTTCTCTCGGCACCTCAATCGCGCGCTCGAAGCGGACAGCTCCATCGCAGTGAAGGCCGGCCACATTTGGGCCAACGCGTTGCTGAACAACCTGCTACCGGACGCATGCCCCGCCGACATCACCGACCTGCCTGTGCGCGCGCGACAGGGAGCCGCGCAGACCATTGCCACAGCGCCGCACCTAGCCCCCGACGTGCTCGTCACGTTATTCGACGACGAGGACCCTGACGTTCGCAAAGCCGCCGCCGCAGTGATCCGAGTCCTCCACGAGCCTGACTCAGCCCCGATCAGTGAACGAGTCGTGGCAGCGTACACAGCCAGCCGAGCCTTCCCGGACAACTTCGGTGACCTCTTCCGCTCACTCGAGCGAAGCCTGAGGCTGCTGCCCTCGACAACGATCATCGCCTGCGAACGCGCCGTCGAGCACGCTGGTGTTGAACTCGGTGATCTAAGCAGGGCCAATGCTGCCGTCAGCCGTGACATCATCACGATCGTGCTCCGGCTCTACCGGCAAAGCAACGCGGCAATGCGCGACAGATGTCTCGACGTGGTGGATCAGCTATCCGATGTCGGAGCGTACGGACTGCCGCAGGCTATCCAAGACGAGCGCTAACATCAGGGCATACAGCTTCGAACGACTCCTCTGGAGATCCACTTATCCAGGCGACGCTACTGGGGCACCTGGTGTGACCCATGGGGAGTGGACGCGGGCAAGACCCGAAGTGGTTGCCGTGTTCACTGTGGTTCGCTTGATCCAGGAGGAGCCCGACTCTGCCCCAGCTGGCTCGCCACGCCCACGCCGCAGACCTTCAGTGCAGCCTCCCTGCGGCCCGTTTCAAGACTCACCTGAAGTTGCCCCACGCCAGGGGGCACGCACCGCACCTGGCCCCTATCCACCAGATTTGAGCCGATTCAGCGTTGTGGGACGTTACGACATCGGTTCCTCGCGTACTCCTCTCATCCCGCTCACCGGACCCGCGTCATCTGGCAGTACTGACACGCCCGGCTTTGTCAGGGCTGCTCCCACCCTCCCGCCACCTCCCGGATCAGGCTGCCCTCAGCTCCTACCGGGCCGCTGCGACGACCCGACGGCGATGGTTTCTCACCTCCACTCAAACCACAGCGCCTCACGGCGCACGAAGCCCGTGCTGAACGAGTTCTCGATCACCTTCAGTGACCGCTGGCCGGCCGCCGAGACCTACTAACCGAACCCGCCGAAAACACCGTTCGATCCGCGCCGGATCAAGGGAGTCCTATATAGACTGGAAGGCGGACATCCAGTCTTTATCGTTCGAGGTGATCGATCTTCCCGATCGGGTCGTCACGGCCTTGCGGGCGTTCATGTCCGAGCTGGGCCTGGTCTACGGAGCCTTCGATCTCGTGCTCGGCCCCGATCCACATGATGAGCGGGGCGAGGTCGTGTCGATGCTGGAGTGCAATCCGGGTGGTCAGTACGGTTTCCTCGAGGCCATGGTCGGGGTGCCGATCACCGACAGCCTGGTCCGGCTCCTCGCCGGGGGAGACAGCCGGTGACGGCGCGGGTGACGGAGCCGACCTGGCGCCCGCTCGCTCGGCGACTGGCCGACCGGCTGACCGCGGAGGGTGACCTGCGGACCCCGCAGTGGCGCGCGGCCCTGCTCGCCGTACCTCGACACGAGTTCGTCCCGCGCTACTACCTGCAGGACACCAGCACGCGCCCGGCACGGTGGATCGCGCACGAACCACACGACCCCGCCGGCGTCGCGCGGTGGCTGGAGCTGGTGTACTCACCCACCACGCTGATCACCGAGGTCGTCGACGACAGCGAGCGCGGCGTCCAGGTCCCCGTCTGTAGCTCCACCAAACCAGACCTGATGATCCGGATGCTCGAGGCCCTGCAACTCTCCGCCGGGATGCGCGTGCTGGAGATCGGTACCGGAACCGGTTACAACGCCGGGCTGATGGCCCACCGGCTCGGCGACCGTAACGTGTACTCCGTCGACATCGACCCCGCACTCGTGACCGCCGCGCGCCACCGCCTAGCGGGGCTTGGCTACCGGCCGACCCTCGCCGCGGGTGACGGGGCCGACGGCCTCGCAGACCACGCGCCGTTCGACCGCATCATTGCGACCTGCGCGCTGCGGGCGATCCCTCCGGCCTGGATCGACCAGCTTCGTCCCGGTGGCCTCGTCCTGGCCCACCTCGAAGGTCCACTCGGCGCCGGCAACCTCGTCGCGTTGCGCCGCGGCGAGCGGCCAGTCGTGCAAGGAAAGTTCCTGCCGTGGTGGGGATGCTTCATGCGCCGCCGCACCACCACCGGTCCCACCAGCGGGTCACACCGACCGACACCCACCACACAGCAGGCCACGACCCGACCCAGCACCCTCGACCCGGCCGAACTCGACGGCGGGTTCCGATTCCTCGCCCAACTCCACCTCCCTGCGGACACCTTCCGCAGCATCCGCCTCGCCGACGACGACCACACACCGATGACCTACCTGCTCGCCCCCGACGGTTCCTGGGTCGAGGTCGCCCGCCACGCCGACGCCTGCGGTCACTACACGGTGCGCGAAGCGGGTCCCACCCCACTCTGGACCGCCGTGGAGTCGGCCTGGACGGAATGGAACCACCTCGGCACACCCCCGTGGCACGACTTCGGCATCACCGCGACCCCCAACGAACACCGCATCTGGCACAGCGACCCCGCAGGGCCTACATGGACGCTTCCCACTCCCACGAGACGACCGGCTTGGTGACCGCGTAGAGGCCCAGCCGTCGCGGCTGCTCAGTATCAGGCGTCTTGATCCTTCAGGGTTGTCAGGAATGCCTGGAACGCACCATGGCTCACAATCAATAGCCCACCGTGCCGGTCCTTAGTGTCGCGGATATGCGCTAGAGGCGCGGCCGTGGCGATCTCGACGCAGGTGTCATCGCCGCCGGAACCGCCGCCAGAGTAACTGCTCTTCCGCCACGCCAACTCGTCACTCATTTGTTCACCATCTCTTTTCTGCGCTTCCCGATGAGAACCGCCGAGGCGGCTCGGTGGCGCTGGGCGACGCACGGAGAGTTCGATCAAGATCTTCGTTCTCTCCGTGCGTCGATGTCGATGAGTTATTCTGTCAGATGGTCGAAGTCACCGTTCTTTGCTCCAGCGATGAAGGCGCGAATCTCTTCGCGGGTGAACTGAAGGATGCCAGCGCTTGGGGTCTTGGAATCGCGCACGCCGACTGTCTCGCCGACCGTGGCGAGCTCTACGCAGTCCTTCAAAGGCTCGCTGAGCGAGGACTTCTGCCACTGAGCGCCATCAAACGCGCTCGGGTGCAGGTAGCTCTTTTCCAATGGACGTTCCTTCCGGTAGTCGTTACTTGTACTCGCCCGCCACTTTCCCGATGAACTCGATAGAGTCCTTCGGGGCCAGCGCGGCGGCCTGGAGGTACCCCCACAGCTGCTCGTATGCCTCCACTTGCTCGTACTTGTCGATGTAGCGCGACTCGTTGTATTGC
Organism: Amycolatopsis aidingensis; assembly: GCF_018885265.1. Taxonomy (GTDB): domain Bacteria; phylum Actinomycetota; class Actinomycetes; order Mycobacteriales; family Pseudonocardiaceae; genus Amycolatopsis; species Amycolatopsis aidingensis. The sequence continues at coordinate 3,728,036 of NZ_CP076538.1, forward strand.
TCAAGGAACGCGAAGTCGAGCGGGGAGGCGATTCCCGGTCCAGGTACGTGTAGCAGCGTGAAACTCAACGCTCGGTACGTGACCGGGCTGACCGGATTGAACGGCAAGACTTGAAGCTGCACGTTCGGAAGCTCGGCAATCTCGGTGAGGTGTGCGAGTTGTTCGCGGATCAGCTTCTCATCATCGGCCTTTGGCAGGCATCGTAAACAGGACTCGGACAGTACAAAGCTGATGGTCTTGCCCTTGTCGACGCGATGCAGGATCGACTGGCGTTCCCGTCGGGCCGCTACGGCGTGTTCCACATCGTAGGTCAGCCCGAAGGGATGTGGGGCTTCATGTAGAGCACGGATGTAGTGCTCCGTCTGCAGCAAGCCCGGAATGATCTCGGTCTGGTACTGGCGCATCCGGCTGCTGGCCCGCTCCAGGTCGAGGCGGAGCCTCATCGATTCGGCGAAGACGTTCTCGTAGCCGCCCCAGTCGCCGCGCTTACCGAGTTTGCGTGCCAGGTCGGCGATGACCTCGACGTGCTCCTCTGTGGCTCCGTAGAACCTCGCCAGCGCCATGGCGTCTCCGACGGAGGCCTTGGACTGGCCGAGCAAGATCCGGTTGATCTTCGACGCCTGGTTGCCGAGATGGTCGGCGGCCTCGGCGTCCTTCTTGCCGGACGCGGCCTTCAGCCGGTTCAGCTCGTTGATCAGCATCAACAAGGGAACCGTCCTGGTGATTGCCATCTGCAGCTGCCTCCAAGGTCACGGGTGCCGGTCTCCAGTATCGGGCAGCCGTAGAGCACATATGAGACCACCCGTTCGGACTACTCGCCAAGATGATGACTCCTATATTAGTCTACTCCTGTAGATAGGAGCTTCTAAGTTTGAGAGTTGTCACGCGGCAGTGAACGCTAGCGCAGGCGCGAGCCTCGACGTGTCCGAGGCCGCGATGCGTACGAGTCGTCCAGCTGTCTCGGCCGTGGCCCGCTCTGAACCGTGAAGCAAGCTGCTCAAGCTGCGGCGAGGCGCGTTGCCGTCCGCCGTAGGTGAACGAGGTGCGCACGTCGGGATCCCCGGTGGTCGAGGTACCCGTCGTGTCACCGGTAGTGCGACGCGGCCACCGGTGCGCACCACCGCTGGTCCGCACGGCCGAGGCGCACTTCAGCCAGCGCCGCCGAGGTCGTGCGGACCAGCCGCCAACTGTGGAAAGGACGAATCAACCATGCGTCCGACGGTCAGGGGATGGAGATCCCGAAGGAGTCGCGAGGAGTTGGTGTCGTGCCGTGATGGGACCGGGCACCGGCAACGGCTCGGTGTTGGTCTCGACGCGGAGAACCGGGTCGCTCTGCGGTTCGGTGACGGCGAGGTTGCGGTCCTCGATCCGCTTGATGTGGGCCGCTTGCGGGGCTACCTGGCTGCCGCGGTGATCGCCGCTGCGATGCGGCGACATGACGCTGTCGCGGCGGCGCGGGCTGATGAACGTGGCCGCTAGTCACGGCTGAGCGGCCGTTGCCCGATCGCTTACCGCTTGGCTTCTGGGATACCGGTGCGGTCGCGCTGCCGTTATGACGCTCGCCCCTCCGGCGGCGCGCCCCGGGACCCGTGGTCCGGCCCCTTCTCCCGCATGGGGCCGGGCGACGGTGAGGCGCCGGTTGGCCGGGGTGCGTGGTCTGTGGCTGCGGTGGCGATGGGGGTGTGTTTTGTCCGGCTTGGTGTTCGACGAGATGCGATCGGATTCGACGATGAGGAGGGGTCGGCGTGGTGATCCAGGACGCGGGGGTGATGGCGGGCTCTGGCGGCGATGATGTTGCCGGGGCGGGGCTGTCGGCGGTGTCTCCGGTGGTTGTGGTGACCGGGGAGACGTGTACGGGGAAGAGCACCGCGGCTGCGGCGTTGGGCGCCGCGGAGGGGCTGGAGTGCTATACCGCGTCGGATCGGCTGGTGACTGCCTTGCGGGGGCAGGGTAAGGCCGAGCGGTTGCGGTCGTGGTTGTCGGATGAGGCCGATCAGTGCCGCCGTCCGGATGTTGACCGGGCCACTGATCTTGCGGTGTTCCAGGACGTTCAGGTGGCCGGTCGGCCGCTGGTGGCGGAGTCGGTGTCGTTGCCTGCGCTGCTGCCGCCGGATACGACGGCGCTGGTGGTGCGGCTGGCGGCTCGGCCGCCGGTGCGGGTTGCCCGGCTGGGCCGGTTGTTGCCGGATCTCAGCGTGGCCCAGTTGCGGACGATCCTGCGGCGGAAGGACCGTTCCACCGTTCGGGCGCTGCGTGCGGCGTGGGGTGTGCATCCGTTCCCGCCGCCTGCCGCGCACTGGACGGCGGATCTGGTGGTGCAGTGCCCGGCGCAGGAGCGGTGCCCGGATGCGCAGCGGTGCGCGGAGTCGATCGATGCGGTGATCGCGGCGGCGTACCGGGTGTATCGGATGTACCTGTCGGCCGAGGTTGCCGACGCTACCGGGGCGGCGGATCGGTTGCGGGAGGTGATTGCCGGGCGCCGGCATCATGTTCGCCGGTGCGCTCCGGCGTTGCTGTACCCGGACACGCCGGTGAGCGTGGCGCGGTGGAAGCGGCGATTGTGGACCGAGCTCGCCGCGACGCGGACGGGGCCGGCGTCATGACCCCGGCACTGAGTGCCGCGGAGGTCGTGTCGCAGTTGGGGTTCGTGCTGGCGATCGACAACTGTGCGCGGGGGTGCCGGCATTGCCCGGCGTATGGTTCGGCCGCTCGGGTGGAGCGGGCCTCGTTGCGGACGCTGTCTCGTCGTCTTCACTCGGTCGCCGCCGCGCGGCGTCGGCTGGGGCTGTCTGCCCGGCCGGAGCGGACCGTGCACTGCTGGCGGATCTCGGATCCGCTGGACTGGGTGTCGCGCACCCGGCGGGACGGTACGGCGACCGCCGCTGACCTGGCGTTGTTGTGGCGGGAGCGCCTGGGTGGGCAGGGGTTGTATGTGGTGACCAACGGGTCGGAGGGGCGCCGGACGGCGCGGCAGGCGCTGACCGTGCTGGCGGCGATGCCGGTGCTGGTGTCCCAGCTGAAGATCACGATCACCCCCGCGGACGCCACCTGGGGCACCGAGGACTACGTGGCCGCTCTGGCGGCCGATGTACGGATTGCCAAGCCGTTGTGGGAACTGCCCGCGGACCGCGGCGAGACCAGAGCGGACGCGCGGCGGTTGCGGCTGAACGTGAAGACCACCGCGGCCCAGGAGGCCGAGGCGCGCGAGGTGACCGAGGCGATCCTGCGCGGCGCGGGCCTGTCCCGCAAGACTGTGGGGGACGTGATCGACGATTCCCGGTTCGTGGCGTTCAAGCCGATCTACGACCTGGGTGCCGCGGACGGGGCGGCCGGCCCGGTGTCGGGGGCGCTCGACCTGGCCGAGGTCGGCACCGGCCGCCGGTACAAGCCGACCCCGCGCGATCGATCCCGGACGCAGTACGGCATCCGCCCGGACGGTCGGCTGTTCGCGGTGGACATGTACGCCTTCACCGAGACCGACCTGTCCGACCACGAGACCGGCCGTGCCCTGTACTGGGACGACCGGGTCGGCGAGGTGGCGGTGTCCGATGTGTGACGCCCGGCCACCGATGCTGCCGCCGTCCCAGTGGGTCACGGTCGACGCGGCGGGATGGCGTGAGCACCGCGACACCGTGCTGGGCCGCGGCTGCGAGCCTGGTGAGGCGGGGTCGCTGCTGGTCGGCGTCCCGGACTCGTTCACCCTCGCCGAACGGCTGGAGAGCCGTCCACGGTGGCTGGCCCCCGAGGAGCGGGACGGGGCCGTGTGGCTGCGTGACCTGGTCACCCGGCGACTGGGCGCGCGCTCCCGCACCTCGAGCGGCGCGGCCGCGGAGCACGTCCATGACCAGGTGCGGCGGGTGCTGGAGCTGCCGGATCACGACGGGCGGCCGGTGGCCGAGACGGTGTGGAACCAGGAGGCGCCGTACCTGATCGATCGGGTCGCGGCCTGGTGCCTGACCGGCGATCCCGGACACGACCTCGATCCATTGCCCGCCAGCGTCGACCGGAGCCGGGGTGTGGCCATGGGGTTGCTGACCGGCCTGGCCGCGCGCCAGCAACCCGCTGACAGCGACGAGCTGTGCCGCTGGGCACTGACCGCCGGACTGCTCGACCTGGGCATCAAAGGTGGCCGGGCCGTATGCCAGCCGCTGACGATCCCCCGCGGTGCGAACTGGCCCGCCCGGGTGGCGGCCGCGCTGGTGGTCTCCGCGCAACGCCCCCGGGCTGTGGACCACCTGGCCGCCTTGCACACCACCGTGGGCGCCGGTGCGGCACACCTGGTGCTGTTCACCGACGACCTGATCGAAACCGCGATCGACCTGCAGTTCCTGCAGCACCTACTCCGCCGCCATCCCCGGCTCCGGGTCACCGTGGCGCCGCGCAGCCGCCGCACGGACAACGACGCCACCCACGCCGATGTCCGGCTCCTGCTCGGTCATGCCGCGCTGCGGGACCTCGCCGCCGCCGTCGATACCGGCCGGGTCACGATCACCCCGCACGGCCCGGCCACCGCGACCGTCCTGCTGGACAAGCTGCACCCCACCGTGCTGCGGACGCTGCACGAGGCCGACGCGGTCGTGGTGAAAGGCGGCCGCAACCACGAACTGCTCACCGGCACACTCGACCGGCCACTGTGGACCGGATACGTGGTCGCGCGGGAGTTCACCGAGGCACAGGCCGGCTACGACGCCCGACCGGGCCCACTGATGTTCGTGCACGCAGCCCCCGGCCAGCGACCGTGGTGGGGCTGGCGCGGCCGGGCGCACCGCATCCTGCCCGTGGCCGACGACCGCCCCGTCCCGGCGTGCTGGACCACCATCGCCGACCGGCACCGCCGCGAGACCGACCCCGAGGCGCAGCGCCGCGACCTCGCCCTGCTCCTGCGGTGCTGGCCGCAGCTGAGCCGCGACTATCCCGACCTCGCCCGCGCGGAGATCCGCACCCTGGCCCACGGGCTTGCCCGCACCAGGCTCGCACCGCACGACCGCCACCTGCTGCACCAGGCGCGCCTGGTCACCGACCCTCCAGGAGCACCCTCGTGATCCACGATCAGCACGGCACGCCGGTGGAGCACGCCACCGCGCTGGCCCGCATCGCCGCCGCACTCGACCGGCGCTTCCCGCACCACAACACCCCCGGCGACCGCCTGGGCCGGCTGCTGGAGGAACTCGGCGAACTGGCCGACGCGGTCCTCGCGCTGTACGAGGTCGGCACTGCCCTGCCGAACAGCCCGACCGGCCCGTCCCGGGACCTGCTGCGCCTGGGCGCGGGCAAGGAAGTGGAGGACGTGCTGCGCGCCGCCGCCGGCATCGCCGGCCACTACGGGATCCCCTTCCACCTGCCCGCACCGGCCACCCGTACCTGCGGGGACGACCCGGCGGGCTGCTACCGGTTGCTGGCCGAGCTCACCGCCAGCGCGGGCGCCCTGGCCGCCGCCGTGCACCACACCCGGGGCATGGGCGTCAAGCAGGACAAGCACGGCACCGCCACCCCGGCACAACTACGCGACACGGTCGCCGAGCTCGTGGAGCGCGTCCTCACCCTCGCCGCGGTCCTCGACCTCGGCGACGTGCTGTGGGCCTGTCTCGGCCGCCATTACCGCGCCTACCAGCGCGACGGCTACCTCCGCGACACCAGCACCGACCAGGACACCGCCGATGCGTGAGATCCTCCTGGCCCGGCACGGCCAGGCCCACTGCTCCGTGAACGGGGTCATCGCCAGCGACGCCTGCGGCGGCCTGACCGACCTCGGCCGATGGCAGGCCCACCGGCTCGGCCACCGGCTGCGCGCCGAGCACGACCGCGGGCGGCCCGTCCTGCGGATCCACGCCAGCCCGGTCCTGCGTGCACGCCAGACCGCCCAGGCGGTCGCCGAGCACCTCGACCTCGAGCCCATCGTTGAGCCCGCCCTGCGCGTGCCCGATCCCGGCCCACAGGCCGAAGGCTACCCCTGGGAAGAGCTGCGACGCCGGTGGCCACCCGACCCGGACCGGCCCAGCCGTCCCCTGATCGACGGCGGCGAATCCTGGTGGCACTTCCTGCACCGGACCCACGCCTGCCTCCGGGACCTCTTCCACCACCACACCACCGACGGGCGGATCCTCGTCATCGCGCACTCCGAGGTGATCACCGCGGCCGTCGCCCTGCTCTCCGGGCACGCGGATCTGCACCGGCTGACCGTCGACGCGCACCCGGCCGGTATCACCCGCCTGGCCGCCGTCACCGAACGGCCGCACGTTCCGCTCCTGGCCCAGCGCTGGCATCTCAGCGCGCACAACGACCTCGCGCACCTGCTCGATCTGGTCTGGCCGGCCACCGACGAAGACGAGAACCCGCCACTCACTGGCCCCGGAGAACGGACGCCCCGATGAGTGACTCGCTGCGCCTCATCCGATTCATACCCCGGACCGGGGTTCCCCGCACGGTGCACCTGGTGCCACCACCGGCCCGCACGGGCCAGCCGGTCACGATCGGCGACTACGTGCGGGTGCTCACCGCGTTGTGCGGCCAGCAGTTCGCTCCCGGCGAGGCCGAGATGCTGTCCCACGCAAGCGAGGACCTGTGCCGGCGGTGCGCGGCCGCCGCGGCACAGCCACCGTCGACGGGGGAGCAGTGATGGTCCCGGTCACGGCTCTGGTCGGCGCGTGCCTGATGGCGATCGCCGTCGGGTTCTGGCTCGGGCTGGCCTTCACCGGCCGAGCGCACCGCGGAAACCACAGCTTCCACGACCCCGCCGTATCCGTCCACGCCACCGCCGCACGCGCACAGGCCACACACCAGCAGCCGCGCAGCGTCGACGCCCCGGCGGCGCACCGGGCCACCGGCAACCCCAACGTCGGCGGCCGCCACCGCCTCATCGAACGGCCCCCATCATGACCACCGACCTGACCAGCCGCGTCCGGGACGGCGACCTCGACGCCTACGGCCACCTGTTCGCGGCCCACCGCGCCGACGCCACCCGCGTGGCCCGCCGCTACGCCGGTGCACAGGTCGACGCGGACGAACTGGTGGCCACGGCCTTCGACAACACCCTGACCGCACTCCTGCACGGCCGCGGGCCCGGGGACACGACGTTCCTGCCCTACCTCCGCGTCGCCATGCGCAGGGCGGCAGCACAGTCCCTCCTCCGGGCACGGCGGGACCGCGAACTCGCCGAACGCCTCGGCCACCACCTCGCCACCGCCGGCCACACGGAACCAGGGGATACCGATCGGGCGCAGCAGGCGGCCGTGGTGGAGGCCTTCAACCGACTCCCACCCCGATACCGGGCAGTGCTGGGGCTGACCGCCATCGAGGGCACAACCAAGGCCGTCGTGTGCGCGGCACTGAACCTCACCTCGGCTGCCGTCGACGCCCTGGCCTACCGCGCCCGCAACCAGCTACGGCGCTACTTCGCCGAAGAACACAGCAAGATCAACGCCGCCCCGGACGCCGAACAACGACGAGCACGCGTCCTGCGGCACATCGCCCCTGCTCAGGCCGGGGCAGGGAGGTAACCACCATGAGGCCTACCAACGGCGGGCTCTGCACCGACACCTGCATGTACGTGGACGAGCAGTCCACCTTCGAACTGGACACCTCAGGCAACGAAGTCCAGGTCACGATCGCCGGCCAACACGGCGACACCTGCTGCCTCATCCTCGCCTGGGGCGCCGTCGAACGCCTCACCCCGCTGTTCGAGCAGGCCGTCCAGCGCATCCCTCAGCAGACCTCCGCTGGCACGGTCCCAGAAACGTGATCGTGATCCGGCCGCGTGGGCCCGTGCTTGCGAAGTCACCGAAGACGTACTGCGCACGTTCGACGCTCAACGAAACGACACTCATACCGTATGGTCGTAAGGTAAGGAAATTCGGCGTGGTCGCGGGGGGTGCGGACGTGAGCGACTCCGGGGACAGACTGGACCCCGCCGCTGAGATCACCGTCGGTGGCGGGAACGAGATATCCGGCTACGTACGGGGTTCAGCGGTCCAGGCTGGTGCAGTGCATGGTGATGTACACATCCACCATGGTGACGCGTCCAGCGTGACGCTGGTTCCCCGGCAGTTACTTCCGCCGCCTTCTCGGTTCGCCAACCGGCAACGAGAACTGTCTACATTAGACGAGTTTCTGCAAGGCCCGGACGAGATTGCGCCCACCATCGTCCTGCTGCGGGGACAGGGAGGTGTCGGAAAGACAGCCTTGGCGCTCCGCTGGCTGGATCAACTGACCGATCGGTTTCCGGACGGGCAGCTGTATGCGGACCTCGCGCTGTCGACAGGCGAGCCGATCTCGTCCGAAGACGTGCTGGGCCAGTTTCTCCGTGCGTTGGGTGTTGCCCCGAGGCAGGTACCGACCGGGCTGGCTGAGCGCACGGCGTTGTTCCGATCAGTGACCGCGGGCCGAGCGGTGGCGGTGCTACTGGACAACGCCGCCTCCGCCGCACAGGCCCGCGTGCTGGTGCCGGCGTCCGGCAGCGGGCTCGCCGTGGTGACGAGTCGCCGACCGCTGTTGGGGCTGCTGGCAGCCGGTGCGCACGCAGTTCAGGTTGATCCGCTGGACCCCGACGGGGCACTCGAACTGCTTTCGTATCGTGTGGGAAACCAGCGGGTGCGACGTGAACGGAACCCGGCGACAGCGTTGGTCCACCTGTGCGGCGGATTGCCGATTGCGCTGTGTGTAGCAGCGGCTCGAGTGGCGTCGCGCCCCCGACGTCCGCTCGCCCGCATGGTCGATGACCTTTCCAACGAGCGGCTGCGACTGGACCGGCTGTCGGCCGAGGAGGACCTCTCCGTGCGTTCCATGTTCGACGTCGCCTACACCGACCTCGACGTGCATGCGCGACGGGTGTACCGGACGATGGGACTTCATCCCGGTGGTCTCTTCGCCGCCGAGGTGGCGTCGGCGGCGCTCGAGATGGGCGTTGCTGACGCCCGGGATGCGTTGGACGGCTTGGTTGATGCCAGCCTCCTCGAAGAGGTGGACGACCGCCACTACCAGTTTCACGATTTGGTGCGGGTCCACGCGCAGGACCAAGCACTCCAGCACGATAGTGATCACGATCGAGCGACCGTGGTTCGGAAGATGCTGGACTGGTACCTGTTCGCGGCGAGGTCCATGAGTGAGGTCGTGATGCCGGCGCGTCGCGTGCTCGACTACGCCTTCGAGCCGTCGGCGGATACGTTCACCCTGCCGGACGACGTAGCAGGGCACGAGGCAGCCCTGGACTGGCTGGAGCGCCACCGTCTGGTCCTGATCGCTGCTACGCGAGAAGCCGCCCAACGACAGTGGGCCGAGCTTGCCTACCACTTGGCTGATGTTCTCCAGCCGTTGTTCATCCTGCACAAGCATGAGCGTCAGGCGCTCGAGGTCGGCGAGGTCGCGCTGCGGGCCGCCCGTGAATGGGGGAGTGTGCGTGCGGAGAACAGTACACAGAAACGCCTGGCCAGAGCGTACGCGCACCTCGGACGCTTCGACCAGGCCGAGCAGCATGCCGAGGAGATGCTGCACCGCACTCGCGACCGGGCTGACCGGCGAGGAGAGGCCAGTGCGCTGAAGAACCTGGCCTTCCTCCAGGCGGAGACCGGACAGTTCGACCTTGCGGCGGCGACGTTTGATCAGACCCTGGCGATTCTGCGAGCGTTGGGAAAACGCCGGGGTGAGGCGCTGACGCTCGTGGAGTTAGGCCGGACGCTTATCCGATTGGGCGATTTTGAACGGGCCGCTGAACGGCTGCGTAGAGCGCGTGACCTGTTCGCCAGCCTGGACGTGCCGGATCGGTACAACGACGCGCGGGCCGCGGCCTCCCTCGGAGCGGCAGAGATGTACCTGGAGCGCCACGACACCGCTCGTGCTCTCCTGCAGGGCGCAGTGACCGTACTCGCCGAGCATGGAGCGCACCAGCAGCGTGGCCAGGTTCATCGAGCCCTGGCCGAGCTGGCCAGGCGAGTCGGTGATTCGGCCGAGGCTCGGCGGCAGGACGACATCGCCGAGGCTCTCGGAACGGCGGCCGACTCGCGCTGGCCGTAGACCCGTTCACCGTAGTTGCGTCGCGCCAGGTAACCCGTGCGTGGCACGCAGCCTCGCGAGCCGTTCCCGCGGAACGCCTACATCCTCGTCCGGATGCCCGCCTACCTTCCAGCCGGCCGCCAGCACCGCGTTGCGCGTCGCCGCCACGGCGTCCCCAAGGCGCAGGTAGTGATGCACGAAAGACGCCAGAAACGTGTCCCCGGCACCGCTGACATACCGAACCCCGCGTGGAGCGCACGACTCGACCCGCCAGATGCGGCGAGAACGCCGATCACCGACAACGACACCCCCCGGACCACATCCGACCAGTGTGATGCTGGTGCCGAACCGCCGCCACGTTTCGCGGATCCATGACTCTGGGTTCGTCGGTAACCGCTCGTGTGAACAGGCCAGCACGTGGGCTGCTCGCATCCAGTCGCGGTTGTACTCGCAGTCCGCCGACTCGACGAGATGTAGATCGGTAATCACCGGGATCCCCCGGTCGATCACGCTGGGGAGCAACGATCGGGTGAAGCCGATGTTGGTCAGCAGAGCCGCCTCGCAACCGGCGTCCAGCATCGGTTGCACGACGTGAGCCGGGTATCGGAGGTCCGGAGTGGACCGCAGGTCGGTCACGTTTGCCCGCCGTCCGTGGCGGTCGTAAAGAACCATCGCGCGTGGTTGTGAGTCACACCGAAGCGCCGTGGCTCCGAGGTGCCCGTACTGTGCCAGCTGCTGGGCGACCAGATTTCCGAGTTCGTCCGTGCCGACGTAGGTTGCGAAGGCGACATCGGTACCGAGCTGCTCCAGTGTTCGGGTCAGTGTCCATCCTGTACCGGAAAGACGCACGCTGATGCCACCGTTGTCGACCACACTGGACGCAGGTCGCTTACGGAAGGTGCCGACACCACGGGCGATCCGGACGTTGACCACACCTGCGACGAGCACCAGATACGGATTTCGGCCTGGGGGAACGGAACCGGTAGTCATCATGTCCTGGACACCGCCCTCAGGTAGATCCCCTCGACCAGGCGTTCGACCACGGCACGCGTCGCTGGTTCGGCACCGCTTCGGCAGGTGTGTACTCGCCCGTCACCGCGGATGGTTATCAGCCACCAGCGGCCGTCCTCGTGCCGGGCAACTGCGATCGAACAGCCCGGATATCGGTCGAACACCCGACCGAGCCATCGGACGCCGGACTCCCGAGTCGGATGGTCGGCCAACAGGACATCAGCACTTTGCAGTCGTGCGCGGTTGCTGTCCGGCTCGACCGCGATGGCCGGGCCGAGGTCGTCGGTGATGTCATGCATAACGGCGGTCACCACCAAACGTGGGAAGTTCGACCGGCTCTACCGCGCGGTGCCGACCGGGGACCGACAACGCCAGTAGCCGGTACATCTCCTCGCGGAGAAGGCGATGTGCCTGTCCCGGGCAGGAGGTCAACCGTTCGGCCACGTCTTCGGGCCGCACCTGCCATGTGGACGCGGCATCGCGCAGTTGCGGCTCGATCCGCCTCGACCGCGACAGCCGGTATGCGACCGAACCGACGTAGGCCTGTGCAGACGTCTCATCGATCTCTTCGGATGGGAACGATGCCTGCAGGACCGGCTTGCCAATGGCGGCTGCGTAGGTGGAAACGGATCCATGGTCGCCAACCACGTAGTCGGCGGCGATCAACACCGAGCGCCAGTCCACGTCCGGACCGGCGACGATCAAGCCGGCCGCTCGCTGGTCGGTGAACCACGAGCGGACCTGCCGGATCCCGTGACCGAACCACACCGCTGGATGGAACAAAGCCGCTGCTCGATAGCGGTTTCGGGGCAGCTCGTCGATCAACGCGGAGATCAGGCGCATCGATCGGGCGAGAAGTGAATGAGGACCCCACGTCGATGCGATCACGACCAATCGCTGGCCGGGCTGGATGCCGATAGCGTCCCGGCAGCTGTCCCGCAGCTCGAGGCTGGCTCGCAATCTGTCGTAGCACGGATCGCCGGCTACCAGGGCGACATCCGCGGCCGGCGGGCACTGGCGCGCGAGGACCTCCCGTTGGGCGAAGTGCGAGAGCACGATCGAGGACGGCACGACGCGGCCGTCTCGGACCAGGTGTTCCGTGCCGAGGCCGTAGACGGCCCGTCCTGTGGTCGGGCCGTTGCCGTCACCCTGCGGCGTTTGCTTCGCGTATCCGGCGCCGTGTGGCAGTACCATGATCGGCGCGTGGAGTTGGGCCAGTCCGCCGTATGCGGCTGCGATCGCGAGGTCGAACTGTTCGCGGACGGCCTGTTGCCACGGAATCTCCAATGCGCCGATCGAGCGCAGGAACTCCTCGACGCCGCCGTGGAAGATGTCCGGGCCGCGGGTATAGACGACCTGTACCCGCGGATCGGATTCGATGAGGCCGACGATGTCCAGCAGGCGTTGCCCTGACACGACGGTGTGCACGACCACGAGAACGGTTCGCCTGCTTCCTCGCGTTGTCCACCGCTTCGCGTCGATGCCGATCGGCACCGCTGACCACTCTGGCTCGTTCACGGTCTCTCCCCTCGACAAGTGGCGGAATCGCTGGAGTTCTGACCGTGCGAGCCTCACTGAGCAAACCGGTTGCAATCCGCTGACCAATGGACTGCTACCTGTTGTAACAATGGGATAACATGATGTGATCATGTTGTCCTCGGTTGTGCGATGCGGTCACACTGCCTGTTGGGAGGGCTGTGCCATTCAGGCCGGGGAGAGTGCCCGTGGTGTTCCAGATTCTGGGACCGGTGCGCCTCGACGTCGGAAACGAGGCCATCGATCTTCGATCGGTCAAGCTGCGGGGCCTACTTGGGATACTGCTTCTGCACGCGAATAAGCCCGTGCACGCCGACTACATCGTGGACGGCCTGTGGGGCGGCGAATGTGTTCCGGCTGATGCGCGCAAGACCCTGCAGCCATACGTATCGAAGGTGCGTGCGGCACTGAAGAAGGCTCAGACGGGCGCGACGCTGGCCACGGAGCACGGTCACTACAGGCTTCGGACCGACCTGTTATCGGTCGACTACCACCATTTCTGTCATCTTGCCAACAAGGGGCGGGTCGCCAGTCAGCAGGCGGACAACGATACGACCGTCCACGTCCTGAGCAGGGCGGTCGAACTCTGGGCAGGACCGCCGCTGGCGGACGTGACGACGTCCTGGGCGCAACGCACCAGGGAGAAGCTGGTCCTGCGGGATCTGCATCCGGTTTATCGTCTCCTGTTCCGGACCCACCTGGCGCTCGGCCACCATGACCACGTCATTCAGGAACTGCGCCCGCTCCTGGACGAGTACGAGACGGACGAGGCGTTCGCCGAGCTGTATCTCAGGGCGCTGGCCGGATCCGGCGACATGGGAGGCCTTACCAGCTTCTTCGGCGACTTCAGCTCTCGACTACTCGATGAGTTCGACACTCAGCCCAGCGAGTGGTTGGTGTCGCTCTACGAGCGGCTTGTGGACGAACACCGAACGCCCGACCTCGACATGCCGATCACGCAGGTCGACCCGACGGCGCGCAGGTCGCCACCATGCCAGCTTCCGCGTGACCCCTCCTTCTTCGTTGGCAGGGAAGCTGTCCTGGAACGTCTCGACTCCCTCCTGCTCAGAGACGGGGCTCCATCCGTCGTCGCACTGGACGGGAGTCCGGGTGTGGGCAAGACGACCGTCGCCGTTCACTGGGCACGTACCCGCAGTACCCATTTCCCGGACGGACAACTGTACGCGGACCTCCACGGCTACGGGATCGACGCACCGACGAGGCCGACGACCGTCCTGGCCAACTTCCTGGAGGAGCTGGGAGTCCGCGACCGGGTTCCCGATGACGTCCACGAACGGGCCGCGTTGCTGCGCCACACCTTGAACGGACGCCGAGTTCTGGTCGTGCTGGACAATGTGCGCGACTCCGAACACGTGCGACTTCTGCTCACGGCGACGTCCTCGTGCCCGGTGCTGATCACCAGCAGACAGAAGCTCAGCACCCTCGCCTACAACGAGGGGGCCTACACCGTTCCGGTGACGGTTTTTGAACCGGACGAGTCGGTGAGCCTGCTGCGGCATCGCATGCGGGATGTGCGCGTGGCACCGGACCCGGCCGCGATACAGAACCTTGCCTCGCTGTGCGGAGGACTGCCGCTTGCGCTACAGATCGTCGGGGAACACGTGGCGGCACGCAGCAACGTCGAGGTCCAGGAACTCGTCGACCAGTTACGCGGCGAGCGCAAACGGTTGTTGGACGCCGGATCGCACGGAGACGGAGACCGTTCGACGCTCCGCGCTGTCTTCACATGGTCGTGCACGGCACTGTCGTCCGTAGCGGAGCGCCTTTTCCGGCTGCTCGGCCTGCACCCGAGTCCATACGTGAGCACACCAGCCGCCGCCGCGGTTGCCGGCCTCACCGTGGCCGAGACTGAGCGCGCACTCGAGATACTTCTTGGCGCACACCTGATCCAGCAGCAAACCAGCGACGGCTATCGCTTACATGACTTGTTACACCTCTACGCGAGCGACCTGGTGAGTCGGGAGGACACCCAAGAACGGTATGCTGCCGTCCGGCGCGTACTCGATTGGTATCTCGGCTCCGTCGTCAGCGCTTTTCGGGTTCTCGCGCCACAGCTGGTCGACATTCCGTCGTTGCGCCTGGATCCGAACGTGACGCCTCGGTCATTCGAGAGCCCCGAGGACGCGATGAGCTGGTGCGTGCGCGAGCGGCCCCAGGTGCTGGCCGTCTGCCGAACTGCGGTCGAGTACGGCTTTCACGATCATATGTGGCGACTCGTCGGCGCGTTCACCGAGGTACTCCGCCGGTACGGCGATCCTCGCGATCTGCTGGAGATCCACCATCGCGCGCTGGAGTCGGCGCGTATCGCCGGCGCACGAGACGGTGAGGCAGGGCAACTGAACAACCTCGGATTCGTCGAGTTCAAACTCGGCGAGTACGGCGACGCCGAAAGACACTTCCGGCAAGCGCTCGACATCTTCCGGATGATCGACGAGGCCGCAGGCGAGGCGATAGCCCTCCACAACATCGCCAACACGTACCTCGAACGCGGCCGGTACCGAAAGGCGGTGCAGCTGTACCAGGAAAGCCTCCGGATATCCGAGGGCAACGACGACAAGCCGGGGCAGGCCCGGGTGTATCACCGTCTCGGCGACCTGTACCAACGAACGCGGCGGCTCGACCTCGCAGCACAGCACTACCGCCAGGCACTGAAACTTCGCATGAACGTCGGTTCCCCCGGGGAGCGAGCGCAGACACTGGCGCAGCTGGGCAGCCTCCTGCTCGATAAGGGCGATCCGGCAGCCGCCGTGCGGCACTGTGAGAACGCGCTCACCATCTATGACCAGACACGTGATGATCGTCAGGCCGCCGAGGCGCTCCGAACACTTGCCTCCGCGCAGCTGGCGCTCGCTGCGCATCCTGCCGCCGCCGCGGCGGCTCGACGATCTGTGGAACTGTGCCGCTCCACGGGCAATCTCCCCGGCGTGGCCCGAGCGCTCGATGCTCTCGCCGAGGCATGTCTGGCGATGGGGGACAGCGCGACAGCGCGCGCGAAATGGAATGAGGCGCTAGAGATATCGGGTGAGACCGGCGTTACGATCGCAGGCTCGATACGCGACAAACTTGCGCTGCTGGAAGCCGGAGATGATGTCATCCCGGACGACCGAACCATTCCATTGTTTCGGCAAGAAATTGGGAGTTCGCGCCCGGCGGCGACCAACTGGTAGGGGCGCGAACCGGTGGCGCGACTCCTACTGGGCAGTAGCCAAAATGGTGGGCTGGTACCAGTCAGTCGACGGAGCCGCCGTGTATGTGGTCGTGACCGGCGTGCTCGGTGCGGACAAGAACAGCGCCCCGGCAAGGCATAGTCCAGCGGCTACTCGCAGGGTCGAGTGCCCGCCCGGCATGTGGTTCATGAGGTATTTGGTACGCATGTGGCCAGTGTCGCAGTTCTGGCGATCGGTGACTCCGCTGGGGGACTCCTATGGAAGGACCACCTGGCGGTATAAGCTACTCCGTTTAGCCCTCAAGTGGCATGATCTCGCAACGCGCTCCCTCCTTCTGGTTCGGGCGATGTCACCGAACGTGTCGATATGCTACTGTGGGTGGTCCCGTCGTCCTGGGTGCTAACTCGGCGCCGCGTGGTCGTGGCAAGCTGATCGCTGGATGCTGGGAACGAATTGTCGGGCTTGTTTTGATAATTTGTTCACCGAACGCTTGGATTCGGGCTTGATATCCAAGGTTGCGGGAAACGCAAGCGGTAGCCTGCAGTTCATTCAGATATTCCTGACTGTTCAGAATTGGCGATATCAAATTACGCCCCGGGAGTCTCGGTCGAGTCCTGACGCTATTTCTCACAACAGTTATGATTCGAGTCTTGGAACCTGGACCGGGACGGATAACAACAACTCGTCAAGCCCCGCCCGGCATATCGCCGAGCGACCTGGGCGGCTGTTGGTCTCTGATGGGCCGGTTCACCGGCAGATGTCGGTGCCCCGGGCCCGTTTCGGGTGTGCTCCGAGGTGCGGCGTTAGCGTTTGACTCGGGCACGGATGGCGAGGATCGCCAGGAGGAGGAGTGCGGGGCCGAGGAAGCGACCAGCCATGATGGTCCAGGTGCCGGCGGGGGTGAGCTTCTGGCCGCCGTCGCGGAAGACGACCGAGCTCATCGCGATCTGTGCCGCTTTGCCAGCACGGTTCCAGTTCCAGCGCTGCGCTGCCGGTGGGAGTGTGGGCGAGGCGTCGCGCACGGCCAGGGTGACCTGCTGCTCGGCAACGGGCAGGGTGCCGGTGATCTGCTGTGGGGGTGGGGAGTCGGGCAGGCCCCAGCCGACCAGCAACACGGTGATCACTCCGACCAGGGCGGCGAGGGCGACCAGGGGGCGCAGGACGCGCTGCCCATAGCCGGAGAGTAGCCAGTAGGCGCTGAGCACGACCCGGTCCCGTACGGGGCCGGAGTGGCGGCGGGCTTCCATCTCGCCGTAGTAGAAGTCCCCGGCGCCGGCTTGATCTTTGCTGTCCTCCAGCGATTTGCGCAGGGATCGGTACAGCGCGGCCAGCCGTACCGGCCCGACCGCAGCCACCGCATCCTGCCCAGGTGAGGAGGAGTGCCAGCCGCGGGCCTTGCGTTGGTCGTGGCCATGGCGCCAGCCGCGGCTCTTGCGTTGGTCGTGGCGCCAGTGGTGTTCCTCGGCCAGCACAGACCGGCGAGTCCAGCGCCATACCGGTGGCCACGCCCAGCCCGCATGCCAGCCGGTCGGAGGCCGGTCGAACGGGCTGCGGCCCTCGATCCGCAGCAGATCCAGGTGATGCGCCCCCGCGAACCGGCACCACCGTAGATCGACATCGATCAGCAGCATCTCGGACAGATCGGTCTCCCTCACCGACAACAACACCGGTAGGTCCTCGGTGTCCGGATAAGTCCCAGCTCCGGGTTCCGGTTCTGGCTGGTCCGCCGCCCTGGACGGATCTTCCTCCGGCGGCGTCCCCTCGGCCCCGAGGATTGTTGGGAAGGCGTGGGGATTTCCTTGGATCGACGAAGGACCGCCCAAGGTCACATTCTGGAAGCTGACCTGCGTGTGTCGCAGGCGTAGCGCCATGCCCTCCTCGAACCGGGCACCATCGCACGACACCCGATGCGCGGCCGCTTCCACCACCATCCGCCGACAGAACACGGCCCCATCCAGAACCACCTCCGCGGCACTCAACGGCCCCAGCTGGCCAGCCGCCTGGAAGTGGGCGCCGGCGAACCCGGCGTACCCCGCGAAGCGGGCGCAGGCAAACTGGGTGTTCCCCGCGAAGTGGGCGCGGACGAACTCGGCGTGCCTCGCGAAGTGTGCGTCGTCGAACCTGGCGGTCCCCTCGAAGCGGACGTCGTCGAACCAGGCGTGTCCCGCGAAGCGGGCAGCGGCGAACCTGGCGGTCCCGCCGAAGTGTGCGTCGTCGAACCCGGCGTCCCTCGCGAAGCGGGCGCTGGTGAACCCGGCGTGCCTCGCGAAGTGTGCGTCGTCGAACCTGGCGGTCCCCTCGAAGCGGGCGCCGACGAACCCGGCGGTCCCCTCGAAACGGACGCGGGCGAACCAGGCGGTGCCCGTGAAGCGGGTGCGTGTGCCGTGGAGAAAGCCGATGCGCGCACCGCGTTCGTTATCTGCGGTCAGGGCAGTGAGCAGGCGCTCGAGGACGTCACTGTCGAGGGTGGTGCCGCGTAGGTCCAGGTCGGCACCGGGCTCGAGGCGGTCCAGGACGGTCTCGAACTCAGCCGTGGTCAGATGGGTGAGGCAACGATCGAACCCGCTGGCCCGGATACCGGGACAGGCTGGCTCCACCGCCGCCGCGCAGGTCGGCCAGTCCGGGTCGAGGTCCCACACCTCTGGCGACGGTGACATCGCTCCGTTCTAGCACCTCATCCCGATTCCGCTCTTGCCACGTCGCGATCCTCCGCGCATTGAGCTGGTCGCAGGGGTGCTCATGCTTGGGTTCCGTGCTCGTGGTGGTGGATGGCGGTGGTGGCGGCGTGGGCGAGTGCGTGTTGTGTGGTGGTGTGGAGGCCGAGTCGGTTCCAGTGGAAGATCACGTGGTGGGCGAGGACGGCTCGGAGCCCGCGGTGCAGGGTGGCGTGGTGTGCTGCGGTGGCGAGGGCGTGTCCGGCGTGGTGGAAGGCTTCGGCCCAGGGCCGGAGGGTGGCCGCGGGGGCGTTTGGTCCGAAGATGGGTCCGGTGGGTCGGGTGTCGTAGGTCAGCAGCGTGTGCAGTTGGTGGGTCAGGGTGGCGTGGTGGCCGTGCGCGGTGCTGGGGTGGTCGGGGTTGGTTCGTAGGCAGGTGACGCGGTGCCAGACGTCGCCGGTTTCGAACCATTCCAGGCCTGCGGCACGGAGGAGCGTTGTGCACAGCAGCAGGGAGAGCTCGCGCCGGCCGAGGGGTGGCTCGATGTGGCCGAGGTAGTGGAGCAGGTTGGCGCTGTCGGCGCTGAAGAGGCGGTGGGCGATGCTGATTCCGGTCGGTCCGCCGAAGGCCAGGGTCTCGGGTTCGTAGTGGGTGGGTTGCCAGTGGCGGAGGTGTCCGCTGTCGACGAGCTGGTCGAAGAGGGCTCCGGCAGTGGGCGGCAAGGCGTTTGTGCTGTTGGCGGGGCGTAGGCGGAGGCGCCAGCAGGGCGCTTTGCGGATGAACCACCAGGCCTCGAGTAGCCCGTTGGCGTGCCAGTCGCGTAGGTGTGGCTCGAGGACGGTGCTGGCGAGGTGTTCGGCGTGGCGCCAGTCGGCGAACTCCAGGTGCGCCTGCCACCATCCGGCGTCTGCGGCGCGGTCGTACAGGGCGGTGCTGCCGGCTTGGCAGTAGGTCTCCACCGCGTCGTCGAGGTCGTGGTCGGTGAGTCCGTGGCGGGTGCAGGCCTCGGCGGGTGGGGTGCCGGCCAGGACGCTGTGCACTGCGGAGGCCAGGACATCCGGCGGGGCGCCGGTGCTGGCGGCTGGGGTGGCTAGGTGATGAGCAGGCATCGGTCCCATCCGGATATGGCACTGGGTGCGGTGCTGTCGGCGGCTTCGCTCAGGGCGAGGGCCAGGCCCGCGGCGCCGTCGAGGAATCCGTCCTCGGACGGTCCGCTGGTGGCGGCGTTTCTGAGGAGCTGTTGGGCCAGGGACGGCAGAAGCTCGGTAAGCGCGGGGGTGCTGCTGTCTGCGGCGGCGCGTGCGGCGGTGGCGTAGAGGCCTGCCCAGCCGTGGCAGAGGCCGAGATCGGTGATCTGGTTCAGTTGCGTGTCGTCGGCAAGGCAGGAGGCCAGCGCGGTTTCGGCGGTGTGCCGCCGGGCGGTGTCGCCGGTGGCGAGTGCGGCGAGCTGGTAGGTGCGGGCGATGCCGGGGGTGCCGTAGCACCAGGACGGGCGTCCAGGAGTTCGCTGGGTGATGTGCCGCTGGGTGTGGTTGTCGCGGGTGATCCAGTACGGCCACCACGAGCCGGTGTCGGGGTTCTGGCGCCATTGGTCGAGGTCGGCACAGAAGGCGTGGACGGCGTCCTGCTGTCCTTGCACGGTGATGTCGGCCCGGGTGGCGGTGGCGAGGAGGGCCAGGGGGCCGGCGATGCCGTGCGCGAGTCCGAGGTTGGCGTGCCCGCCGGGTGTGGGCAGCGAGGGGTCGGGGCCGTGGCCGACCCACCAGCCGGGCAGGGTGTCGCCCTCGACCCGTATTGGTCGGGTGAGTCGCACGAGGTATCGCAGGATTCGTTCGAGCGCGTCGGAAGTGGGCAGGAAGTGCAGCAGGACTTGGCCGATGCCGGTCAGTCCACGCAGGAGGTCGTACTCGGCGAAGGAGGCGGGCTCGCCCCGGTCGATCCGGGCCAGCGCCGCGTCGACACGGCGATGGGTCAGCCGGATCAGGTGGGCGTCGAGTTTCTCGAGGGCGGATTCGTACTCGGGGATGAGGTCCTGCGCGGTGTGGACGACGAAGGTGATGGCGGGTAGTCCGGCGAACAGCCCGGCGGTGTCGGCGTTGCTGACCGGTTCGGCCAGTGCCGCCTGCACCCACCGATGTGCCCGGGTCCGGGCGCCTGGAGTGTTGCGGTGCGCCTGGTGGATGTGCCATAGGGCGACACCGGCGGCCCCGCGTGCCAGCGACTGGGCCTGCCCGGTGTGCGCGGTTGTGCTCGGTGTCGCGAGCGGATAGGTCAGTCGGTCGATCAGCGGTACGTGCTCGGCGTCGGCACCGAGGTGGGTCGGGGGCCTCATGGGTGCTCCTGGGAGGCGAGTGCCGTGGCGCGCAGGGCGATCGCGCGGGCGAGCCGGTTGGTTGCCTCTTCCTGTTCGGGGTGGACGGCGACCGCGCGGGTGACGTGGTCGTGCAGCAGCGCCCGCAGCACGGTCGACGGGTCGCGGTCGAGGCGGGTTCGGTACTCGGTGAGAGCGGTCCGGCGGTGCGCCCACGCGGTGAGCACCGCGGCTTCGGCCGCGGTGTGGTGTGGTCGTGGTTCGTGGGTGGGGTGGCCGAGATGCTTTGCGAGGTGCAGGGCGTGCTCGCGCAGGGTGGGGTCGGTCGGGCCGTGCTGCTGGCCGAGGACGGTGGTCAGCCATCGCCATCCCTGGTGTGGTGTCGGGGCGAGCGCGGTCGCCAGGTCGGCCATCGACACGGCGGCGACCACCGGGTTGGGTAGATGAGCGTCCTGGACGAGGCCGAGCTGGGCCAGCGCGGCGGCCGAATCGGTCGCGAAGACCTGTTCCGCTGCGGGAAGGTCGGTGCCGTACTTGCCGGGCTGGGTCCACGCGGTGTCGAAGCGCAGGTGCGCGGCCAACGCGGCCTGGCGCAGCTCGGCGGTCCATTCGGCGATCTGGGCCGCGACCGTGCCGTACTGGTCGGTGCTGGTGAGACGCACCCAGAGTTGCAGGTAGTGGTCGGATTCGGGGCGGGTGGTGTCGTGGTGGCGGCGAAACCACGTCCGCACGGCGGCGTCGCGGATGCGGTCGCGGAGTTGCGGGAGGTGCGTGGTGAGGATGGTGTCGAACCGTTGTGGATGGCCGTCGACCTGCGCCATCAGCAGCGTCGAGGTCATAGGCAGGTGAGGACGGGACGCATTCCGGTCATCGGTGCCCGTGGACCTGGTGGGGCCGGTACGCGGCATCGCGCGCGTTCGGTCCGGGTGCGTGGTGGTGAGCGGGACGACGAACTCGGCTGCGCGGCCGATCCACTCCTGGTCGGCGGGCCGGGCGGTTTCGCGTAGTTCCACCTCGGTCCCGCGGCGCAGCCGGGTACGAAGCAGGCTGAGCTGGGTGGGGTCCTCGAGGTCGAGTGGTAGCCGCTGCTCGCCCTCACACAGCACGACCTGCGCGGGCACGCGCCACCGGTGTCGCCACGCGGCGAGCGCGTCCTGCCAGTCGCGCGGTTCCGCCCGCGGGCCCGGGAGGTCGGCTGAATCCAGGAGCCACCGTGCTGGTGCCAGCACGCTTCGCCCGGCCCGGATTCTGGGCAGGAACGGCAAGGTCCGGGCGGCGCCGAAGTCGAACGGCCCCCAGACCGCGCTGCGGGCCGTGGCCAGCTCGGCGATGAACCGCACCAGCGGTGGGGTGAACACCGTCGTTTCCAGCGCGTGCGGCACGTGGGCCTGGACCCGCTTTCCGGTCGGACAGTGAATCAGGAAGAACCGCGTGGCGCTGGCGGTCACCGCGAGGTCCTGCAGAGTAAGACGGCCCGGCTTGCCGTCCGTATCGGTCTTCACAGTGGGGTGTTCGGCGATGGGCAGCAGCCACGGCATGAGGCACGGGACCCGGGTGACGGCGTCGTTGCGCGGCCGCCGTGGTGGGAACGATAGTTGCGCCACCATCACGTCGGGGTCCGATGTCGCGTAGCTGGCGGCCAACCGGTCGCGGGCGGGCGCATCGAGTAGGGGAGCGAAGCGTCCGATCATGCTGCTGGAGGTGGGCGGAGCGCCCGTTACCCATAATTGGAAGCGTCCGCGCTGCAGGGCGTTGGCGGAGTGGGCGTGCAGGCGGAAGGCGATCTCGACCCGCTCGGGCGGGACCAGCTGCGTGTGGTCGCCCACGGTGAGTTGCTCGATGTCGTCCGCGGACAGGTGGATCTCGGTGCCTCCGTCGAGCACGGCCTCCTGGACCATCCGTTGGACAACGGCGTCGCGGTCGGTCAGCGGTCGCACCGGGTGGTCGCGGGCGGCGCCGAGGAACCCCACCGGATACCCCAGGCCGGCATCGGAGACCAGCTCGCGGACTCCCACCACGGCGCCCGTTCCGTAGCGGTCACGGAAGCGCTGGTGGTAGTCGCGCCAGGCGCCGGTGCCGAACGGGCCGCGGGTCAGCCGCAACAACGTCGACGCCGCGGTCTCGGCCTCGTGTAGCACCGTTTCCGGCAGTTGGATACGCCCGTCGATGGCGACCTCGATCGCTGGCGGCTCCGGCCTGGTCGAGGGCGCGACGGTCGTTGTGCCGCTCGGGCCGCTCGCGGTGTTGCGGTGCCGACCGGGGATGCCGGCGGGGCACGGTATCGGGGCACCAGGGTCGAGATCGGGCTCGGATAGCGATTCGTGCAGGCAACGCAGCGCATCGCGGACTGTGGCCACCCGTTCCGCGTCGTGGGCATCGGCGTGCGGCGGGAGGGTGTCGAGTTCGGTGAGCAGGTGGGCCACCGGATCGGTGCTGGTGGCGGGAGCCCGCAGGTTCGTCACCAGAATGTGGTGCTCGATCAGCCCGGCCAGCATCGTGGTGACCTGCTCGCACGAGGCCGTGAAGTCCCGCTCCAGCCGCGTGATCAGCTCCTGCCCGCGCACAGGTCGGTCGGCTGCGGCGAGGACGGCGTCCACTGGGCGGCTGCGGCGCACCGCCAGCTCCATCGCCTTGAGGTCCCCGGCGAGCGGAGACGTGGTGCCGGTCTTGCCCGCGCGGGCCGGGGCCACCGGCCTGGGCACGACGAACTGGTCCCCGCGGGTCGTCCCGGCGTTGTTGACGGTCAGTCGGAGATGGGCCAGCACGGCGGGGTCGTGTTCCAGCCAGGAGATCAGGTCGGCCAGCCGGTCCGGATCGAGGCGTGCGCGCACGGCGTGGGCGTCGCCGAACATGGCCCGGGGCGATGGGCCGATCGTGGCCGTGGTGACACCGGCGAACAGGCCGAACGGGGTTGCTCTCCCTCGCCACCGCAGGAGGTAGGACGACACGGCCACGAGGAGTCGTCGCCACTGCCGACGGCTCAACGGGGTGCCCGACACGGCGGTGGTGATCCGCTTGCAGAGGGCAGGGCTGGCCACCCGCAGCGCGGTGCGCACGGTCCCGCGGTCCCACGTCCGCGCCAACCATGCGCGGCCGATGGTCTCGGCGCCCTCGGCGGTGTGCAGATCCAGCCGGGGCAGGCGCAGTCCGCCCGGGTCGGTGCTGGCCCGCACCACCACCAGCCCGGTGTGGCGGAAGTGCCGTGGTGCTGCCATACGCGTGCGCCTCCTCCTCGCGGCCGCTTCGAATGGCCCACCGCGTGGGCATGGCGTGGAAGCGGGTGCGTTGACGCCGCAACGGGGCATGGCGTCAACGCACCCGACGTGGGGTGGTCAGGCGGGGTTGTTGGCCTGGCTGTTGCAGGCACTGGTCGAGCAGGTCTGGCCGCACCCGTCGCTGGTGTCGCAGGACAGCTTCGCCAGTGGGTAGGCCGCCTCGATCACCTGGAAGTCGAGCGTGAAATCCCCGTCGGGGCTGGCGGCGGAGCGCGCGGCCGATGCGTTGGGGTTCGTGGTGTGGGGCAGCGTGCTGGTGGCGCTGGACATCCTTCGGTCCTTCCTGTGTCGGTTGTCCTCCGGAACCTGGCCGTGCCCGCCGGCCCGTGGTGTCAGGCCGTGGGGCTGGCCAGGAGATCGCGACGCGGGTGTGCCGTTTGTCGATCACCGCCACCGTGCGGGGTGGATCCGGGTTGGCCGGTTCGTCGGCGTGGGCCTGGTGGACCAGGTCGTCGGGGGCGGTGCGCGGCCAGATGGTGATGACCGGGTCGGGGCCGCGCCGGTGGTGGCGATCCCACGTGCGAACCTGCTCGGCCAGCGTCTTCGCCGCCGCGTGGGCTTGGGGGCCGAATCCATGGGCCCCCATCTCGAACACACCCGGTCGCAGTCGTCGACTGGCCAGGTAGGCGAAGGAATCCCCGCTGTCGTAGACGGAGGCGCTGGGGAACCATCGGCCACCTGGCTCGGCCATCACCGGGTCGCCCTCGGCGGGGACGTAGTCGCTGTCGACGGCCAGCAGGCAGAACCCGGGCAGCACACTGGCCAGCCACAGCACCAGCGAGTCAAACGGTTCCATGGCACCGACCGTCACCCCGGACCAGGCGTCGGCGCGGTCGGTCGCCAACACCCTGTCCAGTGGGAGGGATCATGGGGCAGGTGTCGTCGTCGAAACGCAGCGCGATCCGGTCCCCGTGCAACAGCAGCATCCGCTCCCGATGCGCCCCTTGACCGCGGATCTTCACGAAGCCACACACCTCGGCCGAGTCCGCGACCAGATGATCACCGGTGCGCCGCAAGCTCAATGACCGGGTGATCCCGCGCATGCGCAGGGGAACGACGATCCGTCCACCCTCGATGAGGTGCTCGATCCACGCGGGCGGAACATCCCAGCAGCCCACGGTCACCAGGACGACATCGAACAGGCCGAGGCCGGGCAGGCCGGTTTCGGCGTCGCCGCACACGACCTGAACGCGGGAGTATCCGGCGGCGTCCAGGAGGGTGCGGGCCCGGTCGGTGATCTCGGGGTCGATGTCCATGGTCGTCACACCGCCGGTCTCGCCGACCAGTTCGGCCAGCATGGCCGCGTTGAGGCCGCCGGAACCCACCTCCAGCACCCGCATACCCGGCTGGATGTCGGCCTGCTCCAGCATGAACGCCTGAATCTGCGGTGCGCTGATCGAGCTGACGGCGGCACCGTGCTCGTCCCGTTTGGTCACCACCGCGGTCGTCGCCGCATACACCTCGTCCACCGGCACCTCGGGGGCGAAGGCATGCCGATCCATCCTGCCGAACACGGCGGCGACGCGATCGGAGCGCAATGCGTGCAGCTCCCACAGCTGTTCGATCATCGCCGCCCGTGCTCTGGC
This sequence comes from Amycolatopsis aidingensis, assembly GCF_018885265.1. Classification (GTDB taxonomy): domain Bacteria; phylum Actinomycetota; class Actinomycetes; order Mycobacteriales; family Pseudonocardiaceae; genus Amycolatopsis; species Amycolatopsis aidingensis. Next base: position 3,753,581 of record NZ_CP076538.1, read on the forward strand.
CACACGCTTCGCGGTCAGGGCATCCCTGCCCGGGGCAGTATCGGATCCGGCGCTTGTGTCGTGGTCGCGGCCTGCGGTCACCTGGCTGCTCGTCCCCTTGCGTGGTCTGGTGTCGGAAATCCCCGTGCTGTGTCCGCTGCCGGCACCGCGGAGGCGCATGGTGTGTCGTTCGCGGGGATGGCACGGATCAGCACGGCGGCGATCACGCTAGGGCGAGCCGTGACGACCGGGCCAGAAGTTTGCTCCAGTTTGCTCGAAGATACCCTGACCGTGTGGCCGTTTGTTGACGAATCATCGCTGGTGAGCCGACTATCAACGGGTCCGAGCAAACTCACGCACCTGCGTGGTGGAAGGGGTAGTCATGCAGCTCAGGTTCCTCGGCAAAGACACACAAGGCGGAGGCTCGCCGACCCTGTACGCCACGGACCGCGGTACCTACGTGGTGCAGGGATGGAAAGTGCACGGGCATCCCACCCGGATCGAGATCCCCCACCGCCTGCTCGGACACGTCGAGGAAGGGAAATGCCTGGGCGCCCACCTCGACGACACGGGCCGCGGCAGCTTCATCCTCTCCGGTCGGCCCGTCACCGACGCCGCAGCGCTGGCGACCATGGACATCCCGGGACACGAAACCTGCGTCGAAGTCCCGACGAAGAAGGAGGTACGGGTCAGTGCAACTGCTACAGGGTGAGGCGTTCGACGCGCTCTTCCGCGAATTCGAGCGCGACGCGTTCCACCTGGAAGTCCGGGACACCTACACCACGCCGGAGGAGTCGGAACCGTTCCACCTGTTCCTGACCGGCCGACACGACGACTTCGCATGGTTCCAGCCGTGGCTGAACCTGGTCCGCAACGCCACCAGCACCGGCCGCATCGTACGGCGCGTCCGCGTGGTCACCGTCCCGCACGGCGACTACACCCGGTGGGGACTCACCGTGGCCGAACACAACACCGCCGCAGGCGAGGACGTCCGGTGGCTACCCCGGCACCTGATCAACCCCGACCAGCTGTCGGCGGACGACTTCTGGCTCTTCGACGACAACCGCGTCGTGTTCACCGTGTTCGAACCCGACGGCCGGTTCGCCGGCGGCGCCGCCACCACCGATCCCGTCATCGTGCGCCACTGCCGCACGGTACGAGACCGGGTCTGGCAGACCGCCGTCCCGCACCACCGCTACCTGGAGACCGAGCACGCCACGGCCTGAACCGAGAACGAGCCACTCGTGACGCACTCCCTCCACCAGGCACGCCAGGCCCTCGGTCACCAGCTGCGCGACCTCCGCAAGGACGCACAACTCACCGGCCGCGACCTGGCCACCCTGGCCGGCTGGCACAGCTCCAAAGTCTCAAAAATCGAGTACGGCAAACAAACCCCCACCGAAGACGACATCCGGGCCTGGTGCCAGCACACCCGTTCCGAACCCCAAATCCCCGACCTCATCGCCACCGTACGCAACATCGAATCCATGTACGTCGAATGGCGCCGCATGCTCGGAGCCGGCACCCGACGCCGCCAAAAAGCCTCACAACGACTCGAAGCCAAGACCACGCTGATGCGCTGGTACGAGCCCGTCCTCATCCCCGGCATCCTGCAAACCGCCGAATACGCCCACGAAGTCATGCGCCGCGTCATCGAATTCTACGACATACCCGACGACCTCGACGCCGGCGTCGCCGAGCGCATGGAACGCCAGAACATCCTCTACCGCGGCGACCACCAATTCCACTTCATCCTCGCCCAGCAAGCCCTGACGACAACCGTCGGCAACCCCAACATCATGATCGGCCAACTCGACCGGATCCTGGCCATCATGTCACTACCACGAGTCGTCCTCGGCATCATCCCCAACGACGCCGAATACCGCGTACCCACCAACCAGTTCATCATCTTCGACAACCAACTCGTCCACGTCGAAACCATCTCCGCCGAACTCACCATCAGTCAACCCCGAGAAATCGACACCTACAACAAAGCCTTCCAATCACTCTCCGGGCAGGCCCTGACAGGGCCAGCGGCGCAAAACATTATTACCAGAGCGGTCGATCGATTTCATAATAAGAGAAAATAAGTACCGGAAACGAGTCAATTTGTAGCGGGTGTCAAGGAATGCGTCGAGGATAGTGGGGTAACGACGGCCTGTCGCCGATCCCTGGTTGGCATCGGTTGCTGCCGCGTGGAGTCTTTAGCGATTGGCGGCTGCTGGTGGTGTGGGGCGGATGGCGTTGTAGATGTGTGCGACTTTAGCGCCCTTCGTAATCATGCGATCGAGCGTGGGCCTCAAGCTCACGCCAGCCATCACCAGTCGCGCTATGACAGAACGTGGCCGGCCCATCCTTCGGCGTGCGGTGCAGGTCGTCCTACAAGGTGACGCCGGCCGCGGGCCAGTCGAGGAAACGCTCGGCGACCGTCTGACCGTGGTAGGTCTGGCCGATCGAGGTGAAGCCCAGCCGCAGGTAGAGCTGTTCGGGGCCGTCGGGGTGCGGCACCCACAGGACAGTGACCCGGTTCTGGCCGCGTCGGCGGGGCCTCGATGCAGGGTTACTCGTCAGCGCACCGGCCGCATCCGGTGCGCTGACGGCCAGCCGCGACCGTTGAGTCGCCAGATGCCGCAGCGGAAATAGTCGATCAGGCAGTTCGGGTCGAAGCCACCCGTGATAGACCCGACGAGCTGGGTCGTCGTCGTAGATCAACCGGGGCCATGCGGAGGTCGGTTGCCGGTGAGCCGGAGTTGGGCGCCGGGGTGGGGGCGTTGCCGGCGGGCGATGACCCGCATGCCGGGTGGCCAGTCCTGCGGTCCGGGCCGGCTGGCCGGGTCGGTGTGGGCATCCAGGCAGTGAGTTCGGCGACCTGCGCACCCTCGCGCGGTCGGCCGCCGTTGTCGAGGGCGGCGCGCCAGGCCTGCACCGGGATGGTCTCCAGTGCGGTCTTGACGGTTTCGTGCGCGGGGAACCCGATCGAGTATTCCACCCCCAGGTCGGCGAGATGCTGCAGCAGCGCTTTGGAGCAAGCGCCCGGAGTCGGCGCGGATGAGCACGTGCGCTCGTTCGCGCTCGGGTAGTTGGGCCAGCGCCAGATCGACCGCCTCAATGTGATCTTGTTTGTTCCACGGTGAGGCGTTTCCCGGGCGCAGCTGCGCTACCAGCGTTTCCCCGGTCCCGTGTTCACCGTGGTCGACGAAGGCGCACATCGGTGCGAACCCGAATCCCCGCTTGTGGGTGGGTGCGGCCTGTTCCTTGTCCGAATGCGCGGTCACCAGTGTGGCGTCGATGTCCACGATCACCTGGCCACCATCCTGGGTGCCGGGACCGCCGGCCAGTGGCCGTCGCCGCGCCCACACCGCCGCCCGCGCCTGAGCCCGGGCGGACCGGATCGCCGGCACCGCGATCGCGCTGTCGGCAGCGAGGGTGCTGAACAACCGGGACACCGTCGGGTCACTGGCCACCAAGCCGAACACCTCCGCCTGCGCCCGGACTACCGCGAGGTCAGCCAGACAATCTCCGCCCAGAGCGACCGCGATCGCGACATCACACACGATCTTGCCCGGATCATGTGCGGCGCGCCGGCCTCGCCACGGCGCGAGCGCCCCGGACAACGCCCGCTGCGCCCCGGACAACCGCAGCGTCTGCCGCAGCAGCAACCCACCGGCAGACGACGCCAGCGACTCGCGCGCCGGATCAAGAACAACACTCGGGCCTGCGGTACGCTTCTCCTACGGAGTGCCTTCCACTCGGTGCTGCTTGTGACGTCGCAATCCCAAGCATTGCCGGGCAGGACAGGCACTTCCGTGCTTGGCAGGCCCGTGTCGCCACCCAAGACACGAAATCTCGAGGCGTCTGGTGCTATCGGCCTCACGGCGGGCGGCGCGTTGCACCTGGGCAGTAGACACGGGTCTTGGTCCGGTGGCCGGTTGCGGTGAATGATCACCAGCAGACAGACCTCCATGTCGGTGGGTGGCGCTACGGTCGATCCAGAAGGTCGTCTGAGAAGGAAGGCCCTATGTCGGTAGACGCGTGCCATGAACGTGCCAGGAGGTACGACCGCGGCTTGCCTCGCAAGCCTAGCTACGTCCTCGTGACGGTTAGGCGCCGTAGCCGCACCCGGTATCGCGACGTCAGTTCGGCAGGCGCGCGCTGCGAATGTGGTCGAAGCGGCGGTTCGTGGCAGACGTTGGTGAATTGGTCTTCGACGACGACCACGGCGTCACATCGTGGGGCAGCTTTGAATCTACGAAGATTTGATGAGCATCGATGCGGCTCTGGTCTGGAGCGGACAGTACGTATCCAGGCGCCGTTGAACAGCGTGAGGAACGGAGCTTTGGCAAACATTCGGTACATCGAGGGTGGGAATAATCGACTTTTGCGGCACGTCCTGCGGCTCGTCTGGGGTCAGCAATGCTATTGGTGTCACCGATTTAAGGATTTCTCCGAGCTCGAGATTGATCACATAATCCCTAGGTCCATGAGTAGTGGTGCACGAATCAAATTACAAGGGAAGTTAAATCTGCCCATGGACCATGATGTCCATGGGATCTGTAATCTTGCCCCGATCTGCGGTGCGTGCAACAAGGCGAAGAGTGGTATGGATTTATCTGCGACCGGTCTTCTACTGTCGATGTTGCATAAAGCGCGGAAGCTCGCTCCCGAGATTACTCGGCAGGTGGTAGCGTTTGGTAGCCCGTCCAAGCTCGAGAGTGCCCTCCTTGAGGCGACGGAGGCTGACCTGAGCGATACAAGAACGCGAGAGATCTTCGAGCGGAGCGCGCCGGCAGTCGTTCAAAGGCTTGCTGAACTCGGGGACGGAAAAGCTGACTACTTCGTGTTCAAAGAAGTGAGAGTCGAAGCTAGTGAGTCGCCACTGTACACCTGTGGGCCACCCGTCATGGTGAGGGTGGGGCTCAAACTGTACGAATGCGGCCGTGCCTCGATGACTGTCCTCGAGCGGGTGGTCGGTGGGCGGTTGGAAGTGGCGCTCCGTGTGCCGCTATCCGATTTGTTAGAACTTATTGCGACGACCGTAGGGAGTGCGTTCGAGAGATATAGCGAAAATCCGGACGCGTCGAAGGCTGGGGAAGTTAACATTGAATGGCCCGAGATCACTATCGATCGCGTTGAGTTCGACAGTCGTTCGCCAATTGATCTTGAGTTCGAATTTGCGGGCGAGTTTCGGGTGGCGGCTACGGCCGGTGTCGCTTGGGTAAGCCAGCGTGACGGCAGCTTGGAAGATGTTCAGGGTGATGCAACCGTGAGCGGTCGGTTCAGGTTCGAATTGTCTTGGGCGCCTGGTGTTGCAATCGGTAAGTTCCATTTCGGTCAGGTTTGGCTTGAAGACTGGCAAGCTGACGTATGGATAACGCCCGGACGCGAGTCGTTGCGATGTCAACTATCCGGATCCCACTGACACAGCGACGCTGGCCGACGTCCCGGCGTTTCGCACCTGCTGATAGACGGTACTGACCGCGCCGGATGTGACGGCGCCAGCGTACTTGCTGAAGTGGCCCACTTCCGACCAGCTTCCCGCCACGTTCTTCACGCCGACGTGGCTGCTGCCAGAAGGCGACCCGACACGACCTTGGGAGGAGATCCTGGATGTCCTGTTCTGGAAGGTTCACCAGATCGAGCACGCGACACTCGCAGCTCGCCTCGATCACGTCGTGGCCTTCCTCGGTGTGGGCGCAGCGCTCAAGCAGGACATCGGACGCCATACCTTCCACTTCGTCCCGGTGGCATGCGATCACGCCATCGACCTGTGCGATGCGTTCCTCCGTGACAAACCCCTGCCCGCCGAATCATCGATCGTGACCGAGGTCTTGGAACGCCTCGGGAAGGCGATGCAACCAGCGAAGAGAGCGGCCCGCGACTTCCAACATTGAGAGTGAGCGTACGGTATCGAACCTGGCCAGGCCGCATCGGCGACTTGAGCCAGGTTCGTCCGCGCGCAGTACGACACCGAGGCCGGGAAGTACATCGCGGCGTTGATAAGCGACCTGCCCGCAACCGGCTGGACCAATCGCCGAGCACATGGGGCCACCACACCGGATCCGTGTAGGACAACGGATCCGGCTGAACGGGTGATTCGCCCGACACTCAGCCCCCGACCGGCTATCGTGACTATTCGTGCCAGACGATCATGCACACCGGGGGTTCCGCGCGCTCGTTCCCGAACGTACCTGGTCGACGCTGTGCAAGCTCGGTTTCCTCCGCACTTTTAGCAAGGGTGAGCCCATCTTCGTACGCGGCGCCCCGGCGTCCTCGGTTCTGCTGCTGACGTCAGGACGGGTCGAAGTGGGGTGCCACACCGAGGACGGCGACTACCGCCTCATCGCCCTGCGCGGCGCCGGTGATGTGATCGGCGAGGTGGCCTTCGAGGTCGGCGGCGTGCGCACGGCGGACGTCTTCGCATTGGAACCCTGCGCGGCTTTTGCAGTGCCCTCACACACTTTCGAGCGCGTACTCGTCGCCGACGGCGTCCACCGCGAGGTCCGCCGGTATGTAGCGGCCAAGCTGCAACGGGCGGGCCAGGACTCGGTGGACATGCTGAGCCTGCCCCCGTTGCGGCGGATCGCACGGTTGATGGTGCAACTGGCCGACCTGGCCGAGCCGGGGCACAACCCTCGCCTGATACCGATGTCGCAGACCCGGCTCGGGCACGTGTTGGGGCTGTCCCGCAGCCTCGTGGCTGGCCTAGTCGCCCAGCTACGCCGGGAGGGCGTCCTGAGCGCGGAGCGCAACCTGACCGTCGAACGGTTTGACAAGCTCCGCCGCCACGCATACCTAAGTCAAGAGTGACGCAGGTCACTTTTGTTCGTCTTCTGGTGGACATCACCCCCCGGGCTGACGAGCCACAGTGCTTCCCATGACCGAGGACACGCATTCCGTCGCCTATGAGTTGCCGCCGTACCACGCGGTGCTGTCGGTGGACGTCAAGAACTTCAGCGGGGTCACCCCCGCCGACCATTACGCGCTCACCGAGCTGATCCCGACTATCCTTGAACGCGCGTTCGAGCGGGCGGAGCACGCCGCGACCTGGGCAGACCGCCGGTTCCCGGCCGGTCGTGGCGACGGGTTCGTGGTCGGTTTCCGCCCGGAGAGCCTGCCGATCCTTGTCGGGCCGTTCCTCGACGCCCTGCAGGACGAACTGGCCTACCACCACCGCATGCGCCTCGGCCGGAACGGCGAGCCGACTCGCCTGCGGGTGAGCGTCGCGGTGGGCCCGCTGACCGATTCCGGGAATGCCCAGCTCGGGGACGGTTCGGGCGCGGCCATGGTCGAGACACACCGGCTCCTGGACTGCGAGCCGGTCCGCGAACTGCTCGCAAGCTCCGACCCCGAGGTCACCTTCGTCGCCGCGGTGCTCTCGGCGCGCGTCTACGAGGACGTTGTGCTCTCCGGGTACGCGGCGAAGGCACCGGGTGAGTTCGTCCGTGTCCCGGTGTCGGTGAAGAGTTACGTGGGTGATGCCTACCTGCACGTGCCGAAACCCTCGGGTGACCTGCTGTCCCGGGGCATCGGCACGCCGGACGAGCCATTCCCCGACGGCCCCGTTTCGCAGGACGAAGCTCCCGGAGCCAATAGCGCGGTGGCCAACACGAGCAACGGCACCGTATACGGGAACACGATCCAAATGCGGGACGAGTATCGCCGGACCGACAAATCCCGGAACTCGCACCAGCACACCGTCGGCGACGGGAACATCGTCACCGGCGGCAACCTACGCGGCGGTATCCGACAGAACGTCCGCAAGAACGGGGAGAAGAACTGATGACCACCACGGACAGCTTCAAGGCCCCCACCAGTAGCACCTCGGTCACCGGCGATGGCAACGTGACCGTGGGTGGCTACGTCACCGGCGGCATTTCCGTCGACGTGCGGAAATCGGGTGACACGGTCCAGGTCTTCGGCACCGGCAGCGGGTACCGGGACCTGATCGTCCGGGACGAGATCGACCCTGGCCACCTTCTCTGGCTTAAGGACCGTTTCGCCGAGCCGCACGAGTTCACCGAGATCGTGAAGTCCTTGCATGACGACAAGGTCGTCTTCCTCCACGGCCGGCCGCGCAGCGGGCGGTGGACGACCGGCGTCTGGGCGCTCAGGGCCGTTTCCGGCGGCGAAACGCCGACGATCAACGTCATCGAGTTCGACGAGGACACCCAGCTCGACTTGCGCCGCGTCGCGCAGAACGCCCGCATCCTGCTTGACCTGACCAAGACCGACAGCGAGGTGCTCGACAAAGGCGAAAGCCAGCTCAAGAGCTTCCTGGGTACCGTCACGGGCGCGGAAGCACATCTCGTCGTGCTCCTGCCCGAACCGCCGCCGCCTGCACTGCAAGCGCTCTACCAGGGCCGGACCAAGCAACTTATCGAACCGGCTGCCGGGCACGTGCTGCGCGCCCACCTGCGGAAGACCGCGGTTCCTGCGAAGATCGCGGACGAACCCCCGATCATCGAGGCGCTCGCGTCGGCCCGTCCTGCGGACGCGGCCTGGCTAGCCGACCTGATAGTGCGCGAACACCATCTCGCGGGCGAGGGCGCCGCCATCGGCACCGTGGCGGAGAAAGCGGTCCTCGCCTACGGCAACTGGACGGCCGAGCTGATCACGGTCTTCGACAAGGAGGAGGATCGGAATCGACGCAGCCTGCTGCTCACTGTTGCTCTGCTCAGCGGCTGTTCGACCGAAACCCAGTATTGGGCGGAACGCGAGCTGCTCACCATCGCCGGGTACCCGCCCCCGCCCGGGAAGCTGTTGGAGGGCCGTGGCTTCGCCGGCCGGCTGACCGAGCTCAAGGGCGTTAGCTTCACCGACGACCGGGCGCGGTTCGACCGCTTCTACTATGACCGTTCGGTTCTCCGGCATGTCTGGCATGGATATCACGAACGCCGTGAGGAGTTGGTGGATTGGGTGATCGCGCTCGGGCTTGGGCAACGGCCCCGGTTGGACGATGCCGCCAGGGCCGGCCTGGTGAGCCGCTTCCTCGACCTCTGTGCGTCGCAGGACGCCGCTAAGTTCATCACGAAGGTGGCTGAAAAATGGGCAGTATCTGGTAAGGCGGTGCCCGCCCGTATGGCCGTCGACCTGGTCACCGCTGCGGCGCTCGACGATCGTAGTGCCCCGGTGGTGCACCGTCAGCTGAACGAGTGGGCCCGAAAACCCGACCTCACCGCCGCGCTCGTCAATCTCGTGCTGTCGGTGTGCCAGTCCAAGTTCGGCCGCAAGCACACGGACAAGGCGCTTACCCGGCTGGGCAACCTCGCCCTGCACAACGACCGATGGGTCAACGACGAGGTCGTGACGGCCGTGCTCGCTCTCGTTCGAGACAACGGCGCTTTGCCGCAGGCACTGACGAAACTTGACGAGTGGCTGCGCAGCGGCAAGGAACGGCAGTGGGCCGTATCGGTACGGATCCTGTGCGAGCTGCTCTCCGCGGACGCTGGCGAGTTCATCGGGGTCCACCGACAGCCGCTGGTTCGGATCTGGCGGGCCCAGTTGGCCCTGGGAGACGACGCGCTCGTCCACGAGGCGATCGGATCCTGGTTGGATCTGGCAACCGGCTCGGACCAGCAGGCTTTCCTGCTGGGGGTGCTCGGCGAAGCCGCGGCGACGTCGGACACGCCGCTCGCGCAGATCGGCGCGGTGCGCATGGCCGCCGACCGCTGGCTCGGATTCGTCCCCCGCTACTGGGAAGACCATGACCGCATCGACCCCCGTCTCGCCGTGCACCAAGCGCTGGCGGAGGAACTGTTGACTAGGCATCCGTTCACCCCGCAGCCCATCCATGACCGGGACTCCTGAGTATGCGATGGCGCCGCCGCACGACACCGGACGAGCCCGACCGGCGCGCACCGTTCACGGGCTCGATTCCCAGCGAGCTGCCCGGCTTCGACTTCGAGGCGCGCTGCACGGTGGTCTGGAACGCGTCACCAGGCTGGCGCGAGGCCGCCCTCCAGGAGGTAGCCGACCAAGCCGCCAGTCTGCTGCGTGGCTACTCGCCTGTCCACGCAGAGCTCGCCGGCACCCGGCTGGCCGCGGACCTGGCGGCAGGAAGGACATTATCCGACGATCCACCGGTCCGTGTGTGGGCCGAAGACGTCGTCGTCACCGTCGCTACAGACCAACTCGAACTGGCACAGCAATACGCACAACGACTCCGGGAACGGGAACTCGCTGCGGCCGGGCACGAGGTCGAACGCGCCGAACTCACATACCTGAAGAACACGGTCTTCAAGAACACGGCCTCGGCATCGCTCTGGTGGCTACGACACCACAACCACGACGTCACTAAGCTGAGCTCGGTCGTCGAAGACCTAAATCGTACGGTAAAAATCGTCGCCGGCGACGACATCCTGCCTCCAGTGGACGCCCTTATCACCGCTTTCGACGCGTTGGTCCCGGATCTCGATCCACGTGAACGGTACGAAATCCACCTGAAATTGGCGCAGATTCTCTACACCCTGGGAAGGAACAAAGACGCGGATGCCTTGCGCTCCCAATTCAGGACGCACCCGCAGGAGGGGCTGTCTGATTAACGCATATGGTCGGTTGGGGAGGCGCCGACGTCATAGGGGAGATCGGAAGTGCCCGCGGTCGTTAGCTCCCGGTCCGGGTGCCAGTCGCCCCTGGAGCTCTGCGTATAACGCTCTATACTGTCGCGCTTTGTGTGCAGCAACGGCTGCCACATCTTTGGCGTCGAGCGCCCAAGGTCAAGCAATACCGCTGTAGAGGTCACGGCGGCCTGTCGCCGATTCCAGGTTGGTATCGGTTGCTGCTGCGTGGGGTCTTTAGCGGTTGCCGTTGTTGGTGGTGTGTCGGATGGTGTTGTAGATGGCGTCGCGGCGGCGTCCGCCGATGGTGTGGCCGTGTTGGCGGATGCCGTGGAGGAGGCGGTCGCGGGAGAGGTGGGGGCCGAGTTCTGCGGCGACCTGTTGGGCGATGGGGAGTAGGTCGCTGATGTCCACTCCGGTTCTGTTGGCTGTGTGCCGGTGCTGGCGGGGCGGTTGTGTCCGGGCCGGTGAGGCCGGGCTGCGGCGGGGCTTTTCGGTGCTGTTGGCTTGGCTGGTGGTGGCGGGTGTGGAGGTTGCTTGTGGGTTCTGTTTTGAAGTTGTGCCGGTGGGCCGGGGTGCGGTGGCCGGTGCGTCCGGTGTTGTCGGGGCCAGAAGCGTGGCTTGTGCCCCCGGTTTTCTGTCCGGGTGGTGGCGTGGGGGCACGGAAGTGTGGGTTGGTCGGCTGTGTCGGTCGGTTGAAGGCGTGTGGTGGGGGAGTGTTCGGTGCTGGCGATGCGTCGGAGGGCTTTGGGGTTGAAGGCGCGTCGGGTGTTGCGGAGGAGTCGGCGGTGTTGGTGGCGGGTGTCGGCGGTGGAGAGTGCGGTGGTGGGGTTGGTGATGCCGTCGTGGATGGCGATGGACAGGGCGCGCCAGGTGCGGCGTGGGTAGCGCAGCCAGTGGGCGTAGCCGAAGCGGGGTCGGCGGGCGGGGAGTTGGTCGGCGTTGCGTTGGCGGTAGGCCTGTCGTTCGCGGAGTTCCCAGCCGGCGACTGAGCCGATGGACAGGGACGCGAACACCACCCCGGTCAATCCTGGCTGTGACCAGGAGGGTGAGCCGTGGCGGTAGTTCACGGCGGCGGCGATGGCCACGACGGTCCACATTCCGGCGCGGTAGAGCACCGGTGAGTCGGGCAGGGCGCGGGCTTTGTGGGCGAGGCCGGCGAAGGCCAGGCCGAGGGATTCCAGCGAGGTGGCTGCGGTTGTGGCCAGCAGGAGGGCAAGGCCGGCGGCGCGCATGGCGTCGAACTGGAACCACCACGCGGAGACGGTGGCCGCGACGATGGGCACCGCGATCACGTTCTCGCCAAGATGCGCGAGGGCGCGACGCAGGAACCGGACAGTCGTGGCGAGGGTCTGGTGTCGTCGTTTCCGGCGCTGCGCGCGGCGGGCAGCGCGTTGCCGCTGGCGGCGTTGGGTTGCGGCACGCTTGCGCTGGCGGGCTTGCTCGTCGAGGTGGCGTTGTCGTTCGGCCAGTTCGAGGCGGGCCGTGCGTTCGGCGATCCGTAGCTCGGCGCGGGTGAGGGGGCGGGCCGTCGGCGTGGCAGTGGTCATGGGTGTTGCCCTTCGGTGGCGAGGGGGTGGGGTTCGCCGGTGAGGGTGGCCAGTGCGGTGGCGACGTCGGCCAGGCTGGCTTTGATGTAGGTGGTAGTGGCGTTGGCGTGGTGGTCGGTGGTGTCGAGGTGGCCTGCGTAGGCGTGGGCGGTGGCGAAGCCGAAGTGGCGTTCGACCCACGTGAGGGTGGTGTGGCGCAGCCAGTGGGTGGAGATCTGCTGGGCGGCTGCCCAGGGGAGGTGGTGGCGGATGCGGTGCCAGAGGTGGTCGTAGCGGCGGTGGGTGATGGGTGCGCCAGGCCGGTAGCGCAGCAGCTGGCCGCCCGGATCACCGGCGGCGCCGCGATGCTCGGCATGGTCGAGCAGGTGGGTCATGAGAGTGGGGGAGACGGGTTGCCAGCGGAGGGTGCCGCCCTTCTCCCGCAGCAGGATCAGGCACTGCTGCGGGTCGAGGTCGCGGGGCCGGAGGTTGAGGGCGCCGCCGCGGCGGGCGGCGGTCTCGGTATGCAGCCGGATGAGGAGGGCGTCGAGGGCGGGGTCGTCGCCGGTGGCGGCGGCGATCTCGTTGACCTCGGCGAGCCGCTGGTGGGGTAGGGCGCGGCGGGTGGAGGGCAGCCGCCGGGGCTTGGCCACCTTGCGAGCCGGGTTGTCGGTCTCGCGGATCAGCCCGTCGGCCTCGGCTCGTTTGTACAGGCACCGTAAGGCGGCGAGGAGGTTTTCCGCGGCTCCGCGTCCGCCACGGGAGTTGCGGCGTACCACCGCATGGGCCTGGACCTGGGCGGCCAGGTGCTCGATCTCCGACGGGGTCGGTTCATCCAGGGTCCGCTCGCCCCACGCGGACTCGATCCGGTGCCAGTAGGAGCCGTAGGCGCGACGGGTGCCTTCGCCGACGGCGGCAGCTACCACCGGGATGTAGGCGGAGAACGTCGGCACCGAGGGCCGGGCCTCGGGAGTCGCCAGGAGGTCGGCGGGGGCCACACCCATGCGGGACAGCAGCAGTCGGGCGGCCTGGATCTCGTCGTGTCCGGCGGGCCGGTCAGCGATGGTCATCGGGTCCACCTCCCGTCAGGGAGGTGTGGTAAGCGATGAGCATGCGGTCCAGGGCGGCGGTGGGGTGCAGCACCAGGACGCGGTGTCCGGGGTCGGCGGCGAGCAGAACCCGGTCGCGGGGGCAGAGGCCGCACCGCCGCCGCACCGCCGCGGGAAGCACCACGTAGTGGCCAGGGGAGAGGGTGAACACCCCGGCCGGGTCGGGGAACACCACCACCGCCTGGTGGAGCACGGTGATGCCGAGCCGTTGCCCGGGGCTCCAGCCCAGCACGTGCAGGAGGGACTTGTCGGAGACCCGGCCGGAGGCGTCGATCCGGCCCATGCCGTACTGCAAGCGGCCCCGCTGCACGAGCGTGGCCAGCGGGGGAGGGCTCACCGAGACGGGCCGCGGAGCCGGGGCCACGGCTCGGGCCGGGACCGGTGGTACGAGGCCCGTCACCAGACGGTCAGTCACCGCGACCACCCCGCCTCAGCCGGGCGAGACGCCACAGACCAGCCGGGAACGAACGTTGCGCAGAACGACGAAGCGAGTGCCCACAGTCCGGGACTCGTCGGGGAAATCTCACCGGTTTTTGTGTCCGAGGGGGGACTTGAACCCCCACGCCCTTTACGGGCACTAGCACCTCAAGCTAGCGCGTCTGCCATTCCGCCACTCGGACTTGCGTGGGGAATAGAGTAACCGATCGTCGACCGGGGGCTGCACGGGGGCCTGCTGCCACCAGCGCCGTGGGCGTGCGCTATGGGGATGGTAGGAAGGCGGGGTGACCGAACCGAACCTGATCGATACAGCGGCCGATGAGGCAGTGACGCTGACCAGCGAGCTGATCCGCATCGACACCACCAACACCGGCGACCCGCAGACCCTGGTGGGGGAGCGGGCGGCGGCCGAGTACGTGGCCGAGAAGCTGACCGAAGTCGGCTACGAGATCACCTACGTCGAGTCCGGGGGCAAGGACCGGCACAACGTGGTCGCCAGGCTGGCGGGGGCCGACCCGGGCCGGGGTGCGCTGCTGATCCACGGTCACCTGGACGTGGTGCCCGCCGACCCGTCCGAATGGTCCGTGCACCCCTTCTCCGGGGCGGTGCAGGACGGCTACGTCTGGGGTCGTGGCGCGGTCGACATGAAAGACATGGTCGGCATGACGCTGGCGCTGGCCCGGCACTACAAGCGCAACGGCATCGTCCCGCCGCGGGACCTGATCTTCGCCTTCCTCGCCGACGAGGAGGCAGGCGGCTCCTACGGGGCGCAGTGGCTGGTGGACAACCGGCCCGAGCTGTTCGAGGGGGCGACCGAGGCGGTCAGCGAGGTCGGCGGCTTCTCGATCACCCTGAAGGACGACGTCCGGACCTACCTCATCGAGACCGCGGAGAAGGGCATCCGCTGGATGAAGCTGCGGGTGCGCGGCACCGCGGGTCACGGTTCGATGATTCACCGTGACAACGCTGTCACCAAGCTGGCCGAGGCGGTCGCGCGGCTCGGCAACCACCGGTTCCCGCTGGTGCTCACCGACTCGGTCCGGGAGTTCCTCGCCGGGGTCACCGAGATCACCGGCTGGGACTTCCCCGAGGACGACCTGGACGGCGCGGTGGCCAAGCTCGGGAACATCTCCCGCATGATCGGCGCCACCCTGCGGGACACGGCCAACCCGACGATGCTCACCGCGGGCTACAAGTCGAACGTGATCCCCTCCACGGCGGAGGCCGCGGTGGACTGCCGGATCCTGCCCGGCAGGCTGGACGCCTTCAACCGGGAGCTCGACGAGATCCTCGGCCCGGACATCGAACGCGAGTGGATGGAGCTGCCGCCGGTCGAGACCACCTTCGACGGCGCGCTGGTGGACGCCATGACCAGCGCCGTCGTCGCCGAGGACCCCGGCGCCAACACCCTGCCGTACATGCTGTCCGGCGGCACCGACGCCAAGTCCTTCCAGCGGCTCGGCATCCGCAACTTCGGGTTCGCCCCGCTGAAGCTGCCCGCGGAGCTCGACTTCTCCGCGCTCTTCCACGGCGTGGACGAGCGGGTGCCGGTGGACGCCCTGCGCTTCGGCACCCGGGTGCTGGACCGCTTCCTGCGCTCCAGCTAGACGATCACACCGGGTAGCCCGGCCGCCGCCAGGGTCCGCTTGCGGCGCAGCCACACCCGGCGTGTGCCGTCGGAGTACAGCCGTACGTTCGACAGCTCCCACCCGGCGAACTCCGCCTGGATGGACAGCTGCAGTGTGGCGGAAAGACGGGACACGCCGGGTGGCAGCTGCAGCCGGCGGTACTCCCAGTCCTCGTCGACCACCACCTCGTTCGTCGTCATGGCTCGGTCACCTGGATCACCTGTGTCCCTTCTCCGGCCGCCGAGCCGACGACCACCCGGCCGGTCCGGTCGTCGACGGCAACCGAGTTCGGCTGGCGCACGGTGGGGAAGCGGTACTTCTCGGTCGGCTCTCCACCGCGGATGTCGAAGCCGACGACCTCATTGCGCTCGGTCAGGGTGACCCAGGCCAGGTTGCGCTCCCGGTCGATCGCGATGCCGTAGACGCCGCCCGGCACCGGATAGCGCTGGCGCAGCAGCAGGGGATCCGTGGAGAACGCCAGCAGCGCCCCGCCCCGCGCATCGGTGGTCAGCACCCGCCCGAAGGAGTCGACCGCGGCACCCGCGACCCCGTCGCCGGCCCGCAGGCCCTCACCGACCTTCCGCGCACCCAGGTCAATGTCGAACAACGCCGTGCGGAGCCGGTCCAGCACCAGCACCTCGTCCCCGGCGAGCAGCACCTCGTCGGCGCTGTACAGCTGCCCGGTCACCGTGCCGCGTACCCGGTCCCCGGCGAGCACCTCGATCACCTTGCGGTCCGGCAGCGCCACCAGGGTTTCCTCGCCCCGCCGCACCGCGGACACCGGGGCGCCATCGACCGGCACCGGGTGCACGGTCCCCTCGGGCAGCGCGATCCTGGCCACCGCACCCGCACCGGGCATGCTGGCCAGCAGGCTGCCATCGGCCGAGGTCAGCTGCTCGGCCGCGCCGTCCAGCGGCACCGAGCGGGGCTTCGCGCCCAGGTCGTCCAGGTCGTACAGCAGCACCGACTCCGGCTCCCGTACCGCGACGGCCAGCGTCGCCGTGGCCGGGTCCGTGGCCAGCGCCACCACCTCGCCCGCTGGCTTCAGCACCTCCCCGGCAGGCGAGACCGACACGGCGGGGGATGCCGCCGGACTCGCCGCCACCGGATCGGCCACCACCTGCAGGTCGTCCTCGACCTCGCCGCCCGAGGAGCACCCGGCGAGCAGCGCCGCCACCAGCGCACCGGCCAGCGGCGCCGCTACCGGCGAACCGGTGAACCGGCGCCCGGCGAGTGTCGGTGCCGACAGCGCAGGACCTCCCGAAGGCCGTTTACGAACCGTTCCTCCCAGCATCCCCTAGAATCCCCACTCCGTCACGTCCCTGTCACCTGCTCGTCACCACGATCCCGGTCCGGCTCAGCGCGGCCACCGTTCCGGGTAACCCAGCTCGATCGCGCTGACGTCATCCAGCGCGGCCTTGATCGCCGGCGGCAGGGTGATCTCCTCGGCCGCCAGTGACCCGGTCAGCTGCCCGGTGTCCCGCGCGCCGACCACCGGCGCCACCACCCCCGGCCGATCGCGCACCCAGGCCAGCGCCACCACCAGTGGCGAGGTCCCGAGGCCGTCGGCGGCCGTGTTGACCGCCTCCACGATCCGCCCCGCACGCTCGGTGCGATGCTGTTCCACATACCCGGCGTAGGCGGGGGAGGCGCCGCGCGAGTCCGCGGGCGTACCGGTCCGGTACTTGCCGGTCAGCACCCCGCGCCCCAGTGGCGCCCAGGGCAGCAGCCCGACCCCGTGATGCCGGGCCGCGGGCACGACCTCGCGTTCGATCCCGCGTTCCAGCAGCGAGTACTCCATCTGGGTTGACACCAGCGGCGTCCCGTTCGACCGGGCGGCCGCGGTCGCCAGCTGCCAGCCCGCGTAGTTCGACACCCCGGTGTAGCGCACCCTGCCGGTGCGCACGGCGTACTCCAGCGCCGACAGCGTCTCATCCAGCGGCACGCTGTCGTCCCAGGCGTGCAGCTGCCACAGGTCGATGTGCTCCACCCCGAGCCTGCGCAGCGAACCGTCCAGCGCGCACAGCAGCGCCCCGCGGGATGCGCCCCCGCCGAACGGGCCCTCGGTGCGCCGGGCCACCGCCTTGGTCGCCAGCACCACCTCGTCCCTCGGCACCAGATCGCCCAGCAGCGAGCCCACCAGCCGCTCGCTCTCGCCCTCGGCGTAGATGTCCGCCGTGTCCACCAGCGTGCCACCGGCGTCCACAAAGGTCACCAGCTGGTTGGCCGCCTCCTCCGCGTCGGTGCCGCTGCCCCACGACATCGTGCCGAGGGCCATCCTGGACACCCGCAGGCCGGATGTTCCGAGCTGCCGCTTCTGCATGCGCCCGAGCCTAGCCGGACGCTCCGTGACGGCCACCGCGACCAGCGGTCATCGCCCGGTGGTGAGGCGAGTGCGGCCAAGATCGTGCACCCGATAGGGTCAGCGCCCGTGCGATGGGGATTGAACACCGAACACCGCGACCGCCCGGCGGTGATGGCCTGACATGGGCTGGTTCGAAGCGCTGGTCCTCGGTCTCGTCCAGGGCCTCACCGAGTTTCTGCCGATCTCGTCCAGTGCCCACCTGCGGATCACCGCGGCCTTCGCGGGCTGGGGCGATCCGGGGGCGGCGTTCACCGCGGTCACCCAGATCGGTACCGAGCTCGCGGTCATCCTGTACTTCGGCAAGAAGATCGGCCGGATTCTGGCCCACTGGTTCTTCTCGCTGTACCGGTCGGAGTACCGCAGCGATCCCGACGCGCGGATGGGCTGGCTGATCATCGTCGGTTCGCTGCCCATCGTGGTGCTCGGCCTGTTGTTCCAGGAGGACATCGAGCACGCCTTCCGGGACCTGCGGCTGATCGCGACCACCCTGATCGTGTTCGGCATCCTGCTGTGGATCGCCGACCGGATCGGGCGCAAGGAACGCGAACTGGACCGGCTCACCGTGCCGCACGGCCTCGGCTACGGGTTCGCGCAGGCCCTCGCCCTGATCCCCGGGGTCTCCCGCTCCGGCGGCACCATCACCGGTGGCCTGCTGCTGGGCTACAAGCGGTCCGACGCCGCCGAGTACTCCTTCCTGCTCGCCGTACCCGCGGTCCTCGGCTCCGGGTTCTACAAGCTCACCGACATCGGCGGCTCGAACAGCCCGGCCTGGGGCCCGACCATCCTCGCCACGGTGGTGGCCTTCGGCGTCGGGTACCTGGTGATCGCCTGGCTGATGGCGTTCATCAAGCGGCGCAGCTTCGTCCCGTTCGTGCTCTACCGGCTCGCACTGGGCGCGCTGCTGTTGGTCCTGGTGTTCACCGGGGTGCTCGATCCGGAGGCCGGGCCGGTCGGCTGACTGACCCGCGCCCGGGTGACACCGTAGGGTGGCGGTCGTGGGCACCGTCATCTTGCTGCGGCACGGCCGTTCGAGCGCGAACGGCTCGGGAGTGCTGGCCGGGCACACACCGGGGATCGAGCTGGACGAAACCGGAAGGGCGCAGGTCGAAGCGCTGGTGGGGCGCCTGGAAGGGGTGCCGCTTGCCGGGCTGGTCACCTCGCCGTTGCTGCGCTGCGAGCAGACGGTGGCGCCGCTGGCGGCGGCGCGCACCCTGCCGCCCGTGCTGGAGCCGAGGCTGGCCGAGGTCGACTACGGCGAGTGGACCGGGCGGGAGCTGAAGGACCTGGTCAAGGAACCGATGTGGCGGGTGGTGCAGGCGCACCCCTCGGCCGCGGTGTTCCCCGGCGGGGAAGGGCTCGCCGCGGTACAGGCACGCGCGGTCGCCGCGGTGCGCGAGCACGACGCGCGGATGACCGAGCAGGCCGGGGACCGGGCGGTCTGGTTGCTGTGCAGCCACGGGGACGTGATCAAGGCGGTGCTCGCCGACGCGCTCGGCCAGCACCTGGACTCCTTCCAGCGGATCGTGGTCGATCCCGCCTCGGTCTCGGTGATCCGCTACACCGAGACCAGGCCGTTCGTGCTGCGGTGCAACGACCACAGCGCCGACCTGACCGGCATCGTGCCGGAGCAGCCACGCGAGGACGAGGACCAGGAAAGCTCCGACGCGGCGATCGGAGGCTCCACCGGACGGGAAGGCGGAACATGACGAACGCGGCGAACCCGTTGCTGGCCCCGAGCGACCTGCCCTACGGGCTGCCGCCGTTCGACCGGATCGCCGAGGAGCATTTCCTGCCTGCCTTCGAGGCCGGGATGGCCGAGCAACTCGCCGAGGTGGCCGAGATCACCGGCAACCCTCGGCCGGCGACCTTCGACAACACCGTGCTCGCACTGGAGCGCTCCGGCCGGGTGCTGCGGCGGGTCTCGCTGGTGCTGGCGCACCTGGCCTCCGCACACGCCACCGAGGGCATCCGGGAGATCAAGGCGACCGTGGCGCCGCGGCTGGCCGCGCATGAGGACGCGATCCGGCTCGACCGGCGGTTGTTCGCGCGGATCGACGAGCTGGCAGGCAGGCGAGCCGAGCTGGACCTGGACGCCGAGTCGGACTGGCTGCTGCACCGCTATCACCTGGAGTTCCAGCGCGCGGGCGCCGGGTTGGGCGCGGGGGAGCAGGACCGGCTGCGCGAGCTGAACACCGAGCTGTCCGAGCTCGGTACCCGGTTCCAGGACAACCTGCTGGCCGACACCAACGATCTGGCCGTGCTGGTCACCGACGCCGGGGAACTGGCCGGGCTGTCCGAGGACGCCATCGCCGCGGCGGCGCGGGCGGCCGAGAACCGCGGTGAGCCCGGCGGCTACCTGCTGAACCTGGCGCTGCCCACCGCTCAGCCGCTGCTGGCCTCACTGGCAAACCGCGCCCTGCGGGAGCGGATGTTCACCGCGTCCAGCTCCCGGGCCAACCGGGGCAACGAGCACGACAACACCGCGGTGCTCACCCGGATCGCGGCCCTGCGCGCGGAGCGGGCCGCCCTGCTCGGCTACCCGGACCACGCCTCCTACGTGATCGCCGACGAGACCGCTGGCACCGCCGCGGCCGCGCGGGACCTGCTGCACCGGCTGGCTCCGATCGCGGCCACCAACGCCGAGGCCGAGCGGGACGAGCTGCAACGGCAGGCCGAGGCCGACGGCGGCGGATTCGAGCTGCGCCCGTGGGACTGGGCCTATTACGCCGAGCAGGTCCGCAAGGCGCGGTTCGAGGTCGAGGCTGCCGAGCTGCGGCCGTACTTCGAGCTGGAACGGGTGCTGCGGGACGGCGTGTTCCACGCGGCCACCCTGCTGTACGGGCTCACCTTCGTCGAGCGGCACGACCTGCCGGTCTACCACCCCGATGTCCGGGTGTTCGAGGTGTTCGACGCCGACGGCAGCGGACTGGGGCTGTTCCTCGGCGACTACTACGCCAGGGACACCAAACGCGGCGGCGCGTGGATGAACAACCTGGTCGAGCAGTCCGGGCTGCTGGGGGAGCGGCCCGTGGTGAGCAACAACCTCAACCTCGCCCGGCCCGCCGACGGTGAGCCGACGCTGCTCACCTTCGAGGAGGTGACCATCGCGTTCCACGAGTTCGGGCACGCGCTGCACGGGCTGCTCTCCGCGGTGCGGTACCCGAAGTTCTCCGGTGCCAACGTTCCGCGGGACTTCGTGGAGTTTCCTTCCCAGGTCAACGAGATGTGGGCATTGTGGCCGGAGGTGCTCGCCAACTATGCGCGGCACCACCGCACCGGGGAGGCACTGCCGCAGGAGGTCGCCGAGCGGCTGCGCGCGGCCCAGTCCTACGGGCAGGGCTTCGACACCACCGAGTACCTCGCGGCCGCCTTGCTCGACCAGGCCTGGCACGCGCTCGAGCCGGGGGAGGATGTCGAGCCCGGCGAGGTGGAACGGTTCGAGGCGGAGGCACTGGAGAAGGCCGGGGTCGGCCTGCCCACGGTGCCGCCGAGGTACCGCAGCACCTACTTCGCGCACATCTTCAGCGGCGGCTACTCGGCCGGCTACTACTCCTACATCTGGAGCGAGGTGCTGGACGCGGAGTCCGTGGAGTGGTTCCGCGCCCGCGGCGGTGCGAACAGGGAGAACGGCGACCACTTCCGGCGCGAGCTGCTGTCCAGGGGCGGCAGCATGGACCCGCTGACGGCGTTCCGGAACTTCCTCGGCCGGGAGCCGGAGCTCGGCCCGCTGCTGCGCCGCCGCAACCTCACCGGTTGATCCACTGCTGTGAGTGGCCCGTTCGCTGCGAAAAATGCAGCGAACGGGCCACTCACAGCGAGGGTCAGACGAGGCCGAGGGAGCGGACGGCTTCGCGCTCCTCGGTGAGCTCGCGGACGGAGGCGTCGATCCGCTCCCGGGAGAACTCGTTGATGTCCAGGCCCTGCACGATCTCGTACCGGCCGTCCCTTGTGGTCACCGGGAAGGAGGAGATCAGGCCCTCCGGCACGCCGTAGGAGCCGTCCGAGGGCACCGCCATCGAGGTCCAGTCGCCCTCGGCGGTGCCGTTCACCCAGGTGTACACATGGTCGATGGCGGCGCTGGCCGCGCTCGCCGCCGACGAGGCCCCGCGCGCCTCGATAATCGCCGCGCCCCGCTTGGCCACGGTCGGGATGAACTCCTCGGCCAGCCAGGTCTGGTCGTTCACCACCTCGGCCGCGTTCCGGCCTGCCACCTCGGCGTGGAAGATGTCCGGGTACTGGGTCGCCGAGTGGTTGCCCCAGATCGTCAGCCTGCGGATCTCGCCGACCGGGGTGCCGGTCTTCTTCGCCAGCTGCGCCAGGGCACGGTTGTGGTCCAGCCGGGTCATCGCCGTGAACCGCTCGGCGGGCACGTCCGGGGCATGCGACTGGGCGATCAGCGCGTTGGTGTTGGCCGGGTTGCCCACTACCAGCACCTTGACGTCCTCCGCCGCACCGGCGTTGATCGCCTCGCCCTGCGGCTTGAAGATGCCGCCGTTGGCCTCCAGCAGGTCACCGCGCTCCATGCCCTTGGTCCGCGGGCGCGCACCGACCAGCAGCGCCACGTTCGCACCGGAGAACGCCTGCTTCGGGTCGTCGAAGATGTCGATCCCCGCCAGCAGCCCGAACGCGCCGTCCTCCAGCTCCAGCGCGGTGCCCTCGGCCGCCTTGACGGCCTGCGGGATCTCCAGCAGCCGCAGCTTCACCGGCGTGTCGGGGCCGAGCAGCTGACCGGAGGCGATGCGGAACAGCAGCGCATATCCGATCTGGCCGGCGGCGCCGGTGACGGTGACGTTGACAGGGGCTTGGGTCATTGCGTTCTCCTGCTGACGGGGTCACTTGTTTCCTGGATGCTATCGGTCGTGACCTGGGCCGATCGTGTGTGTCGGCCCACCCTGTGCTGAACCGATTGAGCCGTGTCGACCTGGACGTCGAAGGCCCTGCCAAGGCCGAGCACGGCGGCGTCGAGCTGGGAAAGGCTGGACAGCACCGGGCGCACGCCCGGGGCGTCGGTCTCGTCACAGGGCGGCTCCCACCCGTCCCGCAACAACACCCGGCCGTCGCCGTCGCGGATCGCCGCCAGCAGTGCCTCGACGTTCCCTTCGATCCGCCCGGTCAGCGCGGGCAGTGTCGTGTCGCCTGCCAGCAGGCCGGGCTGGGCGCGGGCGGCCACATGCCGGGCGCGGAAGGCGATCGTCTCCAGGGTGGTCAGCACATACCAGCCGTAGTCTCTGCGGCTGCTGAGGTTCACCCGGTGGGTCAGCGGTTCGATGGTGGCCCGGACCCTGGCCACCGCACGATCCAGGGCGCGGGACCGCTCGATCACGTTCATGTTCTCGGTGCCGGCCAGCAGGGTGGTCGCCGAGCGCAGGAAACCGTTCAGCTCGTCCAGCACCTCGGCGACGTCCTGCAGGAGCACCGTCCTGGTGCGCACCGGCACGAGGACCATCGCGGCGAGCACCCCGGCCACCGCGCCCACGGCGGTCTCGGCCAGCCGCAGCCACAGCACGCCGAAGCTGAAGGTGCCCAGCAGGCTGTACAACAGGCCGAGCATGCTGGTGATGAAGAAGGCCATCAGCGCCTGGGAGACCCG
Source organism: Amycolatopsis aidingensis (assembly GCF_018885265.1). Lineage (GTDB taxonomy): Bacteria > Actinomycetota > Actinomycetes > Mycobacteriales > Pseudonocardiaceae > Amycolatopsis > Amycolatopsis aidingensis. Next base: position 3,776,775 of record NZ_CP076538.1, read on the forward strand.
CGAGGTGTACACCATCCCGAACACGCACAGCAGAATCAGCGCGACCGTGGCCGGGGTGTCGCCCCCGGCCACGGTCGCCGCCAGCACCCCACCGAGGATCCCGGCCAGGGTGCCTGCCAGCCGGCGCGCGCCCTTCACGAAGGTCGCCCCTGCCGTCGCGGAGCCGAGGAATACCACGAACACCGTCAGCACCGCCCAGTACCAGCGCTGCGGCGAGACCAGCTCACCGCCCAGCACCGCCAGCCCGCCCGCCGCGACGGCCTGGATCGCCGAGCGGGTCTGGTTGTCGTAGGCGAACACCGCGGTGCGTTCCCGTTCCGCGGGTTCCTCCTGCTCCTCCTCGGCGGAGTAGTCCCGCTCGGCGATCCGCTGCGCGTTCACATCGGCCAGCGCGAGTTCGGCGATGGCCCGGCGCAGCTCGTCGCCCGGCTCGGTGGAACTGCCCAGCTTGCTGCCCTCGACCAGCATCTCGCTGAACTCCCCGGTCTCGCTGATCAGCGGCAGCTCGCGAGGATCCCGCTCGATCAGCGAACGCAGCCTGCGCAGCGCGGCGACCAGTTCGGCCCTGCGCTCGGTGGTGAGCGGCTCGGCGGCGGTGCGCCGGGCGGTGATGGACAGCCACTGCGCGGCCAGCTCCACCTCGATCGCCCGCCTGCGCAGCATTCCCGCCGCCGCGGGGTCGATCACGTCCTCGGCGGTGTCCTCGATCATCAGCACGCACTCGTGCAGGCGGGAGTCGGCCCTGCGCAGCTGTGCCGGGCCCCGGCCGCCGCCTGCGAGGTGCGTCGCGGCGGCCCGCACCACCGCGCCCAGCCGGGCACGGAAGGCCCGCCGGACCCCGAGCAGCTCCCGTCCGGGGCGCCTGCGCAGCAGCACGAACCGCACCAGCGCATTGGCGGCGAGACCGGTCGCCAGCGCCAGCACCAGCTCCGGCACCTGCCCGACGTGGGTGCCGAGGAACATCGCGAAGAAGAACAGGAAGAAGGTCATCGTGCCGAGCGCCACACCCCGCGGCCCGAACCGCTGCGCGTACACCGCCACGAAGATCAGCAGCACGAACACGATCCCGTCCACCGGGGGAGTCCCGGAGCCGAGGCTGGCCGCGGTGAGTGCGGCCGAACCGGCGAGCAGGCCCAGCAGCAGGGTGACGGCCTGCCCGCCGGGGGTCGGGTCGTTCACCGTGAAGGCGGCGGTCATGGCGCCGATCGCGGCGATCAGCATGATCGGCAGCGGGGCGCCGGACGGGGCCAGCGCGCCCACCGCGAGCACGATGCCGAGTACCGCCGACGCGGCCACCCGCAGCCGGATCAGCCCGGGATCGGAGGCCAGTAGCCGATCGGCCCCGCGTTCCACCACCCGCCGGATCACGGGCCACCCTGCCCGGCCAGTAGCTCCCACTGGGCCAGCCCGATCCGGCCGCGGCTGCCCGCGGTGACCCGCAGCCGGTAGTGCCGGTACGCCGCGGGGGAGGAGACGGTGAACGCCCTGGTCTGCTTGCGCCAGCGGAACACCTCGCCGGTTCGCTCGTCCAGCACCGTCCACGCGTGACCGTCCGCGGAGCCCTCCAGCACCCAGGAACGCGGGTCGCCGCGGCGCGCCCCTGAGGTCAGCGTGTACAGCCGTACCGTCCGCGGCGCACCGTCCACGGTGTACTCCAGCACCGGTGTCCTGGTGCGGAACCGGACCTCGGTTGCGGTGGTGTCATCGCGCAGCGCCGCCACGTCGGTGCCGTCCAGGCAGCGCGCGGCGCCGGGCAGATCGGTCAGCGGCGCCGGGGGAGCGTCGCCGGTGGTGAGCGAGGGCGGGGCGTCTTGTTCCCCGGTGCCCCATGCACCGGGTTCCGGTCCCAGGTCGATGTCCAGGGTGCCGCCTGCCGCGAGCCGCGCGTGCGAGATCCAGCTCGCCCGCAGCGGCTCGCCGTCCAACCGCGCGCCCCGCACGTAGATGTCGTCCTTCCCGCCGCGCGGTGCGTTGATCACCAGCTCGGCGCCACCCGGCAGGCGCAGGGTGGCCCTGGTGAACAGCGGGGAGCCGAGCACGTAGCGCGGGCTGCCGACCTGCAGTGGGTAAAGCCCGAGCGCGCTGAACACGTACCAGGCTGACATCTCGCCGTTGTCCTCGTCGCCGGGGTAGCCCTGCCCGAGTTCGCTGCCGAGGTAGCAGCGGGCCAGCACCTCACGCACGATCCGCTGCGCCTTCGCCGGGGCGCCCGCGTGGTAGTAGACGTAGGGGATGTGGTGCGAGGGCTGGTTGGAGTGCCCGTACTGGCCGAGCCGGATGTCCCTGGCCTCGGTCATCTCGTGGATCACCCCGCCGTAGGTTCCCGGCCGCAGACCGGTCTCCCTGGTGGCGAAGAACTCGTCCAGCTTGGCGGCCAGCCCGGCGCGGCCGCCGTGCAGGTTCGCCAGCCCTTTTCCGTCGTGCGGGGCGCTGAACGCCGCGTTCCACGCGTTGGTCTCGGTGTGCCCGAAACCCCACGCCAGCGGGTCGTGGGCCGCGGGTGAGCGCCGCCATGACCCGTCGGTGGCGCGGCCGGCGAAGAAACCGGTCCGGGTGTCGAAATGGTGGACGTACTGCAGCGCGCGGTTCCCGAAGTACTCGGCGTTCGCGAGGTACTCGGCCCGCCGCGGGTGGCCGGGTGCGCAGGACTCGGCCAGCGCGCGCGACCAGTTCGCGAGCCCGAAGTCGTTGAGGCAGCCCTCCAGCGCCCAGGAAACCCCTTCGGGGGTGCTGTCCGGGGTGTACCCCAGGAAGATCGACTCGGCCAGGCCCTTGCGGCCCACCGCGCGGTGCGGCGGGGTGACCGTGGCGTTGCGCAGCGCCGCGTCATAGGCAGCCTCGACGTCGAACCCCCGTACGCCCTTGAGATAGGCGTCGGCGAAGGCGACATCCGAGCTGGTTCCGGTCATCAGGTCGGCGTAGCCGGGGGAGGACCACCGGGACACCCAGCCGCCTTCCCGGTACTGCCGCACGAACCCCTCGATCAGCTCGGCGCATCGTTCGGGTGCGAGCAGTGCGTAGGCGGGCCAGGCCGTGCGGTAGGTGTCCCAGAACCCGTTGTTCACATACATCGGGCCGTCCAGCACCTTCGCGCCGGTGCGCAGGCGGGTGCTCGGACACCACCGCCGGATCACCGGGCTGGCGTGCCGGATCCGCGGCCGGTCGCGGGTGCCGGTGTTCTCGTGTCCGGAGTTGGGGTACAGGAACAGCCGGTACAGGCCGGAGTAGAAGCTGGTGAGCTGGTCGGTGCCGGCGCCTTCGAGCTCGACCCTGCCGAGCAGGTCCTGCCACGCCCGCCGGGCCTCGGCGCGGACCTGCTCGAAACTCGTCCCCTCCGGGATCTCGAGCTCGAGGTTGCGCCTGGCCTGCCGGAGGCTGATCAGCGAGGTGGCGATGCGCATGCTCACCACCTCGCCGCGGAACGTGAGGTATCCGCTTACCCTGCGCCAGCACGGCCTGCGCAGCCTGCCGCCGCCGGTGGCGGGCCGGTCGAAAGTGGCATAGACGTACATCCGCCTGGCCCCCGCCGACAGCCTGCTGCGTACCCAGGTGTGCCCGGTCACGATCCCCTTCGCCGGGTGCACCCGCAGCCCACCCCGGTTGCGGGTGTTGTCGAACACCAGCCACCCGGCCCCGCTGGGGAAGCGGAACCGCAGCAGTGCCGCGTGGTCGGCGGGGGCGAGGTCGGCGGTGATCCCGCAGGCGAAGCGCACGCCGTAGTGGTGGGGCCGGTCGATCTCGTCCTCGTGCGCGAACGCCAGCGCCCTTGCCGCCCGGTCCAGGGTGACCTCGCCGGTGCCGGGCATCACCTGGAAGGTGTGCCGGTCACCCATCCAGGGGCTCGGCTGGTGGCTGAGGGCGAAGGCCTGCAGCGCGGGCAGGTTGTCGGGGTTGTTGCCCCGGTGGTACTCGTACAGCCAGTTCAGGGCGCCGGCGTCGGTGACAGGGGTCCAGAAGTTGAAGCCGTGCGGGACCGCGGTGGCCGGGAAGGTGTTGCCCCGGGAGAACTCGCCGCTGGAATGCGTGCCCCGGGTGGTGCGCACCTGGTCCACGGCCGCCGGCCCGGGCTCCGGTGGCCTGGCGGCGATCCGGATGTCGTCCACCCAGCCACCGGCCGGCGCGGGTGCCGCGGTGGTGAGCAGGATCGCCCGGATGGTGCGCCCGGCGGCCGCGCCGAGCCCTGCGGCCACCCGGTTCCACTGATCCAGGTAGAGGGTCTTGGCCGCGCCCTGCGCCGCCGCGGAGAGGACGAACCCGTGGTGGTCGGGCAACTCCAGCTCGGACAGCCTGCCGCCGTCGGCGAACTCGAGGTCGATGGCGAGGAAGGTGGCGTGGTAGTCCGGCCCGGCAGTGCCCGGACCCGACTCCGGGAACACCACATAGGACAACTCGGTGTCCGGAGTGACCGGAATGTCCACATCGAACAGTGTCGTGGTGGCCGGGCCCGGCGGCGCCTCGTACTGCAGTGCCCGCAGCCCGGTGTAGCCGACGAGGGGCTTGGCCGTGGGGGAGCGCTCCGGCCCGGCGCCGAGCCGTACCGGTACGCCGCCGGTGGTGCCCGGTGCCGGTTCACCCTCCTCGAAGGAACGGAAGAAGTCGGTCCGGGTCACGCACCCACGGTAGTCGCCGTGCTCGATCCATGCAGGCGCCGGCTACCCGGCGAGTCCCCGGCACTGCCCGGTGGCCGGGCCGCGAACGGTATTGGCCAGGCCATGGTCGGTCGGCGGTGGGTCGTTGGCCGTGCAGGCCAGCGGCCCACCGATGCCGGTGGCCGAGACCAGTGGCCCGGGGTTCCCGGTCAGCGTCACCGGGCCATCGATCTCGGCCGCCTCCAGAGCCACCGGCCCGCCGGCCCCGTTGACCGTCACCGGGCCACGGACCGCGGTGCCGTGCAGCAGCACCGCGGCGGCTCCGGTCGCGTGCACCGGCCCGGTGATCGAGCCGCCGCGGGCAAGGAGGGTGGCTCCCGCGCCGACGGTCACCGGGCCGCGCACGGTGGCGCCGGTGAGGCAGAGCACCCCCTCGCGCACCGTGACCGGGCCGTTGTGCCCGCCGTCGATGGTGCGGGTGCAAGCCTGGTCCGGCTTGCCGAGCAGCTCGAACTCGGCGAGCCTGGCCTGCCCGCCCGTGCCGGCGGTGAGCTCCAGCCGGTAGTACCGGTAGTGCGCCGGGTCACTGATCTTGAACGCCCTGGTGTGTCTGCGCCAGGTGAAGGTTTCCCCGCCGCGTTCGTCCACGGTGGCCCAGCGTTCGCCGTCGTAGGAGCCCTTCAGCACCCAGCTCGCCGGTTCACCGGGGCCGCTGGGGGAGGTGAGGGTGTAGAAGGTGGCCCGCCGCTCGGCGTTGTCCAGCCGGTACTGCACCCAGGGATCGGCGCCGGAGATCCCGGCCTCGGTGGTGGAGCGGTTGTCGAACAGCGCCGTCACGTCCGAACCCGCGCTGCCGGTGCCGGTGCCCTTTCCGGGTCCGGTCAAGTCGGCCAGCGGGTCCGGTGGTGCGTCCCCGGTGGTGAGCGAGGGCGGCGCGGCCCGCTCGCCGGTGCCCCAGCGGGAGGGCTCCGGGCCAAGGTCGAACTCGAGCACCCCGCCCTCGGCGATCAGCTCGTGCGGCAGCGAGGTGGAGTGGTGGGGCTCGCCGTTGACCTTCAGGCCCTGCACGTAGACGTTCTCCGTGCTGTTGTCCGGCGCCTTGATCACCAGGTCCTTGCCGCCGGGGAGATGCACGGTGGCCTTGGTGAACAGCGGGGAGCCGAGCGCGTAGTCCGGGCTGCCCATCCGCAGCGGGTAGAAGCCGAGCGCACTGAAGATGTACCAGGCGGACATCTCCCCGTTGTCCTCGTCGCCGGGGTAGCCCTGGCCGAGTTCGCTGCCGAGGTAGAGCCGGGACAGCGCCTCGCGCACCAGGCCCTGCGTCTTCCACGGCTGGCCCGCGTAGTTGTACAGGTAGGGAATGTGGTGCGATGGCTGGTTGGAGTGCCCGTACTGGCCCATCCGGACGTCCCTGGCCTCCCGCATCTCGTGGATCACCCCGCCGTAGGAGCCGGGGAAGGTGGCGGTCTCCGGCGTGCCGAAGAACTCGTCGAGCTTCTCGGCGAGCCCCTGCTCACCGCCGTAGAGGTTGGCCAGGCCGCTGCCGTCCTGCGGCACGGTGAAGGCCATGTTCCAGCCGTTGGTCTCGGTGTAGTCGTAGCCCCACACCCGCGGGTCGTACTCCCCGGCAGGCACCCGCCAGCTGCCGTCGGCCGCCCGGCCCTGGAAGAACCCGATGCCCGGATCGAAGGTGCGCACGTAGTTCTTCGCGCGTTCGGTGAAGTACTCGTAGTTCTCCAGGTACTCCTGCTTGCGCGGGTGGTCCGGCGGCGCCTCCTGGTACAGCCGCCTGGACATGTTCGCGATGCCGAAGTCGTTGATGTATCCCTCCAGCGCCCAGGACATGCCCTCATGCGTGGAGGTGGGGGTGTAGCCGAGGAAGACGGACCGGTCCATGCCCTTACGGCCGACGCTGGCGCCTGGCGGGGTGACCGAGGCGTTCTTCAGCGCGGCGTCGTAGGCGGCCTCGACATCGAAGTTGCGCACGCCCTTGAGATAGGCGTCGGCGAAGGCGACATCGGAGCTGGTGCCCACCATGAGGTTGGCGTAGCCGGGGGAGGACCAGCGGGAGATCCAGCCGCCGTCGCGGTACTGCTGGACGAAACCGTCGATCATCTTCCCCGCCATCTCGGGGGAGAGCAGGGCATAGGCGGGCCAGGTGGTGCGGTAGGTGTCCCAGAAGCCGTTGTTCACGTACAGTTCGCCGTCCACGACCTTGGCGCCGGTCTCGACCGGGGTGTTCTCCCCGGTGGGTTGCGACACCGGGCTGGCGTAGCGGTACCGGGGCCGCTGCGCGGTGCCGACGTTCTCGTGCCCGGAGTTCGGGTACAGGAACAGCCGGTACAGGTTGGAGTAGAGCGTGGTGAGCTGGTCGGCGCTGGCACCGTCGACCTCGATCACGCCGAGCTTGTCGTCCCAGGCCCGCTGCGCGGCCGCGCGCACCGACTCCAGCGTGTCCTGCGGGGCGATCTCCAGCTCGAGGTTCTTCCTGGCCTGCTCGACGCTCAGCAGGGAGGTGGCGATGCGCATGGTCACCGTCCGCGACGCACCGGCGTCGAACCGCAGGTAACCGCGGACGTCGTCCCTGCCGTCCCCTGGCAGCTTCGAACCCGCGGTCACCGGCCGGTCGAAGGTGGCGTAGACGAACAGCCGGGTGGCGCCGGCGGACAGCCCGCTCCGTACGTCCGAGTACCCGGTGAGGGTTCCGGCCTCCGGGTCGAGGGTCAGGCCCCCGGCGTTGTTCACGTTGTCGAAGATCAGGCTGGCGTCCTGCCCAGGGAAGGTGAACCGGAACAGGGCGGCGTGGTCGGTGGGTGCGAGCTCGGTGCGGATGCCGTTGTCGAACTCCACGCCGTAGTAGTGCGGTTGCGCGGTCTCGTGCGCATGGCCGAAGGGCAGCGCCCTGGCGGCGCGGCTCGCGTCCGGTACTCCCGCCGCGGCCGAGGGCATCACCTGGAAGGTCTGCCGGTCGCCCATCCACGGGCTGGGTTCGTGGCTGACCGAGAAGGCCTGCAGGGTGGGCCGGTTCTCGGCGTTGTTCGCCTCGTGGAACCGGTACAGCCAGCTGGTCGAGCCCGCGTCGGTGACCGGGGTCCAGAAGTTGAAGCCGTGCGGGACCGCAGTGGCCGGGAAGTTGTTGCCGCGGGAGAAGGTGCCGTTGGACTGGGTTCCCCTTGTGGTCAGCACGTGCTCGGATGGGCGCGCGTCCGGGTCGGCGGGTTCGGCGGGCGCCAGCCGGATGTCGTCCACCCAGCCTTTCAGCGAGGCCGGGCCGCCGGGGTTGTCATAGCCGATCAGAATGCGGTCCACGGTCCTGCCCGCGGCCACGGTTCCGATGCCGGAGCGGATCAGGTTCCACTGGTTCACCCCGAGGGAGTCGGCGTCACCCTGACCCGCGGGGGAGAGGGGGAAACCGTACTGGTCGGTGGCTCCCAGCTCGCTGAGATAGCTGCCGTCGGTGAAGGCGAGGTCCACGGCGACATGGGTGCTGGGGTAGCTCAGGTCGTCGGTGATGAACTCAGGAAAGACCTTGTAGGACAGCTCGGTGTCCGCGGCGACCGGGATGTCCACATCGAACAGTTTGTTGTAGGAGTAGCCCCGGCCTTCCTTGGTGTGCGTTCCGGCGTAACGCAGGGCGTGCAGCCCGGTGTAACCCGCCTTGTGCTTGCTGGTGTAGCCGGCCCGCGGGCCGTTGCCGGGGTGGGAGCGCATGTTCGGCAGCGGCGGGGGGTGGCGGGTCGTCATTGGCCAGTACGAGCTCGGCCAGCTGTAGCAGCGGGGCGCCGTGGTTGCGGTCGATCTCCAGCCGGTAGTGCCGGTAGGACTCGGTCCGCCCGATCCGGAACTCCTTGGTCTCGAACCGGGCACCGAAGGACTCGCCGTTCCGGCTGTCCAGCTCGGTCCAGCTCTCGCCGTCCGCCGAGCCGCTGAGGGTCCAGTCCTGCGGGTCGCGATCGGGCGCGTCGTTGGCCGAGGTGAGCGCGTAGTGGGTGATGTGCTCCGGCTCGCTCAGGGTGAACTCCACCCATCCGGTGGGTTCCCAGGCCAGCCATTTCGAGTCGCTGCTGCCGTCCACCAGGTTCTCGGCCACCTCGCCGCCCCCGGTGTTCTCGTCACTGGCCGCGATCCCGGTGATCGCATCGCGGATGTCCCCGGGCACGTCGGTGGCGTCGGCGCCGTTCACCCCTTCGGCCTTCCGCGCACCCGATGGCAGGGTCTCCACCGTGTCCACCCAGGTCGGTGCCGGTTCGCCCGGTTCGAAGGAGGAGTAGAACTCCGCCGCAGGCGCGGCCACCGCGGCCGGTGGCGCGGTCAGCAGGCCGGAGACGACGACGGCGGGCAGCAGCGTGCCCAGCAGGGACCGGACTCGGGGCCTGCTACGAAAGAGGGCTCGGGGCATCATCGCACCAAGCTTTCTGCGCGGGGACCGGTTGTGCCCTCGCAGACAAGCCGTCAGGTGACATCGATGTCAAGAAATGCGCGCGATCCTGGCTCGAATCGGACAAGCCGCCCGTGGCTACTGGTGGGGATACTGCGGGTGCCTGCGCACCGCCCGGTTGGCCATGCTGGTGACCAGCGAGCCGATCGCGATACCGATCACCAGGTAGATCGCGGCGTTGGCGATCTGGGTCTCCAGCCGCAGGTCGATGGTGAACGGCCAGACCACAAGGAACGCCGTGATCAGGGCGATGATCCAGCCGCAGAAGGCCATCGGCCGGGGCGCGAACATCAGCAGCACATGGGCCAGCGCGGTGGCCACCAGCGCGCCGATGGCCGCGAACATGGCCAGCCACAGCGCGCTGACATGGTCGATCGCGCCCTCGGCATTACTCGGCGCGAGCACCGGGATGTCGAACACGCCCTCGACCACCAGCACGGCCAGTACCGCGGTCAGCGCCGCCACCAGGGCGGTGGCCAGCCCGCCGAACCAGAGCGTGCGCGCGTTCACGGTGGGCTTGTCGGCGTCGTCGTACTCCCCGCCGCCGTAGTAGTAGGAGGATTCGGTCACGATTGCTCCTCTCGTGCGGCCCGCTGAACCGACACTAAGAGTGATCACCGACCCTCGCAACGCGAGCAGCGTATAACGCCCTATACGGCACCGCTTTTGGCGACTTCGCCTCACCGTTCAACAGTTGAGCAGGAAACCCTCCAGTACCCTCGCACCGAAGTGGAGGCCCTCGGTCGGAACGCGTTCGTCCACCCCATGTGCCATGGCGCGATACGGGAAGCCCTTGGGCAGCCAGAGCGGGGCGAAGCCGTAGCACTCGATACCCAGTGGGGTGAACGCCTTGGCGTCGGTGCCGCCGCCCATGCAGTACGGCACGACCACCGCCTCGGGGTCCTCGGCGCGCAGGGCCTGCGCCATGGCGGTGAACCACGGTGAGTCCACCGTGGCCTGCACGGGTGGCTGGTTGCTCAGGAACTCGCGCTCGACATGCGGACCGAGCAGGGTGTCCACCTCGGACAGCAGGGCGTCCTGGGTTCCCGGTAGCACCCTGGTGTCCACCTGGGCCGTGGCCTCGCTGGGAATGACGTTCACCTTATACCCGGCATCCAGCACCGTCGGCGTGGTGCTGTTGCGCACTGTGGACTCGACCAGCGCGGCGGCCGGGCCCAGCCTGGCGAGCGTTGCGTCCAGATCGGACAGATCGACCTCGGTGCCCAGCGCCGCCCCGGTGCGCTCGAGGAAGGCCCGCACGGTCGGGGTGAGATGCACCGGCCACTCGTGTGCCGCGAGCCTGCCCAGCGCCGCGAGCAGCCGCACCACCGCGTTCTCCTCGTTGCGCCGGGAACCGTGGCCTGCCCGGCCACGGGCGGTGAGGCGCAGGTGCGCGGTGCCACGCTCGGCGGTGGCCACCGGGTAGAGCCGAATGTCGTCCCCGCCGCCCGGCCGGGGGACGTGGTAGGTGTAGCCGCCGGACTCGCTGATCGCGGCGGCGCAGCCTGCGAACAGTTCGGGGTGCCGGGCGGCGAGCCAGTGTGCCCCGAACTCGCCTCGGTCCTCCTCGTCGGCGACGAAGGCCAGCACCAGGTCCCGGCGTGGCCGCCTGCCGGCCTCGGCCAGCGAGCCGAGTGCCGCGAGCACCATGGCGCAGAAGTCCTTCATGTCCACCGCGCCGCGACCCCACAGGAAGCCGTCGTGGACCTCGCCGGAGAACGGGTGCACCGACCAGTCGGCCGGCTCGGCAGGCACCACGTCCAGGTGACCCTGCACCAGCAGTGCGGGCAGGCCGGGATCGGAGCCTGGCACGCGCGCGATGACGCTGGCCCGGCCCGGTGCGGCCTCGTAGATCCGGCTCTCGATTCCGGTGTCCGCGAGTGCCCCGGCGACGAACTCGGCGGCGTCCCGTTCGCCCGCGGAGTCCCCGTTGCCCCGGTTGGTGGTGTCGAACCGCAGCAGCGCCGCGCACAGTTCGACCACGTCGTATCGGTTACCCATACTTCCCCTGCACTGCTCCGGCCGCGATCGCGGTGACCACCTTGAACGCCTTCATCGCCTCGGTCATGTCCGGGGCGTCGAACCCGACCCTGCGCACGTCCACCTGCTCCACGGTGGGCACCACGGCGGCTGCCTGCGCCAGGTGGCTGGCGTCGAACTCCACCTCGATCCGGTGCGCCACCCGCTCGCCATGGCCCGCGCCAGCCGCGGCCATCGCGTTCCGCGCGGCGGTGGCCAGCAGGTCCGCGGTGCGCGCCGGGGGCAGGCAGATCGCCGCGTACCGGCTGACGCATTCCTTGACCGCCACCATGGCCGCCCGCGGCGCGTAGCCCCGCGCGTCCGCGCAGGCCCGGTCGTCGCCGGTGACCACCAGCACGGGCACGCCGTGTTCGGCGGCCAGCGCCGCGTTCAGCCTGCCCTCGCTGGCCGGGATGCCGTCCAGCCAGACGCCGGTGATCTGGTTCTCCAGGTAGGTGTGCGAGAGGACGCCGTCGAACCCGGCCCCGGCGTGGTAGCCGAGGAACACCACGCCGTCCACCCCGGAGTCGATGCCCTGCATCATCGACAGCGGCTTGTGCCTGCCGGTGAGCATGCGTGCCCTCGGGTCGAGGTCCTCCAGCAGCAGGTTGCGCTGCGCCGAGTGTGCCTCGTTGACGAGCACGTCCTCCGCACCGCCCTCGAACAGCCCGGTGATGGTGGCGTTGACGTCGCCGGTGAACAGCGTCCGGAACCGGCTCCACGGCTCGGTGCCGGGTACCACGTCGTCGGTCCAGGTGACGCCGGTGGCGCCCTCCATATCGGCCGAGATCAAGATCCGCATGGGCGCCAACCTAGCGGGCCGCGCAAGTGGCGGCCGTGCCCGCTACGAGGCCGCTACCGGACGGCTACGTTACGGCTTGGCATTGACCGGCGGGAATTGTTGACTTTCGACTCCGACAAGTGGTTACTTTTCGGCTTCGAGGCAGCGCCGTGCGTGCGTTGAGGAACACACTGGGAGGAAGTGGTGGTCATCATGCGGGTCACCGGTCAACGGCGAGGCAGAGCGGCGGTCGCGGCGATGGCCGCCGCGCTACTGGTCGCCGGTCCACTGGCCATGCCGGCTCAGGCGCAGGACTCGACGGTGCTGCGGGTCGCGCTGGTGCAGGAAATCGACCACCTGAACCCGTTCACCGCCAGCTTCGCCTCCAGCACCATGATCGGGCGGATGACCTGGGAGTTCCTTACCCTGCCCTCGGCCGAGGACACCTCGCCGACCGGCGGGGTGGCGGAGTCCTGGCAGACCTCTCCGGACGGCCTCACCTGGACCTTCACCATCCGCGAGGGGATGACCTGGTCCGACGGTGAGCCGGTGACCGCCGAGGACGCCGCGTTCACCTTCAACCGGATCATGGACGACCCGCAGGCCGCCGAGGCCAACGGGAGCTACGTGACCAACTTCCAGCAGGTCACGGCGCCCGACGAGCGCACACTGGTGATCGAGACCAAGGAGCCGCAGTCCAGCATGACGGCGCTCGACGTGCCGATCGTGCCGGAGCACATCTGGTCCGGTGTCAAGGACATGTCCGCGCCACGAACGGACGAGGTGGAGATCGTCGGTGTCGGCAGCGGCCCCTTCCTGATCACCGAGTTCCGGCGCAACGAGCTGGTCCGGCTCGAGGCCAACCCGGACTACTGGCGGGGCCGGGCGCAGATCGACGAGCTGCAGTTCGTCAGCTTCAAGAACTCCGCGGCCGCGGTGAACGCGCTGCGCAACGGCGAGGTGGACTTTGTCAACCGGCTCACCCCGGTCCAGTTCGACGCGCTGAAGAGCGATCCGAACATCCAGACCAACCAGGCGGTGGGCAGGCGCTACCGGGACCTGCTGATCAACCACGGCGCGCAGAACCTCGACCGGCAGCCGATCGGTGACGGCCACCCCGCCCTGCGGGACCTCCGGGTGCGCAGGGCGATCGCGATGGCCATCAACCCGCAGGAGCTGGTGGACAAGGTCAGTGGCGGCTACGCCCAGCTCGGTGGCGGGGTGGTGCCCGCGATCTTCCAGAAGTACCACTGGGAGCCCGATGAGCAGCAGCGGTACGGATTCGACCCGGCCGCGGCGCGGGCCCTGCTGGACGAGGCCGGGTATCGGATGGGCCCGGACGGAGTGCGGGTCGGCCCGGATGGCAGGCCGCTGGAGTTGCGGCTGCTCGGCCGGGCCAGCGAGGACTATGCCCAGCGAGCGGCCGAGTACGTGCAGGGCTGGCTGGGCGATGTCGGAATCAGGGTCAGTCCGAACCTGGTCTCGGACAACGAGGTGAACGAGCTCAGCTCGGGTGGCAAGTACGACCTGGCGTTCTCCGGATGGGGCACCAACCCGGACCCGGACTACGTGCTGTCCCTGCACACCTGCGCCAACCTGCCGGTCGGCTCGGGCAGCAGCAGTAGCCCCGCGTTCTTCTGCGACGAGCAGTACGACCGGCTCTACCAGCAGCAACGGGCCGAGCTGGACCCGGACCAGCGGGCCGGGATCGTGCACAAGGCGCAGCAGCGCTACTACGAGCAGATCCCGAGCGTGGTGCTGCAGTACGACAACGCACTGGAGGCCTACCGCGCGGACAAGTTCGCCGAGTTCCCCAAGCAGCCTGCGGGGAGCGGGCAGATCATGGAGCAGAGCGGCTACTGGGGCTTCTACGGGGCCACCCCTGCCGAGGGTGACGCCGGCGGCGGTGGCGGCGGGCTCGGCACCGGGGCCTGGATCGCGATCGGCGGCGGCGTGCTGGTGGTGCTCGTCGCGGGCGGGGTCGCGCTGTCCCGGCGGGGCAAGTCCGTCGAGGACCGGGAGTAGGGGGCCCGCGGTTGACCGGCACGGTCCTGTCCTCCGGCCACGGGCCGGACGATCCGCAGCAGCGGGATCCCGATGAGCCGCGCGGTGGTACCGGCACCGCCAGGTTCGTCGCCCGCAAGGTGGGCGGTGCGCTGACCAGCCTGGTGCTGGTGGTGCTGCTCGGGTTCCTGCTGTTCCGGATGATCCCCGGCGATCCGGTGGCCACGATGACAAGGGATCGCCCGACCAGCCCGGAGCAGCTCGCCCAGCTGCGCGAGCGGATGGGCCTGGACAAGCCGATGTTCCAGCAGTTGCTGGACTACCTTGCCGGGCTGCTGCGGGGCGACCTCGGCACCTCGTATGTGTTCAACCGGCCGGTCGCCACGATGATCGGCGAGCGGGTGTGGCCGACGATCCTGCTGGTGGGCACGGCGACGGTGCTGGCGGTGCTGCTCGGCCTGTGGCTCGGGGTGCGGGCGGCGTGGCGGCGCAACAGCATGTTCGACCGGGCGCATACCGGGCTGGCGCTGACCTTCTGGTCGACCCCGCAGTTCTGGCTCGGGATGATGCTGCTGATCGCCACCCAGGGCGTGTTCCCCAGCGGGGGGATGCGTTCCCCGGACGCGCCGTCCGGCTTCTTCGCGGCCTCGCTGGACGTGGCGCACCATCTGGTGCTGCCCTGCGTGACCCTGCTGGTGGTGGTGTACGCGCAGTACATGCTGGTGATGCGCTCTTCGCTGCTGGAGGAGATGCACTCCGAGTACCTGACCACCGCGCGGGCCAAGGGCCTGCGGGACGACCTGGTGCGGCGGCGGCACGCGGTGCCGAACGCGTTGCTGCCCACCATGACGTTGATCTTCCTGCAGTTCGGCATGGTGGTCTCCGGGACGGTGACGGTGGAGAAGGTGTTCTCCTGGCCCGGGCTCGGCCTGCTCACCTACGACGCGTTGTGGGGGCCCGATTTGCCGTTGCTGCAAGGCGTGTTCGTGATCCTCACCGGTTCGGTGGTGCTGATGAACCTGCTGGCGGAGTTGCTGTACCGGGTCCTCGATCCGCGGGTGCGTGCGTCATGAGTACCGAGCAGAGCACGGCCGCGGTGACCTGGCGGCGCCGCTGGTCGGCGCTGACCGGCCTGTGCCGGGAGTTCGCCCGCAGCAAGGGCGGCCTGATCGGGGTCGGGGTGCTGCTGCTGAGCGTGGCGCTGGCGGTGCTCGCCCCGGTGCTCACCAACCAGGCGGGGCTGGACGTGACCGAGGTGTCCGGCGGCCCGTTGCAGCCGCCGAGCGCGGAGTACCTGCTCGGCACGGACGTGGACGGCCGGTCGGTGCTGTTGCTGACCTGGTGGGGCGCCCGGGTCTCGCTGCTGGTGGGGTTCGCCGCGACCGTGCTGTCGGTGTTGATCGGCACGGTGGTGGGTATCGCGGCCGCGCACTTCGGTGGCTGGGTGGCCGCGGTGCTGTTGCGGTTCACCGACTTCTTCCTGGTGCTGCCATCGCTGATCCTGGCGATCGCGCTGTCCACGGTGCTGGAGGGCGGGATCTGGACCATCGTCTTCGCCATCGGGGTCACCTCATGGCCGACCACGGCCCGGCTGGTGCGGGCGCAGACGCTGACCATCGAGAGCAGGCCCTACATCGAGCGGGCCAGGGCGCTGGGTGGCGGGCACCTGCACATCGTCGGCAAGCATGTGCTGCCCGCGGTGATGCCCCTGGTGCTGGCGAACACCACGCTGGTGGTTGGCAACTCGATCATTGCGGAGTCCACGCTGTCCTTCCTGGGGCTCGGCCCGGACGTGACCTCCTGGGGCAAGATCCTGGAACGCGCGTTCAACACCGGCGCGATCGCGGCCGGCGCCTGGTGGTACCTGGTGCCGCCGGGGATCGCGATCGTCCTGGTGGTGCTGTGCTTCACCCTGGTCGGCAGGGCGCTGGAGGCCGTGCTGAACCCGCGGCTCAAGGGAGCGTGAGTAATGAGTGAGCGTCCGAGAACCGCGGTAAACCGCGATGACGACTGGACGAACGCGCGCTCGGCGCAGCCCACGGGCGGCGAGGCGGGGCGCCCGACCCGCGGAGGTGACGACCGTGACCGGTCCTAGCCCCGCCGAGCCGATCGTGTCGCGCGTTTCCGGACAGGCAATGAGTGACAGTGACCCATTGCTCCAGCTGAGGGATCTCGGTGTCACGTACCGCTCAGGCGGCGCCGAGGTGCCCGCGGTCCGGGGTGTCGATCTGACCCTGGAGGCAGGCGACACCCTGGGCCTTGCGGGGGAGTCCGGCTCGGGCAAGTCCACCGTGGCGATGAGCGTGCTGCGGTTGCTGCCGAGGTCGGCGCGGGTCACCGGGGAGATCCTGCTGGAGGGCGAGGACGTCCGGACGATGCGCTGGGGCAGGCTGCGCGCGGTGCGCTGGTCCTCGGCCGCGGTGGTGTTCCAGGGCGCGATGCACGCGCTGAACCCGGTGCGCAAGATCGGCGTGCAGATCGCCGAGCCGCTGCGGCTGCATGCCCCGGATGGGAAGGTCCCCGCGGAGGAGACCCTGCGGGCCAGGGTGGCGGAACTGCTTGAGCAGGTGGACCTGCCGGTGTCCAGGGCCAATGCCTATCCGCATGAGCTCTCCGGTGGGCAGAAGCAGCGGGTGATGATCGCGATGGCCCTGGCCTGCAGGCCGCGGCTGATCCTTGCCGACGAGCCGACGACGGCGCTGGATGTGATCGTGCAGGCGCAGGTGCTGCGGTTGCTGGGCAGCCTGGTCGCCGAGCACGGGATCGGGCTGG
The DNA here is from genome assembly GCF_018885265.1 of Amycolatopsis aidingensis. Lineage (GTDB taxonomy): Bacteria > Actinomycetota > Actinomycetes > Mycobacteriales > Pseudonocardiaceae > Amycolatopsis > Amycolatopsis aidingensis. The sequence goes on from NZ_CP076538.1 coordinate 3,793,378, forward strand.
TGATGATCAGCCATGACCTGTCGGTGCTGGCCGCGACCTGCGCCCGTACCGCGGTGATGTACCGCGGTGAGCTGGTGGAGCTGGGGCCCAGCGCGCAGCTGATGACCAGCCCCGGGCATGAGCACACCAAGGCGCTGGCCGCGGCGTTCCCGACGGTCGGCGATCCGGTGTCCCGGTTCGCCCCGGCCAGCAGCAACCCGCTGCCCGCCGAGCCTGCGGCGCGGGCCGAACGGCGGCAGGCGGAGCCGTTGCTGACCGTGGCGGACCTGCGGGTGAACTTCCGGGACCGTTCCGGTGGCCGGATCGCCGCGGTCGCGGGGGTGGACCTGGAGGTGTGCCGGGACGAGATCGTGGCGCTAGTGGGCCAGTCCGGCTCGGGCAAGACCACACTGGCCAGGACCCTGCTCGGCCTGCAGCGGCCGAGTTCGGGTTCGGTCCGGTTCGCGGGCACCCCGCTGCCCACCTCGAGCGCGGGGCTGCGGGAGTACCGCAGGCAGGTGCAGCTGGTGTTGCAGGATCCGGCCAGCGCGCTCAACCCGCGGCACACCGTGTACGAGTCGGTGGCGGAGGGACCGCGAATCCACCGCCTCGGCCGGGACGAGCGGCAGGTGGTGGTGGAGGCGCTGGAGGCGGCCGAGCTGCGGCCTGCCGAGACCTACCTTTCCCGGCTGCCGCACGAGCTCTCCGGCGGGCAGAAGCAGCGGGTGGTCATCGCGGGCGCGCTGGCGTTGCGGCCCAGCGTGCTGCTGGCCGACGAACCGGTCGCCTCGCTGGATGCCTCGGTGCGGGGTGAGATCCTGGCCCTGCTGTTGCGGTTGCGCAGGCAGCTGGGCCTCGCCGCGCTGGTGATCACCCACGACCTCGGGCTGGCCTGGAACATCGCCGACCGGGTGGCTGTGATGTACCGCGGTGAGCTGGTGGAGGTCGGACCGGTGGAGGAGGTGCTGCTGGAACCGAAACACGACTACACGAAGTCACTGCTGGCCGCGCTACCTGGGAAACAAACCGCTGCCGTGAGTACGCACCGACGCGATGTGTAATCTCAGTCCCCGACATGGCCACCACGACAGACCCGGCGCGAAGGGCTGAGGCCCTGGACGCGCCCACGGACAGGACGGACGTATCCGGCGTCCGGGAGCCGTCGCGTTTCCCGTACCGGACCATCGCGATGGGCACGGTGGGCAGCACGCTGCTCATGCTCGCCGCGCTCGGCGCGGGCGGGATCCTGATCAGGGACCCGGTGCTCGGGCACGGGCCGCTGTCCTGGATCCGGTACGGCCATGGCCAGATCCTGGCCACGGCGCTGTTGTATGTCGGGTTCGGCCTCGTGGTGTGGGCCTGGGTCCGGCTGGGCCGGTACGTGCTGGCGAGGCGGATCGGGAGCAAGCCGGTACTAGTGGCCGCGGCGTGCTGGATGGCGCCGTTGTTGGTCTCGCCGCCGCTGTTCACCCGGGACGTGTTCTCCTACCTCGGGCAGGGCGCCCAGTTGCTGCACGGGCTGGACCCGTACGCGAACGGCCCCGCCGAGCTCGAGGTGCTGCCCGATGTGGTGCAGAACGTGCACGAACTCTGGCAGACCACCCCGGCTCCGTACGGCCCGTTGTTCCTGCTGGTGGCCAAGAGCATCGTCGGGGTGACCGGGAACAACATGATCGCCGGGGTGATCGTGACCCGGCTGGTGCTGCTGATCGGCCTCGGGATGACCCTGTGGGCGCTGCCCCGGCTGGTGCGGCACCTCGGTGGCAGGTTGCCGGTCGCGCTGTGGCTGGCGGTCGCCAGCCCGATGATGGTGATCCATCTGGTCGGCGGTCCGCACAACGACCTGCTGATGCTCGGTTTCCTCTCGGTCGGGGTGCTGGCCGCGCTGGAACGACGGCATGCGCTGGCGATCGCGCTGGTGACCGTGGGCATGCTGATCAAGCCGACGGCCGCGGTCGCACTGCCGTTCCTGGTCTGGATGTGGGCGAGGCACCTGCCGGGGCCCTCGCTGTGGCGCCGGTTCGTCAAGGCGGTGCTGCCCTCGCTCGCGATCTTCGGGGCGTTGTTCACGGCCGGTACCTGGTTGTCGATGGGCTCGTTCAACCTGGGGTGGATCGAGGGGATGCAGGCGCCCTCGCTGATCACGAACTGGCTGAACTTCCCGACCGGGATCGGCGAGATCTTCTACACCTTGACCAACCTGGTCATCGGGGTGCCGTCCTCGCCGTTCGTCACGGTGATGCGGGTGGTGGCGTGGCTGGTGCTGATCGTCGTGCTGGTGCGGCTGTGGTGGCTGGCGCGGCACGGTGGCACCAAGACGGTGTACTGGATGGCGCTGGCGCTGCTGGCCGTCCCGCTGCTGGCCCCTCCGACCCTGCCCTGGTACTTCACCTGGGGGTTCGTGATCCTGGCTGCGTTCGCCTGGCAACGCAGGCAGCTCGCCGCCGTGGTCGGGATCTCGGTGTTCCTGGTGCTGGTCTACTACCCGACGGGGGAGCAGGCCCTGTACGACTGGTGGTTCATGGCGGGGGTGTTCGCCGCCAGCCTGTACGCCGCGGCCTCGCTGCTGCGCCCGGATCCGCTGGGCCTGGTCGCTGCCTGGCGCAAGCCGCGTGAGACCGCTGACCGGTCAGGGCATCCGGACCTTCCGCAGGAACGCGGGCAGTAGCCAGGGTCGGCGGCCCCATACCGTGAGCGCGCCGGAACCGGCCGCCCGCAGGTGCCCGATCCGGCGGAACAGCACCAGGTTCAGCGTGGCGGGCCGGAACCGGATGCGGATGTCGCGGTCCCCGTTCGGCTCCACCACGCTGGCCTCGCCATGGTCCAGGACCATCGTCGCCGGGCTGGTGTAGGCGGACTGGAACTCCACGGCGATCCGTCCCGGCCGGACCGGGCGGTCATCGTCGAGCAGCTTGCCGTAGCCGTTGCGGACGATCTCGACGAGGAACAGGTCGAAGAACAGCGCCGCCTGCTCCTCCGGGATCCGCCATGGGGTGCCGATGGCCCTGGCGATATCCCAGCCGTGGACGAGCAGTTCGTTCGTCATATGCGCGAACAGGCCCGCCAGCGGCAGCTGGGAGCCACCGAGCCAGCCGAGTACGCGGCCGGGATCGGCCTCGGCGGTGGTGCTGAGCATGTCGGCGATCGCGTCGCGCAGCCGGTCGGCAAGGCGGGCCGGGTCTCGTTCGGTGAAGCTGCGCAGCTGCACCGGGTTCAGGTCGGTGTGGATGGTGTCCACCGTGACGGTGGGCATATGCGGCCGGACCTCGGGGATCGGCAGTGGCCGCTCGGTTTCGGAGAACAGGGCGGGGTAGTTCCACGCGATCCCGGTCACGTGTGCCGCGGTGTCCGCGATGGACCAGTCCTTGGTGGCCATCGCCGCGGGGTCGGGGGCCAGCCGGATCAGGTCGGCGAAGCGGTCACCCGCCTCCTGGACAGCGGCGCGGGCGGCGGCCCAGCGCTGCGGGGTGACCCGGGTCGCGGCCGCGACCCGGGGGGTCGGTGTCTGCTGTGGCATCGGTCCGTCCTCCGCCCGGGATGACTGCTTACGGCAACTGGCTGCGGTGGCAAGCGTGCCAGCCCGGAAGCGTCCTCGTGTGTTCCATGTTGCTCCGTTGCTGGTCGCTGGGCCCGTGGTCACAGACCCAGTGCGGTGGCGACGGCGGCGGTGTGGTGGTAGGAGTCGCCGAAGGCCACGGACATCGCCATGGCATGCCGGGTGTACTGGTGCAGGTCGTGCTCGGCGGTGAAGCCGATCGCGCCGTGCACCTGGTGGGCGAGTGCGCAGACCCGCTGGTATGCCTCGCTCACGTATGCCTTCGCCACGGCGATCTCGATGGGGATCTCGGGGACGTCCGTGGCGGCCTGGCCGGCTTCGGCCAGCCGCCAGGCGGCCTCGTGGGCGATCAGCCGCGCCCCGAGCACGTCTGCCGCCATCTCCGCGCAGTGCTGCTGTACGGCCTGGAAGGCGCCGATCGGCCGGTCCCACTGCCGCCGGGTGGTGGCGTGCCGTACGGTCAGCTCGAGTGCGCCCTGCGCGCCGCCGACCATCTCGGCGCAGCTCGCCGTGGCCCCGAAGGCCTCGGCCGTACGCGCCACCGCGGCCCCGCCGTCGCTGCGGCCGATGCGGCGGTCGCCGGGCACGGGCACGTCGGTGAACGTCACCCGGTACTCCGGCGCCGTGCCGACCACCTCGAGTCGTTCCGTCCGTACGCCCGGCGTGGCCGTGTCCACCAGGACCGCGCTGAGCGGGCCGGCGCCGGGGTGCTGGGCGATCACGAGCAACGCCGAGGCCGAACCGGCATACGGCACGAACTCGGCGGTGCCGTCCAGCCGCAGGCCGGTCGGCGTCTGCCGCACCGTGATCGTGGAACCGGGGGTGTCCCAGTGGCCGTGCGGGGCGGCCCTGGCGTAGCCGAGGATCAGGCCGTCGGCGACCGCACCGAGCCAGCGGGCGCGTTGCGGCTGGTCGCCGTGCTCGGCGATGGGCAGTGCGGCGCAGGCGACGGTGGCCTGCAGCGGGCTGGGGATCTGCTGCCTGCCCAGTTCCTCGAGCAGCAGGCACAGTTCGGTCAGGCCCGAGCCGAGTCCGCCGTGGGCCGCGGGCAGGGCGAGTGCGGGCCAGTCGAGTTCGACGAGTTCCTTCCAGAGCTGCTCCGAATGACCGGCGTGCCGTTCGCGTACCGCGCCGGCCGCGGCCTCGTCACGCCGGGCGGCGAGCAGTTCCGCGGCGGCCGAGGAGATCTGGCGTTGTTCCGGGGTGAGCGTCAGATCCATCGTTGTGGTCCACTTCGTCCGAGCCGTCAGGATTTGGGGAGGCCGAGGCCGCGGGTGGCGATCACCCTGCGCTGGATCTCCGTGGTGCCGCCGAGCAGGGTCGCGGCGATCGCGTCGAACCGCATATGGGTGAACTCGGCCGCCATCGGTGCGCCCTCGCGTTGCCACAGCTGCGCGTACGGCCCGAACAGGGAGGTGGCGGTGCGGGCCAGTCGCTGGTGCAGTTCGGCACCGCGTAGCTGGCTGATCGAGGCCTCGTACTCCGGCACGCCGCCCGCGTCCTCGCGGCAGGCGGCCAGCCGGGCCAGGTTGTGTTGCACTCGCAGCTCGATGTAGCGCTGGGCGAGCTCGTGCCGCGGCACCGCGGTGTCGGCGCGGCGGAAGCCTGCGCCCCGTGGGGAGCGGAGGTAGCCGATCAGGTCGTGCACGGCCCGTTCGAACTTGACGGTCGCGCCGATGCCAGCCCGTTCGAATGCCAGTGCGGACATCGCCACATACCAGCCACGGTTCTCCGCGCCCACCAGGTTCGTGGCGGGAACCCGCACGTCGTCGAAGTAGATCTCGGCGAAGGGTTCGGCGCCGCGCATGTCCCTGATCGGCCGGATGGTGATGCCCTGGCTGCGGGCGTCCACCAGCAGGAAGCTCAGCCCTTTGTGCCGTGGGGCCGCGCGGTCGGTGCGGACCAGCACGAACAGCCAGTCGGCGTGCTGCGCCGACGAGGTCCAGACCTTCTGGCCGTTCACCAGGAAGGCCGATCCGGTGGCGTCCCGGACCGCGGTCGTGCTCAGCCCTGCGAGGTCGGAACCCGCTCCCGGCTCGGAGAATCCCTGTGCCCACGTCGTTTCTCCGCGGGCGATGCCGGGAAGGTGCGCCGCGCGCTGCTGTTCGGTGCCGTGCTCGATCAGGGTCGGCCCGAGCAGCAGCGCGCCGATGCCGTTCACGGTGGGAACCCCGGCGCGCATCAGTTCCTCCCGCAGGATGAGCTCGGACATCGCGGACAGCCCGGCGCCGCCGTACTCCACCGGCCAGTGCGGGGCGATCCAGCCCCGTTCGGCGAGTGCGGTGGCCCACCGGCGGGCGGCTGCCCGGCGTACCGGGTCCGCGCTGGTGCGGTCGGCAGGCCAGTCATAGCCCCACACGTCCTCGGGTTCCAGGCTGTGTTCGGCCAGGGGGTCGGGTGGGTAGTCGGTGGGGAAGTGCCGCCGGACGAAGCCGCGCACCTCCTCCCGGAAGGCCAGTTGCTCGGTGGTTTCCGCCCAGTTCATCGGTGCCCGCCTCGGGTCGGGACCCGGTGCAGCCCCGCGGGGTGGCCGTCCGGGCCGGGGGTCTCGGCGCGTAGCCGGTGTTTGGCGATCTTGTCCGTGGCGGTGCGGGGGAGCTCGTCCAGGAACTCGACGTAGCGCGGCACCATGTAGCGGGGCAGCCGCTTGCGGCAGAAGTCGAGCACCTCGGCGGTGTCCAGGCTGGCTCCCTTGCGCGGTACCACCGCGAGCTTGACGTCCTCGTCCTCCAGTTCGGACGGGACGCCGTAGGCAGCGCATTCCAGTACCGCGGGATGCAGGTTGACCTCGCATTCCAGGTCGAAGGCCGAGATGTTCTCCCCGCGCCTGCGGATGGCGTCCTTCATCCGGTCCAGGAAGTAGAAATAGCCGTCGGCGTCGCGCCAGACCCGGTCGCCGGTGTGGAACCACATGTTGCGGAAGCTGTGCACGGTGGCTTCGGGGTCGTTGTAGTAGCCGCCGGTGATGACATACGGCTGGCGGGTACGGACCACCAGTTCGCCCGGTTCCCCTGGGCCGACCGGGCGGTCCAGTTCGTCGACGACGTCGAGCTGGAACCGCTCGTCGTTGGCCTGCCCGCAGGATCCGTGCCGCCACCGCGGGTAGGGGCTGCCGGTGGCGATGCCGACCTCGGTGCTGGTGTAGCACTCCACCGAGCGCACTCCGAAACGTTCGTGCAGCCGGGCGTCCAGCGCGGATTTGCCCATGTAGAAGACCTCGAGCGGGTGCAGGGTGTCCCATTCGGTCGGTTCCTGGTTGAGCAACATCGGGATCATCGAGAACACGCCCAGCCCGACCTTGGCGTCGAAGTACCGCACGTCATCCCAGAACCGCGACACGTGGAACCGGTCCGCGATGGCGATGGTGGCGCCGGAGAGCATGGCGGAGAGCACCCCGTCCCACAGCCCGGCGGCGTGGAAAAGCGGCAGCGGGCAGTAGGCCGTCTTGCCCCACCGGTCGAGGTAGTCCAAGGAGTCCAGTGCGCAGGTCAGCGCCAGCGCGTGCGAAACGAGTACCCCCTTCGACGGGCCGGTGGTGCCGGAGGTGTACATGATCGCCTGCAGGTCGCAGAAGGCCACGTCCGCGCGCGGGGGTTCGGATCCGGCGGAGAGCAGGCTGTCCCAGGACACCGCCGGTTTCCCCAGGGTCAGTGGCACCTGGGAGCTGTCCGGAGTCCGTACCACGAGCCCGCCGAGCCGGGGCAGCCGTGGGGTCAGCGTGGACAGTTCCTCGGCCAGCGGGGCGTCGATGACCAGGTAGGCCGCGTGCGCGTCGGCGAGCGCGCGATGCAGCAGGTTGCCGCACAGTTCGGTGTTGAGCGGGACGGCCACCGCGCCGAGCTTGCTCAGGGCGAAGACGGTGTAGAGCAGTTCCGGGCAGTTGGGTAGCATGACGGCCACATGGTCGCCCCGGCGCACCCCCAGCGCGGCCAGTCCCGTGGCGACCCGGTTGGTCAGGTGGTCTACCTCGCCGTAGCTGAGTTCGCCTTCGCGGAACTGCAGGAAGGTGTCGGTGCGGTGACTTCGTGCCCTGCGTTCGAGTAGATTGCCGATGACGAGTTCTTCGATCGGTTCGTTGCGCATCAATGCCTCCTGCCCGGTGCGGCCGAGTCTCATCCGATCCGCCGTAGTTCGGCGGCGAACCGTTGCGCGGTCCGGACGTAGTCCTCGGCGATCTCGGCGATGGTCTGCACGGGAAACATCGTGTTCTCCCGGTTCCTGGCAGGGACTCCGAGCGCTATCTGTCCACTGGGGACGTGCCCGTCGAAGGTGATGACCGCACCAGCCGCCACGATCGCCGAACTTTCCACAACGGACGAGTTGAGTACCACAGCCCCGGAGGCGACCAGGCAGCCATGGCCGATGGTGGCGCCTTCGATGTGCACGCAGTGGCCGATCACCGAGCCGGCGCCGATGACCACCGGGGTTCCGGGTGCGGCGTGCAGCACACTGCCGTCCTGGATGTTGGTGCGGGCGCCGATCTCGATGTGCCCGTCGTCTCCGCGTAGCACCACCTGCGGCCACACCGAGACGTGTGCGCCGAGCCGGACGTCGCCGATCACCGTCGCGTCGGGATGGACGTAGGCGTCCGGGTGGATCGCGGGTTCGAGCTCGCCGAGCGCGTAAACAGGCATGATGTGCTGCTCTCCTCTGTTACTGAGAAGGGATTGCGCCGCCGGCCGGGTCAGTCGTAGACCCGGTAGACGACCTGTGCGACGCAGGCGGGTTTGGTTTCTCCTGCCAGCTCGAGGGTGGCGTCGACGAGCATGCTCAGCCCGCCGCCCTCGAGCTCGGTCACCTCGGCGATCGTGGCGTGCAGCCGCACCGAGGCACCGAGCGGTACGGGGGCGGGGAACCGCACCCGGTTCACCCCGTAGATGAGGTTCATCCGGATGTCCGCCAGCCGCAGCAGCCGGTCGAACAGGGTCCCGACCAGGCCGAGCGTGTGGAAGCCGTCGGCGACCGGGCCGCCGAGCGGTCCCTCGTCCGTGGGGTCGTGTGTCCCGGCGTCGGTGGCGTGGGCGAAGGAGGCCGCCCGGTCGGGGCCGACCGGTGTCCACTCGGTGTGCCCGAGGTCCTTGCCTGCCAGTTCGCTGATGCCGGTGAGTCCGCGTGCGGTGGTCGTCATGCCCGTCCCTAACTGTCGCCTACTGCCTGCCGGTGCCGGTGAGCGCCGGACTGCCGGTGTCCCCGGCGGGGCGCTGCGGGTCTGGAATCAGCCAGGAGAGGACGGCAGGCACGATGAGCACGCCGACCAGGAGGCCGAGGACCGGCCGTACTCCCCAGTCGTCGGCGAGCAGGCCGAACAGCGGGGAGAGCAGGCCGCCCGCGGACAGCGTCACGCCCAGGGTCAGGCCGCTGGCGGTGCCGACCCGGTTCGGCAGGTAGTCCTGTGCCAGGGTGACCTGGGCGGCGAAGGGCACGAACAGCACCGTTCCGTAGACGAAGGTGCAGGCCAGCACGAGCGGCATGGTCGGAAGCAGCACCACGCCGAGTACCCCGAGCGCGGCGATCGCGTAGCCGTACCGCAGCGCGGGCAGCCTGCCCCAGCGTTGCGCGGCCCAGCCGCCCGCGAGGGTGCCGAGTACCCCGCCCGCGGTGAAGGCCGTCAGGGTGGCTGAGCCGACGGTGGTGGACACCCCGAACCTGCTGATCACGTACGCCCCGGCCAGCGCGCCCATCACCACGAAGGGGATCGACCAGAACACCGAGATCACCGACAGGGTCCCGAAGGCACGCCAGTCGTTGCGCCGGGCCGGGGGCTGTTCGGCCGGCTCGTCCCGGGTGCCGCCGCCACCGCGGCTGGGGCCGGGGACGGCGCCGGCGAGGTTCCAGCGGTGCCGCGTGCCCAGCAGTGCAGCGCCGAGTATCAGTGCGGGCAGAGCGAGCAGCCAGGTGCCGGAAAGGCCGGTGGTGCCCAGTACGAAGGCCACGAACAGCGGGGCGACGGCCACGCCGACATTGCCGCCGACGGTGAAGACGCTCATGGTGCGGGTGTCGCCATGGCCGATGGTGCGGGCGACCATGGCACCGGCCGGATGGTATGCGGCCAGGCCGAGGCCGGTGAGGGCCACGGCGAACCAGGTCCACAGGTAGGCGTCCCCGAGACCGGCGAGGCCGACCCCGGCGCCCGCGGTGACCATCCCGCCGGTGACCAGCCAGCCCATCGGGCGGCGGTCGGCGAGCATGCCCACCAGCGGCTGCACCAGGCTGGACAGGCCGGTCGCGGCCAGGGTGACCCCGGTGATCAGCGCGTAGCTGTAGCCGCGTTCGGCCTGCAGGAAGGGCAGCATCGCGGGGATGGCCCCCTGGTACATGTCGTTGACCCCGTGGGTCACCGTGAGCAGGCCGAGTTCCTTCCGGTTTTTCACATATCCCCCAGAGTGGTGTCATCTCGCGGTGCGCGCCGGCTGCCGCGGTGGCCGTTCGTGCCCGGTGCGGTGGTGTGGTCTTCCTTTCGCCAGTACGAGCCGCACGGCCCGTAGCGCCGACAGATCGGTAGCCGGGTCGCCCGCGACGACCAGCAGGTCCGCGTCGAGTCCCGGGGCGATCCGCCCGGTGGTCGCGGAAAGGCCGAGGCCGTGCGCGGAGTCGACGGTGGCCAGTTCGAGGACGCGCTCGGGGCTGAAACCGAGCCAGCGGTAGAGCTCCAGCATCCCGACGTAGTCGTCGAACGCGGCCATCGGGATGCCGGCGTCGGTGCCCGCGATCAGCGGTACGCCGAGTTCGTCCAGCCAGCACAACCGGTCGTAGAAGGCGCGGGTGGCGGCGCTGCCCTGTTCGGCCAGCTTCGCGCGCCAGTCGTGCCCGCACAGGGTTCCGCATACCGCGATGCCGCGGTCGGCCATCTGCCTGGCCACCGTGGTCCTGCGGTCCACCCCTTCCGGGCCGTCCAGCCACAGGCAGTGCTCCACGGTGTCCACCCCGGCGGCGACGGCGGCGGCAATCGAGTCGGCGCTGTGCGCGTGTGCGGCCACCGGCACGCCGTACCGCGCGGCCTCATCGACCATCAGGGTGAGCTGGGCGGTGGTGAACTGGGATTCCCACATCGCCGCCCCGCCCTCGGTGATGTGCCCGCCGCTGACCATCACCTTGAGCACGTCCGCGCCCGCGGCGATGTTGCGCCGGATCCGTTCGCGGATCGCCGCGTCGTCGCCGACTTCGCCGCCGAGGAACCAGCAGTGCCCGCCGGGTGGGGTGAGTGGCGCCACCGCGGCGAGTATGCGGGGTCCCGGCAGCCGTCCCGCGTCGATCTCGGTGCGCAGCCGGACCGCCGCGCCCGCGCGGTCGCCGAGGTCGCGGACGGTGGTGACGCCGCTGGCCAGCAGCTGGCCGGCGCGCGTCGCCATTCCGGTCAGCAGCTCCGCCTCGTCGGTGGCGAGCAGGTTGCCGACCGGGTCGGCACCGGCGTCGAAGCTCAGGTGCACATGCCCGTCGATCAGCCCCGGCAGCAGGGTGGCCCCCGGGAAGTCCAGTGCGGGGACCGTGGCCGGTGCGGCGGCTGTGACCTGGTCACGCGGCCCGACCTGGACGATCTTGCCGTCGTGGACCAGCACGGCGGCGTCCGTGCTGCGCGCACCGGCCGGGCCGTAGAGCAGTTGCCCGACCGTGATCAGCACGGGGTCACCTCGGCGGGCGCTGCCGGGCGCGCGCCACGCGCCAGCCGGTCGATGAGCTCCTCCAGCAGGGCGTCGGAGGTGGCGAAGTTGAGCCGGACGAAGCCGTCGCCACCGGGGTCGAAGTCGGTGCCGGGGCTGAGCTGGACGCCGCCGTACTGGCGGATATGGGCCGCGGGCTCGGTGCCGAGCCCGAGCGCCCGGCAGTCCAGCCAGGCCAGGTAGGAGGCCTCCGGCGGGTGCCAGGTGATACCCGGCAGCCGCTCGGCCAGCGCCGCGCCCAGCCGGTCCCGGTTGGCCGTGAGCCGCCGGAGCAGGTCCGCCAACCAGGCGTCACCCTCCTGCCAGGCGAGCACCGAGGCCTGGACTCCGAGCAGGTTCGCGGCGCCGTGCAGCTCCACCGGCTGGGCGTCGATGGCCGCGCGTAACCGGGCGGGGCCGATATGTCCGGTCGCGCAGCGCATCCCGGCCAGGTTGAAGGCCTTGCTCGCCGAGGTGAGGGTGACCGTACGTGCCGCGATGGCCGGGTCGAGGGAGGCGATGGGGATATGCCGGTGTCCGGGGTAGGTCAGATCGGCGTGGATCTCGTCGGAGATCACCAGCAGGTCGTGGCGCTCGGCCAGCGCGGCCAGCGCGGTGAGCTCCCCGGCCGTGAACACCCTTCCGGTGGGGTTGTGCGGGTTGACCAGCAGCAGCGCGCGGCAGCCCGTTCGGGTGAGGTCTCGTTCCAGCCGCTCGGGGTCCCAGTACCAGCCGCCGGGGCCGTCGATCATGGGGATGGGCACCAGTTCGCGGTCCATCCGGGCCAGTCCCGCGCGAAACGGGCCGTACAGCGGGGCGTGCACGGCCACCGCGTCGCCGGGCCTGGTGGCCAGCCACAGCGCCAGGTGCACGCCCTGGGTCACCGTGGCGAACTCCCGCACCTGCCCCGGCGGTGGCCGCCAGCTGTGCCGCTGCGCCATCCGGGTGGCGAACAGCTCACGCACCGGGCTGCCATGTGGCCAGTACGGGTACCCGAGCAGGCCGTCGGCCAAGTAGTCGCGCAGGCCATCGACCACCACCGGGGCGGCAGGAAAGTCCATTTCCGCCAGCCAGGCGGGTAACACCTCCGGGGGAGGCTGGCGCCACTTCTTCGGGCCACGGCTCGCCCGCAGCGCGCGGGGGTCCGGCTCGGCGACACCTGCCCCAGCCAGGTTCGGGTTCATCGAACCTCCGCTACACCCGCGATGCCGTGGTTGTCGAGCGCGCTCATCCAACGGCATCTGTGATCTTCTTTCGGCTGGGACATCCTTGGGCAGGAACACCGTATCTACGTCGGAGACTCGAATCCTCTTCAAACGTGCTCCCCTCCGCTGTGCCTTCTCTGCCACGGCCCGGCATGATTCCGATCAGCCGAGGGCGACTTGCGTGCGACAAGGTTATGCACTAACGTGACGATCGCGATGTTACTAGCGTCATGCAAGTTACCTCGCAGGATACTGTTGCGTATATCTCGAAGGTCGAGACAACTATGGCCGATCAGAGCCTGACGATCACCTTCTTGGTGGATCAGGCCCCGCGGGAAGTCTTCGATTCCATCACCAACGTTCGTGGTTGGTGGTCGGATGGGCTCCGAGGTCGCACCGAGAAGCCCGGGGACGAGTTCACGTATCGTCATGGAGACGCGCACCGCTGCAAAATCCGCGTGACAGAGGCGATACCCGGCCGGAAGGTCTCCTGGCTGGTGCTGGACAACTACTTCGATTTCACCGAGGACAAGACCGAGTGGATCGACACCACGGTCCACTTCGACATCTCCAGCACGGGTGGCAAGACCGAAGTTCACTTCACACACAAGGGCCTGGTTCCCGAGTACGAATGCTTCGAGGTCTGCTCCGATGGGTGGAATTTCTTCGTCGGTAGCAGCCTGCGTGACCTGATCACGACCGGCCGAGGCCAGCCAGCCAGCTGGGCGACAGCACAAGTGGCTGCTGACTGACGTATCTGCCGGCACCGTAGAACACCGGTACTTTTCCGTTCGTGGCCGGGACCGTCCGGTCCCGGCCACGAACGCGTATGCAGCACGCCGGATCGCGCGCCCCGCCCACCGCACACGTGAAGTTGACCCCCTGGCAAGAGTCGAGCATTCTGACAACAGAAACCGACGAACGCCATCCCGGACAGCTACGGAGAATACGGTGGCCAGTATGTATCGGGCGCTGCGGCGCCGTGTTCTGACACCTTCCATGTCGGAAACAAAGGTGTCCGTTCGGGGCTTCCACGAGAAGACCCCGGAGGCGACCACTTTGCTCGAGACGGTCGGCGAAATGTTTCTGACGGGGTACGGATACGCGGCCGAGTCGCGTAAGCCGCTCGACGTGGAGGCCAGACTCGAGGAACTTCCGGTTCGATTCCGTGGCTTCGCCTACGAGGGCGCGGCGATGGGCTTCGCGGTCCGCGACGGGCTGCCCCTCGGCAGCAGGCGGAGCGTGGCGGAGTTTCTCGCCGGGCGGGCCGATGCGCACATCTACATGGCCTATGTGGGGGTCGGCTGGGCGCTGGCCAGGCTGCCGCGGTTCCGCTGGCCCGCGGTGACCGCAAGCGTGCCGGATGACCTGCTGCGCTGGCTGGTGCTGGACGGCTACGGCTTCCACCAGGCGTACTTCCATACCGACAAGTACGTGCACGGGCATTACCAGGAGCCGGCGTTCCCATGGCCTGCCGATGGCTCGCAGTCCTACATCCTGCGAGCCATCGACCAGGGGATCGGCCGTGCCATGTGGTTCGTCGGCGGTACCGACGCGGACTTCGTGGCGAACATGATCGAGAAGTTCCCTCGGTCGCGGCATGTCGACCTGTACAGCGGAGCCGGTCTCGCCGCGACCTACGCGGGCGGCGCGGAGGAGGACGAGTTGCGGGTGTTGTGGGAGCGGGCGGGCGAACACCGCGCGATGGTCGCCCAGGCCAGCGCGTTCGCGGCCACCGCACGGGTACGGGCAGGTCTCGTGGTGCCCGCCAACGAACTGGCCACTCAGGTCTTCTGTGGAATGAGCGTCGCGGAGGCGTCCGAGGTCAGCATCCGCAACCAGCCCCGGGAACCCGTCGCAGGCGACCTTCCCGCATACGAGGTGTGGCGCCAGGGGATCGCGGATGAGTTCCGCGCCCTCGGGCGCTGCTGACCAATAGATCAGGACTATTTCCTGCGAGCACCAGCCACTGGCGTTCGCACGGTCGGCGTCCTTTGGTTCGGCGGTCCTCGGTCCATACCGGATCGTCGTGATTGGATTGTAAGCCGAATGGAGGAACTGTTGTGCAGGAAGCGGTAGAGAGAGCCATAGCCGCGATGTGGGCTCGTTATCACGAGCCGCTTTCGCTGGCCGATATCGCGGACACCGCAATATACAGCAAGTTCTACTTCTCCAGGGGCTTTCGGACGCTGACCGGAACCTCGCCGGGACGGTTCCTCACCGCGGTTCGGCTCACCAAGGCCAAGCAGCTGCTGCTGGAGACCTCGCTGAGCGTCACCGACATCTCCCATATGGTCGGTTACCACAGCCTTGGCACGTTCACCCGGCGCTTCACCCGCAGCGTCGGCGTCTCGCCCGCGCGTTACCGCGCGCTGTCGCATGAAGGGCAACTGGCCCTGTCGGCGACCGCCACGGCCGCCCGTGAGAACCGGCCCGCGGCGGTGTGCGGGTGGGTCGAGGTGCCTGCCGGTGAGGTCCCCGTACGGGTTTACGTGGGCGCCTTCAAGGACCCCATCGCGCAAGGGATCCCGATCGCCTGCGATATCCGCGACGGCTCGGGGCCGTACCAGCTCGACGCGGTACCGGAGTCGCCGTACTACATCCGCGTCGCCGTGGTGGCGGTCCGCGATCTCGATCCCCGCCCGTGGGAACGCAGGCCCCTGTTCGTCGGCGCCGCCGAGCCGGTCGCTGTCCCGGCGAACCGGACCGTGGAGCTGAACATCGAGACCAGGCCGATCCGCCCGCTGGACCTGCCCATCCTGCTCGCGCTGCCCGAACTGGACAGTCGCACCCTGCCCGAGGTCGAGCTGGCGACGCCGTCGGCAGCCTCCCAGTAACCCCGGTCCGGCCGCGCGGCGCTCACCGCGCGGAGGACTCCGGCGGGAAGGACCGATCCGGGACGGCCGGGGGACCGGAGGAAGGAACCGCCATCCAGCTCCCGGCGCGCAGCGCCGCGGCGAGGCTCGCCCAGGACGTCAGGTCGATCAGCGCGCGGTCGGCAGGCAGCTGCGCGCGGAAGTCGTCGAGCACCGGCTGGTCGATCTGGTAGGAGGCGAGCGCCGTCAGCAGTGCCAGCCTGCCTGCCGGGCGCCGGTCCCCTGGCAGGGCGGCGACCGCGTCCTCGACCCAGGCCCTGCTCGGTCCGATGGGCCTACCGTCCCACCGTGCCAGGTGCTCCGACACCAGCTCGCGCACCTCGGCCGGTATCGAGCGGCGACCCGCCGCCTCGATGACCGCGGTGCCCCGCGCGTAGGCCTCGGCGATCGCCGGGTTGCCTGCCGACCACCCGAGCTCGGGGTGCGGCGGCGCGGCCGGCAGCAGGTCCAGCGAGGCACCGGCCCGTGGCCCGCCGCGCTCGGCCGACTTGATCAGCCAGACCAGCACACGGCGCACCACACCGAGGGTGGCCGCGGGCGCGAAGGGTGGTAACGGCGCCTCGCCGAGGAAGATGTTCACCATCCGGTTGAGGTACTGCAGGATCACCGCGGTGCCGACCATCTCGGGAGCCTGCTCGGCGGGGAACGGCACCGGATGGCCTGCGCCGCCGTCGCTGACCGCGTTCGCGGTGGCCCACTCGGCCGCCGCGCGGGCCGCGGGGTCCGGGATCGCGCCCTCCCGGTAGCCCACCAGGTCGGCCAGCATCGAGGAGTGCATCGTGACGCAGAACGGGCAGCTGTTGCCCGCGGAGACCGCGGTGGAGACCGCCTCCTTGTGCGCCCGCGGCGCCGCCCCCGGGACCAGCAGGGTCTCGCGCAGCATCAGCCAGCAGGCCGCCATGACGTCCGGTGCGGGCGCGTGCAGCACGATCGGCGGCGCCAGCACGCCGAAGTCCCGCTCGATCTCGCGGTAGACCCTGGCCACCTCGCTCCCGGCCGCGCGGAACCGTACCGCGCGTACCTGCCGCACCTGCGCGGTGGAAAGGTCCCGCAGACCGGCCCGTACCACTGCTTGCATCGACCTCATCCCTTCGCCGGGAACCCGGTAGTCATCCGGCTGGCTGGACCGTCATCGGCAGGCCACCACGCACCCGCAGGGTCAGCATCGGTTCGGGGCGTACCTGGTAGCCCGGTGCGGTGGCGAGCCGCAGCTCGCGCGCGACGTAGGCGGTGACGATGGTGGCCTCCAGCAGTCCGAGGCTGCTGCCGACACAGACCCGGGGGCCCGCGCCGAACGGGATGTAAGCGTAGCGCGGGCGGGTGGCCGCGCGGCTGGAGTCGAACCGGTCCGGATCGAACCGGTCCGGGTCCGCCCAGAACGCCGGGTGCCGGTGCAGGGTGTACGGGCAGAGCAGCACCTCCGCCCCGGCCGGCACGGGGTATCCGCCGATCTCGTCGGCCGTACGGGCCTTACGCGGCAACAGCCACACGGCCGGGTAGAGGCGCATCACCTCCTGCAGCACCATGGTGGTGTAGGACAGCCGGTGCAGGTCCTCGTAGCTGGGCGGGCCGTCGCCCAGTACCTCCACCGCCTCGGCATGCACCCGTTCCCACACCTCCGGATGCCGGTCCAGGAGGTAGAAGGTCCAGCTCAGCGTGCTGGCCGTGGTGTCATGTCCGGCGAGCAGCAGGGTCACCAGCTCGTCCCGCATCCGCTGGGCCCGCACCCGGGCTTCGGATTCCCGCCCGGTGGCCTCGACCAGCCGGGACAGCACGTCGCCCCCGTCGGAGGTCGGGTTCGCCGCGCGCTCCTCGGCCAGCCGGGCGACAATGCGGTCCAGTTCGGCGCGGGCGCGGCGGAAGCGTCGCTGCTTGGGCAACGGGACCCAGGTGGGTACCGCGCTCAGCGACATCATCTCGAACATCGCCTGGTCCTGGACCGCCTCGAAGGAGTCCCCAATGGACTCGTACACGCTCAGGTCGGCGTCCAGCAGGGACCGGCCGAGGACGCCCAGGGTCAGCCCGGTCATCTCCTCGCGAATGTCCACCGGCCCGCCACCGGCGTGCTTGCGCAGCCTGGTCACCAGGCCCTCGGCCTCCTGCGCGATCGCCTCGGTCTTCCCTGCGATCCGCTTGGCCTGGAAGGCAGGCTGGATGGTCTTGCGCTGGGCTTTCCACAGCTCGCCCTCACTGGTCAGCAGGCCGTCGCCGAGCGCGCGCTTGGCGTGCGTAAGGCCGATGCCCTTGACGTAGTTGCCCGGGTTGTCGGCGAGCACGTACTTGGCGTGGTCGGGATGGTTGAAGAAGTGCAGCGACTTGGGGCCCAGGCGCAGCCGGACCGCGTCGCCGTACCGGCGCGTCACCGAGGTCATCACCGAGAGCCGGTCCCTTGCCATGCTCGCCAGCAGGTTCAGCGTCGCGCGTCGCGGTGGCCCGGGCAGGACCCGGCCGGGAGTCCGGGCACGGTGTCCACGCGCCCGCCAGGTGCTGGGCATTTGTTGGCTCCCTTCG
This sequence comes from Amycolatopsis aidingensis, assembly GCF_018885265.1. GTDB lineage: Bacteria > Actinomycetota > Actinomycetes > Mycobacteriales > Pseudonocardiaceae > Amycolatopsis > Amycolatopsis aidingensis. The sequence goes on from NZ_CP076538.1 coordinate 3,811,142, forward strand.
CCCGCTGCATTCGGCCGCAGCGACTCTGTTCACAGCGTCGGCCCGTGCCGTGGCTGGCGCCTACTCCGATGTTGCGTACCGGGCCCTGTTCCCGGCTCCGGCGCAGCGCAAGGGCATGATCGGACAGCTACGGCCGCCCGCCGTTGTCCGCCAGTGCGCTGCCGGTACGGGTGCGGGCACGCGGGCAACGCGCGAGAAGCAAGGTCACCTCGGCCGGTGCGACGCTCAGCGTGCGGTCGCAGAACCCTGCGCCCGAAGCGCTCACAACCTGCGAGGATTGCTATGACGGCTCAGTACGACGACATCATCCTCGGCGCGGGATCGGCCGGGATGGCGCTCGCGGCCCGGCTGACCGAGGATCCCGCCCGGCGCGTGCTGCTCTTGGAAGGCGGCCCGGACTACGTGCGGCCCGAGGAGACGCCGGAGGACATCTTCTACGGCCGCACGATGTCGTTCGTGGACCACGACTGGACCTTCCGCGCCGACGTGCACGACGGCCGCAAGATCCGGTACCCCCGGGGCAAGACCACGGGCGGTTCGTCGGCGGTCGGGGCAACGGTGGGGTTGCGTGGTGTCCCCGCCGACTACGACGACTGGGCCGCGGCCGGCAACCCGTCCTGGTCCTACGAGCGGGTCCTGCCGTACTTCCGGAAGCTGGAGCACGACCTCGACTTCGGCGAGGACGAGTTCCACGGGGGTGACGGTCCGATGCCGATCCGGCGCTGGCGGCCGGACGAACTTGCGCCGGGGCAGACGGCGTTCGTGGAGGCCTGCCTGCAGGCGGGTTTCCCGGAGACAGCCGACCACAACCATCCGGAGTCCACCGGCATCGGGTCGATCCCGTCCACCCGGCCGGACGCGGTGCACCGGGCCACCACCGGCACGACCTATCTCCGGATGGTCCGGGACCGGGCGAACCTGGAGATCAGGGCACACACCATGGTCGATCGCGTGGTGTTCGAAGGGACGAAGGCGGTCGGTGTGCTGGCGGCCACGGCGGGCGGTGGCTACGAACGTGTCGACGGCCGCCGGATCATCCTGGCCACCGGCGCGGTGGCCTCGCCCGCCATCCTGCTGCGTTCCGGCATCGGTCCGGCCGAGGACCTGCGGCGGCTGGGTGTCGAGGTCCGCGCGGACCTGCCGGGGGTGGGCGCGAACCTGGTGGACCACCAGCGCACCGGTGCCTTCCTGGTGCCGCAGCCCGGGGCCACGGACCCGACCGAGGCCTTCCTGCAGGAGATCCTGCGGACCACCTCGCCGGTCACCGGGGACTTCAACGACCTGCAGTACTACATGGTCAACCATTTCGATCTCACGCCCTTCCCCGAGCTGCAGATGCTCGCTGGCGCCACCGAGATCCTCGGGGTGATGGTGGTGGCGCAGCGACCAGGCTCCCGGGGCCGGATCACCCTGCCCTCCGCCGACCCGGCTGCCCAGCCCACGATCGAGCTGAACTTCCTGGACGACGAGCGCGAGATGGACGTGCTGGTGGACGGGGTCCGCACCGCATGGCGTCTGGCGCACCATCCGGACATCCTGAAGCTGGGGCAGGGCTTCGTGGTGTTGCGCGAGGCGACCATCGACAACGACGACATGGTGCGGCAGTACGTCAAGACCAGTTTGGACAGTGCCTATCATCCGGTTGGTACGGTGCGGATGGGCCCGTCCTCCGATCCGGACACCGTGGTGGACGAGCGCGGTGCGGTGCATGGCATCGAGTCCCTCTACGTCTGTGACTCGTCGATCATGCCGAGCACGGTGCGTGCGAACACCAACCTGACCTCGATCATGATCGGGGAGCGGACCGCGGACTGGCTGCGCGAGGACTGAGCGCTGGTGCCGAGCGCGTAGCGGAGTGGCTCCGGACCGGGAAGGGTCCGGAGCCACTCCGCGTCCGGTGCCGGAACAGGCTCTCAGGGCTGCGGGAAGAACCGGGTGAGGAACACCTCCCACGCCCGGTCGCCGAAGACAGCCCGCTGCGGTCGCAGCAGCCTGGTCGGGAGGCCGAGCCGGTACCGGATCCGTGGCCTGCGGGCGGTGAGGGCCTTCTCCACGGTCTCGGCGACCTTGGTCGCGCGGGTGGCCGTCCTGCCCCTGCCCTTGGGCCGCTCGACCTCGCGGTATGCGCCGTGCCACACCACGAAGCGCTCCCAGAACTCGGCGTACAGGTCGCTGTCGGTGTCCAGATCCAGGTCGCCCACCGTGGTCGGCACGAACGAGCCGAGAATCGGCGACGGCTCGACGATCGCCACCTTGATCCCCCAGGGCGCGACCTCCTGCCGCAGCGAGTCGCCGATGGCCTCCAGCGCATGCTTGGTGGCCTGGTAGTAGCCCCGGCCAGGGGTGGCGAACAGGCCGAAGATGGAGGACATCATCACGATCCGGCCGGACCGCTGCTCGCGCATTCCGGGCAGCACCAGCTGGGTCATCCGGGACAGGCCGAAGAGGTTGGTCTCGAACTGCTTACGCACCTGCTCGATCGGGGTCTCACCGATGGTGCCGTTGAGGCTGTAGGCGGCGTTGTTGACCAGTGCGCCGACCGCCCCGTGCTCCTCGGTGATCCGCTGCACTGCGGCGGCCATCGACTCCTCGTCGGTGACGTCCACGCGCAGGGTGGTGATGCCCTCCTCGGCAAGGTCCTTCAGGCCATCCAGGTTCCGCCCGGTGGCGTAGACGGGCCAGCCTGCCCGGTGCAGGCGCAGCGCGGTGGCGCGGCCGGTGCCGGAGGACAGCCCGCTCTGCGAGCTGACCCCGGTGATCAGGACCGCGCGCGAGGGGCTCACGACTCACCTCCGGAAGGGACCTCGAGCTGGGAGATCCGGCTCGCCGCCACCGAGGCGCCAAGGCCGAGGCCGTCCACCATGCGGGTGATGAAGTTGAACATCGAGGCGGTGAAGAACCCCTCGAGCAACTCCTCGGCGCTCCAGCCCGCCTCCTGTGCCTGTTCCCAGTCCTCGTCGCTGATCTTGTAGGCTTCCCGGCTCAGCTTCGTCAGCAGCCGTAGCAGCACCTTGGTGCGCTCGTCCACCGGCAGGTCGTCCACGGTCTGCGCGGACTCCACGGCCTTGGCGATGTGCTCGGGGCCGCCGAAGGCCTGGAAGAAGAAGTTGTGCGTGCCGACGCAGTAGGGGCACTGGTTCACCTTCGAGGTCCAGGCGGAGATCAGCTCCCGGGTCTGCCGCGGTAGCACCCCGTCCAGATACATCCCCTTGTACCCGGCCACGACCGCCTCGAGCAAGTCCGGCCGGGTGGACACCAGGCGGAACATGTCCGGGACGAACGGCAGGTTCGTCGCGCTCTTGACCTCTTCGTACAACTCGGCCAGGCGCCCGCTGGCCTGACCCTCCTCGATCAGCGGAACCCGCACGTGGGTGCTGACGTCATTCATGTTCTACTCACCTTTCAACAGCGGATGCGGCATCACGGGGGATATTGCGACGGCGCAGGACCGGGACGGCCTCGGCCTGGAAATCGACATCGGCGTCGAAACCTTTGATCATGCCCTCGATAACCAACAGGGAGAGCAACGGAAAAGCGAACTCCGGCGCGGGGAAGAGACCGAATCTACGCTGCAGGTCGAACAGTTTTCCGGCGAAGTGCGCCAGGTCGAACTCGCCGGACTTCGCCCCGAGGACTCCGCGACGAGTTCGCTCAGCCCGTCGCGGAAGCCCTGGAGGTCGGAGTCCTCGGCGACCTGTGCGGCGCTGTCGATCACGATCTGCGCACACATCCGGCCGTCACCCATCGCCATGTTGATGAAGAAGTCCGCGAAGGAGCGGCGTACCTCGTCGGGCAGCCGGATGACGAAACCGGCGTCCAGCAGCACCAGGTCGGCACCGCGGTCGAAGTACAGGTTTCCGGGGTGCAGGTCGCAATGGACCAGGCCGTCCACGAACAGCATCTCGTAGATCGCTGCCAGTACGGCGCGCACGACCGCGCGCCGGGTGCCGGGGTCCAGCTCGCCCGGCTCGAAGCGCTCGAGGTCGCTGATGTACTCCATGACCACGGTCTCGGCCGTGCACAGCCGCCGCACCGGGGCCGGAATGCGCACGTTGCCGAACCCCGCGAGGTTCGTGCGCAGGATGGCCAGCGACTCGGCCTCGGCCGCGAAGTCCAGCTGTCGCAGGATTGCGCCGCCGACCTGGGCGTGCATGAGCTTGAACGGCATCCTGCGCAGCCGCGGCAGGACGCCGAGCGCGGTCATGGCCGCCGCGGTCAGCGTGAAGTCCTGCCGCATCACCCGCTCGATGCCGGGGCGCCGCACCTTGACCGCCACCCGGTGCCCGTCCAGTGTCACAGCCTCGTGCACCGTGGCGATGCTGCCGCAGGCCAGCGGCTGCCAGTCGAACTCGCGGAACGGCCATGGCCGGTCCCGGTAGGCGTGCCGGACGGCACGCTCGATCCGTCGCCTTGCCGGCGGCCGGGCGGCGTCGGTGAGCCGGGCCAGCGGGGCGGTGAGCTCCTCGGGGAGCAGGTCACGCCGGGTGCTCAGCAACTGGCCGATCTTGATGTAGGAGGGGCCGAGCCGGGTCAGCATCCTGACCCACAGGTCGCCGTGGCGCAGGCCGCGCCCACCGTTCGAGCGGCGCACCCGGGCGCCGATCGCCGAGCCGGCGATCAGCAGGCCGTAGGCGAGGACGATGGTGCCGACCCAGCCACAACGCAGCACCAGACCGGGCAACCGGACCAGGCGACCGGTGATCTGCTTCAAGATCGCTCCCTGGGGTCGGGTTCACCATGGCGACGGAGGTGCCGCCCGACCTGATCGTCTCGATCCGGCTGTTACGCGGACAACTTTTTCCGTGCCCTCGGTGCCTTTATTCGGAACGCGCGATCAGTAGGAGCCCGGTTCGATTCTGTTTCTCGAATCATTGCCGTGCGGAGTTCCGGCGATTCCCGCGCCCGGTGGCGGCGCCGGACCACCCGGCACGTGACCGCCACCACGGCCCGCTAGCAGTTCGACTTGCATTACGCAAGCCCTGTCTTGCTAGTATTGGGGTGTGTTGGGTCGGATGTACGAACGTGAGAACTGCTCGGCGGCGCGCGCCCTCGAGCTGGTCGGCGAACGCTGGAGCTTGTTGATCATCCGCAATGCCGTCTTCTCCGGCATGAAGCGCTTCTCCGAGTTCGAGCGCCGGCTCGGCATCGCGCCGAATATCCTCGCCAAGCGCCTGGACGGCTTCGTGTCCGACGGGCTGATGGAGCTGCGGCCTGCCGAGGACACCGCGGGCGCGCACGACTACGTGCTCACCCACAAGGGTCGTGAGCTCGGGCTGGTGATCATGGCGCTCACCGAGTGGGGCGACCGGTGGGCGGCGCCGAAGGGGCCGCCGGTCTACTTCGAGCACGACACCTGCGGCGGCAGGGTGCACGTGACGGCCGGTTGCGAGGAATGCGGGCAGGCACCGGCCGTGGCCGAGGTTGGGGTCGTCCCCGGGCCCGGTGCGAACGCGGAGCAACGCAAGCGCCGCCGCACGTGACCCGAGGTGGCTGGGCCAGGCCGCCTCCGGTGGAAGCGGCCTGGCCGGGCAGCTGCAGCGGGCGGATCGGATGACGGGTGCCGGTGTGCGGGCCGCATCCGAAGCGCCTGGCTAAGGTGTCCGCACTATCTTGTTTCCGTCACGTGCCGTGGCCTGCTGAGCGGGCTCGAGCGCGACCGGGGTCCCGCCGTCACCGTTCGATGAGGACGCTGCCGCCTCTTCGGCTCGCTGCGCTGCCTCCCGCTCGTCCCTGGCCTTGTTCGCGAAGTGCAGACTCCACAGGAACAGGCCGCGAATGAGACACACGATCGCGGTGGCGAGGAACAGGCCGTACGCGACATGCGCCATCATCAGGAAGCCGTAGATCAGCGCGACACCGGCACCGAACGCGATTTGTGAACCTGGTTTCGAAGGGCTCGTTCCGGGGTCCGTCACCATGTAGTTGGTGAACAGCACGAAGGCGATACCGGTCATCGTCGCCAGGCCACCGGGGATCGAGACGTCGAAGATGATGCCTCGGATGATCGCCTGCAGGGCGAAGGTCACCAGCCACGCACCGATCAGCCACAGCCTGCCGGTGAGCTTGCCGTTCAGCATGGTTCCCGCGGCCACGATGATCGCCGGGATCAGCCAGTCGATCCACCCGTCGACGTTCTCGCTGAAGTGATACGGCGGGGCGATGCTCATCCACGGGAAAAGCAGCAGCAGCACGGTGATACCCCAGTTCGAGGGGTTCATGAAGTGCCGCATCTTCCCGCGCACCGGGGCGCGCAGTACCCACTTGGTGGCGACAGCGACCACCACACCGAAGATCAACACCCAGGCCCGGTCGTTGACGTAGATCAGCATGTTCACCGCGAGGCTGGTGATATGCGCGGGATAGAGGAACTCGACCATGCCGCGCATGCCGTTGCCAAGGAACCGCGGTGCCCGGTTCTCCACGCGCGCCCCGAGCATCTCGAGGCCGATCTCGACCGTGTAGCCGGTGGCCAATGCGATGAAGGGCCAGATCCACGGCTGCTCGAAACCGAGCAGCGCGTAGCCGAGGATGTTGAACACCGTGATCGATATCGCGAAGTTGCGTAACGCGACGATGACCTTCGGATCATGCCGGGGCGGGGCCGCGGTGCTCGTTGTCTTGTCCGTCATGTGGTTCATTTCTCCTTGGCCTGCGACCCGAGCTGGATCGTGTGCCAGCCGGGCCTCAACTTGAGGTCCTGCTCGTGCAGCTGCCCGGTGCGGTCACGCCACTGCAGGTGCGCCTCGACCGGGCCACGTACGTCACCGAGGCCGATGTGCACCTCGTTGCTCCGCTTGCCCGCGTGGCCGCCGCCACCGTCGACGCGGTCGACGAGCTTGCGCCCGTCCGGCGTGGTCACGGTCACCTGGGCGCCGACGACGGGCGAGCCGGCCGCGGGCATGGCGCCGTCCGCGTTCGGGGTGTCGTGCAGGAGACGCAGGCCCAGGAAGGAACCGGGGGAACCGGCCTCGTTCTGGTAGAAGACCGGCTGGGCCCACTGCCGGGCCACCGCGAAGTCGAGCCTGCCGTCCCCATCGGAGTCGGCCGTGGCGATGCCCCGGGTCGGCACCGGCACGTCGAGCCCGAGGTCACCGGAGAGGTTGGCATAGCTTCCTTCACCATCCGGGGCGTAGAACGCCAGGCGCTGGTTGCCTGCGATATCGTCGCCGTGGTTGACCCTGGGCCACCAGAACGGGTTGGCAAGCAGCTGGTCGTTGGCGGTCGCCAGCTCCTGCAGCTGCGGCCAGCGGTTCACCTGGCCCTTGACGAACCCGGTTGCCTGGGCGATCTCCGGCTTGCCGTCGTTGTTGAAGTCGTCGATCTTCACGTCCCAGCCCCAGCCGGACCATGCCGTGCCCGCCGGTGCGCTGGCATCCTTGAACGGTGGAGTACCCTCGGCCAGCTGGGTGCGCACCTCGGCCTTGTCCTCGGCCGTGTTCATGAACTGGAAGTTGCTCTCCTGAATACCCCAGGAGGTGGTGATGTTGCTGACGTACATGTCGTACAGGCCGTCACCGTCCAGGTCGCCGAAGTCGACTCCCATACCCTTGAACGAGTCGATCCCGACCTGCTTGGACTTCGGGATGGTCGCCGAACGGACATCGCTGACCACCGAGAACTCGATGTTGCCCGGGGTGGACTTGTTGTAGAGCAGGTGATCGGGACCGAAGTCGTTGGCAAGGTACAGTTCGGGAAGGCCGTCGCCGTCCAGATCGTTGGCCGCCGCCGCGAGCTCCCAGCCCTTGGACACGTCCACCGAGAGCACGTCATCGAGCTTCTGGTAGCTCACCGTCGGGTCGCTGCCCGCCGTCCCTTCGGTCCAGCGGAAGAAGTAGTCCTCCCCGCCGTTGTGCGCGGCCGACAGCGAGTGGTTCATCTCGACACCGCCCGCGACCTCCTCGTTCAGCACCGGGCTGTGCGGGAAGTAGTTGGTGATGAGGATGTCGCCGTGCCCGTCACCGTCGAAGTCGTCGTAGGCGACCGCGTTGGAGTTCCACTGCGGACCGTCGTACACCGGACCGGTTGTGCCGGGTACCAGTTCCGTTGGCCGGAAGGCGGCGTTGCCCAGTGCGGTGGCGTCGGTCTTGGCGAGGAAGATGATCGGAGTCCGGCCCCAGTAGTAGACCAGCAGGTCGGTCCGGCCGTCCTCGTTGAAGTCGCCGGGCAGGCAGCCCATCGGCGCGATGTCGTCGTTCATCGGCAGCGAGCCCGGGTCCAGTGCAAACGGGGCGTACCGGCCGGCGTTCGCGTCCGGCGCGGGGGTGACCACCACCTTGTCGATACGCGGGTCGCTGATGCACAGGTCGTTGGGCAGGCCGTCGCCGTCCACGTCGTTCATGGCGATCGCCGCACCGACCGAGGAGATCCAGGCGTCGATATGCTTGTAGTCCTGGTTCACCTCGCGGATCTCCTGCTGCGGGAAACCGCTCGGCATGGCAACGGACTTGGGCGAGAAAGCGTACTCTTCGGCGAGATTCGCGGTTTCAGCAGCGGAGTGCGTCGATGGTTGCGCGACGACGAACACGGTCGCCATCAAGGCGAGCGCAACTACTCCGGTTAGCTGCCTGCGCAACCAGCCAGCTGCGAAATTCACTGACTAACACCTCCAGGACACGACATGGCCGGCAGCGCGTCGCCGCCCTCATTCAGATACGGACACATCGCCATCGGCGAAATTTCTGGGCACACTTGCTGAGTTGCCTGCTTGTGTCCATTCGAGCGTCACAGACCGCATCATGTGGAGGCCACTCTGATCGTGCTCGCTGCCGGACAGGCATCCGTTCCCGGGGTGGAAGCCACTGCGGACGGGGACGACACAATGAGAGAAAATCAGCGGAATCTTGCCTTCGCGACCCACGGCCGATCATGTAACGTACGTTGTCAGTATACCCCGCGAGCCGATCTCCCCGATAGCCCTTCTGGTCGGTCGCACGGCAAAAGAAGTTCCTGCTCGTGGTTTCATAACGTTCTTATGGAATTGCACCACCGTGGCCAAATCGAATCACGCCGTTATGCAATAAAGGCTGGTCACGGACATCCGAGGGCACAATCAAAGATGACGCCGCGATCATGGCTCGCCAGGCTGGATCCGTGTGGAAATCACCGTATCGACGGTGGGCGTCGAAAACACCGATATCTCGGAAGGACCGAGAATTATGACGAATACGCGAATTGCGATCGTCGGAATTGGCTTGAAGTACCCGGACGCGAATTCGCCGGGTGAGTTCTGGGACAACCTGCTTGCCGGCCGCCGCGCATTTCGGAACCTCCCGGATGAGCGGATGAACAAGGAGGACTACTGGGCGGAGGATCCCGCCGCGCCGGACCGGTTCTACTCCAGGAAGGCCGCGGTGCTGCGCAACTACGAGTTCGACCGGGTGAAGTACCGGGTCGCGGGCAGCACCTACCGCTCGACCGATCTCACGCACTGGCTCGCGCTGGACGTGACCGCGCAGGCGCTGGCCGACGCCGGGTTCCCGGACGGCGCCGGCCTGCCGAGGCAGTCCACCGGCGTGGTGATCGGCAACAGCCTGACTGGCGAGTTCTCCAGGGCCAACCTGATGCGGCTGCGCTGGCCGTACGTGCGCCGCACGGTCGCCGCGGCGCTGGCCGACAAGGGCTGGGACAATGACGAGGTCGGCGAGTTCCTCGCCGGGCTCGAGCAGCAGTACAAGGCGCCGTTCCCGCCGATCGACGAGGACAGCCTTGCCGGCGGGCTCGCCAACACCATCGCGGGCCGGATCTGCAACTACTTCGACCTGCACGGCGGTGGCTACACCGTGGACGGCGCATGCTCCTCCTCCCTGCTTTCGGTGACCACGGCGGCGAAGTCCCTGGTCGAGGGTGACCTGGACGTGGCGATCGCGGGTGGGGTCGACCTGTCCATCGACCCGTTCGAGGTGATCGGCTTCGCCAAGACGGGAGCGCTGGCCACCGGTGAGATGAAGGTCTACGACCGCGACTCCAACGGGTTCTGGCCGGGGGAGGGATCCGGCGTCGTGGTCCTCATGCGCGAGCAGGACGCGCTGGATCAGGGCATGCGGCACATCTACGCCTCGATCGCGGGCTGGGGCGTCTCCTCGGACGGCAAGGGCGGCATCACCCGCCCCGAGGCCAGCGGGCACCGGCTCGCCCTGCAGCGGGCCTACCACCGCGCCGGATACGGCGTGGAGTCCGTCTCCTACTTCGAGGGCCACGGAACCGGGACCGCACTGGGCGATGCCACCGAGATCGAGGCACTGTCCTCGGCCCGGCGCGACGCCGACCCCGCGGCGCGCAAGGCCGCGCTCAGCACCGTGAAGGGCAACTTCGGCCATACCAAGGCCGCTGCCGGGGTGGCCGGCCTGATCAAGGCGGTGCTGTCGGTGTACCACCAGGTCATCCCGCCGGGCACCGGCCAGCAGGAACCGCACCCACTGCTGACGGCCGAGGACGCGGCGATGTACGTGCCGCAACAGGCCGAGCTGTGGCCGAAGGACCAGCCCATCCGGGCCGGCGTGTCGGCGATGGGCTTCGGCGGGATCAACACGCACATCACCGTCGAGCAGCCGCGCAACGTCGAGCGCAAGACCGGCATCTCGCCCGGGGTGACGGACCTGGTAACCGGCAGGCAGGACGCCGAACTGTTGCTGCTGGACGCCCCGGACGCCGCGGGCCTGCGGGACCGGGCGGCTCAGGTCGAGGGGCTGACGGGCAAACTCGCCTTCGCCGAGCTCGCCGACCTCGCGGGCACCCTCGCCGGTGAGCTCGCCAGGTACCCGTGGCGGGCCGCCGTGGTGGCGACCAGCCCGGACGAGGCGGGCGAGAAGCTGGCCAAGCTGATCGCGATGCTGGACTCCGGGCAGGAGCGGATCTTCGCGCCGAACGAGGGGATCTTCGTCGAGCACGCCTCCGCGGCACCGCGGATCGCGTACCTGTTCCCCGGCCAGGGCTCGGGACGTGGGGCCGTCGGCGCGATCCGGCGCCGGTTCCCGGCCGCGGAGAACGTCTTCGCCACCGCCGGGGTGTCCTCGACCGGCGACCAGGTGGCCACCGAGGTCGCCCAGCCCCGGATCGTGGCCGGTTCCCTTGCCGCAACCCGGGTCCTGCACAGCGTCGGCATCGACGCCGATATCGCGGTGGGGCACAGTCTCGGCGAGCTGACCGCGCTGTCCTGGGGCGGCGCGATGGGCGGCCACCAGCTGCTGTCGCTGGCCCGCATCCGGGGCAGGTCATGGCCAGCGCCAGTCGCGGCGGCGGCACGATGGCCGGGCTCGGCACCGGCCCGGAAAAGGCCAGGGAACTGGCCAACGGTCTTGGCGTGGTCATCGCCGGATACAACGGGCCGGAACAGACCGTCGTTTCCGGTTCGGTCGAGTCGGTGGAACTGGTGTGCAAGAAAGCGACGGACGAGGGAATCACCGCGGCGCGCATCAATGTGTCGCACGCATTCCATTCGCCCTTCGTCACCCCTGCGGCGGACGGGATGACCGAGCGGCTCGCCGAGATGTCCTTCGCCGCCCTGACCCGCCCGGTCGTGTCGACGGTGACCGGTGCCGTACTCGAGTCGGACGTCGACGTGCGCACCCTGCTGCGGGACCAGGTCCTCGAGCCGGTGCGGTTCCACGAGGCCGCGGCCCGCGCGGTCGAAGGCGCCGACCTGGTCATCGAGGCCGGGCCCGGCCGGGTGCTCGCCGGGCTGGTCGGCCAGATCTCCCCGGACACGCGGGTGTTGTCGGTGGACACCGACAACGCCTCGCTTGGCCCGCTGCTGACGGTGATCGGTGCTGCCTTCGCCGCGGGTGTCGCGGTGGACCCCACCGTGCTCTTCGCCAGGCGGGGCATCAAGCCGTTGCCGGTGGACGCGGAGTTCAGCTTCCTCACCAATCCCTGCGAGACCGCGCCCGAGCTCAGTGCGGACGTGGTGACCACGGCGGCCGCGGCGGCACCCGGCGCTCCTGCCATCGAACCCGAGGCGCAGGCCGGTGCCGAGCAGGTCTCCACCATCGAGTTGCTACGCAAACTCGCCGCCGAGCGGGTGGAGCTTCCGCTGGAGGCGGTCTCCGCGGACACGCATCCGCTGGACGACCTGCACCTGAGCTCCATCACGGTGGGCCAGCTGGTGAACGAGGTGACCAAGGAGCTCGGCAGGCCGCCACTGACCGCGACGCCGAACTTCGCCACCGTGCGGATCGGTGAGCTCGCCGAGATCATCGACCAGCTCGCCGACACCGCACACGAGCAGGACGCCCCCGCGCAGGAGGCGCCCGGCGTGGCGGCCTGGGTGCGCCCGTTCGCGGTCACCCATGTCGAGCGCCCGCACCCGCCGGCCGAGGTCGGCAGCGTGAGTGCCGCGGGTCAATGGTCGGTCTTCGCCCCGGAGGGCCATCCGCTGGCTGAGCCGCTGACCGGCGCCCTTTCCGGTGCTGGCCTCGGGGACGGCGTGCTGCTCTGCCTGCCCGCCGACTGCGACGAGACACACGTCGGCCTGTTCCTCGATGCGGCAAGGGCGGCGCTGACCGCACCCCGGCTGGTCGTGGTGCAGCAGGGCCTCGGCGCTTCCGGCCTGGCCAGGACGTTGCACCTGGAGAACCCGTCCACCACGACCACGATCGTGGAGCTTCCGGAGGTCACCCCGGCCGGCCAGGAGGACCTGCGGCTGGCGGTGACCAGGGTCGTCACCGAGGCGCGGGCGACGAACGGGTTCGCCGAGGTGCGCTACGACGCCGAGGGCAGGCGGCTGGTCCCGGTGCTGAACCCGGTGACCCCGGCGGAGTCCGGGCAGGCCCAGCTGGGCGCGGACGATGTGCTGCTGGTGACCGGCGGCGGCAAGGGCATCACCGCGGAGAGCGCACTGGCCATCGTCGCGGACACCGGGGCCGGCCTTGGCCTGCTCGGGCGCAGTGATCCAGCGGAGGACACCGAGCTCGCGGCCAACCTGGCCCGGCTGGACGCGGCAGGCGTGCGTTACCGCTACGCCCAGGCCGACGTGACCTCGCCCGAGGCGGTCTCCCAGGCCGTGACCGAGATCCAGAACGAGCTCGGCGACGTCACGGCGGTGCTGCACGGGGCAGGGCGCAACGAGCCGGAAGGCCTGGCCACGTTGTCCGAGGAGACCTTCCGCCGCACGCTCGCACCCAAGATCACCGGGCTGCGGACCGTGCTGGACGCGGTGGACGGGGACAAGATCAAGCTCCTGGTCACCTTCGGCAGCATCATCGGCAGGGCCGGGCTACGTGGGGAGGCGCACTACGCCACAGCCAACGACTGGATGACCGAGCTGACCGTGCGGTTCCAGCGGGAGCACCCGGCAGCGCGGGTGCTGGCCCTGGAATGGTCAGTCTGGTCCGGCGCGGGCATGGGGGAGCGGCTCGGTGTGGTCGAGGCCCTGATGCGTGACGGGATCACGCCGATCTCCACCGACAGCGGGCTGGAGTTGCTGCGTAAGGTGCTGGCCGACCCCTCGGCCGGGCCGGTGCTGGTGATGAGCGGCCGCAGCGGCGACCTGCCGACATTGACCCTGGAGCGGCCCAGCCTGCCGCTGCTGCGTTTCGTGGACCGGGTCAAGGCGTACTACCCGGGCATCGAACTGGTCACCGAGGCGGACCTGGCCCCGGGCAGCGACCCGTACCTCTCCGACCACGAGATCGACGGCGACCTGCTGTTCCCCGCGGTGCTCAGCATGGAGGCGATGACCCAGGTCGCCTCGGTACTCAGCGAGGACGAAGGCAGGCCGCTGCTGGAGAACATGGAGTTCCTGCGGCCCATCGTGGTGCGGCCGGACGGGCAGACCACCGTGCGGATCGCCGCGCTGGTCACCGCGCCCGGTGTGGTGGATGTGGTGATCCGCAGCGAGGAGACCGGCTTCGGCACCGACCACTTCCGGGCCACCCTGCGCTGGCCGCGCCCGGAGCTGCCAGCCGAGCACCACCCGGTCGCGGCGGAGCTGCCCGCCGTGCCGGTGGACCCGGCGGCCGAGCTCTACGGCGGGCTGATGTTCCAGGGCAAGCGGTTCCAGCGGTTGATCGGCTACCGGAGGGCGAACGCCCGGCACGCGGTCGCCGAGATCGCCGCGAGCCCGCAGCCCGGCTGGTTCGCCACCTTCGTACCACAGGACATGCTGCTCGCCGACCCCGGCACCCGCGATGTGGCCATGCACGCGCTGCAGTGCTGCGTCCCGGACGCCACCCTGCTGCCGGAGCGGATCGAGCGGCTGTACCTGACCCCGGCAGGCGGCGAGCAACCGGAGTACGTGGTGCTCGACGCCAGGGAACGGGAGCAGGACGGGGACAGCTACACCTACGACGTCGACCTCAGCTCGCCCTCCGGCACGCTGCTGGAGCGCTGGGAGGGGCTGACCCTGCGTGCCGTGCGCAAGAACGACGGCAGCGGTCCGTGGGTGCCGTCCATGCTCGGCTCCTATCTCGAGCGGACGCTGGAGCGGGTGCTCGGTGGTAGCCGCGCGGTGGTGGTCGAACCCGACCCGGCCGACGCCGAGCAGGCTGCCGGGGGCACCGAGCGGCGCGCGCAGACCCAGCTCGCGATGAGCAGGGCGCTCGGGCGGCCGGTCGAGTTGCGGTACCGCCCGGACGGCAAGCCGGAGACCGAGGACGCCACGGTGTCCGCCTCGCACGGTGAGGGCCTCACCATGGCCATCGCGGGTGCGGGCAGGCTGGCCTGCGATGTCGAGGCCGCGGTGGACCGTTCCGATGACGACTGGGCCGCGCTGCTGGGCGCGGCGCAGTTGCCCGCACGGGACCTGTTGCGCGGCAACGAGGAAGACGCGGTGGCGAACACCAGGGTCTGGGCCGCGCTGGAGTGCCTGCGCAAGGCGGGGGCCACCACGCAGGCGCTGACCGTGGGCAAGATCCATGACAACCGGTGGGTGCTGCTGTCCGCGGGGGACACCACGGTCGCGACCTGGGTGACCCGGATCGAAGGCAGGCCCGATCCCATCGTGTTCGCGGTGCTCACTGGAAAGGAAGGACGCTGATGGCCGGCTACTACGAAATACGGCACACCATCGGATTCGAGGAGACCAATCTCGTCGGCAACGTGTACTACGTCAACTACCTGCGCTGGCAGGGACGGTGCCGGGAGATGTTCCTGCGGGAGAAGGCGCCCGGCGTGCTGGCCGAGCTGCAGGACGACCTGAAGCTGTTCACGCTCAAGGTGGAGTGCGAGTTCTACGCCGAGATCACCGCCTTCGACGAGCTGGCCGTGCGGATGCGGCTGGAGGAGCTGACCCAGACGCAGATCCAGTTCAGCTTCGACTACGTGCACCTCAAGGAAGATGTGGAGTTCCTGGTGGCCAAGGGCAGGCAGCGGGTCGCGTGCATGCGCGGGCCCAATGCCAGTACCGCGCCGTCCAGGGTGCCGGAGGAGCTCGTGGCCGCACTCACCCCCTACGCCGAGTCACGCGACGCCGCCAGGGCGTCGGTGATGACCGCCGCGGGGGGATGAGATGAGCGACAACGGGTATACCGGGGCCTCGACCGTCCAGGCCGACCAGACGGCCGAGCCGGTGTCGCTGCGGGAGGCGATGGCGCAGCTCGCCACCGGGCTCACCGTGCTCACCGCACCCGGTGCGCGCATCCATGGCATGACGGCCAACGCCTTCACCTCGGTATCGCTGGATCCGCCCCTGGTGTTGTGCTGCGTCAGCCACACCGCGCGGATGCATGCGGCGATCAAGGAGGCCGGCTGCTTCGCGGTGTCCATGCTGGGCGCCGACCAGGAGGAGCTGGCCCGCTACTTCGCCGACAAGCGCAGGCCGACCGGGGCGGCCCAGTTCGACACCGTGGACTGGGTGGCGGGCCCGCACACCGGTGCCCCGCTGCTGTCCGGTTCGCTCGCCTGGCTCGAATGCGAGGTGACCGAGGACTATGCGGGTGGCGATCACTCGATCTTCGTCGGCAGGGTACTGAGCTCGCTACGGATCACCAGGCAGCGGGCGCTGGTGTTCTACAACGGCGGTTTCCACCGGGTGGCGTAGCGGCAAGGACGGCGGCCCGCCGCACCGAACCAGGTTCGGTGCGGCGGGCCGCCGCTGTGCGGAACGAAGGAACGGGCTCCGGCGCCGCACCGGAGCCCGCAGACCCTGAACGTGGCTTTCGCGACGTCAGACGTCTCGGATGTGCCGTTCGCGACGTTGAGCGTCCTGATCGCCACGTTCAGGGCATCCGCGGCGGGGGCGCGGGTGTAGTGGCGAGGTGCTGGGCGGCGCTAGTGTCGGCAGAGGCCGCTGGCGGCCCGGCTCCTGGCGGCCGCGGCGGCGGTGGTCGATCCCGACCTGCCGAGGAACTCGGTCTCGAAGCGCATCCGGGCCTCGGCCACCGACCGGGCCGCTGCCTCGGGGTCGTCTCCGGCGCCGATCATCAGGCGTACCAGCTGGATCTCGAAGCAGTGCTCGGCGTTCCATGGCTCGACCAGGTAGTCGCCGAGCTCGAGGGTGACCAGCCCGTGCGTCGCGAACCACATCTGATGGGCGATGAGGTCGTCATCCAGCGGGCTGAACCGGCCCACGGACACGCACCGGCTGGCGCACTCCACGACATTCGACAGGGTGTACCGCCCGTGCTGCCGGTCGTCCTCGGATAGCGAGAAGCCCGCGAGGGAGGAACCGCCGAACATGACCGCGTACAGGTGCGGATTCGACAGGGCGTTGTGTCGGTAGGCGTGGCCCAGCAAGGCCATATCGGCTACCGGGTCCTCGGTCTTCGCCACGCTGGTCATGTACTCCTGCAGGCGGGCGAACCCCTCGTAGACGATCTCCCTGACCAGCCCGCTCATCCCGCCGAAATGGGTGTAGACGCCCATGGTCGAGCTGCCCGCTTCGGCTGCGACCCGGCGGGCGGACAGGGCGCTCGGCCCCTCCTCCGCGAGCAACCGTGCGCCGATCTCGATGAAGGATTGCCGGGCTTTTGGATCAGACCTGCGAGGACTCATACAACAGGCCTCATCCCGCCGAGACCGCATCCGGAAGGTCCTCGATCTCCAACTCGGCCATCGCCACCGACCGCATGTCGACCGGCGCGATGAGCACCGGTGGATCGAGGGTCCGTTGCGGGCGCAACACCAGGTCGACCGCGATCGTCGGAGTCCCATTGCGTACCACCACGGGTCCGTAGGAGCCGACATAGGGCGTGTCGGCGGGATCCCTCGTCGTGGTCGTCGGCACCTCGGCGCCAAGGGCGATCGCCTGCGCGTGCACGTGCCAAGTGCCGTGCGGGACCTCGTCCAGCACAAATGGGCCAGGACCGGACAGCACGGTACAACTGGCCGGGGTACCCTGCGGGATGGACTCGCGGAAGAGCCCCACGAAGGTGTAGCCGCGCCTGCCTCCATCGAGAACCCGCATGTTGCCGCGCATGGTCGCGCCCGAGCTGCTCACCCGGTGCGCGCGGGTCTCCAGCGCGCGGCGCGGAGCGTAACCGCCCAACTGGCGGAACGCGATAGGGGAGACACCCACGCCGCTCCGGAAGCGAGAGCTGAACGTGCCCGGGCTATTGTAGCCGACCTGGTAGCTGATGTCGGCCACGGTCGACGACGACGTCAGCAACAGGTGCATTGCTTCCTTGAGCCTGAGCGCCGACAAATATCGAGCCGGAGAGACGCCCGTTATCTTCCGAAAAAGTCGAGTAAAGTAGAATTTGCTAAAATTTGCCGTTCGGGCCATGTCGTCAACGGTTATCCGGTCAGCGAGATTTTCTCGCATATAACCGATCGAGCGTTCTATGGCCCGCATTGCATGCTGGTCCATGCTGCCCCAAGTTGGCTATTCCCGCAGTATTCTCAACGTAGCACGTGATAAAACGACACGGCAAGCTTCCCTGGGGGTTAATCACCCTCCGTGGAATTGAGGAACAAGATCGAGACGGCATTTTTTAGGCCATCGTCGTAGGTTTCAAAAACTTGAATAGCCTGATCGGTGGCCGTATGGTTAGCCCGTATGGATGCCGTACCTGACCCACTAGGCCCGTCGAATTGCCCGCGGTTGAGCCATCCGGGTGGTAGTCTCACCCGGTCGCGCTGCGTACCCAGGCGCGGCAATTCGGAAGATGCGACAGTCGATCGTTATTGATATTCAGCGGTGTCCGATATTGCCGAGCATCGAGAACAGCCTCAGGTTTTCGTACAAGTTATCTTAATATGTGACGGTGGCCGACCCCGTCCCAGGGGGCGGGATCGGGCGCCTCGGGTCGATGTCATCGCTGGTCACAGGACCAAGCGTGGCAGGGCCGAGGCACCTGGACAGTCGCAATACCTGATTGTCCGCATCTTGTGGGCCCTACACTCGTGCCGAACAGAACGGTACGGGCGTACAGGCGAACTCGGGTTGCCCGATGAAGGAAGGCAAGCCGAGAGATGCCCGCAAATGTGCGCCATGTGATGCTCATATTGTCGGTCGCTACATCCGAGAGGTCCTTCTGCGGTGGCCCGAACTCTTCGGTGAAAGCGGTCAATGCATGTGTGACTGTGTACTCGTCTAGAGGAAGAAGGATTAACGTGATCACGCTGGACACTGTGAACCTCGAAATCGACGGGCCAACGGCTACGATCTACTTCAACCGCCCGGACAAGAAAAATGCGATGAACCCTCAAATGCATCGCGACATGAATGAGGCACTGGACGCCATCGAGGAGGCCGGAGGTGTCAAGGCGGTCGTCATCACAGGAAATGGTGACAGCTTCAGTTCCGGGATGGATCTGGAGGAATGCTTCCTTGAGCCGTTCGAGGATCCGCAGCGGTTCTACCGGACCAATCTGGTGGCCCTCAAGTGGTTCCAGCGCCTGAAGGCGTTTCCGGCGGTCACCATCGCGAAGGTGAACGGGTTCGCCTTCGGTGGCGGGTTCGAGGTGACCGGCCTCTGCGACCTGGCGGTCAGCTCCGAGACCGTGCTGTTCGGACTGTCGGAGATCAATTTCGGCATCTTTCCCGCCGGCGGCGCCACCTGGGCCGTGACTCACAACCTGCCCCGCAAGCAGGCGCTCTACTATATCCTCACCGGGGACACGCTCACCGGTAAGCAGGCCGAGGAGTACGGCCTGGTGAACAAGGCCGTGCCGCCGGACCAGCTGGACGCGGAGACCGAGCGCATCGTCGGCAAGATCGTCAACAAGAACCCCGTTACGCTGGAGCTGGCGAAGCAGGTCTACGAGCGTACGACCACACTGGACCTTCCGGCAGCAATCGACTACGACCAGGCCAAGCTGTGGGAGCTGTCCCGGCTGAGCAACAACGAATGGATCAACGTCGCGCTGAACCAGTTCAAGAAGCGCGCCTACCAGCCCGGTCTGAAGAGCTACGAGCGGGCGGACGCGAAGTCATGATTTTCAGCGGTCCACGCGCTCACGTACCCGAAATGTCGTTCACGTCCTATGTGCTGCAACGGGCGGAGCAGCACGCCGACAGGGTGGCGGCGATCGACTTGGCCGGGGAGCACAAGTACGGCTACGGGGAACTGGCCTCGGCCATCCGACGTGCCGCCACCGGGCTGCACGACCGCGGCTTCCGCAAGGGCGACGTGCTTGCCATCCTGGCGCCGAACGTGCCCGAGTATCCGATCATGTTCCACGCGGCGGCCACCGCGGGGGGCACGGTCATGGTGATCAACCCGCTCGACACGACAGACGAGCTCGTCGGGCATCTGAACGAGTCCGGCGCGCGCTTCCTGGTGACCTTGCCCTCCGATCTGCCCAAGGCGCAGGAGCTCAAGGCCCGCACGGACGTTGCCGAGCTGGTCGTGCTCGGGGAAGCGGACGGGGCGACCTCGATGTCCTCGTTGCTCGAGGCGGACGAGGATCCACCCGAACCGGACATCGACCCGGCACAGGATGTGGTGGCCTTGCTCCACTCCAGCGGCACCACTGGATATCCCAAGGGCGTGCTGCTGACGCACCGGAACATGATCGCCAACGTGCTCCAGATCTCCGAGACCGCCCCGCTCGGCGCGGACGAGAAGGTGCTCGCCGTGCCGCCCTTCCACCACGCCTTCGGTCTGGTTATGGCGATGAACTCGAGCCTGTTGCAGGGCGCGACGATCGTCACCATGCCCCGGTTCGACCCGGAGGCGTACCTGAAGGCGATCCAGGAGCACCGCATCACCCGGCTGTACGTGGTGCCGACGATCGCCGTGCTGCTGGCCAGGAGCCCGCTGGCGGACCAGTACGACCTGTCCTCCGTCCGCGGGATCGTCTCCGGCGGGGCAGCGCTCGACCCGGAGATCGCCGATCTGGTCCGCAGTCGCCTCGGCTGCCAGATCGGGCAGGGGTACGGCCTGACCGAGGCGCTGGTGTCGTTCATGCAGCCCGAGGAACCGGTGGCACCCGGCTCGGTCGGCCGCAACGCCCCCAACATCGAGTGCAAGATCATCGATGTGACCACGGGGGAGGAGCTGGGACCCAACCGCAACGGCGAGATCCTGGTGCGGGGACCCCATGTGATGAAGGGGTACCTCAACGCCGAGGAAGCCACCCGTGCGGTACTCGAGCCGGACGGTTTCCTGCACACCGGCGATCTTGGCTACTTCAACGACGATGGCGAACTCACCATCGTCGACCGCATCAAGGAGCTCATCAAGTTCAAGGGGCAGCAGGTGTCCCCGGCGGAGCTGCAGGCGGTGCTGCTCACTCATCCGAAGGTCGCGGACGCCGCGGTGATCGGGGTACCGGACGAGGAGGCCAGCGAGATCCCGAAGGGTTTCGTGGTCGCGAAGGAGCCGGTAACCGCTGAGGAGATCATGGCGTTCGTGGCGGAGCGGGTGGCGCCGTACAAGAAGATCCGGCAGGTCGAGTTCATCGACCAGATCCCCCGTACCCCGGTCGGCAAGATCGAGCGGCGCAGCCTCGCCGAGCGGGAACGCGCCGCCTGACGGGTTCCGGCAGCTGCCGTGACCACCGTGGCCGGCGGTGGAGTCGAGCGTACCCCGCGCGGCTCCACCGCCTTTCCACGCTAATTCGTAAACTACCTTTCCAGCTCGGATTTCTCGGGCTCGAGAAGTCAATTTGAAAGAAGAAACGTCGCGCTAGCTCATGGAGTCTGGATGAGGGGTGGTTCCGATCAGGAGCCGGTGTCCGTCATGGTCCACGGCTCCGGTCGCGGCGGATCCTCCCCGGACAAACCTTGAGGAGATCTGATGAACCTACCGAAAGTTGTTACCAGAGAAGAGTGGTTGGAGGCACGTAAAGCTCTGCTTGAAAAGGAGAAAGAGGTTACCCGCGCCCGCGACATGATCGCCGAGGAGCGGCGTAGCCTGCCGATGGTCCGGGTGGACAAGGAGTACCTGTTCGAGGGCCCGAACGGCACGGTCACGTTGCTGGACCTCTTCGAAGGTCGCCGGCAGCTCGTGGTGCGGCATTTCATGTTCGGGCCGGACGACGAGGAAGGCTGCATCGGCTGCTCCATGCAGGCGGACAGCGTCGGCGAGCTCGCGCACATGTGGGCGCGGGACACCACCTTCGTGATGATCTCCCGTGCGCCGCTTTCGAAGCTCGAGCCGTTCAAGGCCCGCATGGGCTGGGACATGCCTTGGTACTCCTCATTCGGCAGTGACTTCAACTATGATTACGAGGTCACCTCCGAGCTGGGCGAGTCCCCCGGGGTGAGTGCGTTCATCCGGGATGGTGACGAGGTCTTCTTCACCTACTCGATTTTCGATCGTGGCGGGGAAATCTTCAAGAACTTCTACAACTATCTGGATATCACTGCCCTGGGACGGCAAGAGGACCAGCTCGAGCACCCGTGGGACTGGTGGCGGCACAAGGACCGGTACGACGACGCGAACGCGGCGGCTCCGGGTGCCAACTGGTGGAACGGAACCCGGTACCAGTCCTAGGGGCTGTTGTCGAAGGAGCGCGCGCAGTCCGGCCGCCGGTGCGCGGTTACCGGTGGCCGGACTGCGTGGCCTACCGGCTGGAAAGTGTCGTACGAAGCCGGAACAATGACCTGGACCGACGAGATCGATACGGAAGTTATGATCTGGAGGACACAATGAGCGACCTGTCCGGCAGGACCACGATCGTCGTCGGCGCGAGCCGCGGCCTTGGCTACGGCGTTGCGACGGCCTTCGCCGAGGCCGGCGCCCCGGTGGTCGCCGTGTCCCGCACCGCCGCGGACTTCCCGGAACCTGCCAACGGCTCCGGCACAATTCATCCGGAGATCGCGGATGCGGGTGCGGCCACCTCAGTTGCCAGCCTGCTCGACCGCCATGAGCCGGAGGTGATCACTCTGGTGGCCGGCGCGACCCCCCACATGCGCCCCTTGCAGCAGCAGACGTGGGAGACGTTCTCGGTCAACTGGGAGAGCGACGTGCGGATGACCTTCCACTGGCTACGCGAGATCCTGCTCAAGCCGCTCCGGCCGGGCAGCAGGGTGGTCGTGGTCAGCAGCGGCGCGGCGATCGGGGGTTCACCACTCAGCGGAGGTTACGCGGGGGCGAAGGCCACCCAGCGGTTCATCACGTCGTATGCCCAGGACGAGGCGAGGCGTGCCGGCCTCGACATCACGTTCACCACGATCCTGCCGAGGTTCGCGCCGGAAACCGGCGTCGGCGAGCCCGCGGTGCGGGCGTACGCGGCGTCCGCGGGGAAGTCGGTAGACGAGTTCCTCGAGCCACAGCGCCCGCTACTCACCCCGCGGATCGCCGGTGACGCGCTGGTCGACCTGGTGCGCACCGATCCCGCTGACCTCAAACCCGCCTACATGCTGACCGGGGGTGGGCTACAGCAGCTCCCCTGACCGGCACAATCGAGACCTCGGCTCGTACCTGATGATCCGGACGCCACCGCCCGATCGCCAGGCACGAGCCGTATTCGTCTCATTTGGTGGTGCACGATGTGCAACGGAGCGCATCAGCCTGGCCGGGCCTTCTGCTGGGAGGTGGGTTCTCCAGGGCCGACCGGACCACGCTTGACCTCCACAGGCGAGGGCTGACCGTCGCAGCAGGAGCATTCCATCCGCAACGCGACCTGCCCACCACAGCCTTCGTGCTCGAAGGTGATGGGATTGTCGTCCTGGTCCGCCCACCGGTTACCCCATTCGGTGAGCGCGACGATGATCGGCTGTAGCTCGCGGCCCTTACGGGTGAGCACGTATTCGGTACGACTGCCGCCGCTGCCCGGGCGGAGCTCGAAGATCCCCGCCCCGACGAACTCGCCCAGCCGCTTGGCCAGCACGTTCGGCGCGATATCCAAGCTACGTTGGAAATCGGTGAAGCGAGTTATCCCGGCAAACATCGCATCGCGGACGATGAGCAGACTCCACCGCTCACCAACGAGTTCGAGCGTACGTGCTGCGGAACAGTTTTGGCCTGGGTAACGACGTCCCAGCATTGGTTCAGTTTGACACACAAGCTTGCATGATGCAAGTCATGGCGTTAACTTGCTTGATACAACAAGAGCAACTAGTGTGATGCAAGTACTCGTGCCAGTATGTCACAACCTTGTTCCGCGCGTTGTAATCGAGGAATGATGAGCGATCAGAGTTTCACCACCGCGTTCCTGGTGAAGCAGAGTCCGCGAGAAGCCTATGCCGCGATCGTCGACGTTCGCGGCTGGTGGTCGGAGGAGATCGAAGGCGGCGCGGCCAGACCCGGAGACGAGTTCACGTACCGGTACGGCGAAGTGCATCGTTGCAAGATTCGTGTGACGGAGGCCATTCCCGACCGCAAGATCTCTTGGCTGGTACTCGACAACTACTTCAACTTTATCGAGCACCACACGGAGTGGATCGACACCACGATCCACTTCGACATCTCCGAGCAGGACGAGGAGGTGACCGAGGTCCGGTTCACCCACCAAGGGTTGCATCCCGGGCTCGCGTGCTTCGATGCCTGCTCCGACGGGTGGACGTTCTACATCAACGGCAGCCTGCGGAACCTGATCGCCACCGGCAAGGGAAACCCGAACAGCTCCCTGAAGCCGCAGACGGCCGCCGAGGCCGTGGCGGCCCGGCGGGACCAGTAGCGCCGCGGTCACGACCCGCGGAAAACGGGCTTGGCACGTGACGACGACCCCGGAAGCGCCCGCGGCGATCACCGGCAGGCAGTGGCTGATCGTCTTCCCACTGCTCGGGTGCGCCGTTCATGCATTCGGGACAGGCGTCCGGCTGAAGCAGGGCACGGACAGAGCATCTGGAGCAGAGATGAGTGATTCCCTTCCGGCCAGGCCGCCGCTGGCCGGGCAGGAACCGGAACTGCCGGAGGTCGTGGACCGGGCCACCTGGCAGGCACGGCTGGACGAACTGCGGGCAAGGGAGAAGGCCCAAACCCGGGAGAGCGACGCGATCGCCGCGGCCCGCAGGCGGCTGCCCATGGTCGAGATGGATCCCACGATCCCGCTGGTCGGCCCGGAAGGCCCGGTCTCGCTGCTGGAGACCTTCGAAGGTCGCAGCCAGCTGGTCGTCTTCTATCACATGTGGCATGAGGGGCAGCTATGGCAGGACCAGTGCGAGGGATGCACCTTCTACACCTCGCAGGTCCGTGAACTGTCCTATCTGCACTCCCGCGACGTCACCTATGCCATCTTCAGCCAGGGGCCCTACCAGGAAAGCGTCGCCTACCACGAGTTCATGGGCTGGGAGATGCCCTGGTACTCCGCGAAGGACTCACTCGAGCCCCTGCTGTACGGGCGCGGGCCCTTCGTGCTGGCCTGCTACCTCCGGCAGGGCGACCGGGTGTTCGAGACCTACTGGACCACCCGCCGCGGTGTGGAGGGGATGGCGCCCACCTATCAACTGCTCGACCTGACCCCCTACGGCAGGCAGGAAACGTGGGAGGACTCCCCGCCCGGTTGGCCACAGCCCTTCCCCGTCACCGGTGCGCAGCAGCGCACCAACGGGCGGCCCACCGCCCAGTGGCCGCGGCTCGCCGCGCGGGCCGCGGCCGAGTAGGTCGATCCTGCTGCTCAGGAATCCACCGGGGTCGGACCGGATTGCTTCGTGGCGCGCACGATCGCCGAGTGCATGCCGTCGGCGACTTGGTGGGTGGGGCTGAGCTCGATGCCGGTGAATCCGGCGGCAGCCAGCTGGTCGCGGTACTCGGTGAAGCTGAGCGCGCCCGCGATGCAGCCGACATAAGAGCCGCGCTCGGCGCGCTGCGCGGGGCTGAGCCGGTCCTCGGCGACCACATCGGAGACACCGATCCGGCCGCCGGGAGCCAGTACCCTGAACATCTCGGCGAACACGCTGGGCTTGTCCACCGACAGGTTGATCACGCAGTTGGAGATCACGACGTCGATGGTGCTCGCGGGCAGCGGGATAGCCTCGATGGTGCCCTTGAGGAACTCCACGTTGGTGGCACCGGCCTGCTGCGCGTTGGCCAGCGCCAGCGCCAGCATCTCCTCGGTCATGTCCAGGCCGTAGGCCTTGCCCGCGGGCCCGACCCTGCGGGCGGAGAGCAGGACGTCGATCCCGCCGCCCGAGCCGAGGTCGAGGACCCGCTCGCCCTCCCGTAGCTCGGCGACCGCGGTGGGGTTACCACAGCCCAGTGCCGCGGCGACCGCGTCGGCGGGCAGTTCCTCGCGCTCGGCGAGGGCATACAACGCGGCGCCGAAGTTGTCCTCGGGCGCAACCGGACCAGCTCCGCAGCAGCCGCCGTTCGCCGCTGGGGAGCTAGCGGCGACGGCCGCGGCCGCATAGCGCTCCCGGACGGTCTCGCGCAGGTTCTCGGGGTGCTCGCTCATCTGGAGCTTCCCTTCTGTATCGATGTCTGTCGATACAGACTTTGCGCCTTGGATCGAGATCTGTCAACATAGAAGAATGTCAATGCAAGAGGGTCCTGGTCGGGCCGAGGACTGCTGCGCCGGGTTGCTGGCCGCGCCGCTGGGGGCGGAGCAGGCGGCCGAGCTGGCGCCGGTGTTCAAGGCGCTGGGAGACCCGATCCGGCTGCGCCTGCTGTCGATGATCGCCACCCGTGCCGGGGGAGAGGTCTGCGTCTGCGAGCTGACCCCCGCCTTCGAGCTTTCCCAGCCCACGATCTCGCACCACCTGAAACTGTTGCGGCAGGCCGGGTTGATCGACTGCGAGCGGCGTGGGACCTGGGTTTACTACTGGCTGCTGCCGGAGGCCACGGACCGGCTCGCCACGCTGCTCAGCCGCCCGGTCGGCGAACCGGCAGGCACGCCCGCCGTCGCCGGGGGTGGTTCGTGACCACCCGGACCGCGGATCCCGCCACGCTGCCGGTCGCGGGCCGGATGTCCACACTCGACCGCTTCCTGCCGGTGTGGATCCTTGCGGCGATGGCGGCGGGCCTCGGGCTCGGCCGCCTGCTGCCCGGACTCGGGGACGCGCTGGCGCAGGTCACCGTCACCGGCATCTCACTGCCGATCGCGCTCGGCCTGCTGGTGATGATGTATCCGGTACTGGCCAAGGTCCGCTACGACCGGCTGGACACCGTCACCGGTGATCGTCGCCTGCTGATCCCCTCCCTGCTGTTGAACTGGGTGCTGGGGCCGGCGTTGATGTTCGCGCTGGCCTGGTTGTTCCTGCCGGACCTGCCGGAGTATCGCACCGGCCTGATCATCGTGGGCTGGCAAGGTGCATCGCCATGGTGATCATCTGGAACGACCTCGCCAGGGGCGACCGGGAGGCCGCGGCGGTACTGGTGGCGGTGAACTCGGTGTTCCAGGTGCTCGCCTTCGCCGTACTGGGCTGGTTCTACCTCGCGGTGCTGCCCGGCTGGCTCGGCCTGCCCACCACCGGGCTGGAGGTCTCCATGGCGGAGATCGCCGGTAACGTGCTGATCTTCCTCGGCATCCCGCTGGCCGCCGGTTACCTCACCCGCCGGCTCGGCGAGCGGCGCAAGGGCCGGGACTGGTACGAGACCCGGTTCCTGCCCCGGATCGGCCCGTTCGCGCTGTACGGCCTGCTGTTCACCATCGTGATCCTGTTCGCCCTTCAGGGGGACGCGATCACCAGCAGGCCATGGGACGTCGGCCGGATCGCCCTGCCGCTGCTGGCCTACTTCGTCCTGATGTGGGCCGGATCTTACGCCCTCGGCCGCGCGCTCGGCCTGCCGTACCAGCGCCGGACCACTCTGGCGTTCACGGCCGCCGGCAACAACTTCGAACTCGCCATCGCGGTCGCGATCGGCACCTTCGGGGTCACCAGCGGCCAGGCCCTCGCGGGCGTGGTCGGCCCGCTGATCGAGGTTCCGGTGCTGGTGGCGCTGGTGTACGTGTCGCTGGCCCTGCGCCGCCGCTGCCACCCTGAACCACGCTGAGCACTGAGCATGAGGAGGGTTCGTGTCCGATATCCCCGAGGTCCTGTTCGTCTGCGTGCACAACGCCGGCCGGTCGCAGATGGCCGCCGCGCTGCTGCAGCACCATGCCCGCGGCAGGGTGCGGGTGCGTTCCGCCGGGTCGGCGCCCGCCGATGAGGTGAATCCGGCGGTAGCCGAAGCCATGCGGGAGATCGGCCTGGACATCTCCGCGGAGGTGCCGACGAAGCTGACCACCGACGCCGTGCAGGCCAGCGATGTCGTGATCACCATGGGTTGCGGGGACGCCTGCCCGGTCTTCCCTGGCAAGCGGTATCTGGACTGGACACTGGCCGATCCTGCGGGCAGGGACCTCGCCGCCGTTCGCCCCATCCGCGAGGAGATCGACCGCAGGGTACGGGCGCTGCTGGCCGAACTCGTCCCGGTCAGCTGAACGCCCAGCCGCTCCAGCGCGTGACCTCGGTCAGCACCACCGGCCCCTCCGGCGGCCGCTGCGCGTACTGCGGGTACTTCGCCCGCAGCGCCTCCACCGTGGCCGAACGCTGCGCGGGGTCGGTGCGGATCGTGGCGCGGCCGTCCGCGCGCGCCCACCACAACCCGGACCAGTCATCCTGGTAGTGATCCACCAGGAAGCACACCTCCGGGTTCACCTCGATATTCCGCAGCCGCCGCAGGTCGGTGCCGCGCTTGGGCTTGTGGTCCACCGCGAACACGATCGCGTCCGGCGCGCGCAGCAGCGCGAAGGTGACCGGCACCAGATGCGGCCGCCCGCCGGCATCCGCGGTGGCCAGCCGGGCCACTCGCGCAGTGGCGAAGCGGCGGCGGGTCTCATCCTGGCTGAGGCGCATGGGCGGGCCTGGTGTCCTAGGTCACACGGGCGGGTCGCGTAGGGTCAGGATAACGTTGCGTGCCGTCGGCAGTGCCATCCGGTGGATTGCCCGGTGCTGTCCGGTGTTCGTCAGCGTCCGTGAACGTCCGTCGGGGGTGTCGTGAGTCCGTTCGCCATCCTGTTCGTCGTTGTGCTCGGCACGGCGCTTGGCTGGAAGGCGTATCAGCTGTCCAGGGCACCGGGGGACCGGCCGTTGCTGGCGGTCACCCTCTGCCTCGCCTGCGCGGCCGTGGCGTTCCCACTCGGCCTGCCTGCCGGGGCACAGGTGGTGGACTCGGTGTTCGAGTCCGGGGTCAGCGAACTCGGGCAGAACGTGCTCCTGCTGGCCACCGTGTACTGGCTGATGTGCTTCTACCTGTTCTCCGCGACCGACCTCGAGCAGGGACGCCGCAGGGCGAAATGGGAGGCCGTGCCGCTGGCCGCGGTGATCGTGACGATCACGGTCGCCACCTTCGCCACCCCGGTCGAGCTGCGCTGGAGCAGCTTCGACGAGGCCGATATGCGACTCACCGGGGCGGCGGTGTTCTACCTGGTGGCCGGGCTGTACTTGGTGTACGCGATCGCCACGGCCCTGCACTGGACCTGGCGCTACGCCGGGTCGACCCGGCCCCCGCTGTCGGTGGGCCTGCGGCTGGCAGGCGCCGGGATGGCAGGCATGGTGCTGGCGGGTTCGGTGCGCGCAGGCTTCGTGGTGATCCGGTGGAGCGGCGGTAGCGTCCCGCCCTGGCTGAACTCCACCGCCTCCCTGCTGCTGTCGCTGGCCATCCCGCTGTTCGTGATCGGGATCAGCTATCCGAGCGTCGCCACCCGGATCGCGGCGTTGCGGGTCTGGCGGCAGCACCGCAGGCGGTACCGGCAGTTGCATCCGCTGTGGAGGGAGTTGCACCAGGTGTACCCGGAGCACGTGCTCGGCAGGGTGCCGGGCAGCGCGTGGCGGGACGCGCTGCGCCTGCGCGGCGTGCACCGCCGTTACTACCGCCGCGTCATCGAGTGCCGGGACGGTCTGGTGCGAATCAGCCCGTACCTCGCGCACGCCAGGGAGGCCGCGCCGGAGGGTGCCCCGCTGGCCGAGTTGCTGCGTGTGGCGTTGCGGGCCCATGCCGAGGGGAAGCAGGTCAGTACCAAGGCGAGCGCGATCGCCGTCCCTGCTGCCGACGATCTTGATGCCGATGTGCACGAACTGGTCGAGCTGTCCGACGCGTTGCGGCCACGGCCGGCCTGAGAGCCTCGGAACCGGACGAAGGGGTACCCAGTGGAAATGCTGATCTCGGCCGGGCAGGTGCTGCCCGGTCCCGCGGGCAGGAGCGTCCTGGACGGGGCAGTGCTGGTGCGGGATTCGGCGATCGTGGCCGTCGGGGAGCGGGCCGAGGTCGAGCGCCGCGCGGGCGCGGCGGCCGAGCGCCGGGACTTCCCCGGGGCCACCCTGCTGCCCGGCCTGATCGACTGCCATGTCCACCTCGCCTTCGACGCGAGCCCCGACCCGGTGGCCGCGGTGCGGGCCCAGGACGAGGCCACCCTGTTCGCGGAGATGGCGGGCAGGGCGCGGCGATTGCTGGACACCGGGGTCACCACGGTGCGCGACCTCGGTGACCGGGACGGGCTCGCGGTACGGCTGCGCGGGTCGATCGCCGAGGGCCGGTTGCCTGGCCCCCGGATCCTGGCCGCGACGGCACCGCTGACCGTCCCGGACGGGCACTGCTGGTTCCTGGGCGGGGTGGTCGACGGCGAGGACGCGATCCGCAGGATGGTGCGTCACAACGCGGCGGCCGGTGCCGACGTGATCAAGGTGATGACCACTGGCGGCGGGCTCACCAAGGGTGGCGCCGCCACCTGGGAGTCGCAGTTCAGCGCCGAGCAGCTGCGCTGGGTGGTGGAGGAGGCGCGCCAGGTCGGGCTGCCGGTCGCCTCGCACGCCCATGGCAGCGAGGGCATCGCCGCCTCGGTCGCGGCGGGTGTGGACACCATCGAGCACTGCACCTGGATGGCCGAGGGCGGGTTCGACGTGCGGGAGGACGTGGTCGCCGAGATCGCGGCCAAAGGGATCCACGTCTGCCCCGGCGCCAGCCCCAACTGGCGTGGTTTCGCCGAGCGGTTCGGCCAGGAGCGCGCGATGGAGATCTTCGGCCGGGTGCGCTGGATGGCCGAACAGGGCGTGCGGCTGATCGCCGGAACCGACGCCGGGGTGCCCGGCGCGGTGTTCGACAACCTCCCTGGCAGCCTGGAGTTCTTCGACTTCCTCGGCTTCCAGCCAGCCCGCATCCTCGACCTGGCCACGGTGGACGCCGCCGCCGGCATCGGGCTCGGCGACAGCACCGGACGGCTCGCCGAGGGCTACCGTGCCGACCTGCTCGTGGTGGACGGAGATCCGCTGACCGAGCTGGACGCGCTGCGCGAGCCGTTGCTGGTGGTGGCTGGCGGGCGCCCGCACGTCCCCGGAAACTAGGCGCTGTCAACAACGTGGCTGCCCGAGGTGATGCGGGGGCGCGTCCGGCCGAAGGCCTCACGAACCCGGCTGCGGGTCGCCTGTCCGCCCGGCGCAGCGGCCGTGACCAGAGCACGGCCCGTAGACGGGTTCGGCGACCGCGCGCCTTCTGAAACACAGCTAGCGCAGCGCCGGCCCGTCGAGGGTGAGTGTGCCCGCGTCGGCGTCCAGCCGGGCCGGCAGGCCCAGCGGCACGGTGAGCGCGCCCGCGTGGTGGCCGAACCCGAGCTCCCACAGGATCGGCACGCCCAGCGGCGCGAGCCGGTCCAGCATCAGCGCCCGGACCTCGGCCTGCGGTCCGCAGTCGGTCCATGAGCCCAGCGCGATCCCCGCCACCTCGTCGAACCAGCCGGTGCGCAGCAGTTGGGTGAGCATCCGGTCGAGCCGGTAGAGCTCCTCGGTCACGTCCTCGAGGATCGCGATCCCGCCGCGGGCAGGCAGGTGCTCCGGGGCGCCGAGGCTGGCGGTCAGCAGGCTCAGGTTGCCTCCCACGGTCACACCGCCCGCGCTGCCCGGCACCAGTGCCTCCGCCCGCGGCCCGGACAGCACCAGCGTGCTGTCCGGGCAGAAGAGGGTGCGCCACAGGTGCTCGCCGGCGGCCAGGTCGAAATGCGTGGTGGCCGGCATCGGCGAGAACAGCGTCACCAGGCCCAGATGTGTACGTACCGCCTCGTGCAGCGCCGTGACATCGCTGGACCCGGCCAGCAGCTTCGGGCCCGCGGTGCGCAGCCGGGGCCAGTCGATCAGGTCCAGGATGCGGCTGCAGCCGTAGCCGCCCCGCGCGGCCAGCACGGCGGTCACCTCGGGGTCCAGCCAGGCCCGCTGGAAATCCGCTGCCCGGACGGCGTCGGTGCCCGCGAGGTAGCCGAAGGTGGTGTCGCTGGCCTGCACCGAGTCGTAGAGCTTCACCGAAAGCCGCCAGGACTCCAGCACCGCGACCGCGTGGTCCAGCAGCCGCTTTGGCACCGGGCCCGCGGGGGCCACCAGCGCGACGGTGTCTCCCGCTTCGAGCCTGCGGGGCCGGGTGCCGCCGGTCACCGGCGCAGATCCACGACCGGGATGCCGGGCGGGGTGAAGCCGAACACCTGGCCGTAGAAGGACAGTTCGGCCTCCAGCGCGGCGATGATGGTCTCCGCCTTGCGGAAGCCGTGCTGCTCGCCCGCGAAGGTCAGGTAGCCGTGGGGGATACCGCTGCCCTCCAGCGCGGCGACGAACCGGTCGGCCTGCTCCGGCGGGCAGATCTCGTCGTCAAGGCCCTGCAGGAACAGCACCGGCCCGGCCAGGGAGTCCGTCCGGTGCAGCGGGGACCGCGCACGGTAGCGATCGGCGGTCTCCGGAAGCGGCCCGATCAGGCTGTCCAGGTACCGGGACTCGAAGTCGTGGGTCTCGCCGCCCTCGCCGGTCCAGCTGGTCAGGTCGAGGATGGGGAACTTGATGGTGCCGGCGCGGTAGCAGGCGGTCGCCGGTGGGGCCGGAGTCATCGAGGCGGCCGAGGTGAACCCGCCCGCGCTCCCGCCGCGCACGGCCAGCCGGTCCGGGTCGGCCACGCCCTCGGCCACCAGTGCCTCGGCGACGGCGGCGCAGTCGGCGACGTCCACCACGCCCCACTGCTGGCGCAGCCGTTCCCGGTAGCGCCTGCCGTACCCGGTGGAGCCGCCGTAGTTCACCGCGGCCACCCCGATGCCGCGGCTGGTGAAGAACGCGAAGTCGAGATCGAGCACCGGGAAGTTGCGGCCGGTCGGCCCGCCATGCACGTGGATGAGATAGGGCGGCAGCTCACCATCGGGACCGGTGTGCTCCGGGCTGGTCGGGTGGTAGAGGTAGGCGGGAACCCGCTCCCCTTCGGCGGTGGTGAACTCCCGTTCCTCCGGCACCGGCAGGTAGCCCTGCTCGACGAGGGTGCCGGTGAGCTCCCTGCCCGCGGTCTCGCCGAGTTCGGTCAGGGTGTCTGCCCCGAGGTCGGCAACGACCACCGTGCCCTCCTGCTGGGGCCCGGCCGCGATCCCGGCGACCCCGCCCGCGAACGGCACCAGGTTGGCGGACCAGGCCGGCCGTCGGCGGGCTCCGGCCACGTCGGTGACCGTGCCGCCGCGCTCGTCAAGGACGGCGAGCCTGCCCGAGCGCAGCACGGCGTGCCGCCCGCCGCCGAGCGGTGCGAACCATTGCAGGCCGAGCTTCCACAACGGGCCACCGAGTTCCTCGGCTACCGGGGCGAGGTTGCCGGCGGTGCCCTCCAGGCCGATCCGGTGCAGGTTCCACCAGCCGTCCGGGTCGAGCAGCGCCAGCAGGGTGTCCGGGGTCTCCCACTCCAGCTGGCAGACCGCGATCTCCCGGCCCCCGGCGAGCACCCGGTGGCGGCCGAACGCACCGTCCGGGCCGACCTCGGCCACGCACAGCTCGGTCCCGTCCCATGGCATGGCGGGGTGGTCCCAGCCGAGCCAGGCAGCGTGCCTGCCGTCCGGGGACAGCTGCGGTGCGGTGAGGAAGTGGTGGGTGGCGGCCAGTACCCGCGGTGGCCGCCCGTCCAGGGTGAGCGACACCAGGTCGCGGGCGATGTCGGTACGGCGCGGCCCGGTGCTGGTCTCGCGTACGGCCCAGATCTCTCCCGCCCGGCCGGGGCGCAGGTCGGCGTAGCGGATGCCCTGGGGCACCTCCGGCTCCGGGGTGATCGGCCGTACCGACCCCTCGGCGCGGTCCAGCGCGTATACCCGCTGGTCGTCCCAGTGCGTGAAGGCCACGGCGTCCCCGATGGCCATCCAGGGGCGGCCGCCGTACTCGTGCACCCGGTTGCGCACGTTCCACGGTGCGGGCAGCAGCTGCTCGACCTCGCCGCCATCGAGGTCGCCGTCCGAACGGACGAGGGTCACCCTGCCACCTTCGGCCGGTCGTGACTCGGCCCACCACAGCTCACCGTCGACCACGCCGAGCCACTGCGGTGCCCCGCCTGCCTCGGCGACGACGGCCGCGCTGATCGGTGAGCTCCAGGTCCCGTAGGGAGAGATCATCGGCATCCGGCCACTCTAGTCACGGATCGTGGGGCGGTGGGTGCCGATCAGATGGCTGTGGCTTAGGGTCGTAAGTGCCATGGCTCGCGTCATACATGTCTTCCGCCAACCCGACCGCTTCGTCGCAGGCACGGTCGGGGAACCCGGCGACCGCACGTTCTACTTGCAGGCATCCGAGGATGTTCGCACGATCAGCGTGACCATCGAGAAACAGCAGGTCGCGGTGCTCGCCGAACGTCTCAGCTCACTGCTGGAGGAGGTGGCGAACCGGTTTGGTGCCGAGGTACCCGAGGAAGTCCCGGACGACATGGTCGACGTGGACCCACTCGACGTGCCCGTCGAGGAGGAGTTCCGCGTGGGCACGATGGGCCTTGGCTGGGACTCCGAGAGCAGCGCGGTGGTGATCGAACTACTCGCCATCACCGAGGGCGAGGTGGACGAGACGGTCGTGCTGGACGACACCGAGGAGGGTCCGGACGCGGTCCGGGTCTTTCTCAGCCCGGCCGCGGCGCGGGCCTTCGCCGAGCGGGCGGACCGGGTCGTCAACGCGGGCCGCAAGCCCTGCCCGTTGTGCGGTGAGCCGCTGGATCCCGTCGGTCACGTCTGCCCCCGGCAGAACGGCTACCGGCGCGACCAGGACGTCTTCGAGAGCTGATCCCGCCGGTGCCCGAGTCAGGAGTGGATCCGGCCACGCCGGAAGCCAGGGAGCTGGTGGCCCGCGGCCGCATCGAGGTGGAGGGGCGGCTGGTGGACGCCTCGAACGTCACCTTATTCTGCGCGATCGAGCTCGACGGGGTGAGCGCCAACGCGGTGTACAAGCCGGTGGCGGGGGAGCGCCCGCTGTGGGATTTCCCGGACGGCACCCTTGCGGGCCGCGAGGTGGCTACCTACGAGATCGCGGAGGCCACCGGGCTGGGCAAGGTGCCGCCGACGGTGCTGCGCGAGGGCCCGTTCGGGGAGGGCATGGTTCAGCTCTGGGTGAACACCACCGACGAGGAACTCGTGGACGTGTGCTCCCCGGACGATGTGCCCGACGACTGGCGGGTGGTGCTGCATGCCCACGACCGCACCGGGGAGCCCGCGGTGCTGGCGCACTCCGACCACGAGGGGGTGCGCGACCTGGCCGTGCTGGACATCGTGGTGAACAACACCGACCGCAAGGGCGGGCACGTGCTGGCCGGGAGCAACGGCCGGATCTACGGGGTCGATCACGGCATCTGCCTGCACGCCGATCCGAAGCTGCGCACCGTGCTGTGGGGCTGGGTCGGCGATCCTCTTCCCGATGAGGTCGTGGCGAAGCTGGAGGGCCTGCGACCCGCGCTGGACGGCGAGCTGGGCAAACTGCTGGAGCCGTATCTCACCGGCGGCGAGGTACGCGCGGTGGCGGAGCGAGCCGACCGGCTGCTCGCCGAGCGGGTGTTCCCGGAACCGGGCGACGACTGGCGGGCCATTCCCTGGCCGCTGTTCTGACGGTGCTGTCCTGATGGAGCAGCCGCCCGCGGAGGTTGGCGAGCCCGCGCTGCGGCCGGCGTTGCGCCGGTTCGGTATCGACGCCGACGTGGTGCGGTACGCCGCGGTCGGCTTCGGGGACCACCACTGGACGGTCACCGGCGCAGGCGGGCAGCGTTGGTTCGCTACCGTCGCCGATCTGGCGCACAAGGACCACGACGGCCGCGGAGCCGCAGCGGCCCTGGACGGCCTGCGCCGGGCGATGGACACCGCGGCGCGTCTTGGCGAGCGGCTGAGTTTCGTGGTGCCGCCGCTGCCTGCCGAGGACGGCGGCCCGGTAGTCGCCCTGAACGACCGGTACGCGCTGAGCGTCTTCCCGTTCGTCCAGGGCGAACCCGGGTGGTTCGGTCAGCAGCTGTCACCCGTGGAGCGGGAGCGGGTGCTCGACCTGCTCGCCGAGCTGCACCGCCAGCCGCCGCCGGGGGATATCCCGGTCGTGGGGCTCGACTCGCCCGGCCGCGCCATGCTCGCGGACGCGGTGGCTGGCCGGTGCGGGGAGTGGGCTGGCGGCCCGTTCGCCGGTGCGGCGGCTGACCTGCTCGCCCGGCATGCCCCGGCATTGCGGGCCCGGCTGCGGGAGTTCGACCTGCTCGCCGAGCGAGTGCGGCAAGGTGGTGCGGCGCGGGTGGTCACACACGGCGAGCCGCATCCAGGCAACCTGCTGGCAGCCGCCGGAGGATACCGGCTGATCGACTGGGACACCGTGGCTCTCGCGGTGCCCGAGCGGGATCTTGCCGTCGTCACCACCGACGCCGCGCTGCTGGAGCGGTACGCCCGCGCCACCGGCAGGGCGCCGGATCCGGATGCCCTCGCGCTCTACTCGCTGCGCTGGTTGCTGACCGACGCGGCCGAGTTCACCGCGTGGTTTCGTGGTCCGCATGCCCGTACCTCGGACACCGAACGGGCCTGGCGGTGGTTCACCGAGACGCTGGAACGGCTCGAACGGCCTGCTCGATAGCCGCGGCGACCCGTTCGACGTCGGCCTCGCCGGTGCGCCAGTTGCTGAATGCCGCCCGGAGCGCGGGTGTGCCCTCGTACCTGGTCGGGGTGAGGAACGCCGTGCCGTCCACGGCGATCGCCTCGGCCAGCGCGTCCACCCGTTCCGGGGTGGGGTCCTCGGCCAGGGTGCAGCACACCACGTTCAGCCGCACCGGGGCGAGCAGCCGCAGTGCGGGCATTTCCTCGATCCGCCGCCCGAGCTGCCCGGCCAGCGCGATGTCCCGCTCGACGATCTCCTGGTGCCCCTGCCTGCCGTAGGCCGCCAGTGCGAACCAGGCCGGCAGGGCCCGCAACCGCCGTGAGTTCTCCGGGGTGAGGTGCACGAACGCGGGATCGTCCGTGGGCAGCCCGAGGTAGGCGGCGGCGTTCTGGAAGACCCGTGCCTGGAGGTCCTGCCTGCGGCTGAACTGCACCGCCGAGTCGTATGGCACGTTGAGCCACTTGTGCAGGTCCACGCACACCGAGTCGGCCTCGGCCAGCCCGGCCACCAGGTGTGCGTGCGCGGGGGAGAGCGCGGCGAACGCGCCGAAGGCCCCGTCCACGTGCAGCCAGAACGGGTAGCGCTCGCGCAGCGCGCCGATCGCCCGCAGGTCGTCGAAATCGACCGTGTTCACGGTGCCCGCGTTGGCGACCACGATCGCGGGCCTGCCGCCCAGCGCGTCCAGTTCCGCCGCGAGCCGGTCGGGGTCCACGGCCTCCCGGCCGTCCAGGGTCGGTACCGTGCGCAGGCTCCCGCGGCCGAGGCCGAGTATCGCGAGTGCCTTGGACAGGCTGGAATGCGCGGCTCCGGACAGCACCGGCACCGGCCCGAGGGCCGCCACTCCCTGCTCGGCGACCGAGATCCCGGCGCGTTCACCGATCCACTCCCTGCCGATCGCCAGGCCGACGAGATTGGACATGGTGGCACCGGTGACGAAGGCACCGCGATGTGCCGGGCCGAGGCGGAGGAGTTCGGTGAGCCAGGACAGGGTCTCCCGTTCCAGGTCCGTGGCCGAGGACTCGTGCGCGGCCGCCACGTTCTGGTCGTGGGTGGCGGCCAGCCAGTCGCCAGCCACCGCCGCCGGGGTGGCGCCCCCGGTGACGAAGCCCAGGTATCGCGGGCCCGCGCTGCCTGAGAAGCCCGGTTCCCAGCGGGCCGCGAACTCGGCGAGCGCCCGCTCGGCTCCGCGGCCGTGCTCGGGAAGCGGATGCGCCGTGCCCTGCCACGGGGAACCGGCGGCAGGACGGTCGGTCAGCCCGGCGAGAACCCGTCCCGCGTGCTCGCGCACCGTGTCGAGGATCGCGGGTATGCGGTCGGCATCGGCGGCGAGCACGGGATCCATGCCCGCAGACTAGTCGTCAGGCCATCGCGGCCGTTCGCCGGTTATGCCGCACGCGCGAGCCACACCCTGGCCGCGATGGCGGGCACGCCGGGGATCGCGAAGATCAGCAAGAAGATGGGCAATTCCTCACCGAAGGAGTACCCCGCCTCGAAAACCCCGACCGCCAGGTTGAACGCCGCTACCGCGAACCACACCAGTACGAAGTCTTCCAGCGCCCGCCGGACGCCGACGGCCCGCGCCAGGTAGCCCACCGCGAAGAACAGCACCAGCAGCACGATGCCGGCGATGATGATCACGGTCGTCCGAGACATGCTCACCCCGTCCATCCGGTTCGCGCGAGCGCTCCGCCCGCCACTAGGACGATAAGCCGCCTGATGACCTTGCGCAGGTCCGCGGCCGCCGGTTGGCCCGTCCGGGTGGCCGCGCCAAACCTCGGCACGTCGCTGCGGGCCGCGTTCACCGACGGCTACTCCACTTATGCCGGCGGCAAGGCTCCGCTTGAGCACTTCACCCGCGCCGCGGCCAAGGAGTTCGCCGACCGGGCATCTCGGTCACCACGGTGGCACCGGGGCCGATGGACACCCCGTTCTTCTACGGCCAGGAGATGCCGCAACCAACTCACGCACATCGAGGACATCGCACCGCTGATCATGTTCCTCGCCACCGACGGCTGGTGGATCACCGGCCAGACCATCTTCGCCAACATCGTGATCGACCTGCACTGGCTGGAGCAGCTCATCGCGGTGGCCGAGGAAGGTAGCGTCACCAAGGCGGCCGCGGCGAGCCGGACGTGCTCCGGGTCGGGCACTCCCGCGGTGCCGGGCGATGCTGCCGGTACCCGGCGTGGTCCGGACCACGCTCACCCGGCAGAGGCTGTCCATCGCGGTCGGCGAGCACCACCGGCTGGCGCGCCGGGACAACGTCACGCTGGCGGAGCTGGCCGGAGAGACCATCATCGTGTGGGGCCATCTCCCGTCATCGGCACCGAGCACATCGCGTTCGTGACGGCCCCGCTCAGTGCCACGGCGGGCGGCGCGGCGCGGGTGCTCGACCTGACCCCGCCCTTCCATGTGTCGTTGATCGCGTTGTGGCTCGAACACGCCACGTCGAAGCCGCGCGACGCCTTCCTGCGCACGCCGCGGGAAGCCCCGGGCGGCTAGCGTGGGTACGGCGACAACGGCCGGATCAGCACCGGACGCGGCAGGCCCTCGCCGATCCGGCAGTTGGCGTGCGGGCTCTCGATCGTCACCGGCGCACCCGCGGTGCCGGGGGCGGGCAGGGACAGGATCGCCCGCAAGGTCCAGAGCGCGCCTGCGTGGTACTGGTAGGACACCTTCTCCGGCGCGAGCGGGTTCGAGCCCCGCCACACCGGCGCGCGGAACGCGCTCGCGTCCTGTTCGGATCGCAGGATCAGCACATCGGCGCAGGTGTCCCAGTGCAGCATCGCCGCGAGGAGCCGAGGCGCATCCAATGGGCCCCAGCGCAACAGTGTCCACTGCCGCCTGCGCAGTTCGGTCAGCAGGTCGTCAAGGCACAGCGAGAACACGGTTCTTTTCTCCCAATCTTTCCGATTCCAGGATGAGAATCGGCGCGCCGCGACGACGGCACGAGCGTTACCCTCGAACCCGCATCAACGGCTCCGAACGAGCCGCGAGAAGCGGGGCTTTCCCGGTGGTTGCGGGTTTATTCGGGAACGTGCATGGCAATTGACTCGCTACCGCGGGCGCACGTATCGTCACCTGACGTGTCCACTTCACGACAGGGGAAATGATCATGAGACTCACCCGGATCGCCAGGGACTGCAAGGGGGACGACTGCCCGGCCGTGTTCAGCACGGAGCGCGGCACTCTGGCTGTCCAGGGCTACCTCGTCCACCAGCCAACCCCGGAACACGAAGCAATCGTGGAGATCCCGGCGGACCTGCTCAAGGAGGCCGCACGTGCGCTTGGCAGGTGACGACTGGAAGAAGTTCTTCGATTCGTTCGAACGGGAGGCGTTCCGACTGGAAACGCGCCCCGTGTACAACGTGGCGAAAGAATGGGACGAGTTTCAGCGTTTTCTCGCTACCGGGGAGTTCGATGTTTCCGATCATGAGCCCTGGCTCAAGCGGGTTCGCCATTTCCGGGACACCGGCCGGTGGATCGGCAGGGTTCACGTCATCACCAGCCCGCTGACCGACTACCTGCGTTTCGAGTTCGCGGCCTATCCGCACAACGTGCGGGCCGGTGAGGAGGTGCATATCCTCGATCTCGCCGATCGACCGAATCCCGGCTTGCCGGATCAGGACTTCTGGATGTTCGACGAGTCGAAGATCGTGCGGATGGACTACGCCGAGGACGGTACCCAGCTCGGTCGCGAACTGCTGGAAGACGTGGATCCCGCTCCTTACGTGGAGTGGAAACGCATCGCCCTGGAGCATGCCGAACCGTTCCTGGACTACTCCTCCAGACTGGAGGCATGAGCCTCGATCCCGCCCGCGCTGGAGAGGACCGGATCAACCTCGCCGAGGCACTGCGTGACCTGCGCAGGGTCTCGGGCCTTTCCGGGGAACGGCTGGCCGGTCGCTGCCAGATGTCGCAGTCCAAGATCAGCCGTATCGAGACCGGCCGGCTGCTGCCCAGCATCCTCGACGTGGAACGGATACTCACCGCGCTCGCGGTCGATGAGGCGCTGAAGTCGGAGCTGTTGACGCTGGCCCGGGCAGCGAATGCCGAGTATCAGGACATCCGTGCGTCGGTGCGGCGCGGCCTGCACTACCGCCAGTGGGACCTGGCGGCCCTGGAGGCCGAGTCGACCCACACGCGGCATTTTCTGCCTGCGCTGATCACTGGGTTGCTCCAGGTGCCCGAGTATGTTCGCGCGGGGTTGAGCAGGACGGGGGACCGGGCACCGGTGGATACCAGCCGGGCCGTCGCGCTCAAGCTGGAGCGGCAGGCCATCCTGCATGACGAGTCGAAGCGGTTCGAGTTCCTGCGCACCGAGCAGGCCGCGCGATGGCAGTTCTGTGTGCCGTCCATTATGGCGATCCAGCTGGACCGGTTGGTGTCGCTGTCCCGCGGCTGCCTGCTGTCGCCCTCGGTGTCCTGCCGCTGACCACGCAGGTTCCGGAAGGGCCCATGCATACCTTCGTGACCTATGACGCCAGGTTAGTGACCGCCGAGCTGTTCAGCGGCCAGCTGGTGTTGCGTGATCCGAAGGATGTCGAGAGTTATCGCGGTCTTTTCGATTTCCTGGCCGCGCACGCGCTGTGGGGCGCGGAGGCACGGGAGTTCCTGCGGCACCTCGCCGAGGACTTCCGGGGGCACGGCGCCGGGGATACTGGTTCATGAGCCGGGCTGGTCGAGCGCGGCGAGGCGGCGGCGAAGGTGGGCACGTTCGGGTTCGGTGCCGGCCAGTTCTATGGCCTCGCGGTAGGCCGCGGCGGCCTCGGCGTTGCGGCCGAGCCTGCTCAGCAGGTCCGCCCTTGCGGTCGGGTAAGGGGAGTAGCCCCGCAGCCGGGGCTCCCCGGACAACTCCTCGAGCA
Organism: Amycolatopsis aidingensis; assembly: GCF_018885265.1. Lineage (GTDB taxonomy): Bacteria > Actinomycetota > Actinomycetes > Mycobacteriales > Pseudonocardiaceae > Amycolatopsis > Amycolatopsis aidingensis. Next base: position 3,852,065 of record NZ_CP076538.1, read on the forward strand.
ACGCCAGTCCGGCTTCCGGGCCGTCCCGCATGGCCACGGCCGCGGCCCGGTTCAACGCGACGACCGGGGAAGGGTCCAGCGCGAGCAGCACGTCGTAGAGCGCGACGACCTGCGGCCAGTCGGTGCTGGCCAGGTCCGCGGCCTCGTCGTGCAGGGCGGCGATCGCGGCCTGCACCCCGTACGGTCCCGGCGGCCCGCCGGTCAGCGCGACCGGCATCAGGCGCAGCCCCTCCTCGATCATCGTGCGGTCCCAGCGTCCCCGATCCTGCTCCTCCAGCAGCACCAGCTCGCCGTCCGGGCCCGTGCGAGCGTGCCGCCGGGCGTGGATCAGCAGCATCAGCCCGAGCAGCCCGGTGACCTCCCGCTGCCTTGGCAGCAGCCCGCGCAGGATCCGGGCCAGCCGGATGGCCTCCTCGGCCAGGTCGATTCGTTGCAGGTCCGGGCCCGAACTGGCCGTGTACCCCTCGGTGAAGATCGAGTACACCGCCTGTAGCACCCCGGGCAACCGCTGCGGTAGTTCTCCGGCGTCCGGCACCCGGAACGGGATCCGGGCCTGGTGGATCTTCTTCTTCGCCCGCACGATCCGCTTGGCCATGGTCGCGGGCGGGACCAGGAACGCCCGTGCCACCTCGGGGGTGGCCAGCCCGGCCAGGCAGCGCAGCATCAGGGCTCCGCGGTCCTCGGCGGGCAGCGCCGGATGGGCACAGGTGAAGAACAGCTGCAATCGCTCATCCGGCAGTTCCCCCGCCACCTCCGCGGCCGGAGCCGGCTCGGCCCGCTCGGCCTCCACCTGCAGCACGGCCAGCCGCGTGGCGAAGGTCTGGTCGCGGCGCAGCCGGTCCACCGCCTTGCGCCGGGCCGTGGTCATCAGCCACGCCCCCGGCCGGGGCGGTACGCCATCCGCCGGCCAGCGCTCCAGTGCCGCCTCGATCGCCTCGGAGGTCACCTCCTCGGCCAGATCGAGATCGCCGAAGCGACGGACGAGCGCGGCCAGCAGCCGGCCGTGCTCCTCGCGGAACACCGACTCCACCGAGGTCACCGGTGGCTCCTCCGGCAGCCCGCCGCCGGCCGTCCGCTCGTCCATCGCATTCAGCCCTCGAACTCGGCGACCGGCCGCACCACGACCGAGCCGGTGCCGCGCGCGCCGGGACAGCGGGCGGCCCAGTCCAGCGCGGCGTCCAGGTCCGGCACGTCGATCACGTAGAAGCCACCGAGCACCTCGCGGGTCTCGGCGAACGGGCCGTCGGTCACGGTCCGCTTCCCGTTCTCGTCCACCCGGACCGCGGTCGCGGTGACCAGGTCCGCCAGCTGCTCCCCGGAGACCTGGATGCCCGCGTCCTTGACCTCCTTGTCGTAGGCCAGCCAGTCCTGGACGTCGCAGTCGGCGGCCCCGCCGCTCTCGTCGACCGAACCGGCGTTGATCAGCAGCATGTACTTCATGTCGGACTCCCTCGTTTCGTGGTGCCATCCTGCACGGCCGGTTGCCGTACAGCATGACTACGAGCGGGACCCGGCCGGATGGACACCTCCGCCGAACTTTTTCTGATCGGTGCCACCGCCGCGCCTGAGCAGCATGGTGGGGGTCTGGCTCAGTCACCGGAACCTGCCACGCGACGGCGGCGCACGGTAAGCGGTGGCAGGCTGAGCCCATGGTGAGAACGTCCTATCGCGACCGGCTGACCTCCCCGCTGCCCGGGCCGCGCGAGCTGGCCCGGATCCTGCGCGAGGGTGGTTTCCGCGGCTCGACCGCGAACGCGGACCGGATACCGGTGCTGCGCACCGGCCTGCCCGCGCTCGAGCCGGGCCAGGCGAGCTGGACCTGGATCGGGCACTCCAGCTACCTGGTCCGGCTGGGTGGCGCCACCGTGCTGGCCGACCCGGTGTGGTCGAGGAAGATTCCCGGGGTGCCACCCCGGCTCACCCCTCCCGGCCTGGCCTGGGCGGATCTGCCGCCGGTGGACGCGGTGGTGATCAGCCACGATCACTACGACCACCTGGACGCGCCCACCATCCGGCGGCTACCCCGGCACACCCCGGTGCTGGTGGGTGCCGGCCTGGGCCGCTGGTTCCGGCGTCGCGGATTCACCGAGGTCGTCGAGCTGGACTGGTGGGAGTCGGCGGAGGTGGCCGGGCTGCGGTTCGACTTCGCCCCGGCGCACCACTGGAGCAGGCGTGGTCCGCTGGACACCTGCGCCTCGCTGTGGGGTAGCTGGGTGCTCACCGCGCCGGACGGCACCCGCACCTACCACTGCGGCGACTCCGGCTACGGGCACTGGTTCGCGGAGATCGGCGCGCGCTACCCGGGCATCGAGGTCGCCATGATGCCGATCGGTGCCTACGACCCCCGCTGGTTCATGCGCCCGGTACACATGGAACCCGCCGAAGCCGTGCGCGCGGTGGCGGACCTCGGGGCCCGGCGGCTGGCCTCGATGCACTGGGGCACCTTCGTGCTCACCAGGGAACCGGTGGACGAGCCGCTGGAGCGACTGCACAAGGCATGGTCGGCGTCCGGACGTCCGGACGCCGACCTGTGGGCACTGGCCGTGGGGGAGACCCGGACCTTCCGGCCCGGCAGGTCACCGGGGCGCAGCAGCCCTCCGGCCGGTGCCTGACCCGGCGCGGGCAAACTCGCCTACGCGAACGGCCAACTCGGTTACGCAGGTGGCCAACACGGTTACCCGGGCAGCAAACACGATGCGCGGGAACGGCCAACGCATGCGCGTGGGCGGCCAACACGCGCGCGTGGGGAGCAAACACGCCGGGAGGGTCAGCGGAACAGGTCGGCGTTTTCCCGTGCCCACTCGGCGAAGGTGCGCGCGGGTTTTCCGGTGAGGTCGGCGACGGTGGACACCGGGACCTCGGCGTAGTCGCCGCCGTCGGAGAGCAGCCAGTCCGCCGCCTCGGGCGGCATGCCCTGCCCGACCCACAACTCGCGGGCCTGTGCCGGGGTCAGCTCCTCGAACCGGATCTCCCGGCCGAGCGCGGCGGCGATCGCGCGCACCTGTTCCGGGGAGGTGACGGCCGCCGGGCCGCTCAGCGGGTAGGCCCGGCCGGCATGCCCCTCCTCGCGCAGCACGACGCCGGCGACCTCGGCGATATCGGCCATGGCGATCGGCGTCCGTGCCGCCTGCGCGTGCGGCTCCCGCACCACGCCCTCGGCACGGATCGAGTACGACCACAACAGCGAGTTCTCCATGAACGCGCCGGGTCGTAGGTGGGTCCAGGCGAACCCGGCCTGCTCGATGGTGCGTTCCAGGTGGGCGAAGTCCCGTCCGGCCGGGTCGCTCTCCGCCGCGCCCGGCACCCCGGCCAGGATCGAGGACAGGGTGACCACCCGGCGCACTCCCGCGGCCCGTGCCAGTTCGGCGAACCGCTGCACGGTGGGGAAGTGCGGCGCCAGGTACACGGTGTCCACCCCCTCCAGCGCGGCGGGCAGCGTCTGCGGCTGCCCGAGGAAGCCGGTGTGCACCTCCACCCACTCCGGTAGCGCGGCCTTCGCCGGGTTCCTGGTCAGCGCGCGCACCGGCTCACCTGCCCCGGCCAGCCGGTCCACCACCATCCGGCCGATGTTGCCGGTCGCCCCGGTCACCAGGATCGTCATGGCTACCCACTCCTAACTCAGTACGTTGTACGAAGTATTGACCAGAGTACACCGTACAGCGCACGGAGTTCTATTCTCGGGCAATGGCCGACCACATCGAACGCACCATGCGGCTGCTCTGGCAGACCGGGGAGAGCCCCAAACGCGGCCCCAAACCCGGGCTCACCGTGTCCGAGGTGGTCCGCGCAGCGATCGACATCGCCGATGCCGAAGGGCTCGACGCGCTGTCCATGCGCCGGGTCGCCGAGCGGCTGGGTATCGGCACGATGTCGCTCTACACCTACGTGCCGGGTAAGGCCGAGCTGCTGGACCTCATGCTGGACGCGGTGACCGGGGAGCGCCGTGGCCGGCCCGGCTCGACCGCCGGGTGGCGGGAGCGGGTGCTGACCTGGGCCCGCGCCGATTGGGAGCTGTACCACCGGCACGAGTGGGTGCTGCGGCTGCCCGCCCGGCATCCGCTCGGCCCGAACGCGCTGGCCGCCTACGAGGCGGCACTGCGGGCCCTGCTGGACATCGGGCTGACCGACGGCGAGGTGGCCGCCCTGACCGCGGCGGTGGACGGCTACGTGCGCGGCGTGGCACGCACCTCGGTGGAGGCGGTGCAGCGCGAGCGCGACACCGGGATCGGCGAGCGGCAGCGGTGGGCGCAGCACCAGCCGGCACTGGCCCGGTACGCGGAGGCGAGCGACTACCCGGCGGTCGCCAGGGTGCACGCCGATGCCGAGCCACCGGAGGTCTTCGAAACCGGGCTGCGTTGCCTGCTCGACGGCATCGCCGCCCGGATCGCGGGCCGGGCACGGCGCTGACCGGCGTGGCGGGTTCGATGGGTCCAGGCCGGGCGCTACCGTCTGGCTCGTGCGCTCCCGCTCCTACCGCGACGTGCTGTCCGGACCTCGCAAACGGAAGATCCCCGAGGTACCCGCCGAAGCCGGCCTGGTGGTCGAGGACCCGGCCAGCGGGTTCTGCGGCGCGCTGGTGCGGATCGAGCACGGGAACGCCGTCCTGGAGGACCGGCACGGCAGGCACCGGGTGTTCCCGCTGGCCCCGGCGGGCTTCCTGCTGGAGGGCAAGCCGGTGACACTGGTTCCGGTACCGGACACGCCCGCGCCGGCGGCCACCACCTCGGCCTCCGGCTCGGTGCGGGTCGGCGGCCTGCGGGCCAGGGTCGCGCGGGACTCCCGGATCTGGGTCGAGGGCAAGCACGACGCCGAGCTGGTGGAGCGGGTCTGGGGACACGACCTGCGGGTCGAGGGTGTCGTGGTGGAACCGCTGGACGGGGTGGACGTGCTGGCGGAGCGGATCGAGGAGTTCGGCACCGGCCCCGGCAGGCGGCTCGGGGTGCTGGTCGACCATCTCGTCCAGGGCAGCAAGGAATCCCGCCTCGTGGACGCCATCCGGGACGAGAACGTGCTGGTCACCGGGCATCCGTACGTGGACATCTGGCAGGCGGTGAAACCGGGCTCGGTCGGTATCCGGGCCTGGCCCACGGTGCCGAGGGAGGTGGAGTGGAAGCGTGGCATCTGTGCCGAGCTCGGCTGGGGCGAGCCCTACCAGGGCTGGCAACGGGTCCTGGCCGGGGTGCGCAGCTTCCGGGACCTGGAGACCCCGCTGATCGGCGCGGTGGAACGGCTGATCGACTTCGTCACCGCCGTGGACCCACCCGAATCATGATCCACCCTAGGTCACGCGTGGATTACGTCCGGTCGCCCCCTCGGTACGAGAGGTCACTTTCTGAGAGCATGTGCGCATGACTGCGGCACTCATCTGGCTCATCATCGGGGTCGCGCTGATCGTCGCCGAGGTTCTGTCCGGAGACTTCGTGCTGCTGATGCTCGGCCTCGGCGCATTGGCCGGCGCCGGATCGGCCGCACTCAGCGGCAACATCTTCATTGACGTGGCCGTGTTCGCCGTGGCCTCGGTTGGCCTGCTCGTGCTGGCCAGACCCGCGCTGAAACGCCGATTCCTTTCCGGGCCTGGGGTGAAGACCAACGCCGACGCACTGGTCGGAGCCAGCGCCGTCGTGCTGGCCACCGTGGACACCCATGGCGGCCAGGTCAAACTGGCCGGGGACGTGTGGTCGGCACGTAGTTTCCTGGAGGGGCAGGTGATTCAGCCCGGCACCAGCGTCACCGTCGTGGAGATCGCGGGTGCCACCGCTGTCGTCTCGGCCGAACCGTGATAGTCATCTACAGCAAGATCAGCACTACTCCGGGTGAAGACCGGTATCCGAAGGGGATGAGGCCTTGTCGACCGCAGCGATAATAGTCGTCGCGATACTGGCCCTGTTCGTGATCGTGACGGTCGCGAAGGCGATCATGGTCGTGCCGCAGGCGCAATCGGCGGTGATCGAGCGGCTCGGGCGGTTCCGCAGTGTGGCCTCGCCGGGCCTGAACTTCCTGGTGCCGTTCCTGGACAAGGTGCGCGCCAGGATCGACCTGCGGGAGCAGGTGGTCTCCTTCCCCCCGCAGCCGGTGATCACCCAGGACAACCTGACGGTGTCGATCGACACCGTCGTGTACTTCCAGGTGACCGACTCGCGGGCCGCGGTGTACGAGATCTCCAACTACATCGTCGGTGTCGAGCAGCTGACCACCACCACGCTGCGTAACCTGGTCGGCGGGATGAGCCTGGAGGACACCCTCACCTCGCGCGACCAGATCAACGGCCAGCTGCGTGGGGTGCTGGACGAGGCGACCGGCCGCTGGGGCATCCGGGTGGCCAGGGTGGAGCTGAAGGCGATCGACCCGCCGCCGTCCATCCAGGACTCCATGGAGAAGCAGATGCGCGCCGACCGGGAGAAGCGCGCGATGATTCTCACCGCAGAAGGTCAGCGCGAGTCGGCGATCAAGACCGCCGAAGGGCAGAAGCAGAGCCAGATCCTCGCGGCCGAGGGCTCCAAGCAGGCCGCGATCCTGGCCGCCGAGGCCGAGCGGCAGTCGCGCATCCTGCGGGCCCAGGGTGAACGGGCCGCCCGCTACCTGCAGGCACAGGGGCAGGCGAAGGCGATCGAGAAGGTGTTCGCCGCGATCAAGGCAGGCAAGCCGACCCCGGAGGTGCTGGCCTACCAGTACCTGCAGACGCTGCCGCAGATGGCGCAGGGCGACGCGAACAAGGTCTGGCTGGTGCCCAGCGACTACGGCAAGTCGCTGGAAGGGTTCGCCCGCGCCCTCGGTGCCCCCGGCGAGGACGGCGTGTTCCGCTACGAGCCGCCCAAGGACGACCAGGTGGAGCGGCCGCAGCTGGACGACGAGGAGGTCGCGAGCTGGTTCGACACCACAACCGACCCGAAGGTCGCCGAGGCGGTGCGGGAGGCCGAGGCCGTGGCCAGGCAGGAGGTTCCCGGCCCGCTGAACGCCGGCCCCAGCACCACCGTGCGCCCGGTGCCCTCGGCGCTGTCCAGCCTGCGTGGCGGGGAGGAGGAAGCGGACGAGCCCGGACCGCCGCCGCTGCCGAAGCGCTCACCGGAGGCACCGGCGCCGGAATTCCAGCGCCGTGGCCCGGAGGCAGCCCCGGAGCCGCAGCAGCCGCCCGCGCCCCCGGCACCGCCGTACGGTGGTCAGCAGGGCGGCCCGTACCAGCAGCCGCCCTACGGCGGCCCGCCGCCGCGCCAGCAGTAACAGCCACCCGCTTTCGTCACAGGCCCTGAACGTGGCGTTTGCGACGTCAGATGTCCCAATAGTGCCGTTCGCGACGTCTGATGTCCGGGAAGCCACGTTCAGGGCACCTCGGGGGCCGGGGTCAGAGGCGCAGGTCGTCGCGCCTGCGCACGCCTTGGGTCTCGGCGGCGGGCAACGCGGCCACGAGATCGGCCACCCGGCCGTGGCCGGGCAGCACGGCCTCGGGCTCAACATCGAGCCAGGGCAGCAGGACGAAAGCCCGCTCATGCGCACGTGGATGCGGCAGGATCAGGTCGGGATCCGTGCCGCGTTCGCCGGGCACGTGCACGATGTCCACGTCCAAGGTGCGCGGTCCCCAGCGCAGGTCCCGCTCGCGTGCCGCCCGGCGCTCCAGTTCCTGGCCCGCCGCCAGCCAGTGCCGGGCGGTCCGGTCCGGGGAATCGACCACGAGCACGGCGTTCAGGAAGTCATCCTGCTCGACCCCGCCCCACGGCGCCGTGTCGTACACCGGCGAGACCGCGCGCAGCTCCTGCCGGAAGGCCTCGGTGACCGACCGCAGGTGACCCAGCCGGTCACCGAGGTTGGACCCGATGGACAGCACCGCGCGGCTCATCGGCCCGCCTGCACCGGGGCGAGCGCGGGCCGCTTCGGGCGGACCAGGTCGCCGGAGGACTCGCCACGCAGCCGCCGCCCGATCCAGGGCACCGCATGTTCCCGCGCCCAGCGCAGGTTCGCCGCCCGCCGGTGCCGGGCGCCCAGTGCGGCCCGTGGCCCGAGCGCGGGCGGCACCAGCCCGTGCCGGATGCCGAGGGTGTCCAGCACCGCGATCGCCACCTCGGTATGCCCGTGGGCGTTGAGGTGGATCCGGTCGGCGGCCCACATCCGGCGGTCCCGCAGTTGCCGCATGGCCCACATGTCCACCACCAGCGCACCGTACCGGGCGGCGATCACCCTGGTGTGCTCGTTGTGGATCGCCGCCCGCCCGCGGATCCGGCGGAACAGCGGGTCCTCCACCCCGTCGACCCCGGTGAACAGGACGACGGTGGCACCGGTCGCGGCGAGCCGGGACACGGCGAGGTCGTAGGCCTCGGCCAGGGCGTCCAGGTCCACTCGGGGCCGCATCAGGTCGTTGCCACCCGCGTAGAGGGTGACCAGGTCCGGCCGCATCTCCAGGGCAGGCTGCACCTGCTCGGCCAGCACGTCCCGCAGCAGGCGGCCCCGGATGGCGAGGTTCGCGTAGCCCAGCCCGGGCCACTGCCCGGCGAGCACCTCGGCCGTCCGGTCGGCCCAGCCACGAACGCCATTGGGACAGGCGGGGTCGTCGTCGCCGACCCCCTCGGTGAAGGAGTCACCAAGGGCAACGAAGCGGGTCGTCATGGACACTGAGCCTATTCGGCCACCGGCTGTGGTCCGGCACACGTCGCCGGCCCGCCCGGGCCGCCGGGGCGGGTGCCGAAAAGTCCCGGAGAAATCTGGAGCGAAGGTGTCGATCCGGGCGTCACTCGTCCGACGCGTAGGCAGCGGCTAGGTTGAGCCCGACGAACGTGGGGCGGCCTGCCGAGCACGCCGATACCGAAGGGACCCGACAATGCGATTCATGGTGCTAGTCAAGGCCACCGAGGACTCCGAAGCGGGCGTAATGCCCAGCGAGGAGATGCTCACCGCGATGGGCAAGTACAACGAGGAACTGGTGCAGGCGGGGGTGCTGCTCGCTGGCGAGGGGTTGCACCCGAGCTCGAAGGGGGCGCGGGTCCGGTTCTCCGGCGCGGACCGCACCGTCGTGGACGGGCCGTTCACCGAGACCAAGGAGCTGATCGCCGGATTCTGGCTGATCCAGGTCAAGTCCAGGGAGGAGGCGATCGAATGGGTCCGCCGGTGCCCCAACCCGCACGAAGGCGAGTCCGAGATCGAGATCCGGCAGGTGCTGGAGGCCGAGGACTTCGGCGAGGCGGCGACCCCCGAGGTCCTGGAGCAGGAGCAGCGGCTGCGCGACCAGGTGGCCGCTCAGCAGGAGTGATCACCCGGTCGCTTCGGCGATCGTCTTGCGGTGCGGTGTCGGGAACTGCTGTTATTCCGCCGTGGCAGTTTCCGACACCCCGTCCGACACCCACCGCGCGGTCGAGGCCGTCTGGCGGATCGAGTCCGCCCGGCTGATCGCCGGCCTGGCACGCATGGTGCACGACATCGGGCTGGCCGAGGAGCTGGCGCAGGACGCGCTGGTGGCCGCCCTGGAGCAGTGGCCGGAGTCCGGTATCCCGGACAACCCTGGTGCCTGGTTGATGTCCATCGCCAAGCGTCGCGCCATCGACCAGTTCCGCCGCAACGAGCGGTTCGATCGCAAGCTGACCGAACTCGGGCGGGAGGCCGAGACCCGTCAGGAGCTGGGTGAACCGGACCTGGACGCGATCGAGGACGACATCGGGGACGACCTGCTGCGGCTGGTGTTCACCGCCTGCCATCCGGTGCTGTCCACGCAGGCGCGGGTCGCCCTTACCCTGCGGCTGCTCGGCGGGCTGACCACGGAGGAGGTGGCGCGGGCCTTCCTGGTTCCCGAGCCGACCGTGGCGCAACGCATCGTGCGGGCCAAGCGAACCCTCGCCAAGAAGAAGGTCCCGTTCGAGGTGCCCCGCGGAGCCGAACTGGCGCAGCGGCTGTCCTCGGTACTCGAGGTCATCTACCTGATCTTCAACGAGGGCTACTCCGCGACCGCGGGGGACGACTGGATGCGGCCCGCCCTCTGTGAGGACGCGCTGCGGCTCGGGCGGATCCTGGCCGAACTCGCACCACGGGAACCGGAGGTGCACGGCCTGGTCGCCCTGATGGAGATCCAGGCTTCCCGCTCACGCGCCAGGATGGACGCCACCGGTGCGCCGGTGCTGCTGCTCGATCAGGACCGGGGGCGCTGGGACCAGCTGCTGATCCGGCGCGGGCTGGCGGCGCTGGAGCGTGCGGAGGGGCTCGGGTCGACAGGGCCGTACACCCTGCAGGCCGCGATCGCGGCCTGCCACGCCAGGGCCCGAACCGCGGAGGACACCGACTGGCACCGGATCGCGGCGCTGTACGACGCGCTGGGCCGCCTCGCCCCGTCCCCGGTGGTAGAGCTGAACCGGGCGGTCGCGGTCGCCATGGCGTTCGGCCCCGAGCCTGCGCTGGAACTCGTCGACGCCCTGGCCGCGGAACCGGCGCTGGAGCGCTACCACCTGCTGCCCAGTGTGCGGGCCGACCTGCTGCGCAGACTCGGCAGGCACGCCGAGGCGCGGGCGGAGTTCGAACGCGCGGCCGCGCTGACCCGCAACGAGCGCGAGCGCGCGCTGCTGCTGGAGCGGGCGGCCGCCAGCGCACGCGAGCCGGTCTCGTCCTGAACGGGTCCCTCATCGGCCAGCCGACGCTCGACGCCCGGATACCGGACCGCGGGTCCGGCCGCCCGGTCGCGGCAGGGCGAGGGCCGTGACGGCGACGGCGAGCAGGATTCCCGCGATGGCCTGGAACGCCCGGCCGTAGTCCGCGGCCAGGGCCTGCGGCCCGGTTCCGGTGCTCGCGGCGATTCCCACCAGCACGGCCAGCCCGAGCGCGCCGCCGATCTGTTTGGTGGTGTTCAGCAGCCCGGAAGCCGCGCCCGCGTCCGAAGCTGCGACCCCGGAGGTGACGGTCGCCGTGATCGGCGTGATCAACAGCCCGCTGCCGGTGGACAGCACGATCGCGGGCCCGAGGATCCCGGAGAGGTAGGCACTGCCCGCGCCGATTCCGCTCTGCCACAGGAATCCGGCCGCGGCCAGCAGGGCGCCTGCGGCGATCAGGGTGCGTGCCGGTACCCGCCGCAGCAGCCAGGGGGTGACCCGCCAGCCCACCACCATGGTGATCAGGGTGTGCGGCAGGAAGCCGAGACCGGTGTGCAGCGCGTCGTAGTGCAGGACGTTCTGCATGGTCAGGGACAGGAAGTACCACATCGGACCGAAACAGGCCCCGGCCAGCAGCAGCGCCAGGTTGCCGACCGCGATCGCCCGCGCCCGCAGCAGCCGCGGCGGGATCAGCGGTGCGGCCGCGAACCGCAGCTCGACCAGCGCGAAGACCGCGAGGGCGACGGCGCCGAGTGCCAGCGGCCACAGCGTGGCCGGATCGCCCCAGCCGGTGGCCTCGATCCGGGTGATCCCGTAGGTCAGGGCACCGAGGCCGGCCGTGGCCAGCACCGCGCCGGGCAGGTCCAGCCGCCGGGTGGCCCAGGCGTCCCGGTCGGCGGCGAGCCCGCGCCCGGCCAGGATCAGGGCTACCGCCCCGATCGGCACGTTGACCAGCAGGATCGACCGCCAGGACAGGTACTGGGTGAGCAACCCGCCGACCAGGCTGCCCGCGGCGCCGCCCCCGACGCCGACGGCGGTCCAGATCGCCAGTGCCCTGGTGCGCGGTGGGCCCTCGGCGAAGGTGGTGGTGAGGATGGTCAGGGTGGCCGGTGCCAGCACCGCGGCGCCCAGCCCCTGCACGGCGCGGGCGGCGATCAGCGTGCCCGGCCCGGTGGCCAGCCCGCCCACCAGGCTGGCCAGGGTGAACAACAGCAGCCCGGCGAGGAAGACCCGCTTGCGCCCGTACAGGTCGGCCAGCCTGCCGCCGAGCAGCAGGAAACCGGCGAACACCAGGGCATAGGCGTTGACCACCCACTGCAGCTGTGCCGGCCGGAAGGCGAGGGCGTCCCGGATGGACGGCAGCGCGACGTTCACCACCGAGACGTCCAGCACCACCATGAACTGCGCCCCGCAGGCCAGGGCGAGCACCATCCGGGCCGCACGCGGAAGAGTCATGATACGTGTGTATCATAAAGCTACTGGAGACACCGGAAGGGAGCCTCGTGCCGAAGACCGTGGACCATGCCGAACGCCGGGCCCAGATCGTCGCGGGACTACTGCGGCTGGCCGGGCGGGCGGGGCTGCACGCGGTGACGATGCGTGCGGTGGCCGCGGAGGCGGGGGTGTCCCTGCGCCTGGTGCAGTACTACTTCCAGGACAAGGCCCAGCTGATGCAGGCTGCGCTGGAACACCTGGAGCGGGAGAGCCACCAGCGCTGGGCCGACCGGCTGGCCGGGCAGGCGGATGCCGCGCGGCCGCGTGCGGTGCTCGAGGCGTTCCTGGCCGAAGGGCTACCCACCGACGAGCAGAGCCGGACCTTCCACCTGCTGTGGACCTCCTACGCCGTGCTGGCGATGACCGAACCGGAACTGGCCGAGCAGCCCTTCGTCGCCGGTCCGAACCGGCTGGAGGAGCGGCTGACGGAGGTGCTGCGCCGGGCGCAGGCCGGGGGAGCGCTGGCCGCAGGCGCCGACCCGCGGCTGGAGGCGGCCCGGCTGCTCACCCTCAACCACGGCCTCGGCACCAGCGTGCTGGTCGGCCAGCGCACGCCCGAGGCGGCGATGCGGGTGCTGCGTTACCACCTGGACGGGCTGTTCGCCGACCGCGCGCCTTCCTGAACACGGCTTAGCGCCGGTCAGCACAAGTGCAGGAGCATGGTCAGCGCTCCGCCCGCCGCGCCGACCTGCTCGAACCCGGATCGCTCGTAGAGTCGGCGCGCGTGGTTGCCGGGCTCCACGCTGAGGCTGAGCGCGACCACGCCGGCTCGGCGGGCGGCGTCCACGAGCGAGTCGAGCAGGCGTTGTCCAACGCCCTGGCCCCGCCACTGCGGCAGGACGCCCATGGACACCTCGGGGGTGGCGGTGTCGACGAAACCGTAGCCGGGATCGTCGGCGGTGAAGTACCGCAGCCAGGCGGCGCCGATGGGATCCCCGCGTTCGGCGACCACGCCGAGGTCACCGGGCCGCGGCCAGCCCGCGACGTAGTGCGCCAGAGCTGGATGGCGCACTACGTCCCCGACGCCGCCGCGGGGCCCTTCTGGTCGCCAGAAAGCTGCCTCGACCAGCATCTCGGTCAAGAAGGCGGCATCCGCGGCACCGGCCGGACGAATGGCGACACGCATCCGGGAATCATCGTGCATGCCCACGGCCCGACCCTGGCAGAGCCAGCCTGCCATCGTCAGCCTGCCGGCTTGGGTTCCGGCATCGCCTCGCCGGTCTCCAGCAGCGTCTTCAGCCCGGCCAGCAGCGCGGGCCAGCCCTCCCGGACGGCCGCCAGCACCACCGAGCCAGGGTCGAAGTCGTCGTGCACCACGGTCAGCTTGAGCACCTGCCCGAGCGGCTCGATCTGGAAGGTCACCTTCGACCGGCGCTCCTTGGTGGCCGCGGCAAGAAAGTCCTCGCTCAGCCCGTGCGTGTCGGCGTGCTCGCGGGTGAAGGCGTGCCAGGTGTAGGACAGCTTCCGGTAGGGCTCCGACTCGAGCACCACCTGCTCGGGGTCGGACGTCGTCAGGCCGCTTTCGTGCCAGGTCATGGCCGCGCCCGCGGTCCACTCCGTGTCGAAGGTGACTCCCCAGTAGCGACTGGTGAACGCGGGGTCGGTCAGGGCCTGCCACAGCCGCTCCGGGGTGGTGTTGATGTAGGTGGTGTAGACGAACTCGGGCCGTTCGGTGCTGTTCATCGGGGTCTCCTCCAATGCTTTCTTCAGGTCGGTGAGCGCATGTACGCGGCCGCGGTCGTACCGGTTGATCCAGCGCTCGGCGATGGCGTTGATCGGCTCCGCGTTGAGGTAGTGCAACTTCTCCCGGCCGCGCCGCACGGCGCTGACCAGGTTTGCGGCCTCCAGCACGGCGAGATGCTTGCTGACCGACTGCCGGGCCATGTCCAGCTCCGCGCACAGCTCGCGCAGGCTCTGCCCGTTGCGCTGGTTCAGGCTGTCCAGCAAGCGGCGCCGCCCGGCATCGGCCAGCGCCTTGAACACCTCGTCCATCCCTGCTCACCTCGTATATGCAGCCGTTTGGCTGCCTGAAACAATAGGCAGCCAGACGGCTGCATGTCAACCCGGTGCTACGCGAGACGATCATCGATGGATAAAGATGTGCGGGTGTGTCGATCCGCGACATTCCCGTTCGACCTGTGTGCCGAGAGGGTCCGAACGGGGCCCGGACAACCAGGAGCAGGAACCATGAAGTACATGCTGATCATGCGCGCCACCGACGAGACGTTCCAGGCGTTCCAGGACGTCGACTTCAACGAGGTCATGGCCGCGATGGGCCGGTTCAACGACGAGCTGATCCGGGCGGGCGTGCTGGTCGCCGCGGAAGGGCTGGAGGACGCGGCCGAGGGCGTGGTCGTCGACTACAGCTCCGAGCCGCCCGTGGCCACCGACGGCCCGTACGGCGAGACCAAGGAGCTGTTCGGCGGCTTCTGGATCCTCAACGTGGCCTCCAAGGAGGAGGCCGTCGAGTGGGCGAAGCGGGCGCCGCTGGCCGGGCCGGGAAGCAAGTGCGAGATCCGCCGGGTTCCGTCGATCGACGAGTTCCCGCAGGACAACGAGTGGATCCAGAAGGAAAAGGCCTGGCGCGAGGCCACCGGCCAGCTCTGAACGGATCGGAGAGGACATGGCCGACACAGGTGGCCGGGAGGCCGTCGCAGCCGTGTGGCGGATCGAGTCCGCCCGGATCGTCGGTGCGCTCGCCCGCTACACCGGCGACTTCGCCCTTGCCGAGGACCTGGCCCAGGAGGCGCTGGCCGAGGCACTGGTGACCTGGCCCCGCGACGGCGCGCCCCGCAATCCGGCGGGGTGGCTGCTCACCGTCGGCAGGCGCCGCGCGATCGACACGTTCCGCAGGCGCGCCGCCCTCGACGAGAGGTACGCCGTCCTCGCCCACGACCTGGGCGAGGACGGCGGTACCGCCGACATTCACTGGGATCCGGACCAGATCGACGACGACGTGCTCGCGTTGATGTTCATCTCGTGTCACCCCGTGCTGTCCAGGGAGGCGCGGGTTGCGCTCACCCTGCGCGTGGTCGGCGGCCTGACCAGTGACGAGATCGCCAAGGCCTTTCTCGTCCCGACGGCCACCGTGCAGGCCCGGATCACCAGGGCGAAGAAGACCCTGGGAGCGGCGCGGGTGCCGTTCGAGGTGCCGCCGGCCGAGGAGCGGGCGCAGCGGCTCGGCTCGGTGCTCAGCGTGGTCTACCTGATCTTCACCGAAGGGTCCTCGGCCAGCTCCGGCGACCGGCTGATCCGCTTCGACCTCGCGGGGGAGGCACAGCGTCTCGCCAGGGTGCTGACCCGGTTGATGCCGCGGGAGCCAGAGGCACACGGCCTGCTGGCGCTGCTGGAGCTGACCGCGGCCCGCTTTCCCGCCCGCACCGGGCCGGACGGCGAGCCGGTCCTGCTGGAGGATCAGGACCGCCGCCGCTGGGACCGCGCCGCGATCCGCAGGGGCCGGGCCGCACTGGCCCGTGCGGAGCAGGTCGGCCGGGGCCTCGGCGCCTACGGCCTGCAGGCGGCGATCGCCGAATGCCATGCCGTCGCCGAGTCGGTGCGGGCGACGGACTGGGATCGGGTCGTGCTCATCTACGAGGCGCTCGGCAGGCTGGCGCCGTCCCCGGTGGTCGACCTCAACCGGGCGGTGGCGGTGTCCATGGCCAAGGGCCCGGCCGCAGCGTTGCCGATCGTGGACGAACTGGCGGCCGCGGGAACACTGCCGAACTCGCACCTGCTGGCGAGTGTGCGCGGGGAACTGCTCACCCGCATGGGACGCACCGAGGAGGCGCGTGCCGATCTGGAGCAGGCCATCCGGCTGTGCGCCAACGAACGCGAGCGGGTGGTGCTGGAACGCAAGCTCACCGCTCTCGGCTGACCGGATCGGCCAGGTGGGCGATGACGGTGTGCGTTGCCTCGCCGAGGGCGTCGATCTGGTCCTCGGTGAGCAGGTCGATGAAATGCCTGCGCACCGAGTCGACATGGGCGGGCGCTGCCCGTTCGATGGTGCTCAGCCCGTGCTCGGTCAGCGTGATCACGGTGCCACGGCTCTTGGTCGCGTGCTCCTGACGCCGCACCAGCCCGCGCGCGGCCATCCGGTCCAGATGGTGAGCCAGCCGGCTTTTCGACCACAGCATCCGCTCGGCCAGCTCGAACAGCCGTAGTGACTGCCCCTCGGTTTCCGAGAGTGTGGCCAGCACCTGGTAGTCGGCGCTGGAAAGGCCGGAGTCCTCGGCGAGGTCCCGGTTGATCTGGAGATCCAGCAGCGCGCGCATCCGCATGTAGCCGCGCCACGCTCGCGCCTCCCGCGGATTGAGCCAGTTCGGTTCCGCCACGGCCGGTGATGTTATCGGCAGTTGACGTGTCAACTCAAATCGGCCACGATCGAGTTGACACGTCAACTCAGGAGGTCGTACATGGAATCCCCACGGATCGCGGTCGTGTACTACTCGGCGACCGGGAACATGCATCGCCTGGCCGAGGCGTTCGCCGAGGGCGCGGGTGACGCCGGTGCCGAGGTACGGCTGCGGCGGGTGGCCGAGCTGGCCCCGGACTCGGCCATCGACGCGAACCCGGCATGGCGGGCGCACCTGGAGGACACCGCGCATATCGAGCACGCCAGCCTGGACGATCTGGTGTGGGCCACCGGGTTCGCGTTCGGCACCCCGACCCGGTTCGGCAATGTGAGCGCGCAGCTGAAGCAGTTCCTGGACACCACTGGCGGGAATGGCCACCGGCTGACACAGGCTGCGGCCGCGCTGAACCCCCTGCAGGCCGCGTAACACCCGGAGGCATCCGATGCGAGCAGTTCTGCTCGACCGGCACGGCCCGCCCGAGGTCCTGACCATCGCGGACCTGCCGCTGCCCGAGCCGGGCCCCGGGCAGCTGCGGGTCCGGGTGCACGCGGGCGGTGTCCAGCCGTTCGACACCTATGTCCGGCGGGGTCTGCCCGGATTCCGGATGGACCTGCCGCACCAGCTCGGCAACGAGTTCGCCGGGGTGATCGACCGCGTCGGCCCGGAGGTACGCGGATGGTCGGCCGGGGACGCGGTCCTCGGCTCGGCCCCGCTGCGCTCGCTGGCCGAGTACGTGCTCGCCGACGCCACCGCGGTGGTCGGCAAACCCGCAGCCCTGCCCATGGCGGCGGCCGGGGCGCTGCCCGCGTCCGGGCAGACCGCGCTGACCGCCCTGCGCGAGCTGCGGGTCGGGCCGGGCGACACCCTGCTGGTCCATGCCGCCGCCGGGGGAGCGGGCACCATGGCCGTCCAGCTGGCCCGGCACTACGGCGCCCGCGTCATCGGCACCGCCAGCGCGGCCAACCACCACTACCTCGCCGCGCTGGGGGCCACACCGGTGCGCTACGGGCCGGGCCTGCCGCAGCGGGTACGCGAGCTCGCCCCGCGCGGGGTGGATGCCGTGCTGGACGCGGTGGGTGGGCAAGCACTACGCGACTCCCTGGAGCTGGCACCGGACCGGGACCGGATCGGGACCCTTGTCGAGCACGCCCTCGCCGAGGAGCTCGGCGTGCGCGGGATCCGGGCGCAGCGCTCCACCGCCGCGCTCGGCGAGCTCGCCGAGCTGTGCCGGCGGGGCGTACTGCGGGTCGGCATCCGCGCCCGCTTTCCGCTGGAGGCGATCGCGGACGCGCATAGTGCGGTCGAGACCGGGCACGGTAGCGGCAAGGTCGTGATCGTCCTCGACGGCTGAGCCGAGGTGACGGGGACCGATGCCCACGCTCACGGACGCAGCAGTTGCCGCACCCTGGCGGCCTCCCGGGTGAGGTGGTCTCGTTCCGGCACGCTGGTGGCGGTGCGGGCGGCGGCGGCATACAGCTCGGCGGCGCGATCGAGGTCGCCCGCGCGTTCGTGCAGGTATGCCGCCGCCGCGGTGTGCCGGGGCAGGTCGGGGTCCACCTCGGCCAGCGCCGCCAGGCCGGCCTGTGGTCCGTCGGCCTCCCCGACGGCCACCGCGCGGTTCAGGCGCACCACCGGGCTGTCGGTGATCAGCAGCAGTTCGTCGTACCACTCCACGATCTGCACCCAGTCGGTCTCCGCGGCGGTGGGGGCGTCGGCGTGCAGGGCGGCGACGGCGGCCTGTGCCTGGTACTCGCCCAGCCGGTCGCGAGCCAGCGCGGCCTGCAGGATCCGCACCCCCTCGGTGATCAGGCCGGTGTCCCAGCGCGACCGGTCCTGCTCAGCCAGCGGCACCAGGCGGCCTCCCTGGCCGGTGCGGGAGGCGCGCCGCGCGTGGTGCAGCAGCATCAGCGCGAGCAGCCCCGCGACCTCGGGATCGTCGGTCAGTGCGTGGAGCTGACGGGTGAGCCGGATCGCCTCGGCCGCCAGGTCGACGTTGCCGCCGTACCCCTCGTTGAAGACGAGGTACAGCACTCGCAGCACCGTCCCGAGGTCACCGGGCTGGTCGAGCGGCAGTCCCGCGATCCGCCGCTTGGCCCGGCTGATCCGCTGCGCCATGGTCGCCTCGGGAACGAGGTAGGCCGTGGCAATCTGCCGGGTGGTCAGGCCGCCGACCGCGCGCAGGGTCAGGGCGACGGCCGAGGTCTGCGGCAGGCTGGGGTGCGCACACAGGAAGTACAGCCGCAGCGTGTCGTCCGTGGCGGGAGCCGGACCGGCGGGAGGTTCGGCCTCCACGGCGAGTTCCCGCCCCCGCCGCGAGGCCTCGGCCCGGGCGGCGTCGAGGAACCTGCGCCAGGCGACCGCGACCAGCCAGGCCTTCGGATCACGTGGGGGATCGGCCTGCCAGGTGTCCAGCGCCCGGAGCAGGGCGTCCTGCACGGCATCCTCGGCCGAGGCGAAGTCGGCCCCGCGCCGACCGAGGATGCCGATCACCGCGGGCACCAGCTCCCGCAGCAGTGACTCGTTCACTCGGTCACCGTAGGTGAGCCGGACAGGAAGGGCCGAACCTCCAGCCACTCGTGAATCGGCTCGCCTCCGGCCCCCGGCGCGGCGGACAACTCCCCGGCCAGCTCGACCGCGCGGTCCCAGGACTCCACGTCGATGACCATCCAGCCGGCGATCAGATCCTTGGTCTCGGCGAAGGGACCATCGGTCACCGGTGGGCGCCCCGGGCCGTCGGACCGCACGAACGCGCCCCCGGGCGCCAGCGCCTGGCTGTCCACGAACTCACCCGTCTCCTCCAGCCGGGCGGCGAAGTCGTTCATGTACTGAACGTGCGCGTCGACCTCCTCCGGCGTCCATTGGTCCATCGGCGCCCAGTCATGAGCCGGGGCTGGGCCACCTCGGTAGTGCTTCAGCAGCAGGTACTTCATGGTGGTTCTCCTTCGTCGTCGCGCGGCCGGGCGTGGCCGCTCGTGCCCCTGGGACGGAGCCGATGCCACATTCTCGACACCCGCGGGCCCACGAGTTCCGGAAACCTTCCGTGGCACCTGCTCAGGAAGCAGGGCCGAGGTTTGCGGCCACGATCTTCGCGGCCGCGGCGACCGTCGCCGCTCCGGTCGTGGAGTCGGGATCGGCGGGCGCGGTGTAGACGGCGAGCACCAGCGGGGGACTCCCTGGCGGCCACACCACCGCCACATCGTTTACCTCACCCCGCGGCCCGGAGCCGGACTTGTCCCCGGCCAGCCACCCGCGGGGCAGGCCGGCGCGGATCAGCTCGCCGCCGGTCGTGCTGTCCCGCAGCCACCCGGTGAGCCGATCCCGGCCGGGCGGGTCCAGCGCCTCGCCCAGCACCAGGGCACGCAGGTCGGCGCCGATCGCGGTGGGCGTCGTGGTGTCCCGCTGATCCCCGGGGTGGGCCGAACGGTTCAGCTCGGGCTCCCGCCGGTCCAGCCGGGTGCGCGGGTCGCCGAGCGTCCGTACGAAGGAGGTCACCGCCTGCGGGCCGCCGAGGACGTCCACCAGCAGGTTGCTCGCCGCGTTGTCACTATGCGTGACAGCTGCCCGGCAGAGCGCAGCGACGGTCATGCCGGTGGCCAGCCGCTCGGTGGTCACCGGGGAATGCGCGATCAGCCGATCGTCGTCATAGCGGACCAGCCGGTCCAGCAGGCCCGGCTCGCGGGTGTGCGACCGCAGGACGGCGGCGGCCACGAGCAGCTTGTGCGTGGAGCACATCAGGAACCTCTCATCCGCCCGATGTCGCACCGTCGCACCGGTACCGGTGTCGATCGCGTACACCCCGAGCCTGCCGCCGAACCTGTCCTCCAGCGCGGTCAGTTCCGCTGCGGCGGCGGTCCCGGCCACCGTGCGGGTGTGCGTCGGTGGCGTGGGTGTGGGCCGCGCCGTGCAAGCGGCAAGGGTGGCCAGGCCGCCCAGCAGCACGGTCCGGCGGGCAGGCGACCCGGCCAGCGACCGGCGTCCCGGCATGGAACCCCCTGCGTGGTGTCGATCCGTCCTATGAGGCAGGACGCGCCGCTCGCTCTCCGGTTGCCCGGCGCTCGGCGCGACGGAGTTTCCGGTCAGGTGGCGAGGTCCAGCCATTCCCCGACGGCCAGCACGCGTGCGCGCCGTCCGGCGTGCGCACGGAACTCCTCCTCCGGGTCGGCGACCCTCGACGTAGCCCGCGATCTTGTCCGGCTGCTCCGCCTCGTAGTGCATCGGCACCGCGTACCGGGCCCGCCGCGCGATCGAACGGACCCTGGACCAGTCCCGACGCACGCCTGCCAGCCGGGCACGAGCCGCCATTCAGACGATCACACCTGCTCGCCCGGTTCCAGGGCGGCGGCGACCCGCTCGCGCAGCGGCTGGTCCTCGGTCGTGTCCGCAAGGGCCTGGGTCACCGCGGCGTGCACCTGCTCGAATCGCCTGCTGAGCGCCGTCTCGGCGCTGGACCGCGCGGCCAGCTCCCGCTCCAGCGCCGCGATGCGTTCGTGTAGCGGGCCCAGGGTGTCGGCGTAGTGCCGGGTCGCCTCCGTCAGCCGGCCGGTCAGCTCGGTGATCCGCTGGTCGGCGGCGGCCTGGGCGGCGCGCAGTTGCTCGTCGAACTCGGCGGTGCGGGCCCGGAGCTGTTGCCGGTGCTCTTCCTCCAGTGCGGCCCGTAGCTGCCCGCGTTCCTGTTCCTCCGCCCGGCGCAGCTGATCGATCCGTTCCAGGGTGGCCGCGCGCTCGCCCGCCAGGGACGTCTGCAGCTCGGCGATCCGGTCCTGGGCGGCCGCCGCCTGGTCCAGGGCGCGCTGGCGGTCCGCCTCGGCCCGGTCCCGGTCCTGCTGGGCCGCCTGGCGATCGCTCAGTGCCTGCTCCCGGTCCCGCCCGGCCTGCTCGGCCGCCTGCTGGGCTGCCTCCCGTTCGGCCCGGTCGGACTCGGCCTGCTCCCGCGTCCGTTCCGCCTCGGCCAGTGCCCGGTCACGTTCGGCCACCGCGTCCTCGGCCTCCTCCTGTGCCCGCTGGCGGGCCTGCTCGGCCTCGTCCTTCGCGGTGAGCGCCGCGGCGGTCTCGGTGGACGCCTGTTCCCGCAGTGCCGCGACCTCGGCACGCACCGGGTCGAGGGTGCCGAGCAGGGAGCCCAGCCGCTCGTCCAGCACCTGGGTGTCGATCCGGGTCATCGGCTGGTCCGGGCCGTAGACGGTCAGCCAGATCTCGCGTTGCTCGTCCAGCATCGCGCAGCTGATGACCTTGGCGCCCCACTTGCCGTAGCGGTCCGGATCGGCCGCGCAGTAGGGGGTCGGCCTGCCACCGCGGGAGGGCAGCGGGGGCAGCGACCGGCCGCAGTAGGCGCACCGCGCTTCCTGGCCCGCCGCCAGCGCCCGCAGCGTCGCCTCCCGCCGCTCGTCCCGGCTGCCGCGCCGTATCGGGGGAGCCTCCATGGGCAGCGCGAGGTCCGCGTCGCCTTCGCCTTCGTCGTACTCAACCGTCTCATCAGCCACAAACACACCATATCGGATCTTGTTTACTAACTAAAACCAGGGGTTCTGGATATCAAACTCAAACTTGCCTACTGGATGCGCTCGCAGTATTCCTATGGATAAGGAGGATTATCTATATGATTCCAACACCGGCGGTGCCGGAGGACCGATCGGCAAGCCCGAGGGCGTCCGGGTCACCTGGGAGACCGCTGGGTGTGGCCGGTGTCACTCGCGCTCGGGGCGTCCCCGGCGATGAGTCCGGGGGACCGGCGTTGTCTAAGTTGTCTGATCACCATCACCGAGCACCGGAGAGACAACATGGGACAACTGCTGAGAGTCCAGAACTTCACCATCTCGCGGGACGGGTTCGGTGCCGGCGAGCACCAGACCCTCGAGCGGCCGTTCGGGCACGCCGACCCCGGTGAAATGTTCGCCTGGGCCGGTGCCACGGCGAGCTGGCCCAACCGCACCGACCCCGGGGGAAGCCGGGGCCTCGACGACTACTTCACGCGCGACTTCACCCACAACATCGGCGCCGAGATCATGGGCCGCAACAAGTTCGGTCCGCAGCGCGGGCCATGGCAGGACCACGACTGGCTCGGCTGGTGGGGCGACGAGCCTCCGTTCCGCACCCCGGTGTTCGTCCTGACCCACCACGAGCGCCCGTCGTTCACCCTCTCCGACACCATCTTCCACTTCGTCGGTGGCGATCCGGCCACGGTGCTGGAGCGGGCGCGGGAGGCTGCGCAGGGCAAGGACGTCCGGCTCGGTGGCGGGCCGACCACGGTCCGGCAGTTTCTCGACGCCGATCTCGTCGACACCATGCATGTGGCGGTCTCGCAGGTGGAACTCGGATCCGGAGTGCGGCTGTGGGAGTCCCCCGATGAGCTGCTCGACCGGTTCCACCTGGAGACGGTGCCCAGCCCGAGCGGCGTGACCCACCATCTTTTCTGGCGGCGATGACTCCGGCGGTAAGGAATACGCCACCGGGTACCGGCCGTTGCGAGTGCGCGACACGCTCTTCTGATGCCAGCTCCTTCGCTGGCATCACCCGCGTAAACCGAGGATTTGCTCCGAATCCGAAGCCAGGTTAGATTCATGGTGTCGCGAAAAACGATGTCCTGCGGCGTTGTTCGCCGGACATCGCGCACACATCGATGCAGGACGGTTCCGATCGGTGAGCGTCTCCGTGCCGAGATCGGGCGTCCCGCCCGCTCCCGGTGTCGACCGCAACCGAGGAGCGCACCATGCAGAAGACCGTCACCATCGTCGGAGCGGGACTGGGCGGGCTGACGCTCGCCCGGGTGCTCCAAGCCCACGGCGTCGCCGCCACGATCTACGAGGGTGAGGCGTCGGCGACGGCGCGCGCCCAGGGCGGCCTGCTCGACATCCATGAAGAAACCGGGCAGGTCGCGCTCCGCGCGGCGGGCTTGTACGACGAGTTCCGCGCCCTGGTCCGGCCAGGCGAGGACGCCAAGCGCGTCGTCGACCGCCACGGCACGATCCTGCTCGACCGGCCCACGGACCCCCGTTCGGCCCGCCCCGAGGTAGATCGCGGCGAACTCCGGCGCCTGCTCATCGACTCGCTCGCCCCGGGACCATCCGGTGGGGCCACAAGCTCACCGCGCTCCGGCACCACCCGACGGGCGGCTTCGACCTCACCTTCACGGCGGGTTCCACCGTCCGCGCCGACGTCGTCGTCGGCGCGGACGGCGCCTGGTCGAAGGTCCGGCCGCTGCTCACCCAGGCCGAGCCGCGCTACAGCGGTACCTGCTTCCTCGGGATCGCCCTCGCCTCGGGCGGCCGGGACCACCGCGCGAGCGTGGCCACGATCGGCAGCGGCACACTGATGGCGGTCGCGCCGGGCCAGGGCATCATCGTCCACCGCGACGCGGACGGCGGTGTACGCGGTTACGTGGCGCTGAACAAGCCCGACGAGTGGATGCGGTCGATCGACTTCGGTGACCCGACCGCCGGTCTCCACCGCCTCGCCCACGAGTTCGATGGCTGGTCGCCGCTGCTCACCGCGCTCGTGACAGGCAGCGACGTGGAGCCGTGGCTCCGGCCGATCCACGCGCTCCCTGTCGGGCTCAGCTGGAACCGGGTGCCGGGCGTGACGCTCGTCGGCGACGCCGCGCATCTGATGTCGCCCTTCGCGGGCGAAGGCGCCAACCTCGCCATGTACGACGGCGCCGACCTGGCGCGCGAGCTGGCCGGGCACCCCGACGTCGAGACTGCGCTCGCCGCCTACGAGAAGCGGCTTTTCCCCCGCAGCCGCGAGGTCGCCGCCCACTCGGCGCACAATCTTGAGACTTTCTTCGGCCAGGAGGCGCCGCACAGCGTGGTCACGCTGTGCGGAGGCTCGGCCCAGGCTGTCAAGTCAGCGGTCAGGCAGCCGTGGTCTTCCGGGGGTGCCTCGGGGCGCAGTCGTTCGACGGCCACGTCCGACAGCAGCTCCTGCAGATCGCCCCACCGCCGGTAGATCGTCGACGGTGTGACTCCGGCTCGGGCCGCGACCAGGGGCACGGTCAATGCCTCCCGGCCCGATTCCGCTATCAGGGCGCGTACGGCTTCGTGCACCGATTCTTGGACCCGGGCGCTGCGCCCGCCCGGGCGCACCATCGGTTTGCGACTCACCGCACCACCTTAAAGCGAAGCGATTGCCTTATCGCGGAGGAGCTGGTCGGCCCGCTCAGGCCATGGGTGCGAGCGGGCGGGCCGGTTGTGTCTGCGCGTGGGCGTGTCCGACGCGCAGGAGTACGGCCTCGGAGCGGGGGCGTCCGAGCAGCTGCATGCCGATCGGCATGCCCGCCGGGTCGTGGCCCACCGGTAGGGAAAGCGAGGGGATGCCGGTGAGGTTGGCGGGAGCGCACAGCCGCACGTAGGCATCGGAGACGCTCTCGACCGTACCGTCGGACCAGGTGATCGTCTCCAGGTTGGCCGGTACCGCGGTCATCGGGACCGTCGGGGCGGCGATCACGTCGACCTCGTCGAGCAGGCGTGCCCAGGCCTGCCGCATCAGGGTCCGGGCGCGCTGAGCGCGCAGGTAGTCCCCGGCGGTGATCAGCTCGCCGGCTTCGAGCAGGGCGCGGACGTCCGCCGCGTAGAGGTCTGGCACGGCCCGCAGGCTCCGTTCGTGGTAGGCGGTGGCCTCGGGGACCATCAGGCCCCATTGAGTGGCCTGGATGTAGCGGGTCATCGGGATCTCGACCTCGACGAGGTGGGCGCCGAGGTCGGCGAGCCGGTCGATGGCGGTCCGGACCACGGCGTCTACGTGCGGATCGACGTGGTCGAAGTAGTAGTTGCGTGGCACCCCGACGCGCAGCCCGGTCAGGTCGGCCACTGGGCCCGGCCGGTAGTCGCCGTCGGTGCAGGGCAGGGAGGCCGGATCCCGCGGGTCGTGTCCGGCCAGGACGGACAGGACGAGGGAGGCGTCCTCGACGGTGCGGGTGATCTGGCCGACGTGGTCCAGTGACCAGGACAGCGACGTCACGCCGTGGCGGGAGACGAGGCCGTAGGTGGGCTTGAGGCCGACGACTCCGTTGAGCGAGGCGGGTACGCGGATCGAGCCGCCGGTGTCGGTGCCGAGAGCGAATGTGGCGATGCGCGCCGCGACGGCGATGGCGGAGCCGCCGCTGGATCCGCCTGCGACGCGCGTCTGGTCCCAGGCGTTGTGCGTCTGCGGTGTCGTCAGGCCGTAGGCGAACTCGTGTGTGTGGGTCTTGCCGAGCAGAATCGCGCCGGCCGTCCTGAGCCGTGCGAACACCGTGCTGTCGGAGTCGGCGCGGTGCTCGGCGCGGACCCTGGAGCTGGCGGTGGTGGCTGTGCCGGCAACGTCGATGAGGTCCTTCAGGCCCATGGGGACACCGTGCAGGGCGCCGCGGATCCGGCCTGCCACGATCTCGCGTTCTGCGTCGCGGGCCGCGCTGCGCGCCTGGTCCGCCTGCACCGCCACGTAGGCCTGCAGGCGGGGTTCCACCTGATCGATGTGATCAAGGATCGAGTCGACCAGTTCTACGGGGGATACGCGGCGTTCCCGAATCGCGTCCGAGGCTTCGGCGAGGGTCAGATCAGGCAGCTGCATCGGCAGTCACCTTTCGCGTGTTCTCCTCTTCCGCGCGGTAGGCGGAGGCGGGTGGGGTGTCGCCGAAGTCCAGTTCCCGCAGGATGGACACGACGGAGTGGATGTGGTTGGCGGTGACCGCTACGCCGGTGTGGCGGACGTCGTTGAGCGGTAGACCGGCACGGGCGGCCAGGCGGGCTGCCTCCGAGGGGGTGAGTTCGACAGCGGACATGAGGCCCCTCCAGCATCTAAAGGCTAACTGTTTGCTTTAGTGGACACTAGGCGCTACGGTACCTTAAAGCAAATGAATTGCTTTAGCGAGGAGTTCCATGTCTAAGCCGTCCCCGAACACTGCTGCCGGCGTCCCCTCCGCCACCCCGCCCTGCTGGACGGTCGGCGACGTGACCGTCCATCGCATCGACGAGGTGCTCCTGCCTCCTGCGACCGGTCCCTGGCTGCTGCCCGGCGCCACCACGGACCTGGTGGGCCGGGAGGAGTGGCTGCGACCCGACTTCGCGGACTCGGACGGCATTCTCCAGCTCCACAGCCACAGTTTCGCGTTCGAGAAGGACGGGATGCGGGTGCTGGTCGACACCGCCATCGGCAACGGCAAGACGCGGGCAAACCCGGCCTGGCACAAGCTCAGCACGGGCTACCTGGACAACCTGCGCGCGGCGGGATTCTCCCCGGACTCCATCGACCTGGTCCTGCTCACCCACCTGCACACCGACCACGTCGGGTGGAACACGCACGAGGTGGACGGAACATGGGTGCCCACCTTCGGCAACGCCCGCTACGTGACCTCCCGCACCGAGCGGGACTTCTGGGCCGGCTACGACATGGACGAGCCGCGTCGGCACATGTTCGAAGACTCTGTGGTTCCGGTGGAGGAGGCAGCTCTGCTCGACCTTGTCGACGTCCCCGCAGACGGCGTCGAGATCGCCTCGGGACTGCGGCTGCTGCCCACGCCTGGGCACACGCCCGGCCACCTCGCCATCCAGCTGACCAGTCAGGGTAAGACAGCGCTGATCACCGGCGACTGCATCCACCACCCCGTCCAGTTCGCCCACCCCGCCATCGGCTCCTGCGTCGACATTCATCCTGAGCATTCCGAGGCCACCCGACGCCGGATGCTGGCCGCGCTCGCCGACACCGACGCCCTCGTCCTGGGCACGCACTTCCCGCCGCCCACCGCTGGCCGTGTGGTCTCGCACGGGAACAGCTACCGGATGACTTCCGTTCCCGCAGCCTGACCCAGATCAGAAGGCCTGGCATTGAAAACAAGACGGGCGCCGCTACTGGGGACTGGGTCATCCGTCGTACTTTTCGTTCCAATGTCCCTCGCGAGCCGATCATTAGCGGGCGGACGGGGACGGTCCAGAGCGGCTAGCAGACCGCGGAACTACTACTCGAACTCGGCGCGACGCAGACGGACGAAGGTGCCATTGCCGTTGCCGCACCGCACGATCAGCTCCGAATCCGCGAGCCAACTTCCTGATCCCGCTGCCGAATGCGATACTTCGGTTCAGTACGAACCCGAGCACTGAGTCCTGGTTCTGGTGACTGCGGGCCCTCGGGTTCAGGATGAGGAACCCCAAGTTTGGGGGAACCCACTTACTTCCCAGTACTCCTGCTCAGCCTCCAGACGCGAGAACATCAACTTTTTCGGCGCGATCGAGGTCGATATCGAGGGCGAGCTGGCGCAGCTCGGGCCGACCGGATACCGGCCGCTCCGTGTCCGCGACACCCTGTTCTGACGACGTGGGTCCTTCCCGATCAACGGTGGCGTCCGCCACGCCGCCACGAGGTCATCGCGGTGCAGGCGCTGGTCGATCACCGGCAGGTACGCCACGGCGTCGCGGCCCGTCCCTCATCCAGTGCTTGGAAGGCGTCGGCGAGTACGTCCATCTCGACGTCGATTCGCTTCTGCTCGGCGAGGGTGCGCTGCTGGCTCAGGGGCTCCCAGTAGCGTTAACGAATTTTCGGTCGCATATAGCCGTGACCTGCGGTGATGTTGTCGAGGTTTGTCGCGGATCGCGGCCGTGGTAAGGGCCGCGGTGAGGACGTTGGCGGAAGCGCTGGACAGCCACTCCTGGGTGAGCGCCTCCAGCGCCGGCGTTGACGAACACGGGCTCAACTTTCCGCCGGCGTCCCGGAATCCTTGGCAGGCTGGGCGGACGGCGCCGGGTCGGCGGGCTCGGCCGTGGTGGTCGGGCGGAAGAGCGCCCAGCGCCAGACCCACCTGCTCGACGAGGCCGGCCTCCCCGGCCCGGCGACCGGTTCACCGTCGCGGAGCAGTACCGGCTCTGCCGCGACGTCGCGGACATCCTCGCGGTCCGGGAATGGTGCCGCGCCCACAGCATGAAACTGCGCGTGCTGTCCGGCATCGTCAACTTGGCCGCCCCCGACGCGACCACCACCATGCTGGTCAACGTCCTGGTCTCGGTCGGCCAGTTCCAGCACGACCTGCAATACGAACTCGCCCGCGACGGCCTGGCCGCCGCCTGGGCACAAGGAGCCCGCTCCGGACGTCACCAGCCACCTCGACGTTCGGCGCGCATGACCAGACCCTCCGGCACCAGGGTCGTGGCGGTCACGGGGCGCACCGGGTGGTCGGGCAGCGGACGCAGCCGCCACCTGCCGGCCAGCGTGGCAAGGGTCAGGGTGGTCTCGATGACCGCGAAGTGGTCGGCGATGCACTTACGCACGCCGGCGCCGAACGGGATGACCGCATCGTGCGGGATCCGGGTGGGCCGGTCCGGCAGCCAGCGGTCGGGGTCGAACCGATGCGGGTCCGGGAACACCGCCGGGTCGCGGTGCACGATATACGGGATCACCAGCACCGGGCTGCCCGCGGGGACGTGGTAGCCGCCGAGATCGACATCGGCGAGCGCGCGGCGGCTGATCATCCACGCGGGTGGGTAGCACCGGAGTACCTCGGAGATGATCCGGCCGGTGAGCTCCAGGCGGGGCAGGTCCTCGTAGCGGGCCGCGCGGCCGCCGAGTACCTGGTCGACCTCCGTGTGCAGCCGTTCTTCGAGGTCCGGGTGGCGGCCGAGTTCGTGGAACGCCCAGGACAGCGCGCTGGTGGACGTCTCCCCTCCGGTGGCGAGCATGGTCATGACCTGGTCGCGGATCTCGGTGTCGGACAGGGGCTCGCCGGTGTCCGGGTCGCGGGCCCCGGTGAGCGTGGTCAGTAGGTCGGTGTCCTTGGCCTCCGCCTTGTGGTGGGTCGCGATGGCATGCGCCGCGGCCTGGTGCAGCCCGGCCAGCAGCCGGGCGTGGCGCTGGTTGCGCGGGGTCGGCAGCCTGCTGGTCAGGGCCCGTACCGGGTTGAACATCCGGCGCTGCACCTCGCGCAGTGCCAGCGGGAAGTCGCGGCGGAAGTCGCCGTGCAGCGTGCCGATGGAGGAGGGCAGCAGCGCCCGGATGGTGATGCCGAGCAACAGACCGTGCATCTCGGTGCGGACATCGAGACGCTGACCGTCGCGCCAGGTGGTCGACAGCTGCTCGATCTCCTGCCGCATGGCCTCGGCGTAGCCCGCCATCCGGTTGCGATGGAAGTGCGGCTGCAACAGCCGGCGTTGCCTGCGGTGGGTCTCCCGCTCCGAGGTGAGCACGCCGTTGCCGACCAGCACCCGCAGCTGGGCTCCGCCCTCGCCCTTGTCGAAGCTGCCGGCCTGCACGACCAGCACCTCGCGTGCCATCTCGGCCTCGGTCACCAGGTAGATGGTGCGCGGGCCGAGTTTGATCCGCACGACGCTGCCATGCCGCCGCAACGAGTCCAGGAACGCCAGCCGACGCTCACGGCGCAGGGGCAGCAGATGACCGACTAGCGGCAGTCCACCCGTGGCCAGCGCCGGAACCGCCATGCCGCCCCCTTCCCGGAATCCCGTCACGGACCACGAGGGTAGGGCAGCATCCCCTGGCCAGGGTGGGAAACGGCCAGATCGGCAGTACGGATCACCGCTCCGGCCCCGCTACGCCGGCCGGGCACCGGCTGGGGCGCCGAGTCCGGCCAGGGCCCGCGGCAGCCGGCCCTGGTGCAGGACGCCGAGGCGCTGGGTGGCGCGGGTGAGGGCGACGTAGAGCTCGGCCGCGCCGCGTGGGCCGTCGGCCAGGATCCGCATCGGTTCCACCACCAGAACGGCGTCGAACTCCAGCCCCTTCGTCTCCGCGGGCCGGACCGCGCCCGGCACACCCGGCGGCCCGATCACCACGCTGGTGCCCTCGCGGCCAGCCTCCTCTTGCACGAACTCCTCGATGGCGGGGCGCAGCTCCTCCTCGGTGACCCGCCTGGACCAGGGCTCCACCCCGCACGAACGGACCGACTCCGGTGGCTGGAGCCCCGGCGCGAACTCCGCGAGCAGGGCCGCGGCGACGGCCATGATCTCCGCCGGGGTGCGGTAGTTCACCGACAGCGACCGGTAGACCCAGCGTCCCGGCACATACGGCTCCAGCATCGCGTCCCAGGACGTCGCACCGGCCGCCGACCGGCGCTGGGCCAGATCCCCGACCACCGTGAAGGACCGGCCGGGGCAGCGCCGCATCAGCACCCGCCAGTCCATCTCGGACAGTTCCTGGGCCTCGTCCACCACGATGTGGCGGTAGGTCCAGTCCCGGTCCGCGGCGGCCCGTTCGGCGAGGTCCCGGGTGTCCCGCTCGACGAAGCGGTCCGCAAGGTCCTCGGCGTAGAGCAGGTTCTCGGCCGCCAGCATGACGTCCTCGTCCATCTCCTCGCGGTCCAGCTTCATGGCGTCCATGACGTCGGCCGCGTACTCGGCCTCGGCTCTCCGCTGCCGCTCGGCCACCCGCTCGGCGGCCTTGTCCACCGCCTTGTCACGACCCAGCAGGTCGACCAGCTCGTCCAGCAACGGCACGTCCGGCACCGTCCAGGCATCGCCCTGGGCGCGCCACAGCGCCTGGTCGGCGCCAGCCGCCCGCAGGCGTTCGGGGGAGGAGTACAGCTCGGCCAGCAGGGTTTCCGGGGTCAGCACCGGCCACAGCTCGTCGACAGCGGCGGTGAACCGCTCGTCCTCCGCGAGCTGCTTGAGCAGGTCCGTGCGCAGCTCCTCCCATGCCTTGCGGTCCTCCCGCGTCAGCCAGCCGCGGCCGATCCGGGCTATCGCCCGCTCGGTGAGCACGTACGTGACGATCTCGGTGAAGACCGCGCGGGCCTCGTTGTGCGGCCGCCCGCTCGCCCTGGCCTCCTCGATGGCCCACTCCGCGGTCTCGGCGTCGATCCGCACCGTGACGTCGCCCAGCGTGATCGGTACCGGTTGCTCCGGCAGCCGCTGCCGATCGGCGACCGCCGCCGCGAGCACGTCCAGGATCCGCAGCGAACCCTTGAGCCGGGCGGCCTCCGGGGTGTCCTCGGCGGTGACCCGCATACCGGGCAGCAGGTCGCCGGGGGTCATGAAGACCACATCGGACTCACCCAACGACGGCAGAACGCGGCCGATGTGGTCCAGGAACGCCGGGTTGGGCCCGACCACGAGCACACCGTGCCGTTCCATCCGCTCCCGCTGGGTGTAGAGCAGGTACGCCACCCTGTGCAGCGCCACCACGGTCTTCCCGGTGCCCGGACCGCCCTCGATCACCAGCACGCCAGGGTGGTCGAGCCGGATGATCTCGTCCTGCTCGGCCTGGATCGTCGCCACGATATCGCGCATGCCCGCACCGCGCGGCGCGTTGACCGCCGCGAGCAGCGCCGTGTCTCCGCGCTCATCCTCGCCGGGACGGCCGAACACCTCGTCGGTGAAATCGAGCACCTGACGCCCCCGGGTGTGGAACTGGCGGCGCCTGCGCATGTTCTCCGGGTTCGCGCCGGTGGCGACATAGAACGCGCGCGCCGCAGGCGCCCGCCAATCGAGCAGTACCGGATCGTACGCGTTCTCCTCGTCGAAAAGGCCGATCCGGCCGATGTACAGCTGTCCGCCCGACTCGGTGTCCAACCGGCCGAAACACAGCCCGGCGTCCGCCACGTCCAGCCGTTTCGCCTCGCTGGACAGCGCGCGCACCTCGACATCCCGTTCCATGGGTGTCTCGCCGTTTCCCCGCAACGCCGCCTCGTACGCGCCCCGCACTCGCGTGCGCTCGGCGTCGAGCCGCGCGTACAGCCCGGCGACATGACTCCGCTCCGACCGCAGCTCCTCTTCGTACCCCTGAGCCGACACGTTCCCCCTCACAGTGACAAGAAATGATGTTTGATCCGACGGCTTCTTCCTCGTTCATGGGCAGCACGTCGCGGCCCCGCTGGCGTGCGGGGTGCCTACGCGCGAGTCCATTTCCGCAGGTTGTGGCCTTGCCCGGCAATCTTGCGGTACGACCCGGGCCTTGCCGCAAGCCCCCGGTGCGCTATATGTTGAGAGTGGCGGGGGAGTGCCGCTCCTTGGGAAGTCAGAAACCGCATCGTGAGTTCGAAGTCATTGCGGGTGGCGCTGTCTGCTTTCCGGACGGTGAGATCCGTTGCCCGTGATGACCAGGTCTTCCACGTAGTTGGGCCGGTCTGCTGGGATGGTGCCCTCGGGCGTGTAGCGGTCGGTCTCGATCTCCCACTGGTGGTAACCGGCGATCCACATTTTGATGGCGGCTACGGACTTGTCGACCGCGGTGCATTGCTCGTCGTCGAGTCGCAGTGTGGCGCAGATTCGCGGCAGTTCCTGCTCCAGGCGTTGGAAGCGGGGGATGTGGTCGTGGATGACCATGTCGCGCACCGCTCGCAGGGCTTCATCGCGGGTGCAGCCGTGTTCACGTTCGACGACCAGCACGGCGTTGTCGACATCGCCGCGGGGGGCCTCTTTGTAGACGGAGTGCACGTCGTTGCACAGGAGGGGCACGTCGATGCCGACTTGGCGCATCATGCGGTACTGGGGGGTGTGGAAGAGAGCGAGTGGGACGGTGAAGTGGCCGAATCGCTCGCCGTAGTCGACCATCAATCTGGTAGCGCCTGCGCCGCGCCGCACGTGGAGGAAGTGCTCCCACGACGGGACATGGGCGTTGACGCGGTCCATGGCCTCGGCGGCGTGGGCGGCCAGGTAGTACTCGAAGTTGTGGGCGGCGCGCGTGATCCATGCGGCGGGCATACCTTGCTGGCTGCGTTCCCACATGTCAGCGAAGAAGGTCACGAGCGGAGAGGAACCGCGCGGCGACGGCCGTCCGGCCGGGCGGTACAGCACCGCGATCAGGTCGTCGACGAACGTGGCCACGCGCGCCGGATCGCGTCCCAGCGGGCCGTCGAACTGGTCATCGAAGACAAAGAAGAACGCAAACTGGTCCACCGCCAGGTCCAGGTCTTCGCCTACCGCCATCGGGTACGCGTATCCGGCGCCCTGGCCCAGGTCCCAGGACAGGTACCAGTGCTCGGCCTCGGGGGTGCCGAGCATGCCATGGGACTTCATCCGGGCGACGTTGGCGGTCCGCGCTCGCGCTACCTCGGGGCTGGACCGCGCGGGAAACGGGATATCGAACACGGGCAGGTCCACGACGGGCATGTCATTCTCCTTGGACGAGTGGGCGGTGATCTTTCCGCAGGGATCAGTGGTCATGGCAGCCCTCGATTCCCGGTGTTGAGGTTTGTCGTGGTGTGGGTGTTGTGCACGATCTGGTGACGCACATAGACGGGCGCTCCGTGCAGTTCCAGAGCGCGTCCGACGATCGCGACAGCCCGTTCCACGCCGGCGCAGTAGCCGCGCGGCGCGGCGAGCAGTACTCGTTTGTCCATCAGGCTCGGCCGTTCTAGGTGGCGCGGGTGATGAGGAAACTGATCAGGTGGTCCCACTCCCGCCGTACGTCGGACGGGATGGTGAGCGCCGCGATGGCATCGCGGGCGCGGTCGGTGTGCTGGCGGGCGTGGCGGCTGGTGGTCTGGCCGGCGTTGGTCCGTTCCAGCGCCGTGGTGGCCGCCGCGAGGTCGTCGGTGGTGAGCTCGCCGTCGGTGGCGAGGATCGCAGCGAGCCGTTGCGCGGCCGGGTCGGCATCGGTGAGTGTGACGACGATCGGCAGGGAGCGTTTGCGGGCGGCGACATCGGCACCGGCGGGTTTCCCGGTGACCTTCGGGTCGCCCCAGATCCCCAGCCAGTCGTCCATGGCTTGGAACGCCAGACCAAGCTGAGTGCCGGCTGTGCCCAGCACGGCGATGGCTCGGGAATCCGCTTCGGTGAGCAGCGCGCCGAGCTGACAGGCCGCGCAGATCAGGCCGCCAGTCTTGCCGATCGCCATGCGCTCCCAGTCGGCGACCGTCACCGTCGTGCGGGTTTCGAACGCCAGGTCGTCGGCCTGTCCCGCGCACAACCCCACCACCGCCTCGGCCAGGACCGCCTCGGCCTGGGGGTGCTCGGCGAGTGTGGAGACCGCCAGGGCGAGTAGCGCGTCCCCGGCCAGCAGCGCGGTGTCGACGCCGTGGACGGCCCAGGCCGTGGGGCGCCCCCGTCGTGTCCGGTCGCGGTCCATGATGTCGTCGTGCAGCAGGGAGAACTCGTGTACCAGCTGCACCGCCACCGCCCCTGCGACAACACCCTCCGAGGCCAGGCGCTCCGCAGGCACGCCCGTACTGCGGGCGGACAGGAACACCAGGGCGGGGCGGAGCATCTTCCCGACCCTGGCAGGGGCCGGCCGGCCGTGCTGGTCGGTGAGGCCGCAGTGGTAGCCGGCTACCTGCGCGAGCCTGGGGTGCAGGGTGGCGATCGCCTGCCGCAAGGCGGGCACCGTCAGGCTGCGTGCCTGCTGCAGAACTGCGGGAGCGGCCGTTGTGTCGGTAAGGGACGGGCTAGCCATGACAATCGCTCCCGCTGCCGTCGGGGATGTCGGAGAATCGGCGGAGAGCGGACAGCACCGATCCGTCCAGCACGGGCCGGACAGCTCCGTGATCGACGCTCGTCACCGGAGGGGTCATCGGTGATCGCTTTCGGCGAGCCGTACCGCGTGCGCGATCAGCGTTTCGGGGATCTCGTGCTCGGGCACGGTGTCCACCACCTGGCCGCGTACGAAGATCTGGCCCTTGCCGTTGCCCGAGGCCACCCCCAGATCCGCGTCCCGGGCCTCGCCCGGGCCGTTGACCACGCACCCCATCACCGCCACCCGGATCGGCACCTCCAAACCGTCCAGCGCGGCCTGGACCTCGGCGGTCATCTTGTACACATCCACCTGCGCCCGCCCACACGACGGACACGAGACAATGTCCAACGTGCGGGGCCGCAGTCCCAGTGCCTGCAAGATCGCCTCCCCGGCCCGGACCTCCTCAATCGGGTCCGCGGTCAACGACACCCGGATCGTGTCCCCGATCCCCTCCGACAACAGCGCGCCGAAAGCGGTCGCTGTCTTGATCACCCCTTGCGGGGGTGGCCCGGCTTCGGTCACACCCAAATGCAACGGATAATCGCATTGCTGCGCGAGTTGCCGGTAGGCGTCGATCATCACTACCGGGTCATGATGCTTCACGCTGATCTTTAGATCGTGGAAACCGTGATCGGCGAACAACGACGTCTCCCACAACGCCGATTCCACCAAAGCCTCCGCACCTGCCCGCCCGCCATGTTTGTCGAGGATTTTCGGGTCCAGGCTGCCCGCGTTCACACCAATCCGGATCGGCACCCCCGCATCCCGCGCGGCGTGGGCGATCTCGCCGACCCGATCGTCGAAACGCTTGATATTCCCCGGATTCACCCGTACCCCAGCACATCCGGCCTTGATCGCCGCGAACACATACCTCGGCTGGAAATGAATATCCGCGACAACCGGAATCGTCGACTTCGACGCGATCGCTGGCAACGCATCCGCATCATCCTGGGAGGGCACCGCCACCCGCACAATGTCACATCCAGCCGCAGTGAGCTCGGCGATCTGCTGCAATGTGGCATCCACATCCGCGGTCAAGGTTGTGGTCATCGACTGCACCGAAACCGGTGCACCACCCCCCACCAGCACCGTGCCGACACCCACCTGACGGCAGACCCGACGAACCGCCGGTAGCGGCAATCCCGTGACTGGGACCATGCACGGTCACCTCCACCGCATGACGGTGACAGAGACAATTGTCGCAGGTCAACGCCCCCTTCCGGCAACACCCACACGAGAATGTGAACACGAGTAGTGGTCGACTATTCACGACAGGAGTGGAGTGTCACCGCCAGAAACGCACTTTCACCTTCTCGTGTCCACTTCCTGACACGGTGGGCTCACCGCCACCGCAGACAGCTCACAACACTATGGTCGTGACTGAGGGGAGGCCACCTTCGATTCGCGGGTCGGTCACGCCTGCGACAGCCATCCGACCGGCAGGCACTGACTCCAGACGGCCCCCAGCGCCGAACCCCGTCGCGCGGCGGTGACACTGTCAGGCGCAGCACGAGGAAGGGGTTGTCGTGACACTGGCCGTAGCCGCGCAGGGCGATGGGGCGGACAAGACGGGGCAGGAACGCTTCGCGGAGTTCCTGCGCATCTACACCTCGCTCAACACCCGGCTGGCCTACGCGACCGACCTCGGCATCCCCCTGGACTGGGTGCCGGGCTACACCCCGCCCGACCCCGCCCGCCGCCGGGGGCGGAGCCGCCGCGCGGC
Source organism: Amycolatopsis aidingensis (assembly GCF_018885265.1). Taxonomy (GTDB): domain Bacteria; phylum Actinomycetota; class Actinomycetes; order Mycobacteriales; family Pseudonocardiaceae; genus Amycolatopsis; species Amycolatopsis aidingensis. The sequence goes on from NZ_CP076538.1 coordinate 3,888,547, forward strand.
ACCCACCGGACTGGAATGGCTGCCCTGGTGCCTGCGCAATGGGTTCGGCTCCTTCGCCGAGGTCAGGGTGGAGCACGTCGAGCGGTGGCTGGACGAACTGGCCCACGCGGGGTACAGCGACGCCACCCGGGGCAGGATGCTGTCCGCGGTGTCCGCCTTCTACCGCAAGTACCTGCTCCGGGAAGGGCTGGCCGAACAGAACCCGGCCGCGCTGGTCGACCGGAAGACCCAGCACCTCAACCGCTCCGGCGGCACCCCTTCGGTCACCGCACGCTGGTCCTTCGAGGCGTGCCGCGCCCTGCTGCTGGCCGCGTACCTCCTGGCCGACCGCCGCCGGGACGGCCGCCGCGACCGCGCGATGGTCGAGGTGCTGATCGGCACCGGCGTGCGAGCGGAAGAACTCGTCGGCACCAACCTCACCGACTACCGCAGGCCCACTGGCGGGGACATCGGCATCCTGCGCATCCACGGCAAGGGCGCCAAGGACCGCGAGGTCGCCCTCGCGCCGCCGGTGGCCGACGCGGTGGACACCTATCTCGCCGAACGCAGGCCCCCGGCCGCCCCGGCGGTCCGCGGCCAGGTCGGGCCCACACCCGCGGAACCACTGTTCATCACCAGCACCGGCCGACGCGTGCACGTCTCCCATGTCCAGGCCCTGCTGCGCAGGCTGTGCGCCACCTTCGCCCCCGCGCCGGACGCGCCGCCCCCGCGCGCACGCTGGCTGCGGGACCTGCTCGGCACCGAACAGGCCGCGCTGATCGCCAGCCACCTCGGCCCGCTCCGGGACACCATCCACCCACACTCGGCCCGGCACTCCTACGCCACGCACGCCGTCGAACGCGGCGTGCCGCCCCGCCAGGTGCAGCAGGACCTCGGCCATTCCGCCCTGTCCACCACCGAGGGGTACCTGCACGACGAGGACAACATCCGCAACTCCGGCGCGCACGAGCTGGCGCCGGCGCTGCACCGTGGCTGGCTGGCCGCCCCCTAGTGCGGTACGGATCTCCCTTCAAGAAACCCGGGAAGCGGTGTCGGATCGGGGCGGTGGTGTTCGTAGCAGGGGTGAGGCTACCCACCAGGGGCGGCGCCAAGGCAAAGGAACCGTGATCGTGAAGCTGACAATCATGACTCAGGTCACTGTCGATGGAGTGATGCAGGGAAACGGCGCCACGTCGGATGACCGGAGGAACGGATTCGAACGCGGCGGATGGGCCCGGGGGAAGGGCGACGACGAGACCAGGACGTTCATCACGCAGACCTACCAGCGCGCAGCGGCGTTCCTGTTCGGCCGGCGCACCTACGAGCTGTTCGCCGGTTCCTGGGGATCAATCGACCAGATGCGTGCACATCCCATCGGTGCGGCCTTGAACGAGACCCCCAAGTACCTTGCCTCGACCACGCTCACCGCGCCGCGTTGGGAGGACACGACCGTTCTCCGTGGTGACCTCGCGGCGGCCATCGGTGAGCTGAAGGCCAAGCCCGGGGGTGAGCTGCAGGTGCACGGCAGCGGCGTGCTGACCCGGTGGCTGCTGGAGAACGGTCTGGTCGACGAGATGACTCTGCTCGTGATCCCGGTGATCCTCGGCCAGGGCGCGAGACTGTTCCCCGAGGCCGGTCCGGATCTTGCGCTCGACCTGGTGGAGTCGCGGGTCGACTCGAAGGGCGTGATGATCCAGGTATACCGGCCGGACGGGCGCCCGCAGTATGCAACGGCCTGAAGTCGCTGACCACCGAACCACGCCGTCTTGGCACCACAGGAGATGATCTTCAGATGCAGTACCTGGTTTCCGTGATCGATGACAAGAGCAATCCCGGCAGCACGGACAGGCGGCCTGCCATCAGCGCGTTCAACGAACGACTGATCGCCGAGGGCTACTGGGTTTTCGCGGGCGGGCTCGCGGACACCGATACGGCCACGGTCATCGACAACCGGGGCGAGCAGGCGGTGTTCAGCGACGGGCCGTTCGTGGAGTCGAAGGAGTACCTCGCCGGCATCTGGGTGTGGGAGGCGCCCGATCTGGATGTGGCGCTCAAGCTCGCCGCCGAGGCGTCGAAGGTCTGCGATCGGAAGGTCGAGGTGCGGCCGTTCCGGTGAGCGACGTCGAGGAGGCGATCACCCGGGCCCACCGCGCGGAGTGGGCGCGGGTGGTGGCCGCCCTGACCAGGCGCTTCGGTGACCTCGACACCGCCGAGGAGGCGGCGGCCGAGGCGTTCGCGACCGCCGTCGAGCGATGGCCGGCCGACGGCGTGCCCCCCAATCCCGGCGCCTGGCTGACCACCACCGCCAACCACAAGGCCATCGACCGGATCCGGCGCGAGAACAAGCGCGATGACAAGCACAAGGAGGCGCAGATGGTGTACGACGACTCGCGCGAGCCGCTCGGCGCCATCGACGGTGCGATCGAGGACGAGCGGCTTCGGCTGATCTTCACCTGCTGTCACCCGGCACTCGCGATGCAGACCCGCGTGGCGCTGACGCTGCGCATGGTCGGCGGTCTCACTGTACCCGAGATCGCCAGGGCCTTCCTGGTGGCCGAGACCGCCATGGGGCAACGGATCACCCGCGCGAAGGCCAAGATCAAGGCGGCGCGCATCCCTTACCGGGTGCCGTCCGCGGAGGATCTCCCGGCACGCGTCTCCGGCGTACTCGCCGTCCTTTTCCTCGTCTTCAACGAGGGCTACCTGGCCACCGGCCCCGGCACCGATCCCGTACGTCACGACCTGACCACCGAGGCGATCCGGCTCACCCGCCTGATCCGTGCCCTCCTGCCCGAGGACGGTGAGGTGGCCGGGCTGCTGGCGCTGATGCTCCTCACCGAGGCCCGCCGCACCGCCCGGATCTCGGCCAGCCGCGAACTGGTCCCGCTCGACGAGCAGGACCGTGGGGCCTGGGACGCGGCGCTGATCGCCGAGGGCCATCGGCTGGTGCGCGAGCGCCTGGCCGCTGCCGCCACCGGGGTGGCTCCCGGGCGCTACCAGATCCTCGCCGCGATCAACGCGGTGCACACCTCCGCCCGCGACATGTGCGACACCGACTGGTCACAGGTCCTCGCCCTCTACGACCAACTCGTCCGCCTCGACCCCTCACCGATCATCGCCCTCAACCGGGCCATCGCGGTCGCCGAGCTCGACGGCCCGGAGGTGGCACTCGCGGACGTCGACCGCCTTGAGCACGGGTTGGCGGGCTATCACGCCTACCACGCCACCCGCGCCGACCTGCTCCGCCGGCTGGGCCGCGACCAGGAGTCACGCGCGGCCTACGACAAAGCCATCGACCTGGCGGGCAACACCGCCGAGACCGCCCACCTGATCCGTCGCCGCGACCGACTGCGGTAGCGCACACGGATCCGGGCACGTGGTCAGAGCAATCCGGCGAGCTTGTACAGCACGAGGGAGCCCGCCACGGCCACATTGAGCGTGGCGCCATGGCCCACCATCGGGATCTCCACCGCCTGATCGAGCAAGTCCAGCGCCTCCGGCGGAATGCCGCTCTGCTCGTGCCCGAGCACCGCCACCGTGGGCTCCCGCGCGGCAGGCAGGTCGGCGAGCCGGACCGCCTCATCGGCCAGCTCGACCCCGACCAGCCGGACGCCCCGCGCCCGTTGCCGTTCCAGCCAGCGCAGCGGATCGCCGGTATGGTGTACGCAGCTCCGGCGCCGCAGCGTGTTACCCCGCGCGAGCGCCTGCGGCACCCAGGGCAACCGGGGCACCGCGAGACAGGCACCTGCCGCGTCACAACTCCGCAGCAGGGTGCCGAGGTTCGCACCATGCAGCGGCCACAGCGGAGCCGCCACCACATGACCCCAGCACGAATGGGAACGACGGCGCCGGTTCGCCCGGATCTCCCCACGGGTCCGGGCGCGGATCGCGGCGCTCACCGGGCAGGGGAGTGATCCTCCCCGAACACCAGAACAGTACTCATCGGCGAGGGTGCTTCGCGGCGCACCCCAAAGGCCATCGACGACAACCCGACCGTAGCCAGCATACCGGCCCCTGCGGCGCCATCATGCACCGGCGCCGCTTCGGCACCGTGCCCCGCATCAGGTACAACCAGCACTACCTGGACGTGCCGGAGCAGGGGGTGTTGATGACGGCTACTCCGTGCTCGCTGCCCGAACTCACCAGCAGGCTCCGCGCCGCGGGCTGCGTGTTCGCCGAGGAGGAGGCGCAGCTGCTCGCCACGGCCGCGCGCTCCCCAGAACACCTCGCCACGCTGGTGGACCAGCGGGTAACCGGCCTGCCACTGGAACAGGTCCTCGGCTGGGCCTGGTTCCACGGCCTGCGGATCGCCGTGGAACCGGGTGTCTTCGTGCCCCGCCTGCGCACCGGGCTGCTCGTGCGCCAGGCGGCCGCACTCGCACGGCCCGGCGCGGTGGTGCTGGACCTGTGCTGCGGCACCGGCGCGGTGGGTGCCGCGCTGGCCGCCACCGTGGACGGGCTCGAGGTGCACGCCGCCGACCTGGAACCCGCGGCGGTGCGCTGCGCCCGCCGCAACCTCGCGGCCGCGGGCGGCCGGGTGTACGAGGGCGACCTGTACGAGCCGGTACCGGCCCGGCTCCGCGCGGGGGTGGACCTGCTGCTGGTGAACGCACCCTATGTCCCCACCGACGCGGTCGACCTGATGCCACCAGAGGCCCGCCTGCACGAGCCGCGCACGGCGCTGGACGGCGGTGCGGACGGGCTCACCGTGCAGCGCAGGGTGATCGCCGCGGCACCGGACTGGCTGGCACCCGGCGGCCACCTGCTGATCGAGACCAGCGAACCGCAGGCACCGCGACTGGCCGCGGCCTGTGCCGACGCCGGGTTGCGGCCCCGGATCATCGGCTGCCCCGAGCTGGACGCCACCATCGTGCTCGGCGCGGCCACCTAGATCAGGCCGATGTCGGCGGCTGCCACTACGATGACGGCATGATGGGGCTCGCCGAATTCATCGCCGGTATTCCGAAATGCGAGCTGCACGTACATATCGAGGGAACGCTCGAACCGGAGATGATGTTCGAGCTGGCCGAGCGCAATGATCTCGTGCTGCCGTATACCGACGCCGCGCAACTGCGCGCCACCTACAACTTCCATGACCTGCCGTCGTTCCTGAAGGCGTACTACCAGGGCATGGAGGTCCTGCTGACCGAGCAGGACTTCTACGATCTCGCCTGGGCCTACCTGACCAGGGCGCATGCCCAGAACGTTCGCTACGCCGAGATCTTCTTCGACCCGCAGGCGCACACCTCGCGCGGTGTCTGCTTCGGCACCGTCATCCGCGGCCTGCGGCGGGCGCTGGTGGACGCCCACCGCCTGCTCGGCCTGCGCGCGCAACTGATCATGTGCTTCCTGCGCGACCTGCCAGCGGGATTTGCCATGGCGACCCTGCTGGAATCCCTGCCGTACAAGGAATGGATCGTCGGGGTCGGGCTCGACTCCGACGAGCGGGGCAACCCGCCCTCGGCCTTCGCCGCCGTCTTCGAACGCGCCCGCGCCGAGGGCTACTTCCTCACCATGCACTGCGATGTGGACCAGGAGAACACCACCGAGCACATCCGGCAGTGCCTGGACGTGGTCGGCGTGGACCGCATCGACCACGGCGTCAACGCGCTGGACGACCCCGCGCTGCACACCGAGATCGCCCGCCGCGGACTCGGCCTGACCGTGTGCCCGATCTCCAACCGCCATGTCCGGGGCGACCTCGGCCACGACTCGCTGCGGCGGATGCTGGACCTCGGGCTGCGGGCCACCGTCAACTCCGACGACCCGGCGTATTTCGGCGGCTACGTCACCGAGAACCTGCTCGCGGTGAGCGAGGCCGCCGGGCTGGGGGAGCGGGAGGTGCTCCGCCTGGAGCACAACGCGTTCGAGATCGCCTGGCTGCCTGCGGGTGTGCGGGACACCTACCTCGCCGAGTTGCGGGCCTACGGCAAGGACCGGGAGGTATCCAGCCGCGCGGCACACGCGTAGAGGTAACGCTGTTGCGGGATGTTCGTGGTGCGCCCGGCAGCCTCCAGGTAGGCATCCCTGGCCCGCGCCGGTTCGCCGGCCATTTCCAGCAGGTGCGCCCGGGCGGCGTCCAGCCGGTGATCGCCCGCCAGCCGCTCGTCGGCCGCGAGTTCCGCCAGCAGGTCGAGCCCCGCGCGGGCACCCCGCACCATGGCCACCGCCACCGCGTGGTTCAGCGCGGTCACCGGGTTGTCCGAGATACGCAGCAGCAGTTCGTACAGCGCCAGGATCTGCGGCCAGTCGGTCCGCTCCTGGCTGGGTGCCTCGTCGTGCAGCGCGGCGATCGCGGCCTGGAGCTGGTACGGCCCGGCCGGGCCCTGGGGTAGCGCGACGCTGAGCAGTGCCGTGCCCTCGCTGATGAGGCTGGTGTCCCACCGGGTGCGGTCCTGCTCGGCCATCGGGATGAGCGAGCCGTCGGCGCCGGTGCGGGCCGGCCTGCGCGCGTCGGTGAGCAGCATCAATGCCAGCAGCCCTGCGACCTCGCTGTCCTCGGGCAGCGAGTGGTGCAGGATGCGGGTGAGCCGGATCGCCTCGGCCGCGAGGTCGCCGCGGTGCAGGCTCGGTCCGGAGGTGGTGGCGTACCCCTCGTTGAAGATCAGGTACAGCACATGCAGCACGACCCCGAGCCGTTCCTCCCGTTCGGCGCCGGTGGGCATGCCGAACGGCTTGCCGCTGCCGGTGATGCTCCGCTTGGCCCTGGTGATCCGCCGCGTCATCGTCGCCTCCGGCACGAGGAAGCCACGGGCGATCTCCGCTGTGGTCAGCCCGCCCACCGCACGCAGCGTCAACGCGATCTGCGAGGCAGGGGAGAGGGAGGGGTGGCAGCACAGGAACAGCAGGATCAACGTGTCGTCGGCGTCCGCTGCCGCCCGGTCGGCCGCGGGGGCCTGCCGGCGCTCGGGGAGGGTCCACTGGAGCACGGTGTCCTCCCGCTGCCTGCGGGCCTGCTCGCCGCGCAGCAGGTCGGTCAGCTTGCGAGCGGCCACCCGGATCAGCCAGCCCCGGGGATTGGCCGGAGCACCCTCGGCAGGCCACTGGGTCGCCGCCGCCAGCAGCGCCTCCTGCACGGCGTCCTCGGCGAGGTCGAAGTGACCGTACCGCCGGACGACCGCGCCGAGGGCCTGCGGCGCCAGGGTGCGCAGCAGGCCCTCCAGCTCGGCGCCGGACATCTGCCCGCTCAGCGCCTGTTGCTGAACTTGCGGACGCGGCCGGCTCGGCCGGGCTCGGACACGGTCACGATCGTCACCTTCGCTGGTCATGCGCCCGGCCTCGCCGCCGCGCGAGTTCTTCCACTCATCCTGAGCAGGCAAAGTCCAGTTCCGGAACAGGCTTTCAGAGTTCCGGCTCCGATCCCGCCACCGGCCGCACGTCGATCGGGCGCTGCGGACCGGGACCCGAACCGAGCTTGGCGGCGATCTCGGTCGCCCGGTCGAAGCTGGCGCAGTCCACGATCCAGTAGCCTGCCAGCACCTCCTGGGTCTCCGCGTACGGCCCGTCGGTCACCACCGGCACGCCTTCCCTCAGCTCCACCCGCCTGGTGTGCACCGGGGCGGCGAGGCCCTGGGCGTCCACGAACTCGCCGGATTCCTCCAGCTCCTGGTTGAAGGCGCGCAGGAACTCGTCGATCCCGGCCATGTCCTGCGCGGTCAGGCCGGGCTGTGCACCGCTGGCCATGGCGTCGTAGTCCTGCTGGGTACCGGGGATCATCAGGATGTACTTCATGGTCGGCTCCTTCGTCGTGTTCGTCATGTCTTTCGGGGGGCAGGCACCTCGCGTGCCCGCCTGCATTGGATACGTCGGAGCCGAACATCGGGACCGGACATCCTCGCGAAGCGAGGCCCGGATACGACTTACTTAACATAATGTAGCTTATCGGCGTTCGAGATATACCAGGAGTCGACGGCGCACTGGCCGTCGGTGTTGTTCCCTGCGCTGCGGACCGTGCCGTCCGCGCGCAGACCGAGAGTGTGGGTGGAACCCGCCGCCACCGCGACGACGTCGCGCCAGTCTGTGACCTCACATTGCCCGTGGCTGTTGTCTCCGGCTGCAAGGACTCGTCCGAATGCCGTGACCGCAACGGTGTGGTAGCTGCCCGCGGCCAACGCCACCAAGTCTTCCCACCCATCGACGTCACACGCCCCGGTCGTCCGGTCTCCGGTCGCCAGGACACGCCCGTCACTTCGGAGACCGACGGTGTGTAGATATCCAGCCCCCACGGCGGCGAGGTCGCGCCAATCGTCGACGGCGCACTGTCCTCGGCGATTGATACCCACGGCCAACGCCGAACCGTCCGCACGGACTCCGACCGAATGCCAGTCGCCACAGGAAAGTGCCACCATCTCGCGCCAGGGCTGCACGTCGCATTGCCCTTCCGAGTTTCGGCCTGCTGCCAGCACGGTGCCATTCGCAAGCAATCCGAGCGTGCGGCGCCAGCCGGCGGCCACGGCCATGACCTCTCGCCATGCGGCGACATCGCATTGGCCGTCGCCATTCCACCCCGTTGCCAGCACGGTGCCGTCCGATCGAAGTCCGACCGTATGAGACTTTCCCGTGTTGTTCGCGGTATGGACATTGCCGGCTGCCACCGCGACGACGTCTTCCCAGTGCTCGACCTGACACTCGTCGGCGGCACCGTTTCCCACGGCCAGAACAGTCCCGTCCCAGCGCCGACCGACCGAATGGCGCCTACCGGCCGCCAGTGCCGACACGTTGCGCATCCCGCCTCCTCGCTGGCGAGATTAGGGATCGGGCCGTGAGCGGAGCAAGCGCGATCACGCTCCCTCCCCTCGACACCGACCGACCCCACCCACCCATTTCGTCACCGTGACGTTTCGGGGCGGACGGATGGGGTGTCCAAATGTTCGTGTGAAGCGAACCCCGCACGCCCACAGCGAAACGCGCTCATCCCGCGGCTCGGCGCCGCCTAGGGTCGGCTGCAGAACGGTCCACAACCAGGACACTGACCGAAGGCAGGCCACCATGACGCTTCACCTGGTACCCGAGATGCGATCGCCGAACCCGGGACTCTCCCTGAACGACTCGGTCTACGAGCAACTGCTGCGGGACCGCATCGTCTTCCTCGGTTCGGAGGTAGACGACGAGGTGGCCAACCGGATCACCGCGCAGCTCCTACTGCTGGCCGCCGATGATCCGGAAAGGGACATCACCTTCTACATCAACTCCCCGGGCGGTTCGGTGACCGCCGGTATGGCCATCTACGACACCATGCGGCTGATCCAACCGGAGGTGTCCACCTGGGGCCTCGGCTTTGTCGCGTCCATGGGTCAGTTCCTGCTGACCTCCGGCACCCGGGGAAAGCGCTACCTGCTGCCCAACACCCGGGTGGTGATGCACCAGCCTTCCGCGGGTATCCGGGGTGCGGCGAGCGATATCGCCATCCAGGCCGAGGTGTTCGGCAAGATGAAGCGCCGGATCGCCGAGATCACCGCGCGGCAGACCGGTCAGCCGCTGGAACGGATCATCGCCGACGCCGACCGGGACCGCTGGTTCGACGCCGAAGAAGCGCTGGCCTACGGGTTCGTGGACGATATCGTCGGCAGGGAGACACCGGCCGCGACCGCCTGACCGCTCCCCTGTGCCAACCGCGGCAACCATTCGCAGCGCTCGAGCGTCCCTCCGTTATCGGCGAATCAACCGAGGGAGGGAATCGTGCGGAAACCACGATGGCCACATACCGTGGCGGCGACGGCGGCGATATCGTTTTTGTTGATCAGCGGGACCGCGCGGGCCGCGGCCTGCGCGGAACTGGGGCCGGATGGTTACGGAACGCTGAAACTCGGAATGACCACGCAACAGGCGGAGGCCACCGGGGAAATCGTGCCGTACCAGGGGCCGGACCCTGGCGCGGGTATCAATCCCGAGTGTGGCTTCTACGACCTCACCGATCGCCCCGGTCAGCCTGCCGGCCTGACCGTGCTGATCTCGCCAACGCTGGGAGTTGCCGACATCGTAGGATATCCGGGCGTACGGACCCCACAGGGAATCGGGATCGGCTCGACCGAGGAGGCGCTGCGTGCCGCCTACCCGAGCTGGAACCCGGCCGAGCCGGATGGGTTTTTCGTTCCCGTTCCGGAGAATCCGGACGCCATTTACGAGTTCAACACCAGGGACGGCAGGGTGAACCATCTCGCGATCCGGATTTCCGGCCAAGAATGCATTGAGTAAGCAACAACTAGATATCGCGGATATCGCGCAGGACGGTGGTTGAGCCGACATCGGCAGGGTCACCGTGAGAGTCGGTAGGACACAGGCGGGCAAGCTGGAGGCCGCTTTCGTCCACGAGAACGGAGTGGGTCTCGTGTTCGGCGAACGCGTGCCGCTCGCCCCACTGGCGCATGGCCACAATGACGGTGAAGAGGTCGCGGCCGGCGTCGGTGAGTACGTATACCTGTCGACGCCCTGATGTCGCGGTCTCTCGTTCGAGCAGGCCGCGATCGACCAGGCGGCGGAGACGGTCGGTGAGGATGTTGCGCGCGACCCCCGTGCGCTGCTGGAAGTCGGTGAACGATCGCGCGCCGTCCATCGCGTCGCGAACGATAAGCAGGCTCCATCGATCTCCGACAAGGTCGAGCGTGCGCGCGACCGGGCAGGTGGAGTCAGTCCAGGCCATGTCGTCGAAGCTCGCGACGGGACTCATCACACCTCCTGCGGAGTTGCGGTTTGAAACCATTCTGCCGTACCGTGCAATCAGTTGCAAATTGCTACTGATTGGTGGACGGATGGGACTCACACCAGGCCGAAGGATGCTGCTCGCGACGGTGTGCTCGATTGCCGTCGCGACGATCTACGTCGCGCAACCCGTGCTCGCACAGATCGGGTACGACTTGGGGGTGCCTGAGGCTGACCTGGGATGGAGCGTGGCGGCGGGGCAATGCGGCTACCTGGTCGGCCTGGCTGTCCTGGTTCCACTGGGGGACATGCTTGACCGGCGTAGGCTCATCGTTGGCCAGCTGCTCCTCGCCGCCGTCGGCATGCTGATGGCGGCGGTCGCTCCCAGCCTCTGGCTGCTACTGATCGGACTTGCCGCGGCGGGCCTGTTCGCAGTAGTCGTGCAGACCACGGTCGCGTTCGCCGCCGACCTGTCGGCTCCGGCAGAGCGTGGTCGCACCCTCGGAGTGGTCACCGCCGGTGTCATCATCGGAATTCTGGGAGCGCGCGTGCTGGCGGGAGGGCTGGCTGCGCTGTGGGGATGGCGAAGCGTCTACGTCACGCTCGCGATGCTCCTCGTCGTGCTGTCCGGCCTCGTTCTGAAGTGGTTGCCAACGGACCACCGCGCGGTTCGCAGAACCCATGGCGACGTCATGAGCTCGCTCGGGCACCTGTTCCTGCAGCCACTGTTCATCTCACGTGGGCTGATCGCGTTCTTCCTGTTCGCGTCCTTCGGCACGCTCTGGAGCGGGCTTGCGCTGCCGCTAGCCGCCGAACCGTGGCAGCTGAGCACAGCTCAGATCGGGCTTTTCGGAATGGCCGGGCTCGCTGGTGCGCTGGGAGCTGCGCGGGCAGGCCGGTGGGCGGACGCCGGCAGAGCCAACCCGGTGACCGGTGGTGCACTCGCACTGCTGGCGGTGTCCTGGCTCGCATCCGGGCAGGCGACCTGGTCACTCTGGCTCGTGATCGTCGGTGTCATCGTTCTCGACTTCGCGGTTCAGGCCGTGCATGTCACCAACCAGACCCTGCTCACCGCTGCACACTCGGACCAGACGAGCAGCACCGTCGGCGGCTACATGATCTTCTACTCGCTCGGCTCCGCCCTCGGCGCGACCGCCACCACCACGGTGTACTCCGCCTCCGGTTGGACCGGATCCGCCGTTCTCGGTGCCGGCTTCGCGTTCTGTGGACTGCTCACGTGGGCGTTCAGCCAGCGCACGGTCACAAGACCGCGACGTGACACTGCCGACCAGGGATCCGTTCGAGTCGGCGCAGCACAGCAGGCCGACTGAGCACCACGGCTAGCGCAGCCGCTCCAGCTCCCCCGCCGCGTAGGCGAGTTCCTTGGCCATCCGGCGTAGCTGCTCGGGCTCGGCCCCCTCGTCCGCGGCGGTGGCCACGTCCTCCGCCGCACAACGCACCTGGAACAGCCGATCCTGCAAGGTGGCGATCTCCGCACTGGACAGCACCACGGCGTCCTCGGGCAGGCCGGTCCGCTGGACGGCGCTGCGCCGCTCGTAGGCACGCTGGCGGCAGGACTGGCCGCAGTACCGGCGGCGGCGCCCCACGCTCAGCTCCCCCTCCAGCCGGCGCCCGCACCACCCGCAGTGCTGCGGGCGCGCGGCCCGGCGGCCGCTCGGGGTTTCGTCACGTGACGCATCACGTTGTGCTGCGACTTCCCTCACGGGGAATGAGCCTAACCCGCAACCCGGCGTCCACGCCGAGGCCACGCCGAACGTGCAGACTGGAGGGGTGCTGACCACCCATCCGTACCTCGCGACGCCGTCCCCCCGTGCCTTCGCCCACCGTGGCTGGCATCTCGGGGAGCTGGCGCACCTGGAGAACTCGCTGCCTGCGTTCCAGCGGGCGCATGCCGAGGGGTACCGCTACCTGGAGACGGATGTGCACGCCACCTCGGACGGCGTGGTCGTGGTGCACCACGACGACCTGCTGGACCGCACCACCGACCGTACGGGCCCGATCGCCGAGCAGACCTGGGCGCAGGTGCGCCGCGCCAAGATAGGCGGCACGGCTCCGATCTCCCGGCTGGAGGACCTGCTCGAGGAACTACCGGACGCCGCGTTCAACATCGACGTGAAGTCCGACTCCGCCGTGGAGCCGTTCCTGCGCACGATCGAGCGCACCGGCGCCTACCAGCGGATCGCCGCCGCCTCCTTCTCCGACGCCCGGCTCGCCCGGATCCGGAAGCTGGCGGGCCCCCGGCTACTGACCTCGATGGGCCCGCGGTCGGCGGCCGTGCTGTGGGCCAACGGCTGGCTGCCGTTCCTCAAGCTGGGGTTCCTCAGCCGGGGTGCGATGGCGCAGGTGCCGGTGCGGCAGGGGCTGCTGACCATCGTGGACCAGGCCTTCCTGCGGGCCGCGGGTCGCGCGGGCGTCGAGGTGCACACCTGGACGATCAACGCGGTTGAGCAGATGCGCAGGCTGCTCGACCTCGGGGTACACGGCATCGTCACCGATCGTCCGGACCTGTTGCGCGACGTGCTGATCGAACGCGGGGCCTGGCACGGCGCCTGAGGCCGCACCCGCGTACCGGACGGCCGGTAGGCGCCCCAGTAGTGTCTCCGCTCAACCGGAGGATCGACGTACAGGGAGCTTGGATGAGCACGCTCGCACCGGGACCGGTGCCGCCCGCCGACGCCCGGGAGCGCAAGCGGGAACAACGCGGCTGGTACTTCTACGACTGGGCGAACTCCACCTTCTTCACCTCGGTGATCACCGTGTTCGGCGGGCTGTACGTGAGCTCGGTCGGTGCCGACGCCGCCAGGGCGGATGTGGCGCGCAACGGCCCGAGCCCCTGCGTCGCTCAGGACGGGACCGAGAGCACCCTGCACAACTGCGATATCAGCATCGTCGGCCTCGAGTTCCCTGCCGGGTCGCTGTGGGGCTACCTGCTGTCCCTGGCCACGGTCATCCAGGTGATCGTGCTGCCGATCACCGGCGCGATCGCCGACCGCAGCCAGCATCGGAAGGCGATCCTCGGCGGGTTCGCCTTCCTCGGCTCGGCCGCCTCCGCCCTGCTGTTCTTCATGGCGGACGGCAACTGGGAGATCGGCGTCCTGTTCTATGTGATCGCCAATATCGGCTATGGCGGCTCGATCGTCGTCTACTACTCCTTCCTGCCGGATATCGCCACCCCGGACGAGCGGGACATGGTGTCGGCGCGCGGCTGGGCCTTCGGCTACCTCGGCGGCGGGGTGATCCTCGCCGTGCAGCTGGCCTTCTACCTCAGCCACGACGCGCTCGGGATCAGCGAGTCACTGGCGGTACGGCTGTGTTTCGTCAGCTCCGGCATCTGGTGGGCGGCGTTCACCCTGCTGCCGTTGCGCAGGCTGCGGGAACGTCCGGAGGCCGTGGCCGGCCCGCAGGACGGCTTCGCGCTCACCGCGGGCTTCAAGGAGCTGGCCAGGACCGTCCGGGCGGCAAAGGCCTTCCCGCTGACCCTTGCTTTCCTCGGGGCCTACCTGATCTACACCGATGGCATCTCCACCGTGGTGACCGTCTCCGCCCAGTACGGCAAGGACGAACTGAAGTTCGCCGACGAGGTGCTGATCGCGACGATCCTGGTGATCCAGTTCGTGGCGTACTTCGGCGGCGTGGCGCATGGCTATCTCGCGCGCCGGTTCGGGGCGCGCAGGACCATCCTGGGCAGCCTCACGGTGTGGATCGTGGTGCTGGGTGCCGCCTACTTCGTGCAGGCGGGCCAGCAGTTCCAGTTCTACGGCCTTGCGGTGGGCATCGGGCTGGTGCTCGGCGGCACCAACGCGCTCTCCCGCTCGCTGTACAGCCAGATGATCCCGGCAGGCAAGGAAGCGCAGTACTACTCGCTGTACGAGATCGGCGAGCGCGGGACCTCCTGGCTGGGCCCGTTGCTGTTCGGCGCGGTGGGGCACGCTACCGGGTCGTTCCGGTACGCGATCATCGCGCTGACCGTCTTCTTTGTGCTCGGTTTCATCCTGGTGTCGCTGGTGCCGATCCGCAGGGCGATCGCAGCGGCGGGTAACCAGCAGCCGTCCGTGCTCTGAGCACAACCGCCATTCGGGTGTCGTTGCTCGGCACCGGTTCAGTCACCCGGGATGGTTGCCGATGACGGGAGCAGGGTCGCGCCCCCGGGGCCTGTCCGGTCCCGAGGGTGTCGACCTTTAACCAGAACTCACAGTTGAAAATTCAGCCTCGCCACCCTCGTGCGCCAAAATCGCTACTCTGCGTTAATGGGTATAGTGTCGGCGCCGAGCCGGACTCCGCGATCATGGATCAGCATCGGTTCACCACGGCCAGTAACTGCTGGTCTGAGTAGAGTCCGGTAGCCCAACTGGGGGATATCCCCAAGAAGAGAGGGATAAAGCGTCACGTCGAGGCTGAAAACGAGTCCTAATAAAGGAAGCTGTTGCCGACGGGTGACGCAGCTCATCGTGAGCGATGGCAAGGTGGTCCGGGAATCTTCGACCCGCGCTGGCCGTTGCACAGGGTGAGCATCGCCCTGGCTCTGACCATTGGAGCCGACTGAAAGGACCCACCATGGCCGACCGTGTTCTCCGTGGAAGCCGGTTGGGAGCGGTCAGCTACGAGACCGATCGCAATCACGACCTTGCCCCGCGTCGCACCGTGCGTTACGCGTGCCCCAAGAACCACGAGTTCGAGGTGCCGTTCTCCGATGACGCCGAGGTGCCCCCGGTGTGGGAGTGCCGGCTGCACGGCAGTGAGTCCGAAATCATCGACGGCGGGCAGACCGAGCAGAGGGAGGTAAAGCCTCCGCGCACGCACTGGGACATGCTGCTGGAGCGGCGGTCCATCCCAGAGCTCGAAGACCTGCTGAACGAGCGGCTCGCCGAGCTGAAGGGCAGGCGCACCCGTTCCGCCTGACGGCAACATCCAGCCTCAGACGCTCCCACCACAGTGTTCGGCCCCCACCCGATCTCCCGGGTGGGGGCCGAACACTGTGCCGCTCTCAGCGGCGACGGAGCGAGCGAAGCTGCTGGGCCCGGCGCTGCAGCCCCCACTGGGCCACCCGGAAGAACGCCTCCCGGATGATCGAGCCGCTCATCTTCGACTCGCCGATCTCACGTTCGGTGAAGGTGATCGGCACCTCGGCCACGGTGAACCCGGCGTCCACGGTGCGCCAGGTGAGGTCGATCTGGAAGCAGTAGCCGTGTGAGGCGATCTCGTCCAGCGGGAGCTTCTGCAACACCTCACGGCGGTAGGCGCGGTAACCGGCGGTGATATCCCGGACCCACACCCCGAGCATGAGCATCGAGTAGATGTTCGCGCCCCTGGACAGCACGTGCCGCCGCAGCGGCCAGTTGACGATGCTGCCACCGGGTACGTACCGGGAGCCGATCACCAGGTCGGCATCGGTCAGCGCCTCCAGCATGCGTGGCAGGTCCTCCGGCGGGTGCGAGCCGTCGGCGTCCATCTCCACCAGCACCCCGTAGTCCCTGGCCAGGCCCCAGCGGAAGCCGGCGACATAGGCCGCGCCGAGGCCCGCCTTCTCGGTGCGATGCAGCACGTGCACCCGCTCGTTCCCGGCCGCGAGCTCGTCGGCCAGTTCGCCGGTGCCGTCCGGGCTGCCGTCGTCGACGACCAGCGCGTGCGCCTCGGGCAGGGCCGCG
The DNA here is from genome assembly GCF_018885265.1 of Amycolatopsis aidingensis. Classification (GTDB taxonomy): domain Bacteria; phylum Actinomycetota; class Actinomycetes; order Mycobacteriales; family Pseudonocardiaceae; genus Amycolatopsis; species Amycolatopsis aidingensis. The sequence continues at coordinate 3,904,830 of NZ_CP076538.1, forward strand.
TGCAGCCTGCGCAGGATCGGTGCGAGGTTCTCCCGCTCGTTGTACGTCGGGATGATCACCAGCACCGGGTTGGTCTGGTCCCTGCGCTGCGTCCCCTGCGGCATGCCTGTCCTCTCCCCTATGCGGCGTCGCCCGCCGCGTTCTCCTTGGTCCCTGCGATGCCCCGCCGAGCGCGCCACCGCAGCACGAATCCGGTCCCGACCGCGGCCACCGCGGCCGCGACCAGCGCGTACTCCGTCCACGCGCCGAGTTGATCCGACAGCGTAACTTGCCGCCGCAGCGGCACCTCCTGCACCAGGGAGGCGGCGGTGAACAGCTCGGTCGAAGCGGACACGCTGCCGTCCGGCTGGACGATGGCGCTGACACCGCTGGTCGCGCTGACGATCACGGCGCGGCCATGCTCCACGGCCCGCAGCCGGGACATCGCCAGCTGCTGGTAGCTCATCTCGCTGCGCCCGTACCAGGCGTTGTTGGTCGGCGCGACCAGCAGCCGCGCGCCCTCGCGGATCCCGTCCCGTGCCGGGTAGTCGTAGGCGGCCTCGTAGCAGATCATGAAGCCCACCCTGGTGCCCGCGATGCGCAGCGCGGCGGGGTCGCCGGTGCCCTGCACCCGTTCGTCCACGGCATTGACGAAGGGCGTGACCATGGTCGCCAGCCCGCGCCAGGGCACCGTCTCGCCGAAGGGCACGAGTTGCTGCTTGATGTAGCGCTCCCCCTGCCCGGTTCCCGGGTACCAGGCCACCGCCGAGTTCTCCAGCTCGCCATTCGGCCGCTGGTAGACGGCCCCGATGATGGTGGGCACGCCGAGTTCGGTGACCATCCGGTCCAGCCGCGGGTTGGCACCGGGCCGGGCTCCGATCGCGGTCTCCGGCCAGACCACCAGCTCCGGGCGCGGCACCCGGCCAGCCTCGATGTCCTGCCGGAGCCGTTCGGTCTCGGCCAGGTGGTTCGCGCCGAGACTGGCGCCGTCGGAGAACATGTCCAGTCCGGTGTCCGGGGCGTTGCCCTGGACGGCGGCCACGGTGAGCGAACCCTCCTGTGCTGCGGTGCCCACGGTCGGCCACACCGCCAGGCCTGCCAGCACCGGAAGCAGGGTGGCGGCCACCGGGAGGGCCAGCGCGCGGGGGGTGCGGTGCACGGCGGAAGGCAACCGCAGCAGCAGCCGGGCCAGGCCGAATCCGCTCAGCACCACCGCGAACCCGACCAGCGGCGCCCCGCCGATCGAGGCGAGCGACAGGTAGGCGCCCTCCGGCTGGCTGAAGCCCACCCGGCCCCAGGGGAAGCCACCGAGCGGGAACCAGGCGCGCGGGGTCTCCATGGCGATCACGACCAGAGCCATCCAGACCGGGGCACCTGGCAGCCGGGCCACGAGCGTGCACAGCCCGCCTGCCAGGCCGAGGTACAGCGCGAGCGTGGCGGAAAGGCCCAGCCACGGCCAAGGGCCGAATCCCTCGCCGAGGAAGTGCTGCAGCCAGGTCAGGTGCAGCAGGAAGAAGGTGCAGCCGAATACGAAGCCATAGCCGAAACCGGCACGGAACCGCCTGCCGTGCAGGGCGAGCGCAAGGCCGGTGAAGGCCAGCGGCGCCAACCACCACAGGGTTCGCGGGGCGAAGCTGAGATAGAACAGCACCCCGGACCCCGCGGCAAGCAGCAGCCTGCCAAGCCACGGCCGCCAGGCCGCGCCGCGCTGGGGCGAGTGTGGCGCCTCGGCACCGGTCACGGTTGCGGTCACCTGTTCAGCTTAAGAGGCGACTCGTCGTGGATCACCCGGCCCGCGCGGACCGTGCGCAGGCAGCGCGGCAGCGGGCCGCCCGGATCGAGCGGGGGCAGGCCGGGTACCCGGGACCGCGGGTCGGTGGACCATCGCTGCACCCTGGCGTCGCCCGCGACGACCACCAGTTCCTCCGCCTCCCAGATGGCGTAGTGCGCGGGTGCGCCCGGTACCAGGCTGCCGGTCGTTCCGTCGGCGACACCGGCGGCCCGGTGCGCTCCCCTGGTGTGCGCGTTGAACGCGGCCCTGGCGGAAAGGCCCGCCCCCGGGGTGTGGTGGTGCACGGCGGCGCGGACGGCGGCCCAGGGATCGAGCGGAGTGACCGGGGTGTCCGAGCCGAAGGCCAGCGGTACCCCCTCGGCGGCGAGGGTGGCGAAGGGGTTGAGGCCCGCGGCCCGCTCGGGGCCGAGCCGGGCCGCGTACATTCCTTCCGCTCCGCCCCATGCCGCGTCGAACAGGGGCTGGACCGAGGCGGCGACGTTCCAGCCCGCCAGGGCGCGGGCCTGCCCGGCGGTGACCATCTCCAGGTGTTCCAGCCGGTGCCCGCGGGCCGCGAGCGCGCGCTTGCCCACCGCCTGTTCGGCGAGTTCGAAGCCGCGCACCACCTCCGTGACGGCCGCGTCGCCGATCACGTGGAAACCCGCCTGCAGCCCGGCCTCGGTGCATTCGATCAGATGCCCGGCGATGGTGTCCGCATCGAGATAGCGGACTCCGCTGGTGTCCGGCCGGTCGGTGTAGGGCGAGCACAGGGCCGCGGTGTGCGAGCCGAGCGCGCCGTCCACGAACAGGTCACCTGCCAGCCCGCGGGCACCCAGCCTGCGGGCGGTGGCGACCGCGCCCGGTTCGCCCCAGTAGGCGACGACCTCGGGCATATCCTCCGCCGCGGCGATGTCGATCAGGTCGGCGAGGTCCTGTTCGCCGGAGATGTCCGGGCCGGCGCATTCGTGCAGGCTGACCACGCCGTTGCGGGCGGCGGTACGCAGGAAGGCCCGCTGCGCCTGCTGCCGCTGGGCGGCGGAGATGGCCGCCCGCGCGGCGGCGCGGGCGAGGTGATGCGCGCCACGGGTCAGCGGGCCCCGTTCCGACCAGCCGTCGGCGGTGCGGGCGGACGGGGCGAGCTCGACCAGTGCGGTGGACACCAGTGCCGAGTGCACGTCCACCCGGCTCAGGTACACCGGCACCGGGCCCGCGGCCTCGTCCAGCTCGGCGCGGCTGGGGATCCGGGTGTCCGTCCAGCCGGACTCGTCCCATCCGTGCGCGATCAGCACCTCGCCGGGGCGGGCCGCGGCGCGCACGGCGGCCAGTAGCTCACCCGGACCGCGTATCCCGGTGAGGTCGAGTCCGGCCAGGTGCAGGCCGGAGGCGGTGGCATGCACATGCGCGTCCACGAAGGCCGGTGCGACGAAGGCACCGCCCAGGTCGATCACCTCGGCGTCCGGGTGCAGCGCCCGGCCGGGGCCGTCCTGGCCGACCCAGACCACCGTGTCGCCGGTCACCGCCATCGCGGTGGCATCCGGCGAACTCGGGGTGTGGATGCGGCCGCCGAGCAGGAGCGTGGTTCGAGTGTCCGGCACGGGCACGAGTCTGCCTGGTGCGCCGTGCCGCCCACACACCTGGTCGGCTGCCCCCGGGACGGCACCGACGCGACGTGGCTGCTTGGCACGCGTTCACGACCACTGGAGATAACGTGCCGGTAACGAGAATATTTGCTCCTGACAGTCGATATGACAGGATATTTTCACGTCTTCCCGATAACTAGGAGCAGAAGTGACTGCGACCCAGGAGCCTGCCGCGACTGCCACCGATCCCACTCCGATCATCGAGCAGCCCTACCAGTACTCCCGCACCGAGCTGGTCGAACCCGACTGGCGCCGGTTTCCCGGCTGGCGGGAGGTCACCGAGGCCGAATGGCGGGACGCCCAGTGGCAGCGGGTGCACTGCATCCGCAACCTCAAGCAGCTACGCGCGCTGATGGGCGACCTGCTCGAGGAGCGCTTCTACGAGGATCTGCTCGCCGACCAGCGGGACATGGCCACCATGTCCATGCTGCTGCCCCCGCAGATGCTCAACACCATGGCGCCGCACGCGGGCACCGACCCGCAGAAGGTGACCGAGGCGTTCTACGCCGACCCGATCCGCCGGTACATGCTCCCGGTGCGCAGCGACCGTGAGCGGGAATGGCCCTCGCATCCGCACTCCGAGCGCGACTCGCTGCACGAGGCGGAGATGTGGGTGGTGGAGGGACTGACCCACCGCTACCCCACCAAGGTCCTCGCGGAGCTGCTGTCCACCTGTCCGCAGTACTGCGGGCACTGCACCAGGATGGACCTGGTCGGCAACTCCACCGAGCAGATCGACAAGCACAAGCTCGAGCTGAAGCCGGTGGACCGGCAGGACGCGATCATCGACTACCTGAAGCGCACCCCCGGGGTGCGGGATGTCGTGGTCTCCGGCGGCGATGTCGCCAACGTGCCATGGCACCAGCTGGAGTCCTTCCTGATGCGGCTGCTGGACATCGAGACGGTGCGGGACATCCGGCTGGCCACCAAGGCGCTGGCCGGGCTGCCGCAGCACTGGCTGCAGCCGAAGGTGGTCGAGGGGCTGGCCAGGGTCGCGGGCACCGCGGGCAGGCGCGGGGTGAACCTGGCGATCCACACCCACGTCAACCACGTCCAGTCGGTGACCCCGCTGGTCGCCGAGGCCACCCGGACCGCGCTGGACGTCGGGGTCCGCGACGTGCGCAACCAGGGCGTGCTGATGCGCGGGGTGAACGCCACCCCGAACGAGCTGCTCGACCTGTGCTTCGCCCTGCAGGGTGAGGCGGGCATCCTGCCGTACTACTTCTACATGTGCGACATGATCCCCAACGCCGAGCACTGGCGGCTGGCGGTCTGGGAGGCGCAGGAGCTGCAGCACTCGATCATGGGCTACCTGCCCGGCTACGCCACCCCGCGGATCGTCTGCGATGTCCCCTACGTGGGCAAGCGCTGGGTGCACCAGCTCGCCGAGTACGACCGCGAGCTGGGCGTCTCCTACTGGACGAAGAACTACCGCACCGGCATCGAGCTGGAGGATCCGGAAGCCCTGCGCCGCCGCTACCCCTACTACGACCCGATTTACACCCTGCCCGAGTCCGGCAGGCTGCGCTGGTCCGAACACCCCTCCTGATCCCCGCCCCGGCTGAAGGTCAGGAGGATTGGCTGGCCAGCAGGGCCACCAGCTGGACGCGGGAGCGCACGCCGAGCTTGGCGAAGATGTTGCGCAGGTGGTGGTCCACCGTGCGGTGGCTGATCACCAGCCTGCGGGCGATCTCCCTGTTGGTCTCCCCACCCGCGACCAGCAGGGCGATCCGGTTCTGCTGCGGGGTGAGGCCGGGTACCGCGGGGTCGGCCCGCGGCTCGTGCGCGGCGGTGCCGCCGGCCGCGCGCAGTTCGGCCCAGGCGCGCCGGGCCCAGTGGCCCGCGCCCTGGCGCTCGAACAGCCTGCCCGCGTCCCACAGCATCTCCCGCGCGGCGCGGGTCCTGCGGTCCCGGCGCAGTCGCCGTGCGTAGGCCAGCTGGGTCTTGGCCAGCTCCAGCGGGGTGCCCGCGGCGCGGTGCAGGGAAAGGGCGGCCCGGAAGTGCCGCACGGACTCCTGAGCCTCCGTGGCGAGCAGGCCGTGGCAGCGCTCGGACAGCGCCAGCCACTGGGGCGCGTGGGTGGCCAGGGCCCAGTCGTCGAACACGCGCAGGGCGCGGCGGGCTCGTTCGGGTTCCCCCGCGCGCACGGCGATCTCCACCAGGTGCGGGGTGGCCAGCACGGTGATCGCGGGCTGGGCGTGGCCTGCCTCCACGTCCAGGGTGCGCAGCCGGGCCAGTGCCTCGCCCGGCTGATCGGCCAGCAGGTCCAGGCAGGCCCGGGTCCATGAGGCCAGCGCGGAGGGCCTGCCCAGCAGGTGCCGCGCGATATCGGGCTCGACGGCCGCGAGGTGCTCCAGCGCGGCGTCGGCGTCGCCGAGTTGCGCCGCGGAGAAGGCGAGCAGCACGCGGTGTTCCGCGGCGCAGGTCCGCTGCCCTGCCACCTCCGCGGCGGCGAGTCCTTCGGTGGAGCTGCGCAGCGCGACCTGGTGCAGATCCAGCATGCCTGCGGTGTGCGAGTGCTGCACCAGTGCCCACGGCAGGGCGGCGGTCTCCCCCGCCATCCGGGCTCTGGCCACCGCGGCCGCGGCGAGTTCGTACGCGCGTGCCGTGCGGCCGAGTGCGAAGGCCGCCTCGCTGGCCCATAGCTGGGCGCGCAGGTCGGTGCCGAGTTCCCTTGCCGCCCGTAACGCCCGTTCCAGCGCGGGCCTTGCCCGCAGGTGCTCACCGGCGAAGGTGGCTGCCATGCCGGCGAAGTGCCCGGTCAGTAACGCCACGGTGGCCGGGGCGTCCGGCTGGTCGGCCTGCCGGGTCAGCTCGGCGGCCTGGGCGTAGCCCGCGAGGTCGCCACCGAGACGCCAGGCCTCCCCGGCCAGTAGCAGCGCGATCGCGGCCTGTTCCGGTGCGGCCTGTTCCAGCTCCCGCGCCGCGGCCAGCAGCTCGTGCGCGGCGACGGCGGGCTCCCCGTCCCGCAACTCGATCTCGCCGTGCAGTAGGGAGATCTGTCCGGCAGGCCCGTCCGGTCCGGCCTCGGTGCGGGCGCGGCGCAGCAGGCTGCGGGCCCAGCCGGTACGGCCGAGGCTCCATGCCGAGCGCGCGGCAGCCACCAGCCTGCCCGCCGCGATCGCACCCCGTGCGCCGAGCCCGGCGGCCCGCTCGAATGCGTCCGCGGCGTTCTCGTGGTCACCGACACGGACGGCGGTTTCCGCCGCCGCGTGCAGGGCGTCCCCGAGCCGGGCTGCGGGTTCGGCACTCGCCGCCGCACGGTGCCATGCGGAGCGCACGCCGCCCCCGCCGTGCGGGTCACCGAGTGCGCGGGCCAGCGTGGCATGCGCGCGGCGCAGCTCGGCGGCGTCCGCCTCGGCCCGCAGGGTCGCCCGTAGTACGGGGCTGAGCGCGCGCACCGTGTCGTCGGTGGCCTGCAGCAGCCCGGAGGCCAGCCCTTCCACACGGGCCGCGGGGTCGATCCCGGGGCAGCGGGCCAGCAGGGTCTCGGGCAGGCGCGGCTCGCAGGCGGCGAGCAGCACCAGGTGCCGCGCCTTCGGGCCGAGCCCGGCGAGGCTGCGCCGGTAGCCGGTCCGTTGCGCACCGGTCAGCGGCAGGGTCGCAGGCAGCGGGGCGCGGCCGGCCGCCTGCGCGGAGCTCAGCGCGCCGGCCAGCTCCAGTAGATCCCCCGGGATACCGGCGGCCAGTTCCACCAGCCCGGTGCGCACCGCCCGCGGCGGCCCGGGGCCGAGGGCGTCGCGCAGCAGCCGGTCCCCGGCCTCCGGTCCGAGCGGGGCCAGCCGGTAGGCCGGGATCCCGCCTGCCGGATCGGCACCGCCCCCGGTGCCGGGCTGGGCTCGTTCCGCCAGCACCACGGCCACCGGCACCTCCGCGAGGCGGCGGGCGGCGAAGGTCAGCGCGGCCAGTGAGGTCTCGTCCCACCAGTGCGCGTCGTCGGCAAGGCACAGCAGCGGGCGTGGACCGGCCAGCCGGACCAGCAGGTCGTGCACGCCCCGGCACCGGGCGAAGGTGGCGGCCTCGAGCCCTGGCGGCGGGCCGCCAACGGGCTGTAGCAGCCGGTGCAGGGCGCCCAACGGCAGCCCTTGCTCCGCCCGCACCCCGGGGGCGCTGAGCACCTGGAACCCGGTCGCGGTCGCGCGGGCCGCCTCCAGCAGCGCGGTCTTACCCGTGCCCATGCCGCCGAGCAGGCGCAGGGCACCGCCACGGCCCGCGCCTGCCCGGCGCAGCAGCTCGGTCAGCCGGGACAGCTGCGGTTCCCGCCCCCGCAGCGGGCGCGCCGCGGTGCCGGTCATCCCGCCAGTTGGTCGCGTAGCTCGCGTTTGAGGATCTTGCCAGCCGCGGACACCGGGAGTTCGGCCACGAAACGCACCTCGCGCAGCCGCTTGTACGCGGGCACCTGCGCGTTGATCGCCGCCAGCAGCTCCGTGCCGTCGGAAGGTGCCTGCCGGGCCGGGACCACGAAGGCGACCGGCAGCTCGCCGCGGGCCGGGTCCGGCTTGCCGACGACCGCGGCCGCCGCGACCTCGGGGCGGGCGATCAGCAGTTCCTCCAGCTCCCTCGGGTACACGTTGTAGCCCTTGTAGAGCAGCATGTCCTTCTTGCGGTCCACAACGGACAGGTAGCCGTCCGCGTCCAGCACGCCGATGTCGCCGGTGTGCAGCCAGCCGTCCACCAGCACCTCGGCGGTGGCCTCCTGGCGGCCGTGGTAGCCGGTCATCACCTGCGGCCCGCGGATACACACCTCGCCGCGTTCACCGGCAGGAAGGTCGCCGCCGTCCTCGTCCAGCGAGCGGATCCGGATCTCGGTGTCGAACACCGGCAGCCCGACCGAGCCGGGCTTGCGGGTCCCGGAGCGGTACATCGGCGCGCTCGCCGCGCCCATGGTCACCTCGGTGAGCCCGTACCCTTCGGCGATGACGGCCTCGGGCAGCAGCCTGCCCAGCCGCTGGATCATCTCGACCGGCATCGGGGCGGCGCCGGAGGTGATCGTGCGTACCGAGCTCAGGTCGCGGTGCTCGATGTCCTGGCAGGCGAGCAGGGCGGCGAACAGCGCGGGCGCCCCGCCCATCGAGGTGGCGCCGAGGCGTTCCACATCGGCAAGGTACGTCGCGGGGTCGAGCCGGTCGTGCAGCACGACAGTGGTTCCGGACAGCAGCAGCACGCTCAGCCCGGCGATCGTGCCCATGGCGTGAAACCACGGGGTCAGGTTGATCCCGAGCCCGGTGCCGACCCTGGTCGGCCACTCCAGCCCGCTGCCGACCTGGTTGAGCACCAGGCCACCGTGCTCGTCCAGCGCGGGCAGCGAACCGGTGGACCAGCAGGCGTACTGCAGGCTGTTGACCACCACGTTGCGGTGTGGCAGCCGTACGCCCTTGGACACCCCGGTCGTCCCGCCGGTGTAGGCCAGATGCGCGAGGTGGGTCCGGGTGTCGATCTCCACCTCCGGCGGCCGGTCCGGCCTGCCCTCGCCGACCGCGGGGACCTCGGCGGCGCTGAACGTGCGCACCGCGCCCGCGTCGGCGATCTGCGCGCGCATCGCCTGCTCCGGCAGCAGCGGGCTGACCGGCACGAAGGTGGCCCCGGCCAGCAGGGTGCCGTAGTAGGCGACCGGGTACTCCAGGCAGTTCGGCATGCACAGGGCCACCCGGTCGCCGGGCCGCACGCCGTCGGAGTGCAGGCCGTGCGCGAACCGGGCGGCCGCCCGGCCCAGGTCGGCGTAGCTGAGGCGCCGCTGCCCGTGCACGAAGGCGGTCCGGTCGGCGAAGCGCCGGGCCGAGCCGGTGAGGATGCTCCCGACCGGCACGTCCGGATAGTCCAGGGAACGCGGGAGGCCGGGCAACCAGGTGCCACCGGTGTCGTCGTCGACCGCAGGCATGGGAACTCCTTTGTGGACGGACAGTGGGTCCGCAGGAAACACGCACGCCCCTCGGATGAAACACTACGACGATCTGTTTCACAACCCCCTGCCGGGCACCGGCGCCGGCAGCGGCCGCCCGGCCGTCTGCTCCCCGCCTTCCACCAGCACCCGCAGCAGCTTGGCCGCCGCGTCCAGGTTCGGCGCACGGGCCGCGACCACGTCGGAGTACAGGAACGACTCGCCGAGCCGGACCAGGGCGAAGGCCAGCGAGTCCACGTCCACCACCGGGGTGAACCCGCCCTCGGCGGCGTCCCTGGCCAGCAGGTCGGCATGCGCGGCGATCACCCGGGGCTGCACCCGGCCGTGCGGATCGGTCAGCACCCGGATCGCCACCCCCGGCTCGGTGTCCAGCAGCTTCCGCAGCCCCGCGTCCTCGGCAACGGTCGCCCGGTACCAGCTCATCACGGCCAGGCAACGCAGCTCACCCGTGGCACCCCGGACCACCGGCCCCTCGGTCTCCTCCCACCGGCGCACCGCGGCCCGCATCGTCCGCTCGGACAGCAGCCACAATGCCTCGCCGAGCAGTTCCTCCCGGTTGCCGACCCGGCGGAACAGCGTGGCCCTGGAGATTCCCGCCTCCGCCGCAAGGGTGCCGAGGTCCAGCCGTTCACCCCGGTGCACGCGGCGGGCCGCCATCAGCACCAGGTCATCTGCGCGAGCGTTCACGGTCGCCGAGCGTAGCCCGCGACGCCCGCCAGGGAACGGCGGCGAACCCCGGGGACTGGCGATTTCACCGATGCCGGACGGGCACAGCGGCTGCCACAGTGCGACCGACCGTGACCGGTCGGAGCCGGAACGCGATACCGGCTTCCCCTGCCGAAAGGAGCACGACGAGGTGCGAACACTGCGCAGATCCCTGTCCGCTGCGGCACTGGCCGCCGCCTTCGCCGCGGGCACCATGGCCGCGGCGCCCACCGCACTGGCCGCAGAGAATCCGCACGAACGCGGTCCCGACCCCTCCGAATCCAGCATCGAGGCCCCGCGCGGGCCGTTCTCCTTCGCCGAGCGCAGCGTGTCCTCGTGGCGGGTCAGCGGGTTCGGCGGCGGCACGATCTACTACCCCACCAGCACCAGCGAGGGCACCTTCGGGGGCATCGCCATCTCCCCCGGCTTCACCGCCGACCAGTCCAGTATCGCCTGGCTCGGCCCGCGCCTGGCGTCCCAGGGGTTCGTGGTGTTCACCATCGACACCAACTCCCGGTTCGACCAGCCGGCCAGCCGAGGGGAGCAGTTGCTCGCCGCGCTGGACTACCTGACCGAGGACAGCACGGTCCGCGACCGGGTGGACGCCTCCCGGCTGGGCGTGGCAGGCCACTCCATGGGTGGCGGCGGGTCGCTGGAGGCTGCCAGCGACCGGCCCAGCCTGCAGGCCGCCGTACCGCTGGCGGCGTGGAACCTGGACAAGACCTGGTCCGAGGTGCGCGTGCCGACCTTCATCATCGGCGGCGAGAACGACTCGGTCGCCTCGGTCGGCTCGCATTCCGAGCCGTTCTACCGGTCGCTGCCCGGCAGCCTGGACAAGGCCTACATGGAGCTGGACAACGCCAGCCACTTCTTCCCGAACACACCGAACACCACGATGGCCAAGTACATGATCTCCTGGCTGAAACGGTTCATCGACAACGACACCCGGTACGAGCGTTTCCTGTGCCCCGCGCCGGACGACCGGGACATCTCGGAGTACCGCGACACCTGCCCGCACTCCTAAAACCCCGCACACCAACGAATTCCGGGGGCGGCCGCACCGGCGCGGCCGCCCCCGGACGCTTGACATCGCGGGCCCGGTTCCGGATGATTCCCGCTCGTACCGACCGGACGGTATCGATACTCCCGAATTGTGGGACGTCCGGCTTGTGGAAGAGGGACCAATGACGATCGCTTCCCCCCTGCTCGAGGTCGACCGGGTGACCGTGCGCTTCGGCGGCCTGGTGGCACTGCATGAGGCCACCGTCACGGTCGAACCGCGCACCGTGCTCGGCGTGATCGGCCCGAACGGGGCGGGCAAGACCACGCTGTTCAACGTGATCTGCGGGTTCGTCCGGCCACAGCAGGGCGGCCTGCGCTGGCGCGGCACGGAGCTCACCGCGCACAGCCCGCGCAAGCTCGCCGACCTCGGCATCGCCCGCACCCTGCAGGGGCTCGGGCTCTTCCCAGGGCTGACCGTGCTGGAGAACGTGCTCACCGGCGCCCAGCGGCATGCCAGAGCAGGCGCCCTGAGCACCTTGCTCGGCCTGCGCGGGGCGGCGAAGGACGAGGCGGCGCTGCGCGAACGCGCCCACGCCGTGCTCGCCGACCTCGGCATCGCCACCGCGCACGCCCGTCTGCCCGGCGCGCTCCCCTACGGCGTCCAGAAGCGGGTCGCGCTGGCCAGGGCCCTGGTGGCCGAGCCGGAGCTACTGCTGCTCGACGAACCGGCCAGCGGGCTGTCCGCGGAGGAGATCGACGAACTCGCCGAGCGCGTCCGCGGGTTCACCACGCGGACCTCGGTGCTGCTGGTGGAACACCACATGGACCTGGTGATGCGCGCCTGCGACCGGATCGTGGTGCTGAACTTCGGCGAGGTGATCGCCCAGGGTAGCCCCGACCGGATCCGGGCCGACCCCGTGGTCGCCGAGGCCTACCTCGGCACGACCGAGGAGGCCAGCCATGCTTGAGATCGCGGGGCTGACCGCGGCCTACGGCGCGGTGCGCGCGCTGGACGGGGTGAGCATGTCGGTCGCCGACGGCAGCATCACCGCCGTACTGGGCGCGAACGGGGCGGGCAAGACCACCCTGCTGCGCACCGTCGGCGGCCTGCTCGGCCCCGCCGCGGGCCGGGTGCGGTTCGACGGCACGGACATCACCGGCTGGCCTGCCGACCGGATCACCCGCCGCGGGCTGGTGCACGTGCCGGAGAACGGCGGGGTGATCACCGAACTCACCGTCGCGGAGAACCTCCGGCTCGGCGCGCTGTGGCGCCGCGACCGGGCGGACCGGGCCGCGGCGCTGGCCGAGGCCTTCGAGCTGTTCCCGCCGCTTTCCGACCGCAGGGACAAACCCGCGGCCACGCTCTCCGGCGGGGAGCGGCAGATGCTCGCCATCGGGCGGGCGCTGATGAGCCGACCCCGGATGCTGCTGCTGGACGAGCCCTCGCTCGGGCTGGCGCCGCTGGTGACCCTGCGGATCCTGCGGGTGATCGAGGACCTGCGGGCGCGGGCGGGCCTCACCGTGCTGCTGGTGGAGCAGAACGCGCGCAGCGCGCTGTCCGTGGCCGACCACGGTCATGTGCTGTCCCTCGGCCGCGTGGTGGCCAGCGACGCCGCGAACTCCCTGCTCACCGACGACCAGCTCCGGCATGCCTACCTCGGTTTCTGACCGCGACGGGAGCAAGGACCCTGATGAACGGCTTTCTCACCCTCACCGTGAACGGCCTTTCCACCGGCGCCGTGTACGCCGCGCTCGGACTGTCCATTGTGATCATCTACCGGGCCACCCGGGTGATCAACTTCGCCCAGCCCGCACTGGCACTGATCTCCGCCTACCTCGCCTACTCGGTGAACAAGGCCACCGGCAGCTACTGGCTGGGCTTCGCGGTGGCGCTGCTGGCCGGTGCCGTGCTCGGCGCGGGCACCGAACGCGTGCTGATCCGCCCGCTGCGCGACCGCACCCCGCTCAGCGCGGTGATCGTGACCCTGGGCCTGCTGATGGTGCTGCAGGCCGTGGCCGGGATGTTCTGGACCAACGAGCCGCAGTCCTTCCCCTACGCCTTCGACTTCCGCGGCCAGTTCTCGGCGTTCAGCCTGTTCACCGTGCTGGTCGTGCTGGCGACGGCGGCCGGGATCGGGCTGCTGTTCCGCTACACCGCGCTCGGGCTGCGGCTGCGCGCGGCGGCCTTCCGCCCGGAGGTGGCGAGCATGCTCGGAGTGCGGGTCGGCCTGATGCTCACCTTGGGCTGGGCGCTGGCCGCCGCCGTCGGCGCACTGGCCGGGGTACTGGCCACCCCGCCGTTCCTGTTCCCGACGGTGCTGGACGGGGTGTTCGTCTACGCGCTCACCGCGGCCGTGATCGGCGGGCTGGACAACCCGCTCGGCACCGTGGCCGGCGGGTTCGCCGTCGGCATCGGACTGTCCTATGTGTCCGGGTATCTCGGACCCGAGCTGGTGACCATGGCGGCGCTAGTGATCCTCGTGCTGGTGCTCGCGTTCCGCCCGAACGGCCTGTTCGGCCACGCCGTGGCAAGGAGGGTGTGACGTGCCTGCTGGTAGAAGCCCACTCCCACCGCTGCTGCGGCACACCCTGCTCGCGCTGGCCGCCCTGCTCGCCATCATCGTCCTCACCGGCGTGGTGGATCCGTTCACCAACCTGCGTATCGCGAGTGTCGGCTACTACCTCGTCGCGGTGGCCGGGCTGACCCTGCTGACCGGGCTGAACGGCCAGGTATCCCTCGGGCACGGCGCCTTCCTGTTCATCGGCGCCTACACCATGGCGCTGCTGGTGATCCACGTGCCGGGCTGGCCGTTCTGGCTGGACCTGCTGCTCGCCGCGGCGGCCAGCGGGGTGGCCGGTGCGCTGGCCGGGGCCGCGGCCGCCAGGCTGCACGGGCCGTACCTGGCCGGGGCCACCCTGGCGCTGGCCGTCGGGCTGCCCGCGCTCACCCAGCGGTTCCCGGAACTGCTCGGCGGCAGCAACGGGCTGGCCTTCCGGGTGAACAGCATGCCCGCGGGCCTTGCGGGCAGCGTGCCCACCACCCGCTGGCAGGCCTGGGTGGTGTGGGCGAGCGTGCTGCTGGCCCTGGTGCTGCTGGCCAACCTGACCCGCGGGCGGTTCGGCCGCACCCTGCGGGCCGTCCGGGACAACGAGGTCTCGGCCGAGCTCGCCGGGATCCACATCGGCCGGACGAAGGTGCTCGCCTTCCTGATCAGTGCCGTATGCGGCGGGCTGGCCGGCGGGCTGCAGGCCTTCCTGCTCGGCACCGCCGCGCCCGGTTCGTTCACCCTGGTGCTCTCGCTCAGCCTGCTGGCCGCGGTCGTACTGGGCGGCATCGGCAGCATGTGGGGCGCGCTCTGGGGTGCCATCGCGCTGGTCTACTTCCAGGCCTGGTCCGAGGACCTCGCGCACGAGCTGGCGCTGAGCACCGACATCGCCAACAACCTCCCGCTGGCGGTGTACGGGCTGATCCTGATCACCGTCGTACTCGCCTTCCCGCAAGGGATCCAGGGCGGCGTGCGGCAGCTGGGCCGGCTGCTGCGCCGCACGCGAGCGAACCGCACCGCTTCCGGCACCGCGACAGAAGGAGAATCATGAGCAGACCTCATCCGGCCAGGACCGTCCTGGCCGCGGCACTCGCCGGGGCGCTGGCCCTCACCGCCTGCGGTGGCGCGGGCGAGGCACCCAGCGAGCAGCAGGCCCAAACCGGCGGCGCGGCACCCGGCGTCACCGACACCAGCGTGCTCATCGGCACGCACCAGCCGCTCACCGGCCCGGCCGCACCCGGCTACAGCCGGATCTCGGTGGGCGCACAGGCAATGTACGACCACATCAACGACGGCGGAGGCATCCACGGCCGGACCATCGAGTACCGGGTGGAGGACGACGCGTACAACCCGACCCGCACCGTCGAGGTGGTCAAGAAACTGGTGCTGCAGGACGAGGTGTTCGCCATCGTCGGCGGGCTCGGCACCCCGACCCATTCCAAGGTCGTCGACTTCCTCAACCAGCAGGGCGTTCCCGACCTGCTGGTCTCCTCCGGCGCGCTGATGTGGGACCAGCCGGAGCGCAACCCGATGACCTTCGGCTACCAGGTGGACTACACCAGGGAAGGCAAGATCCAGGGCAAGTACATCGCCGACAACCTGCCAGGGCGCAAGGTCGGGTTGATGTACCAGAACGATGACGTCGGCAGGGACACCCAGCGCGGTCTCGACCAGTTCATCGCCGACCAGACCGTCTCCCGGCAGGGCTACGACCCGGCCAACACCGATGTGCTGCCGCAGATCTCCGCGCTGCGGGACGCGGGCGCCGAGGTCGTGGTGTGCGAATGTGTGCCGGCCTTCACCGCGCTGTCCATCCTGACCGCGGCGAAGATCGGCTACCAGCCGCAGTTCATGGTCAGCAGCATCGGGGCCGATCCGGCGACCCTCACCGGGCTGCTGGAGGAGTTCGGCAAGCAGGGCGGGTCCGAGGTGTCCGCGCCGCGGCTGCTGGAGGGCATGCTCGGCACCGGCTACCTGCCGGACGTCGGCCTCACCGACGACCCGTGGGTGCAACTGCTCCAGCAGGTCCACCAGGAGTACATCCCGGAGGAACCGCTCACCAACACCGTGGTCTACGGCATGGTGCAGGCCTACACCTTCGCCCAGGCGCTGAAGGCCGCCGGCCGCGACCTCACCCGCGAGCAGCTCGTGGCGGCGATGGAGTCCGGCGAGCTGGAGGGGCCGGGACTGACCCCGTTCGCCTTCTCCGCTGAGTCGCACTCGGGCTACACCGGGGCGTACGTGTTCGAGGTCAACCCGGACACCTCCACCACCATCGTGCAGCAGCCGGTGGTGACCGACCGGGGCGAGGGACCGGTTACCCCGGCGCGGACCGAACGCAAGACCCCGGAGCAGATCGCCCTGCTCGGGGAATGAGACGCCGGGGACGGGCGAACGCCGCCCCGCCCGTCCCCGGGGTCACCTACCGCCGCAGGCTAGAGTGAGCCGGATCCGGGGAGAACCGGAGCCTGCGCGAAAGGGAACGCGGCCATGACCGGCACGCCTGCCGCAGCGGACCACACTGACGGCTCGGTGCGTGGCCGCGTGCTGCGCGCGGCGACCACGCTCTTCGCGCAGAAGGGCTTCGAGAACACCAGTGTCCGCGAGATCGTGGACACCGCGGGCGTCACCAAGGGCGGGCTGTACCACTACTTCGGATCCAAGGACGACCTGCTCCACGAGATCTACACGACGATGCTGCGGATGCAGACCAGGCGGATGGAGACCATCGCCGCCTCGGACCTGCCGCTGCCGCACCGCCTGCACGCGATCGTGGTGGACGTGGTGGCCACCAGCGTCAGCCACCTCGACGAGGCGGTGGTCTTCTTCCAGTCGATGCACCTGCTCGAACCGGCCAAGCTCGCCAAGGTCCGCGCGGAGCGCAGGCACTACCACGAACAGGTCCGCGCGCTGGTCGAGCAGGGCCAGCGGGCCGGGACCTTCCGCGCCGACGTACCGGCGGACCTGGTGGTGAGCCACACCTTCGGGGCCGTACACCGGCTCGGGCTCTGGTACCGCAAGGACGGGCCGCTCACCGGCGAGCAGGTGGGGCACCACTACGCCAATCTGATGATTGCCGGGCTGCTGGGCGATTTCGCGCTCTGAGTCCCGCGGCCGGCCCGCTAGCATGGGTGCGCAGAGTGGTGTTCGCCGACCGCTCGCGGGGCTGGGGGTGTGTAGCCGGTGCGAGTCTTGCGCTGGATCGCCGTGGCCGGGTGCCTGGCCTGCCTGCTGAGTTCCTGCGACGCGGTCACCGCCGTCGGCGACGACCCGCGGCCCGGACCGACCCCCGATGCGGAGCCCGCGCAGGCGCGGGAACGGCTGGCGGAACTGGTCGTCGCGCCCCGCGGCCCGATCAGCGGCTACGACCGCGACCGGTTCCCGCACTGGAGCCCGGTCTCGGGCAACTGCAACACCCGGGAGACCGTGCTGCGGCGCGACGGCGAGGACGTGCGGGCCGGGGCGGACTGCTCCCCGACCTCCGGCAGCTGGACCAGCCCCTATGACGGCGCCACCTGGACCGATCCGTCCGATGTGGACATCGACCATATGGTTCCGCTGGCGCAGGGCTGGGTCAGCGGTGCCCGGTCGTGGACCGACGAGCGCAGGGAGCAGTTCGCCAACGACCTGGAGCGCCCCCAGCTGAAGGCCGTCACCGACAACGTCAACCAGTCGAAGTCCGACCAGGCTCCGGACGAATGGAAGCCGCCGCTGGAGTCACGGTGGTGCGGCTACGCCGCTGACTGGATCGTGGTGAAGCACCACTACCGGCTCACCGTCACCACCGCGGAGCGCGACGCCCTCGCCGGGATGCTGGACCGCTGCTGACCGGGGTGCGCCGCTACACCCCCGTCCCGGCGCGAGGAGGGTACCGATAACCTCGCCGCTGTGGCACAGGCGCGGATCCCGGTTGTGATCGTCGCGGGCTTTCTCGGGTCGGGCAAGACCACCATGCTCAACCACCTGCTGCGCAACAGCGCGGGCGCCCGGATCGGCGTGGTCGTCAACGACTTCGGCAGCATCAACATCGACGCCATGACGGTGGCCGGGCAGGTGGACTCCATGGTCTCGCTCGGCAACGGCTGCCTGTGCTGCGCGGTCGACGCCAGCGGGCTGGACGCCATGCTGGGCAAGCTCGCCGACCCGGCAGCCGGGATCGACGTCATCGTGATCGAGGCGAGCGGGCTGGCCGAGCCCCGCGATCTCATCCGCATGGTGCTGGCCAGCGAGTGCGAGCGGATCGAGTACGGCGGCCTGCTCGAGGTGGTGGACGCGGCCGAGTTCATCCGTACCCGCGAGCTGCACCCGGAACTGGACCAGCACCTGGCCCTGGCCGACCTGGTGGTGCTGAACAAAACCGACCGCGTGGACGAGCACACGCGAGCCGACCTGCTGGCGATCCTGGAGAGCATCGTGGGCGGCACCCCGCTGCTGCCCACCGTGCATGGCCGGGTCGACCCGGAACTGCTGTTCGACCGGCCACACCGCCCGCACCGGACCGATGTCCCACGGCAGCTGTCCCTGACCGATCTGCTCCTGGATGAGCACGAGGACTGTGGCCACGAGCACCACCTGCACGCTGGTTACGAGAGCATCGAGTTCACCTCGGCGGAACCGCTGCACCCGCGCAGGCTGATGCGTTTCCTTGACGACCGGCCCGGCGGCCTCTACCGGATGAAAGGGGTGGTGTACTTCGGTATCCCCGGCCACCAGGACAAGTTCGAGTTGCACACGGTGGGCAACTTCCTGCGGTTCCACTCCTCGAGCTGGTCGCGGCGCGAGGAGCGCACCACCCGGCTGGTGCTGATCGGCGCCGGGATCGACGCCGAGGCACTGCGCACCCGGCTGCGCGAGTGCGTGCAAGCCGAGCCGGAGGCACCGGCCGCGGGCGACATGCTGCCGGTGCTGCGGTACGCCGGATGAGCCCGGCCGCGGCGAGCTACGTTTCCCCGGCCATCGCCCGGCGCAGCAGCCCGCGCAGCTGCCGCAGCTGCGGCACGGTCAGCGCGTGCACCGGGCCCTGACCCGCGCGCAACCGCTCGGCCAGCCGCCGGGTGAGTAGGAGCCCGCTATCGGTCGCGACGAGCGCCTTCACCCTGCGGTCGGCCGGATCGGGACAACGGCGTAGCACACCGCGATCCTCGAGCCTGTCCACTACCGCGGTCAGGTTGGAAGCGTCGTAGCCGAGTTTCCTGGCGATCACGCGCATCGGCCGTGGCTCGCCGGGCTCCAGAGCGAGCAGCACCTTGCCCTCCCCCGCCGACAGCCCGAACTCGGCGGCGCAGGCGGCGAAATGCCTGCTCAACCGCCCACTCATCGCCACGAGCAGCTGGACCACCTCGTTGGCGAGATCGTCCCCGGAATCGGTCACGTCGGTCACTGGACAACGATACCGTCCACTATTTATGGTGGTATACCACTATTATTTATCGACACTATCAGTCTGGGGGCCCCATGACAGGGAAGGCCGGACCACGTCAGTTGCTCGACCGCATGCTGCCGTTGCTGCGAAACAAGGAACTCGACCGCCTCGCCGACCTGTACGCCGAGGACGGCGTGCACGAACTACCCTATGCCCCGCCTGGCGTACCGCGCCGAATCGAGGGAAGGGAACGGGTCCGGGAGTACTTCGGCTCGCTGTCCAGGGTTCCCCTGCACTTCCACGAGTTCCGCCCGGTCGCGGTGCACGACACAGCCGACCCCGAGGTCATCGTCGCCGAGTACGACGCGGACGGGGTGGTCACCACCTCCGGCCACGAGTTCACGGTGCGTTACCTCTGGGTGCTGCGCGCCACAGGCGGGCGGATCCTGTGTTGGCGGGACTATTGGAACCCGCAGGAGATCCTCGACCTGCAGGGCACCACCAGCGATTGACCTTTACTTTGGTTGAGGTTCTAGCGTCGGGGTATGACCGACTCCACGAACCCACCAGGGACATCCACACTGACGCCGATCCGAACCGACCTGTGGCAGACACAGACCTTCGCACCGTTCCCCGGGCTCAGCACACACGCCTATCTCTGGACCGCGCCGTCCGGCGGCAACATCCTCTTCTACTCCCCCGGTAGAAGCGACGACTTCGACGCGATCGACGAGCTCGGAGGTGCGGCCCACCAGTACCTCAGTCACCGCGACGAAGCGGGGCCGGCCTTGGCGCGGATCCGCGAACGGTTCGGCGCCCGGCTGCACGCCTCCGCGGCGGAGCGGGACGACGTCCGCGAGTTCGCCGAGCCCGACGTGCTGTTCACCGAGCGCCACGTCGACGGCAACGGGGTCGAGGTGATCCCGACCCCTGGACATTCGCCGGGCAGCACATGCTTTCTGGTCACCGGGGCCGATGGACTGACCTACCTGTTCACGGGTGACACGGTCTTCCGCGACGCGGAGGGAGTCTGGACCGCGGGATTCATCCCCGAGGTCAGCGACCTCGATGCGCTGAGGGCGAGCCTCGAGTCGCTCTCAGCGCTCGAACCCGATCTGATCGTCTCCAGCGCCCGCGTCGGCCACCGCAGCGCACACCTGCTCGGCGCTACCTCCTGGGCGTCCTGCGTCGACCAGGCGATCGGCACCCTGCCGGCTGCGGGCTGACGGTCGTGGTGCTCAGACCCGGTCGGCGGCCGCGCCGGTGGTGACCGCGACCCCGGCCGGCTGCTCCTCGGCGCACTCCTCGCTGGGCTCGACCGCGAGCACCACCTGCACCAGTTCCCCCAGTGCACGGGCCAGGTGCGGATCGGCAAGCTCGTAGCGCACCTGCCGCCCCTCGTAGGTCGCCACCACCAGCCCGCACCCGCGCAGGCAGGACAGGTGATTCGACACGTTGGAGCGGGTCAGCCCGAGATGGTCGGCGAGGCGGCCGGGGTAGGCCACGCCGTCCAGCAACGCCACCAGGATCCGGCACCGGGTCGGGTCCGCCAGCGCCCGCCCCAGCCGGGCCAGCGCGGCCTCCCGCGCCTCGCAGGTCAGCATGACCCCAACAGTACAGTCAATGCTGATACGACGGCAACGCGTGCGAATCGTCACCGTATCGGGTGTGGATTCGGTAGCGTCCGCACATGCGTTCTCGGAGGGGTCTGGGGTTGCCGTGGCGGAAGGCTCCCCGGGCCGCGCTGTCCAGCCCGCTCACCATGATCACCATCGCGGCCACCGCGCTGCTGTCCTGCTTCCTCGCCATGGCCGCCGTGCTGCACACCGCGGCCGCGGGCGGCGCGGCGACCGGCTACCAGTCCGACACGGTCTGCCCGGACCTCTACGGCCCGATGTTCACCACCCTGCCGGTCTCACTGGACACCGCCGACGCGATGATCGACATCGTGCGCCGCCAGGCCGCGGAACACGGCTTCAGCACGCCACGGGTGTCCATGCACAGCAGGCTCGCCGACACCTCGCTGCGGGGCGAGTCCTTCCGCACCCGGATCAGCTACGCCGAGCAGGGACTGGACCACCTCGAGCTGGTGCGCGGTGATCGCTCGCCGGGACTGTGGATGGGCGCCCGGCTGGCCTCGGCTCGCGACTTCGGCCTCGGCATCCGCGGCAACGGAGCGACCCTGCCCGCGGTCACCGGCATCTACACCGACCTCGAGCGGCCCGCGCCGCGCTGGTGGTGCTCGCAGCAGCATCTGGCGGTGCACAACCGGATCGCCGACCACATTCCCAGCGGGTTCGTCTTCTTCGCCACCGACCGGGAGACCTTCGCCGAGGCGCTGCGGTCCCATCCCGACCTTGCCCCGCCCCGGATCGAGCGCTTGTCGCTCACCTTCGACGATCCGGCCCCGGCCACTCCCGCCGAGGCCACCGCGCGGCTGGACCGGTCCCGCGAGCTGATCGCGGCGGTCAGCGCACAAGTGCGCGCACAGGGGCTACCGGAGCTGGCCGGCGAGCTGCCGTTCGACCAGTCCGTGCGGATCGCGCAGGAGGCGCAGGGCAACGTGGCCTTCTCCATTCTGCCGCTGGCCGGGCTGAGTGTGCTGGTCGGCTGCGGCGGCATCGGCACCGTCGGGTTGCAGTGGTATCAGCGACGGCACGGCCAACTGCGGCTGCTCGCCTCCCGGGGCTCCAGCCCGGGAGCACTCGGTGGCCTCGCGGTGGCCGAACTCGGCCTGCCCCTGCTCGCGGGCGGGCTGACCGGGATGGCGCTGGCCCGGCTGCTGCTCCCGGTCTACGGGCCGCCGGGTGAGATCCTCGCCGCGGACCTGTGGCGGGGCGCGCTGGTGGCGGCAGGCGTGCTGGTCCTCGCGCTGGCCCTGCTGGCCGTATTGGTCGCCCTGCGCGCGCATCGCGAGTTCCAGCTCGGCAGGCTGGGCTCGCGGCGCCGGTTCGCCAGGATCGCCATGCTGGTGCCCTGGGAACTGCTGACCGCCGCACTGGCGCTGCTGGGCTGGCTGCGGCTGCGCGACCACGGCGGGTTCGGCACCCTGTCCGATCCCCTGCCTCAGGTCGATCCGCTCGCCCTCACCTACCCGGTGTTCGTAGTACTCACTGTCGGCCTGCTCGCTGCGCGGCTGGTCTGGCTGCTGCTGCATGCCTCCCGCCGCACCCGGCTGTGGTCGCGCCCCGCGCTGCAACTGGCCATCCGCAGGCTCGCCGGAGCCAAGGCCCCGGTCACCGGCGTGCTGGTGATCGGCGTGCTCGCCATCGGCACCCTCGCGGCGGGCACCGGCATCGCGGGCGGCCAGCGGCAGGCACTGGACACCAAGACCGCCATGCTGGTCGGCGGAACCTCCCAGCTGGGGATCGGCAGCTCGGTCGGCCTCGGCGAGGTCCCGCTGCCCGCGCAACTGCGGGACCAGAGCACCGTGGTCGGCAGGCTCACCGGCGCCGGCAACATCGTGCTGGTGGTGGACCCCGCCACCTTCACCCGCGGGGCAGCCACCGAGGCGGTGCCCGGCGGACGGGTACCCCGACTGCTGGACCGGCTCGGCGCCCCGGGACCGCAGGGCATCCCCGCGATCCGGGTCGGGCACACCGCGGCCCAGTCGGTGGCCCTGCCGGGCCTGCCCGACGCGCACCCCGTCGCCGACCTCCCAGCCTTCCCGCTCATCGGCGGCGAACACGGCTACGTCATCTCGCGCGCGGCGCTGTCGGCGGAGCAGCTGGAGCTGATCCCGGACTGGCGGGTGGTGTCGGCGGCCCCGGTGCGCGAGGTGTCGGCAGCGCTCGGCGCGGCGGGCCTCACCCTGCACAACCCGCTGGACCGAACCACAGCGCTCGACGCGCTGCCGTTCTACGTGGTGGAGTGGGCGTTCTCCTACGTCAGCGTGCTGGGCGTGGTACTCGGGGTGGTGGCCGTGCTCGGGCTGCTGGTCGCGGTGGAGGTGCGCAGGCGGCAGAACGCGCTGGCCGGTGCGCTGCTACTGCGCATGGGGCTGCGGCCACGGGCACTCTTCGGCAGCCACCTGCTGGAGCACGGCGCGCTGGCCGGGCTGGCCATCGCCACCGGCGTCACCTGCGGGATCATCGTGGCCGGGTTCGCCGTACCCCGGTTCGACCCGGCGCGCTGGCTGGCGCCCCGTTCCGAACTGCCGGACCTCTCCCCGTTCGTGCTGACCGTCCTCGTCATCGGCGCGCTGGTGGTGGCGCTGGCAGGCTGGATCGCGGTGCGCTCGGTGCGCACCGCCAGGACCGCGGAGCTGCTGCGTGCATAACGAAGAACCGGCGGCGACGGAGCGCACGGTATTCGCGCTGCGCGACCTCGGCGTGGACTACCGCCCACCGACCGGGACGGTCACCGCGCTGGACGCGGTCACCCTGGACGTGCCGGACCGCGGGATCACTGTGCTGGCCGGCCCCTCGGGCTCCGGCAAGTCCACGCTGCTACGGGTGCTGGGCCTGTTCGAACGTCCGGCGCGGGGCACGGTGACCTTCGGCGGCACCGACACCGGACAGCTCGGGCACCGGGCACGAAGGGCGCTCCGGCGGGACCGGCTCAGCCAGGTGTTCCAGAACCCGCTCGACAACCTGCTGGACCACCTCACCGTAGCGAACAACCTGCGGGCGGCCGCCCAATCCGTGCGCACCCGGTGCGATCCGGCGCGGATCCTGGCGCAGCTGGGGCTGGCTGGCACCGCGGACTGGCGGATCACCGCACTGTCCGGCGGGCAGCAGCAACGACTCGCCTTCGGCTGCGCCCTGGCCAGGGGTTCCTCGGTGATCCTCGCCGACGAACCGACCTCGCAGCTGGACGACGGCTCGGCCGACCTGGTGCTGGAGACCCTGCGGCTGCTGGCCGAACGCGAGCATGCCGTGGTGGTGGCCGCCCACGACGACCGGCTGATCCGGCTCGGTGACCGGGTCGCCCGGCTGCGCGGCGGGAAGCTGCAGGGGGTGGAGGATCGTGCCTGACCGGACCGAGCGTTCCGACCCAGGGCGTCCGGCGCTGCATGCCGTCGGCCTGCGCCGCCGGTTCGCCCAGCCCGGCGGCGAGGTGGAGATCCTGCGCGGCCTGGAACTGCGGGTCACCGGTGGTGAACTGGTGACCGTGACCGGCCGCTCGGGCTCCGGCAAGAGCGCGCTGCTGGCCCTGCTGGGCGGGTTCGACGCCCCGGACGCGGGCACCGTCTCGCTGGACGGCGTGCCGATTGCAGGTGCCCCGTCCTGGCACACCTGCGCGGTACTCCCGCAGGCGCTCGGGCTGGCCGGGGAACTGACCGTGGCCGAGAACGTCGCGCTGCCGCTGCGGCTGCGCCCGGACGGCGAGCGGGACCCGGCCGCGATCGCCGCCAGGGTGTCAGCACTACTGGCGGAACTCGGGGTGGGTGCGCTCGCCGACCGGCACCCCGCCGAGGTCTCCTTCGGACAGCAGCAACGGGTCGCGCTGGCCAGGGCGATCAGCGGCAGGCCACGGGTGCTGCTGATCGACGAGCCGACCGCGCATCTGGACTCCGGCAGTGTGCCCGCCGTGCTGCGCAGCCTGCGCGGCTGCGCCGACGAGGGCTGCGCGGTGATCGTGGCCACCCACGACGAACAGGTGCATGGCATCGCCGACCGCAGGGTGCGCCTGCTGGACGGATTGCTCGCCGATATGTGATCGGGCCGCGGCCGGAGGTTCGTAGACTCGGTCCCGATGATGCGACGGTATCGGTGGTGGTTCGGCGGTCTCGCGTTGCTCGCGGTGGCGACCCTGGTGGCGGTGTTCGTGTTCGCGGGCAAGGAACCGGGGCCGGTGGACCGCCCCGGACCGCCGGGATCCGGACCGCTGACCATCGTCAGCATGGGCGACAGCACTCTCTCCGGGGAGGGTGCGGGCGACTACCTGCCCGCCACCAACGGGCAGGACGGAAACTGGTGCCACCGCTCGCGGAACGCGATGGTGCACCAGACAGACCTGCCCGGAGTCACCGCCACCGTCAACCTCGCCTGCTCAGGTGCCCCCTCGGCGCAGGTCGCGCTCGGCGACGTGACGCAGTGGACCGAGCCCTCGCAGGCCAGGCAACTGGCCACACTGATCAAGAATCACCGGGTGGTCGCGGTGGCGGTCGCGCTGGGAGCCAACGACGATCCGCATTTCTCCCGCCTGGTTTCGGAGTGCTTCCACGCCTGGTTCCGCGACAACGCGGCGCCGTGCAGCGAGCAGATCAAGGGCGACTGGCAGCAACGGATCGACGCGATGGTGCCCAAGGTCGTCGGCGCCCTGCGGGACATCAAGAAGGTGCTGCACACGGCGGGCTACCGCAGGACCGACTACGACCTGGTGCTGCAGTCCTACGCGGCACCGGTCGGCCCGGACATCCCCGAGGATCTGCGGTCGCTGAACGGCTGCCCGTTCAAGAAGACCGACCTGGAGTGGATCAGCGGCCCGGGCGTCGGGAAGCTGAACGAGGGGCTGCGCGAGGCCGCGCGGCAGGCCGGCACCCGGTTCCTGGATCTTTCCCAGGCCGGAACCGGGCATGAGGCGTGCAGCGGCGGCGCCGACCCGAGCACCGAGTGGTTCAGCAGGCTGACCGTGCAGTGGGACGATCTGACCAAGCTGGACCGGGTCACCCACGCGATCCAGGAGTCCTTCCACCCCAACGCGGCCGGGCACGCGCAGTTCGCCCGGTGCCTGACCGAGTTCCTCGGTACCGATACGCGGACCGCGGCCTGCCGGATCGGCGAGGACGGCAACCTGCACGCCGCCACGGTGCCGGACCCCAACCGCTGAGCCGGAGGACGTGCGGCCGGCCGGGTTGACGGCCAGTATGCCTAACCGGTTATATTGCCGTCGCGGTATTGATGGATGGGAGAATCTCGTGGGACCGAACTGGGCGACCATGGACACCGTGGACGGCAAGTCCGTGCTGCGTTTCGAGCGGCGGATCGCGCACCCGCCGGAGAAGGTGTTCACCGCTCTCTCCGACCCGGCCGAGCTGGCGCACTGGTTCCCCGCCAGGGTGGAGACCGAGCCGCGGCCCGGTGCGCCGATGCGGTTCGTCTTCCCCGGCGAGGGCACCGAGGAGGGCGAGGCGCTCACCGGGCAGGTCCTCGAGTTCGACCCGCCGAAGCTGTTCGCCTTCGAGTGGAACGGCGACGTGTTGCGCTTCGAGCTGACCCCGGACGGCACGGGCTGCCTGCTGGTCTTCACGCACACGGTCAGCCCGGACAACGGCGGCTGGCTGGCCGCGGCTCGCAACGCCGCGGGCTGGGACACCTGCCTGGCCGCGCTGGTCGCCGCGCTGGACGGGACCGGGCAGCCGGCCGCGGGCGACGCCGCGAGCATGCTGGCGAGCATCGAGTCCTACGTGGAACGGTTCGGGCTGGGCGAGGGTGAGGTGCACGAGACCGCGGACGGTTACCTGCTGCGGTTCGAGCGGGATCTGGTGTGGCGCCCGGCCGAGCAGGTGTGGTCCCAGCTGACCGCGGCGGCCGAGGAAGGCGCCCCGGAACCCGCGCCGGGCGCGGATCCGCCGCTGCAGGCGACCCACGGCTACCAGGAAGAGGGGCGGCTCACCGAGGTCGCGGCGCCGCACCTGCTGGAGTACGAGTGGCTGCACGAGGGAGCGCCGGCGGGCCGGGTCCGGTTCGAGATCCACACCGACCCGCAGCTGGGCACCCGGCTGGTGCTGACCCAGACGGTGCCCGCGCACCTGGCGGGATCGCTGGCCACCGTGCTGGCCGCCTGGCAGACCCATCTCGAACTGTTCTTCGCCGCCCTGTTCGGGGAGATCCGCTGCCCGTGGCCGGCCGAGCGCACCCGCGAGCTCGAGACCAGGTACGCGGCACGCCGGTGACCACCGAGTCCTGCCGGTCAGTCCGCAGGAAGCAGGTGGCGGTAGCTGTCCGGGTTGCGCCGCAGGAACTCGGCGAAGGACTGGGCCGGGTGACCGGTCAGGTCCGGCACCGTGCCGCTGACGGTGCTCACCTCCCCCGTCGCGATCGCCTCGTAGGAGCTGACCCAGCCCGCCATCTCCCAGTCGGCCACCCCGTAGCTCGCCCGCGAGGCGTAGGCCTCCTCCCTGGTCTCCGGCACGTAACTGACCGTGCGGCCGCTCGCCCGGCTCAGCGCCTCCGCGGCCTCGGTCATGCTCAGCGCCTCCGGGCCGGTGACCTCGTAGGTCCTGCCGTCATGCTCCGTACCGCCGCGCAACACCGCAACGGCCACGTCGGCGATGTCGTCGTGCGCCACCGCGGAGACCCGGCCCTGCCCGGCCGGCCCGCGGATCACCCCGTCCGCGCCGGCCATCCCGGCCAGCGCGGCGAGGTAGAAGCTGTCCCGCAGGAAGGTGTAGCGCAGGCCGGTGCCGCGGATGTGCTGCTCGGTGTGCCAGTGGTCCCTGGCGAAGGTGAAGGTCGCGTCCGGCGCCGCGCCGAGAAAGGACACGTACACGATCCGCTCGACCCCGGCCGCCACGGCGGCGTCCACCGCGGTGCGATGCTCGGTCACCCGGTCCGCGCTCTCGTGCGCGGACACCAGGAACAACGTGCCCGTCCCATCCAGCGCCCGGCGCATGGCGGCGCCGTCACCGTAGGGCGCCGGTGGTGCCGCCGTCGCGCCCGGTAGCCGGGGCAGCCGCTCGGGATCACGGCCGAGCAGCCGCGACGGTAACCCGGCCTCGGCGAGCCGGGCAGCCACCCGGCCACCGATCCCGCCGCTGGCGCCGGTAACCGCGATGACGGCGGGCACGGACGATCCATGAGACACAGTGGACATCGACTTCGACTTCCTTTCCGCCGGACTATCCATCCGGAAGGTAACCACTGGTTACCGAGTACTTCAACGTGCTATAGGTACCTCATGGTTACCGAGCCACGAGGCGATCTGACCGACCCGAACTGCCCCACCCGCGTCGTGCTGGACCGCATCGGGGACAAGTGGACCGTGCTCGTGGTCACCCTGCTCGCCGACGGCCCGATGCGGTTCACCCGGTTGCGCGCCGGAATCGGCGGTGTCGCGCCGAAGGTGCTCACCCAGACATTGCGTGCCATGGAGCGCGACGGCCTGCTGACCAGGACCGTGCATGCGGAAGTTCCCCCGAAAGTGACCTACGAACTCACCGAACTGGGCCGCTCCCTGCGCACCCCGATCAAGGCGATCGCGGACTGGTCGGAACGCCATGTCGGAAGGATCATGGCCGCCCGCGCGGCGGCCGATGAGTCTCATCAGGGGACCAGAGGCGATAGCGGTAGCGCAGGCGGCAAGGTCGTCCCGAAGCCGATGTTGTTCCTCCGTGGACAGCGGAGAGAGCATCTGCCGTTCGATGGAGCGCACGGCCACGCTGGCGGCGTGCAGCTTCTCCTGCCCGGCGCTCGTCAGCTGACTGGGCAGCGCGCGGCCGTGGGGTGCCTGCTCGGGTCGGGTGAGCAGGCCTCGGTCCTGTAACCCGCGGAGCACGAGGTTCATCGATTGACGGGTG
This sequence comes from Amycolatopsis aidingensis, assembly GCF_018885265.1. GTDB lineage: Bacteria > Actinomycetota > Actinomycetes > Mycobacteriales > Pseudonocardiaceae > Amycolatopsis > Amycolatopsis aidingensis. The sequence goes on from NZ_CP076538.1 coordinate 3,933,197, forward strand.
ACGAACGCGCCGCGGGCGAGTTCGGAGTTGGACAGCCCAGGGTACTGGCCGAGCAGTTCGAGGCAGGCGTACTGCGCCACGGTCAGCTCCAGCGGCCGCAGCACTGCGTCCATCGCGGTGTGCAGCGTGGCCTGGGCCTGTTTGAGGACGTAGCCCACCGAGCGCTCCAGGTCGCCCACGGTCTCCGCTTGACTCATGTCAGCATCTTGACACACCCTGGGCATGTCAACAACCTGACAAGCGGGGCGTTCAGCCTGTTCGGGACAGCAAGGAGAGAACGATGGCGGAGATCATCCGCGACGCGGCGGACGACATCGACAGCATCAACAAACTCACGGCTAGCAGGGAGACACGAAGCGCCGAGATCCCCGGCAGCCATACCGACCTGCTCGACAAGAAGGGCTTCGCGCATTTCTCATCACTCGGGCCGGACGGGGCGCCCCAGTCACATCCGGTGTGGTTCGACGCTGCTGACGGGCAGCTACTCATCTCGACCGGAACCGACCGGCAGAAATACCACAACATCCGGCGGGACCCACGGGTATCGATCTCGATCCTCGATCCCGACGACCCTTACCGCTACCTGGAAGTACGGGGCAACGTCGTCGAGATCGAGCCGGATCCCGAGAAGGCGTTCCTTGACCTGTTGGCACGCAAGTACCTGGACAAGGACACCTACCCCTACGAGCAGCGACGGGGCGTGCAGCGGGTGATCATCCACATCCAGCCCTCGCATGTCGTGAGCGGATGAGGATCTACGGTTACGACTGGGCCGCGGCCCAGTCGCGTCACCGGTAGCGCGTCCACCTGGCCGTGGTGTCCCCTTCGCGGAAGGTGCGCAACCGGTGGCGCAGCTGCGCCGCCAGTTCGGGATCGCTGTGCGCGATCGGCAGCGCGGAAGTGACCAGTTTGAGCTCACGCAGCTCGCGCAGCACCTCGAAACCCTCCCAGCGGGTGACATCGAAACCGTAGGCGGCGGCGAGGTCGTCGTGCAGGTGCCGGGCGTCCTGGAAACGGGACTGGGCGACGGCGGCAGGCACCAGATCCCATTCGACCGGGCCGATGCCGGTGGTGTCGAAATCGCACAGCACGGCACCCTCGGGTCCGGCGAGCAGGTTCCCCAGCCGCGCGTCACCGTGCACCAGCCCGGCGGGCAGCACGTAGCGCAGCCCCGGCAGCGCCGCCGCCACGGCAGCGCATCGGTCCGCGAGGAAGGCCAGGTCGGCTGCGGGCCAGTCCCCCGCGTCCCGCAACCGGTGCCGCAGATCCGGCAGCGGGTCCCAGCGAGGCAGGCCGCAGGTGCCGACCGGCAGCCGGTGCAGCCGCGACAGCAGCCGACCCAGATCGGCGGTGGTCGGCTCGGCGCCACCGGCCACCTCATGCCAGAAGGTCACCGCGTGCCCGCCCACGAGCACCGGTTGGCGCAGCTCACCGACCGGCCGGACCGCGGGGATGCCGTGTTCGGCCAGCAGCCGGGCGGCGATGACCGCATTGCCAGCCCGGTGCGCCAGTCGCGGGGTGAGGGTGATCTTGACGTACACCCGATCGTGCGGGAGGCGGAAAACCGCGTTGCCGACCAGGCGGACCAGTTCAGCCCCGGATACGGCCAGGCCTGCCCCGGCACAGGCCCGCGCGAGCACGGCCCGCACCGTATCCAGCCGCGTCCGGGACCGGTATGCACGTGCCGATTCCGCATTTCGATTCTCGTGCAGCCGTACTTGCGCGGTAATGGCACGGAAGGTATTCCGATCGAGCATTCCACTCGATCGTTCCACTTTCCCGTGCATCGCTGCCCCCTATTCGTAGGGTCGTTCCAGCGAACCTGGCACGACCAGGGAGAAACAGGGTCGGAAGTCCCACAAAAGGATAACAAACGAGCGTCGTGGAAAATCGTTCCGCGCCGGCCTACTCGGCGGGCCGCGCCGAGAGGATCGCGGCGACATCGGCGGTGCCGTGCACCACGGCCCGCGCGAGATCACCGAGTCCCTGCCCGGTGTCGCGACCGTGCCCGCGCAGCAACCGCAACGCCGGGCCCACGGTGACACCGGCCCGCTCGGCCAGCACGCCGGTGGCCTGCTTGACCAGGATGCGGCTGTTCAGCGCGGCCTGCAGTTCCTCGACGACGACCTCCGGGCTGCGCATCGCTCGCTGGTGCAGCACACTCACCGTGGCCACGTCGGTGAGCGCTTGGCCCAGCGCCAACGCATCCGGCTCCAGTGATCGGCGCGAGGTGCTGAACAGGCTGACCGCGCCGATCACCTCCGCCCGCAGCCGCATCGGCAGCGCGTGCACCCCGGCGAACCCGGCCTCCGTGGCCGCTGTGGCGAACCGCGGCCACCGCTGGGTGGCGACGGCCAGATCGGAGCAGGTTACGACCTGGCCACTACGGTAGGCCTCCAGACAGGGACCTTCCTCGTTCTGCAACTCGAACAGTTCCAGCAGCCGAACCTGTTCGGTGGAGGCGGCTACCAGGTTCAACGCGCCCCGATGGTCGACAAGGAGCAGGCCGGAGGCCGACAGGTCGAGCAGTTCGGCGCATCTGGCACTGAGTTCCTCGAGGAACTCGATGATCTCGAACCCGGCGACGAGCGAATCCGCCAGCGCGATGAACGCCTCCCTGGCCCGCCGGTCGACTGCCGTCATGACTCCGCCTCCTGCCGGGCGCGATCGGCGATCGCGGCCCATACCCCGGCCACCCGAGCGCGATCCACAACCGAACCGCCTCGTCTGAGCACCACGGACAGCTTCCGGCGACATCGTGAGAACTCTATCCAGCCGACGCCGGTTCAGAGATCCAGCGCGGCCCGCAGGGCAACGTCCACCCGTTCCTGCGTGTCTTGGTCGATCTCCGCGACCTGCTCGTTCAGCCACGGACGGTACAACCGAGTGATACCCAGGGTGGATATCCAGTAGCGCCCGTCCAGCGGTACGCCGAGGATGTCCTGCGGATCCTGTTCCAGCAACTCGGTACCCAGCAGCCACGGCCGCTCCGAGTCGTTCACGCCGTCCGAGGACAGCACCAGCACCGTGCGCGGCCGGGCTTGCTCCGTGGGTGGGTGGTAGGTCCAGATCTCACCCCTGCGCACGCAGCTCCGCTTCCGCCGCGGCGACCTCGGCCTCGTCCGCCGCGGCGACCTCGGTGCCCTCGGTGCCCTCCGGCACCCCGCGGCGGGTGCAGACAGGCGTGTACCCGGTACGCACGGCTTCCCTGCGAGCGGCCTTCGACAGCCAGGAGGACACCGAGATCCCGTCCGCCTTCGCGGCCCGCTCCGCGAACTCCAGCGCACTGGTGTCGAGCGACAGGGTTACCTTGCGTGTTGCCATACCAATGATCGTACCCTGCCTTACAGGGTGGGTGAACGTCCCTCGAACGGGGTGGACAGCACCACCGTGGTGCGGGTAGACACCTTGGCCGACTCGCGGATCCTGCGCAGCAGGTCCTCCAGCGCCAGCGGGGAGGCCACCCGCACCAGCAGGATGTAGGACTCGTCGCCCGCCACCGAGTAGCAGGACTCGATCTCGCTGATGTGCTCCAGCCGTTGCGGGTAGTCGTCCGGGGCTCCCGGATCGTTCGGGGTGAGCGAGATCAGCGCGGTGAGCGGCAGGCCGATCTGCTCCCCGTCCAGTCGCGCCGTGTAGCCCTTGATCACGCCGCGCTGCTCCAGTCTGCGCACCCGCTGGTGCACGGCCGAGACCGAGAGCCCGACCCGCTCGGCGAGATCGGTGAAGCTGCGCCTGCCGTCCGCGGCGAGCTCCCGCGCGATGGCCTGGTCCAGCGGCTCGAGCGAACCAGTGCTCATTGGTCGAGCACGACGAGATCGTGCGGACGGTTGTTCAGCGCCTCCACGCCATCCGCGGTGACCACGACGATGTCCTCGATCCTGGCGCCCCACCGGCCGTCCTGGTAGATGCCGGGCTCCACGCTGAAGGCCATGCCCTCCTCGAGCCTGAGATCGTTGCCGCCCATGATGTAGGGCTCCTCGTGCACGTCGAGGCCGATACCGTGCCCGGTGCGGTGGATGAAGTACTCGCCGAACCCGGCATCGCTGATGGGCGTGCGGGCCGCGGCGTCGATCTCCTGCGCGCTCGCGCCCGGCCGGACCGCGGCCACCGCAGCCCGCTGCGCCTCCTGCAGCACCGCGTAGGTGTCCGGCACATCGGCGTCCCGGGGTGCGCCGACGGCGTAGGTACGGGTGGAGTCGGAGTTGTACCCCTCCGGGATCGGCCCGCCGATGTCCACCACGACCACGTCACCACGCTCGATCACCCGGTCCGAGACGTCGTGGTGCGGGCTCGCCCCGTTCGGCCCGGAACCGACGATGACGAAGTCCGCGTGGACGTGCCCCTCCTCGAGGATGGCCGCGGTGATATCCGCCCCGACCTCGGCCTCGGTGCGTCCCGGCCGCAGCCACTCCCCCATCCTGGCGTGCACCCGGTCGATGGCGGCGCCCGCGGCGCGCAGCGCGGCGATCTCGGCGGCGTCCTTGCGCATCCGCAGCTCACGCAGGATCGGCCCGGCCAGTGTCTGATCGGTGCCGCCGAGCGTGTCCCGCAGCGCGAGTACGTGCAGGGCCACCATGGTATCACTCACCGCGATCCGGCCCGCCCCGCCGAGGCGCTCGCCGACCAGCCGGTAGGGGTCCTCGCCGTCCACCCAGGTCAGCATCTCCACACCGAGCTCGTCGGTGGGCACATCGGCGTATCCCGGCGCCTCCAGCCGGGGCAGCACCAGCGCGGGTGCGGCGTCACCGGCGGGGACCACCAGGGTGGTCAGCCGTTCGAAGGAACCACCTGCCTGGCCGATCAGGTACCGCAGGTCCGAGCCCGGCGCGATGAGCAGGGCATCGGTGTCCGCCTTCGCCGCGGCCGCCTTGGCGCGCTCGATCCGGGCGCGCAGGCTGGCAACGTCAGGGGCTGGGGTGTGCAAAGAACGACGCGACATGACCCGAGCGTAGCCGCCACCGGAACCAGACCGGTCGCTGCCCGCCTCGGAAACTCGGCTGCTGTAAGTGTCCGTTCCCTGCAGAATTCGCAGCGAACGGACACTCACAGCAGTAGGGAGCAGGTATGGAGCGGCGGCACGAGTACCGGACCGTGGTCACCTGGACCGGCAACCGGGGCACCGGCACCAGCGGGTACCGCGACTTCGGGCGCGAGCACGAGGTCAGCACGGACGGGCCAGGCCCGATCGCGGGCAGTTCCGACCCGGCCTTCCGCGGCGACCCGTCCCGCTGGAACCCCGAGCAGTTGCTGGTCGCCTCGCTGTCCCAGTGCCACATGCTGTGGTACCTGCACCTGTGCTCCACCTCGGGGGTCGTGGTCACCGAGTACCTGGACCGGGCGTTCGGCTCGATGACCGAGAGCGGCGCGGGCGGCCAGTTCACCGAGGTCGTGCTCCGGCCCGAGATCACGGTAGAGTCGGCCGACATGGTCGAGACCGCCACCCGGCTGCACGAGGACGCGCACCGCGCCTGCTTCATCGCCAACTCGGTGAACTTCCCGGTGCGGCACGAGCCCACCATCACCCCGGCCGGGGGCTGACTCCCGACGTTCGGCCCTGCCGCGGCCGGCACCGCGCTCCCTACCGTCGAGACGAGACTCTGGGAGGCAGTGGTGAACTGGTCTGCGTCACGCGGGCTCGCCGCGTTACTGGTGCTGGTCCTCGGCGTACTGACGATCCCGGTGCCCGCCACCGCCGCCCCGCCCGCGTTCGCGATCCGGGACGGGGTGAGCCAGCCGGTCTACTCCTACGCCGAGGCCATCCGCGAGCGGGTCTGGGTGGACACCGGACTGGACGCCGACCGGGACGGCCGCACCGACCGGGTGGTCGCCGACGTGATCCGGCCCGCCGAAGCGGCGCGCGCCGGGATCGAGGTTCCGGTGATCATGGAAGCCAGCCCGTACTACGGCAACCTGGGGCGGGGCAACGAGAGCGAGCTCAAGACCTACGACGCGCAGGATCGCCCGCTGGGCTTCCCGCTGTTCTACGACAACTACTTCGTGCCCCGTGGTTACGCGGTGGTGCTGGTGGACCTTGCGGGCACCAACCGTTCCCAGGGCTGCCTCGACGTGGGTGGCCGCGCGGAGGTCGCCGCGGGCAAGGCCGTGGTCGACTGGCTGAACGGGCGCGCGGCCGGCTACCGCGACGGGGGCGAGCAGGTGCGGGCCGACTGGTCCAGCGGCGCGGTCGGCATGATCGGCAAGTCCTGGGACGGCACCGTGGCCAACGGAGTGGCCGCCACCGGGGTCCCCGGGCTGCGCACGATCGTGCCGATCGCCGCGATCAGCTCCTGGTACGACTACTTCCGTTCGGACGGGGTGGCATTCGGCTACGGCCCCTACCCACGGCAGCCGGTGAACCTCGGCCGCCGGATCGAGTCCCCGGAGGCGGCCAAGCGTTGCTCCGCGGTGCACCGGGAGCTGATCGAGGGCGCTCCGGCCAACGGCGATGTAACTCCACTGTGGACCGAAAGGGACTACGTCCGGGACGCGAGCAAGGTACGGGCCAGCGTGTTCGCCGTACACGGCCTCGGTGACCTGAACGTGAAGATGCGGCACCTCGGGCAGTGGTGGGAGGCGCTGCGGGTACCGCGCAAGCTGTGGCTGTCCCAGACCGGGCACGTGGACCCCTTCGACTTCCGCCGTGCCGAGTGGGTGCACACCCTGCACCGCTGGTTCGACCGGTGGCTGCTCGGCATCAACAACGGCATCGAACGAGAGCCGATGGCCAGCATCGAACGCGCCCCGGACCAGTGGGTCCAGCAGCGCAGCTGGCCGGTGTCCGAGAAGACCACGCTGTGGCCGCAGCCAGGGGCGCAACCGGGGCTGGGCACGCTGGGCACCGAGCGGCCGGAGCCGGGTTCGGCCGCGGCGTTCACCGACGACCCCGGCAAGGGCTCGCGGGACTGGGCGGCGCGGCCAGGGGAACCCGCGCCGGAGCGGGTGCTGTACGACTCGGGTCCGCTGAGCTCCGACCTGCATATCGCGGGCAGTTCCTCGATCACGGTGACCGCGAGCCCATCCACCCCGACCGCGCACCTGAGCGCCGTCCTGGTCGACTACGGCCCCGCGACCATCCGCGACTACCTCGGCCCCGGCGAGGGCATCCGCACCCTGGGTACCGAATCCTGCTGGGGCGCGACCCGGCCGGGGGACGATCCGTGCTATCGCAACACCGCGACCACGACCACCGCGGTGGACCTGGAGGTGATCTCCCGCGGCTGGGCGGACCTGGCCAACCACGCCACGCTGCGCGAGTCCGGCCCGCTGGAGCCCGGCCGCGACTACCGGATGACCTTCCGGCTGTCCGCGACCGACCATGTGGTGCCCCGAGGCCATCACCTCGCGCTGATCATCGCGGGCACCGACCGCGGGTTCAGTGTCAGTCCGGCCGAGCCCGGCACGGTACGGGTGGACCTGAGCCGCACCAGCGTGCGGATCCCGGCCACGACCACCCCGCGAGCCGGATCGGGCCCACCGCCGGTGGTGCGGCCGGACCGGCTGCCGCCGCTGCCGACCGGCACCGAGTTCCGCTGACCGCTCACCCCGGCGCCACCAGCACGGTCGATTCCGGCGGCGCGTCCATCTCCCGCCAGATCCGGAACATCAGCGGGCAGCAGGCCACCGCGAGACAGATCCCGCCGAGCACCAGCACGGCGGGCCGCAGCCCGATCCAGTCCAGCAGGGCGCCCGCCAGCAGCGCGCCAAGCGGCATGGCCGCTATCGCCCCGGTGTAGAGCGCGCCGAACACCCTGCCCCGCAGCGCCACCGGGACCCGCTCGTACATCAGCCCGGCCAGCACCGGGTTCAGCGGTCCGACTCCGAAGCTGCACAGCGTCAGCAGCAGCACCATCACCACCGCAGGAGGGTTGGCGGCGAGCACGCCGTAGGTCGGTGCCCCGCACAACAGGAAGCACCAGCTGAAGATGGCTCGGCGACCGAACCGCCCGCCGAGCCAGCCGTAGAGCAGCGCGCCGAGCAGGCCGCCCGCTCCCACGGCGGCGATCACCACCCCGACCAGCGCGCTGTTCTGCCACACCCTGGCTCCGTAGGCGGGGACCAGCACCGAGTACAGCCCGACGAACAGGGCGTTGATCCCGGCGCACAATCCGGAGACCCACAGCAGCAGGTGGTCACCACGCAGCTGCCGGGCGCCCTCCCGCAAGTCGGCAAGGTATCCCCGGTCCTGCCCGCACGCGGGCCGCTCGGTGAACCTCGCAGGCACCAGCAGCGCGACCAGGCCGGCCGCGAGGAACAGTGTGCTGGCATCCAGCAGTAGTACCGGCGCCGCGCCCAGCACGGTGATCAGGGCGCCCGCGGCCAGCGCGCCGAACAGGTCCCCGATCCGGTGCACGCTTTCCAGCGCGGCCGTGGCCCGCTCCACTCGGGTCCCGGCGAGCGCGATCGCCTCCGGCAGCAGCACCTGTTTGGCGGTGCGCGAGGGTGCCCGGCCCAGCCCGATCCCGAATGCCATGGCCGCCAGCGCGAGCAGGGAGAGTTCCATCGTGGCCACGAACAGCGGCACGGCAAGCAGCACGGGCACGGTGAGCAGATCGGCCAGCACGCTGATCCGCCGCGGCCCGTGCCGGTCGACCAGGGTGCCCGCCACGGAGAACGACAGCAGCAGACCCACCGTTTCGGCCGCGGCCACGGCACCGGTCATCGACCCGCTGCCGGTGGTGTCCAGCACGTACCACGGGATCGCGACCATGGTCATCGCGGAGCCGACCGCCGCGATACCGGCGGCGGCGAGCACCGCCAGGAGTGGAATGCGCCGGGACCCGATGGATCTTCGGCTGCGGCCGTGCGGTTCGGCGGCCGCCCTCACGATTCACGCTCATGGCCTTGACACATTCGGAAACACAACCGGATTCGGTTCGCACGAAATCGTTCTTTCCCAGCCACCTAAACACGCTAGAACAGCGGCGAAACTTTGCAAAGTGCACGTTGCAGCTAACCCAGGCACACCACGGGTGCGTGGCTTGCTGCCGGACGAGCGACCTCGACTTCCCCGATGTGGGAACGGATCCGGGTCGCTCGCCCGCTGTGGGTAGCAGGTGTGGCAGGCTGTGCCGGTGACCGCACCGCTGGCCCTGCTCGACGCCGCGAGCATGTACTTCCGTTCGTTCCACGCCCTGCCGGAATCGCTGACCGCACCGGACGGCACGCCGGTCAACGCCGTGCGCGGGTTCACCGACACGGTAGCCAGGATCCTCACCGACCGGCGACCGGGGCGGCTGGTCGCCTGCCTGGACGCGGACTGGCGGCCACAGTTCCGGGTGAACCTGCTGCCAAGTTACAAGGCGCACCGGGTCGCCGAGGAAGCCGAGGACGGTGCGGTAGAGGTCGTCCCGGACGCGCTGAGCCCGCAGGTACCGATCATCCTGGAGGTGCTGGAAGCGGTCGGGCTGGCCACCGCCGAGGCGGCGGGGTATGAGGCGGACGACGTGATCGGCACGCTGGTGGCTCGGGAGTCGGCCGACCCGGTCGAGGTGATCAGCGGGGACCGGGACCTGTTCCAGCTGGTGCGGACCGAGCCCAGCCCGGTCACCGTGTACTACCTCGGCAAGGGCTGGAACAAAGCGGAACCGCTCGGCCCGGCGGAGATCGCGGCCAAGTACGGGGTGCCGGAGGAGAACGCCGGCCCAGCCTACGCCGATATGGCGGCCCTGCGCGGCGACCCCTCGGACGGCCTGCCCGGGGTGGCCGGGATCGGCGAGAAGACCGCGGCGAAGCTGATCAGCCAGTTCGGTTCGCTGGAGGCGCTGATCGGCGCCGCGGCCGAGGGTGATCCGCGGGTGCCGCCCAAGACCCGGCTGCGGCTCGCCGAGGCCGCCGACTACCTCGCCGTGGCGCCCACCGTGGTGCAGGTGGCTCCGGACGCCCCGGTGGAGTTCTCCCGCCCGGACCGGGTGCCCGCCGCGCCCGCCGACCCGGAGCGCGCGCTGGAACTCGGCGAGCGCTGGAACCTCGGCGGTTCGGTGCAACGGCTGCTGGACGCGCTGGCCGGGTAGTAGGGCCACCGCGACCGCGCGCCTTCTGCAACCCGGTCTAGTCGGGTGCGCTTACCTCGTACTCGCCGTCCTCGCTGGTGACGGTGATGGTGACCGTCCTGGCCTCCTCGGCCACCCGTACCGCGCAGTCGAAGGTGCTGCCGACCTGGACCGGCTGGCCCGGCGGGCAGTTCACGTTCGTCACCTCCGCCAGGCCGTAGCTCTCGGTGAGCACCTTGCGCACCGAGGCCTGCATGGCCAGCCGGTCGAACACCTTCGGCAGCGGCGACAGCGTGGTCGTCGTGGCGGCTGTGCTCCGGCTGCCGCCGGGTGGGGTCGTGCTGGTGGCGGAACTGGCCGCCGATGTACCCGGTCCCTCGTCCTGGCCGCTGCCCTGGTCACAGCCCGCGCCAAGCAGCACGCCGGCGACCGCCAGCAGCAGCACTACACGCAACCGCACGCCCGCACCCCGACAGGTTGATCGTCAACAGGTTAGAAGAAGGTACCGCACCAGGCCGTCCGGTGCGTCGCGAACAGGCTGTCCGCCGCCGCCACGGCCGCCGGGTCGGCCACCTCGATCCGTCCGGCCTCGGCCAGCGCCGACGGCCGCCAGCCACCGAGGTAGATCATCGCGAGGGTGTCCACGTGCAGCCGGAGCCCTGCGGGTGCCGTCACCTCCGTCACCTCGTCCGCCGAGACGAGATACCGCCCGGAGTTGTGCTCCAGCACTGGATCCACCACCTCCAGCACCACCGTCCCCTGGCCGCGCTCCCGTGCGCGCAGCGCCCCCGGCACGTCCACCAGGCGCAGCCAGAGTGCATCGGAGGCACCGTTGACCCGCACCGCGCGCGGGTCGGTGAACAGCAACTCGGCGTACTCGTCCTGGGGACGCCCGGACGCCTCGATCTCGCCGACCAGGTCCACCCCGAGCAGGTAGCGCCAGAGCCCGGCGAAGGCGGAGAACGAGCCGTAGTGGAAGTCCATCAGCTTGAGCACGGCTCCGCGGGCGGGGTCGGGCCGCGCCACCTCGTAGATAGCGAACCCATCGGCACCACCAGGTCCATAGTGGACGGCCGCGGTCACCGGATTCCCGGTGCGCCGCATGAACACTCCGGCCGCGGGCCACCAGTACTGGTTCCGGGTCAGCATCCCCGGCCAGCGCGGCGACAGCTCCCGGTACACCGCTGGCAGCCGCTCCAGCGCGGTGTCCAGGTCGAACAGGTCGACCTGGCCCTCGTGCGGGATCTCCGGCCGGAACACCGCCCGCCGCCGATCGACGGTGTAGGAGCGGCCCGTGGTGGCAATCCCGTAGCCGAACCGGCCGTAGATCAGGCCCTCCGAGGCGATCAGCCCGGCCACCGCAATCCCGCGTTCGGCGAGATCGGTGAGCTGGGTGCGCATCAGCTCGGTCAGCACACCGCGCCGGGTGCGGTTGGGCCGCACCCCGACCCCGGTCACCGCCGCCGTCGGCAACATGCCGCCACCGGGAAGGACCAGCTCGGAGTCGAAGAACCGGGCGGTGCCGATGAGCGTGTCATCGAAGACGCCGAGTGTGTTGCCTTCCTGGTAGGCGTTCCGGACCTGTTGCCAGTCCTCGGTGGAGGAAGGCGGGGCATGCAGGCTGTGCCGGAGCAGGTCGTAGGCGGCGCGCAGGTCGTCCTCGCCGTGCAGCACCTGGACGGTGTGATCACTCATAGTGGCCATAGTGGCTGCCGCCCGGTCGCGGCGGCCACCGGTTTTACTTCGGCATCGCGACCTCGTACTTGCCTTCAGCCTCGTCAACCACCGTGATCGAGACCTTCTGCTGCTGGCCGCCGATCGTGATGTCGCATTCGAAGGTGTGCCCCTCCTTAACCGGCTGGTCGGCCGGGCAGGACACGCTCTCCACCGCGCCCTGGACGGGGTAGTTGTCGCTGATCAGGTTCTGGATGTCGCGTTCCATGGCGGCGTTGTCGAAGGTCTTGCCCGGCATCGCCCACCCCGGCCACACGAACAGGGCCACCGCGGCCAGCGCGATCACCACGACCACCCCGCCGATGGTGAACCACAGACCCTTGTTGGACTTGCCGGGCTGGCCACCCGGCGGCTGGCCATAGGGCTGCTGGCCGTAGTCGAACTGACCGGGCTGGCCGTACCCGGGTGGAGGCTGCTGGCCGTAGGGAGGCTGACCGTACCCGGGCGGCTGCTGCTGCGGGTATCCCGGTGGCGGCTGCTGCCCATAGCCGGGAGGCTGGCCATACCCGGGCTGCTGCCCGTAACCGGGAGGCGGCTGACCTGGTTGACCTGGTTGACCATAGCCCGGTTGGCCGTATCCCGGCTGGGGCTGGCCGGGGAAGCCACCGGAGGGTGGCCCCGAAGGATCCCCCGAGCCGTAGGGTTGTTGCCCCCACTGCTGCGGGTCGTTTCCTCCGTACGGCGTGCTCATCGTTCGTCGCCTCCGCCTTTCGATGTCAGGTCGTGCGCGATCCAACCACAGACGGTCGTTCCGCACACGTAAAGGCCATCACGTTTCGCCTGCCGCGACAACACCGCGTCGCAGGGCACGCACCGCGTCCGCGGCCGCGGCGCCAACCGGGTTCTGCTTGCCAAGCACATCCCGGATCTGGTCGAGCAGATCGATCACCTGCCGGGACCAGCGCACGAAATCACCGGCGGAGAGCTCCTGCCCGTTCGCCTCGGCGGAGGTGAGCACCTTCTCCAGGGACTCGCCCCGCGCCCAGCGGTACACCGGCCAGGCGAACCCGGCATCCGGCTCCCTCGTCCGGTCGAGCCGGTGCCTGCGCTCGTCGTCGGCCAGCTCCGACCACAGCCGCACGGTCTCCTGCCACGCCTCGGGCACCGCTCCGGAGGGCACCCTGGGCTCGCCCGCGGCATCCCGGCGCGCCTCGAACACCAGCGCGGAGACCACGGCGGCCAGTTCCGGTGGCTTGAGGCCGTCCCACACCCCGTGCCGGATGCACTCGGCGGCCAGCAGGTCGGATTCGCTGTACAGCCGGGCGAGCCGCTTGCCGTGCTCGGTCACCCTGGTCCGCGTCTCGGCTTCCTGCTCCTCCTCGACCAGGTACCCGCGTTCGGTGAGCAGTGCGCGGATCCGGTCGAACGCCCGCGCCAGCGAGTGGGTCGTGGCGGCGACCTTGCGTTCCAGCTGCTCGGTCTCGGCGGTGAGCCGCTGGTACCGCTCCACCCAGCGCAGGTTCGCCTCCCGCTCGGCGAGCCCGTGGCAGGGATGGGCGCGCATCGCCCGCCGCAGGTCGGCCAGCTCCTCGTCCTCGTTCGCCCCGGAGCGCCGCCGCTGCCGTCCCGGCTTGGTGATCCCGGTGTTGCGCAGGGTCGAGGCGATGTCCCTGCGGGTCTTCGGCGAGCGCAGCTCCACATGCTTGGGCAGCCGGACCCGGCCCAGCGCCTCCACCGGGGAAGGGAAGTCGGACACCGACAACGGTCCCGACCAGCGATCCTCGGTCACGACCACGGGGCGGGGCTCGTGCAGCGGGTCGAGGCCGGGGTCGATCACTACCGCCAGCCCGGCCCGCCTGCCCGCGGGCACCGCGATCACGTCGCCCCGGCGCAGCTGCTCCAGCGACCGGCTGGTCTGCGCCCTGCGGGCGGCGCTGTTCTGCTTGGCCAGCGCCTTCTCCCGGTCGGAGATCTTCTTCCGCAGCTCGGCGTACTCGAGCATCTGCTGGAAGTCCCCGGTGACCGCCTCGGCGTAGCCCTCCAGCGCCTCCTTGTTCCGCTCGATCCGGCGCGAGATGCCAACCACCGACCGGTCGGCCTGGAACTGCGCGAAGGACTGTTCCAGCAGCTCACGGGCCTGCGCCGCGCCGAGTTGCCCGACCAGGTTGATAGCCATGTTGTAGCCGGGCCGGAACGAGGAGCGCAGCGGGTAGGTCCTGGTCGAGGCGAGCCCGGCGACCTGCTTGGGATCCACTCCCGGCTGCCAGAGCACAACCGCGTGTCCCTCGACGTCGATGCCGCGCCGGCCTGCCCGGCCGGTGAGCTGGGTGTACTCCCCCGGGGTGAGGTCCATATGGGCTTCCCCGTTGTACTTGACCAGCCGTTCCAGCACCACGGTGCGGGCGGGCATGTTGATCCCGAGTGCGAGTGTCTCGGTGGCGAACACCACCTTCACCAGGCCACGGACGAACAGTTCCTCGACGGTCTCCTTGAAGGCGGGCAGCAGGCCGGCATGGTGCCCGGCGATCCCGCGCTCCAGCGCCTCCCGCCACTCCCAGTAGCCCAGCACGCCCAGGTCGCCCTCGGGCAGGTCCGCGGTGCGCTCGCGGACGATCCGGCGCACCTCCTCCACCTCCTCGGGGCTGTTCAGCCACAGGCCGGAGCGCACGCACTGGCCCACGGCGGCGTCACAGCCCGCGCGGGAGAAGATGAACACGATCGCGGGCAGCAGACCCGCCCGATCCAGCCGGTCCACCACCTCCACCCGGGACGGCGGCCGGAACCGGGGGCCGCGCGGCTGGCCCTTGCGCCCGCGCGGGCCGCGGATACCCGCGGGGGCGTGCAGCCTGCCGACCTCCTCGGTACGCCGCAGCAGGGCCGGATTGATCCGGCTCTCCTGGTCCCCGTGCTCGCCCTGCTTGGCCGCGAACAGGTCGAACAACCTGTTCCCGACCAGCATGTGCTGCCACAGGGGCACCGGCCGGTGCTCGTCCACCACCACCGCGGTGTCCCCGCGGACGGTGATCAGCCACTCACCGAACTCCTCAGCGTTGCTGACCGTCGCGGACAGCCCGACCACCCGCACGTACTCGGGCAGGTGCAGGATGACCTCCTCCCAGACCGCGCCGCGGAAGCGATCGGCGAGGTAGTGCACCTCGTCCATCACCACGTAGCCCAGGTCGGTCAGGGTGGAGGAGCCCGCGTAGAGCATGTTGCGCAGCACCTCGGTGGTCATCACGACGATCTGCGCGTTGCCGTTGATCGAGGTGTCCCCGGTGAGCAGGCCCACCGCGTCCGTTCCGTAACGCTCGGTGAGATCGGCGTACTTCTGGTTGGACAGCGCCTTGATCGGCGTGGTGTAGAAGCACTTGCGCCCCTCGGCAAGGGCGAGGTGCACGGCGAACTCGCCGACCACGGTCTTGCCCGCGCCGGTTGGCGCGCAGACCAGCACGCCGTGCCCGTCCTCGAGGGCCTCGCAGCCCTGCCGCTGGAACTGGTCGAACTCGAAGGATGCCTCGGCCGCGAACCGCGTCAGCTGCGGATACGCCGCGCGGCGCCGTGAGCCCGCGTAGGCCTCGGCCGGAGTGGATGAAGTGGATGAGGCCACGACGTCAGGGTTCCATATCCGTCACCCGCTCCGCATGCGGTGGTCGTTTTCGCAGGTCGGCACCGCCGGTCGGCAGGAAGGTCAGGTGCTGTACCGCTCGCCCCACTGGCGCAGCCGCGCCACGCCGTGAACTGTTCCTAGATCCGCCCCCACGGCCACCAAGGTGGCCGGTTGCCAGGACAGTTCAGGGCCGGGTAGTCGTCAGACACGGTCACGTCCATCACGACCAGAGTCGCTGCCCACCCCAAGCCGAGCACGAGTGCCGCCAGCACCGGCACGTAGATCAGGGCACGCAACGCGGCGTTCCCACTCAGCCTGCGCGCAAGCGCTACCATCAACGGGAACGCCAGCCCGAACACCGGACCGAGCACGAGCAGCAGGATCGGCAGCCTGAAAAACAACAGATGCCCGAAGTTCGCGGAGGCGTTGATCCCGATCTCGCACTCCTCCATCGCGATGAGGACCTGCCTGATCACCAGAAAGCCGACGACAACCGCGACGAGCGTCCCGAGCACGGCAAGCAGCACATCCGACGGCCTGAACCTGGTCTGCTCCTGACCCGTCATCTCAGGAGGACGCGTCCGCAGCAGTCCTGGTTGCGACATAGTCGCAACCCTCCGCCCGCGGTAGGCCGGGATCCTGCGGCTGGTGCCCCACAGCGTACCGCTCGCCCCACTGGCGCAGCCGCGCCACGATCGGATCCAGGCTGCGGCCCAGCTCGGTCAGCGTGTACTCCACCTTCGGCGGCACCTCGGGGTACACCGTCCTGCGCACCAGCCCGTCGGCCTCCAGCTCGCGCAGCTGGCGGGTGAGCACCCGCTGGGTGATCCGCGGCATCAGCCTGCGCAGCTCACCGAACCGGCGGGTACCGCCGCGCAGGTGCTCGATGATCACCAGCTTCCACTTGCCGCCCAGCACCTCCAGCGCGACCTCGACCGGACAGTTCTCCGCCGTGGTCCGCACACTGTCCCGCATCACCCAAGACTACGTACTTGTGGATCGGATCCCGCCAGTGGTCGCGTCGCCGCCGCGCCCGATCTCGCGCTCGAAGGCCAGCAGCTCCTCGGCGAACGCACGCGGGTTGTCCTCGGGCGAGAAATGCCCCGCCTCCGGCAGGAACCGCAGCTCGGCGCCCGGTAGGGCGGCGGCCAGCTCGCGAGCCTTCTCCGGCGGGAACCAGGCGTCCTGGTCACCCCACAGCAGGCGCGCGGGCACCGACAGCCGCGCCAGCCGCGGGACCAGCGGCGCCGCGAGGTCCTCGTCGTAACGGGCGACGGCACGCCAGTACGCGGCGACGCCCTCGGCCCCGCGCCACGGGGCGAGGTAGCCGGCGAAGGTGTCCGCATCCAGTGGCCGGTAGGTGGTCTGCGCCAGGTGCGCCGCGATCATGCCCTCGGCGACATGCACCGGAAGCTGCCGCATCGTGCCCTGGTTCTCCCGCGCGAGGCGGGAGAAGTCGGTGACGAACGGCGGGATCACCGCGGCATCGGCGAACACGAACGCGCCGACCTCGAGGCCGTGGAAGAAGTGCGCACGCAGCGCGAAGATCGGCGCGAAGTCGAAGGCCACCACGGTCGGCGCGGTCAGCCCCCAGTGCTGGAACAGCTCCGGCAGCCTGCGGGCCTGCTCGTCCCAGGAGATGTTCTGTCCCGCGAACCGCGCCGAGCTGCCGAAACCGGGCCAGTCGAACATGTACACCCGATGCCGCGGCGCTAGGTAACCCACCACGTTGCGCCAGATGTAGGACCAGTTCGGCGTGCCGTGCAGCAGCACGATCGGCGGGCCGTCGCCGAAGGCGTCCCAGCGGATCTCGCCCTGCGGCGAGGCGAACGTCCGGGTCAGCTGCCAGTCGGTCATCACGGGTCTCCTCAGGTCGGTGACAGGCACACCGTCATCCTCGCCACCGGCTCCGGCCTGCACGAGTGTCGTGAACGCCGCTGTTCGTTAAGATCGCGCCATGGCCGATCGCACCGTGTCCGTGCTCGCCTACGAGGGCATGTCCTCCTTCGAGACCGGTATCGCGATCGAGGTGTTCGGCCTGGTGTGGCCCGAACTGGGGGTGGACTGGTACCGGCTCAGCGTCTGCGCGCAGCGGCCGGGCCCGGTGAGCGTGCGCGGCGGCGCCACCCTGTCCACCCCACACGGGCTGGACACCCTGGCCGCGGCTCAGACCGTGGTCATCCCGAGCGTGTCCGATGTGGCGGCCACTCCCAGCCCGGAACTCGTCGCCAGCCTGCGCCTGGCGCATCAACGGGGCGCGCGGATCGTCTCGATCTGCTCCGGCGCGTTCGCCCTTGCCGCGGCGGGCCTGCTGGACGGTCGCAGGGCCACCACCCACTGGCGCTACGCCGACCTGCTGCGCCGCCGGTATCCGCGGGTACAGGTGGATCCCGGGCCGCTCTACATCGACGACCGGGACGTGCTGACCAGCGCGGGATGCGCGGCCGGCCCTGGACCTGTGCCTGCACATCGTCCGCACGGATCACGGCGCCGCCATCGCCAACGCCGTCGCCAGGCGGCTGGTGGTCCCACCGCACCGGGACGGCGGGCAGGCCCAGTACATCGAGAGCCCCGTACCCGCCGAGGCCGAGGACGACCGCATCGCCAGGAGCATGACCTGGGCGCTGGAGCACCTCACCGAACCGATCACCGTGCGGACGCTGGCCCGGCAGGCAGCCATGTCCGCCCGCACCTACCTACGGCACTTCGCCAGGTGCACCGGCACCACCCCGATTCGCTGGCTGATCCGGCAACGCGTCCAAGCCAGCCTCAGCCTGCTGGAAACCACCGACCTCCCCGTCGAGGAGATCGCGAGGGCGGCAGGCTTCGACAACGCGGTCACCTTCCGGCACCACTTCGCCCGCGCGATGCGCACCTCGCCTTCGGGCTACCGCAAGGCCTTCCGCGCCACCAGCAGCGTGCCGGCGAACACGAGCAGGTAGGCGTTTCCGTACAGCGCCTCCAGCCCGTGCCAGCCCGGCAGCATGCTGATCCCCAGCACCGGGAAGTGAATGTCCATGCCGAACAGGATGTGCACCGGCCAGGCAAAGGTCAGCAGGCCCAGCGTCACGGCCTGCGCCCTGGACGCGTGCAGCACCGCCAGCACCGCCAGCGGCCCGAGCCAGACCCAGTGGTGGCTCCAGGAGAACGGGGACACGGCCGTCGCGGTCAACCCGCACAGCGTGAGCCCGGCCAGGCCGTGCCCTTCCCGCGCCCACCTCGCCGCCAGCACCAGCCCGGTGAGGGCGACCGCGGCAGCCAGCACCACCAGGTCACCCGTTGGGCATCCCCGGTGCCCAGCAGCCGCGCCAGCATCCCGTGCAGCGACAGGTTCCCCCGGCCTGCCACCTCGGCGAACCGCCCTGCCTCGGAGAAGGTGCCGCCCCAGTACCGCGCCGAGTCCCGAGGGGCGGCGAGGAACCCGATGCCCACCGTGGCCGCCGCGGTCGCCAGCGCCGTGCCCGCCGCCCGGAACGGCGCGTCACCAGCAGATAGCCGATGAACAGCGCCGGGGTCAGCTTGATACCCGCGGCAATCCCGGCGCCGACCCCGGCCCATCTGCTCCGGCCGGTGAGATCCCACAACACGACCGCCAGCAGCACCAGGTTGATCTGACCGAGCCACATCGTCCAGGCCAGCGGCTCCAGCAGGAACACCAGCGCCGTCAACGCCATCGTGGCCCGCTTCAGCTCGGCGCCCGCCGGGCGGGCCGACCGACGCAGGCACGTTCGGACCACGGCCGTGAGCAGCCCGAGGTGGACTGGAATCACCAGCGCCCTGCACAACCAGGAGGGCAACAGGGTCAGCGGTGTGAACAGCACGGCCGCGAACGGCGGGTAGGTGAACGGAAACGCACCAGCGGCCACCGGCAGATCGGCGGCGTACAACGGCTCGCCGCGCAGCAACGCCGAGCCACCCGCGCGGTACACGGTCACGTCGAGGAAGTCGCCGAGGATCAGCGTCCCGGTGCCCGCCCAGTGCAGCAGTGCGGGTAGCGCGAACAGCGCCGCCGAGGTCACCAGGATCGCGACCATGTGCCGGGACAGCCAGCGCACCTGCGCCGCGGGATCGACGGCCGAACCGAGGACGGACGCCACCACCGCTCCGGGCCACCCCTTCCCATTTCGCCAAGCCCCGCGGCCGGACCCGGCGCCTACGCTACGGGCACAGCCAGCACGACATCGCGACCGGGAGGACATGTGGCCGGGGACACAGGCGACAACCAGAAGCTCAGCATGTGGGCCATGGCCGATCTGGTCACCCCGATGGCGGTGCGGGTGGCCGCCACGCTACGGATCGGCGACCACCTCGCCCAAGGCCCCCGCACCGCCGCCGAGCTGGCGCCACGGGTCGGCGCGCATCACGATGCGCTGGAGCGTGTCCTGCGGCACCTCGTGACCGCGGGAGTGCTGAACCGCGACGGCGACGGCGGCTACACGCTCACCGGGTTCGGCGAGCAGTTGCGCTCCGACCACCCTTCCGGAACCCGCGCCTGGATCGACCTGGACGGCGCGATCGGCCGAGGAGACCTGTGCTTCGGCAGCCTGCTGCACACCGTGCGCACCGGCGAGGCGGCCTATCCCGAGCATTTCGGCACTCCGTTCTGGGACGACCTCTCCGCGCGACCGGCGCTGGGGGCGTCCTTCGACACGCTGATGAGCGCCCAGTCCGCGGACACGGCCTCGTTGCTGGCTGCGGCCTACGACTGGGCCGCGCTCGGCGAGGTAGTGGACGTGGGCGGCGGCGCGGGCACGCTGCTGATCGAGCTCCTGCGCACGCATCCCAACCTGCGGGGCACCGTACTCGACCTGCCCGGCCCGGCCGCGGCGGCCGAACGTGCCCTGCACGAGGCGGGCCTTGCCGAGCGCGGGCGGACCGTGTCCGGCAGCTTCTTCGACCCGCTGCCCGAGGGTGCCGGCGGTTACCTGCTGGCCCTGGTCATCCATGACTGGTCCGACGAGGAGGCGAGCACCATCCTCGGCAACTGCGCCGCGGCCGCGGGCCCGGCCGGCAGGGTCCTGCTGGTGGAGGCCATCGGCACGGCGGCAGGCCAACCCGGTAACACCGAGATGGACCTGCGCATGCTGGCCTACTGCAACGGCCGCGAGCGCAGCCTGGACCAGCTGACCGAACTGGCCGACGCGGCTGGGCTACGGATCGGATCGGTGACCCCGGTGACCGGCAGGCGGTCGCTCGTCGAGTTGCTGCCCGCAGCCTGAGTCCCGCTCAGCCCAGCACGGTGAGCGCGTCCGGCACGCAGCGCACCGTCAGCGGCAGCCCGGCGAGCGGCTCACCATCGGCGTACGCGGGCCAGTCCGCGCCGGAAAGGGTCACCTGCCTGGCCCGCAGGGTGCGCACCGCGGGGTGCTCCACATGCCGACCGGAACGCAGCCCCGGCAGCACCCGCAGCAGCTCCCGCTTGGGCGCGCTGCCCACCACGGTCAGGTCGAACAGCCCGTCCCGTGGGCTCGCCGCGGGGCAGATCGGAATCCCTCCCCCATACCAGGAAGTGTTGCCCACGGCCACCAGCAACGCCGTCAGCTCCAGCCGCTCCCGCTCGGTGTGCACCACCACCTCGGCGGGGCGAAACGACGCGAGCTCGGCCAGCACGGCGAGGTCGTAGCGGCGCGGTCCACTCGGCCAGCGCAGCGTGTTCGCCCGCTCGGTCACGGCCGCGTCGAAGCCGGAACACAGCACCGTGCCGAACCAGCCGTCCCCCACCCTGCCGAGGTCCATCCGGCGCCGGCGCCCCTCCCGGATGGCCGCCACCACCGCGTCCACGGCGGCCAGTGGATCCTGCTCCACCCCGAGTGCCCTGGCCAGATCGTTCCCGGTCCCGGACGGCACCAGCCCGAGCGCCACCCCGGTACCCGCGCAGAACTGGACCGCCTGATGCGCGGCCCCGTCCCCGCCGAGCACCACCAGCACGTCCAGACCTTCGGCATGCGAGTCCCGCATCAGCGCGCGGGATTCCTCGACATCGCGCGCCACCAGCAGGTCGAGCCGGTCCACCCCGGCGCGAAGCCGGTTGGCGACCGTGCCCGCGATCCGCGCCGCCGTGCCGCGACCGGAGTCCGGATGCACGGCCAAGGCCGCATGCACACCCATATCGCGGATCAGGTGATGTCGTCGGTGTTCGCCGAGCCCGCCGGGCCGCTGCCGCCCTTGCCACCGGTGGAGCCGCCCTTGCCGCGGCCGGAAGCCGAGGGCTCTGGCCCATCCGGTTCGTCGATACTGCTCGGCGTGTACTCGAACGGCGCAGCCTCGTCATCGGCGAGGTCGCTCCAGCCCTCTTCCCTGCGCTTGCGTTCCAGCTTGCGGTCGTGCAGGCGGGCGATCTGGATGGCCAGCTCGCACAGCAACACCAGCGCCACCGCGAGCGCCAGCATGGAGAAGGGGTCGTTCCCCGGTGTCGCGAAGGCCGCGAACACGAAGATCCCGAAGGTGATGCCGCGGCGCCAGCGCTTCAGCTGCTCGTACTTCACCACCCCGACCCGGTTCAGCATCACCACCAGCAGTGGGAACTCGAAGCTGACACCGAAGATCACCAGTACCGACAGCATGAACGAGATGTACTTGTCACCGGCCAGCGCGGTGGCGAACTGGTCGCCGCCGAAGTTGCCGACAAGGAACCGCAGCGCCGTCGGCACGACCAGGTAGGCCAGCACCGCACCCCCGGCGAACAGCACGCTGGCGAACCCGACGAAGGTCATCGCGTACTTGCGTTCCTTGGAGTACAGCCCGGGCGCGATGAAGGCCCACAGCTGGTACAGCCACAGCGGCGCCACCAGCACCATGCCGCCCGCGATACCCACCTTGAGCTGGATCAGGAAGGCTTCGAACGGCTGGGTCTGCAACAGTGTGCAACCCCGCCCCTCGAACTCGATCCGGACATCCGTTGGCAACGCGCAGTAGGGCGCGGTCAGCAGGTCACCGAGCGAGGAGATCGGGCCCACGCTGACCCCGAACCAGATGAACCCCAGTATCCCGCCACCCACGATGGCGAGCAGCGCGTACGCGAGCCGCCTACGGAACTCGTAGACGTGCTCGATCAACGTCATCGTGCCGTCCGGGTTGTACCGGCGGCTGCGCCTGCGGCGGGCGCTCCCGCGCCGCTCACGCTTTTCGGAGGCAGGGTCTGCCACGCCGAGTCCCGTTCTTGGTCAGTGAAGGAGAAACCGAACCGGCGGCCGCGCACCGCCGGCACGTCCTCAGTGCTTGGCTGTGGTCAGTGCGCGTTCTTCGAAGCCGAGTCCGCCTGCGCGGCCGGCTGCTGCTTCTTCAGCTCGTCGAGCTGGCGCTGCAGGTCGGCCACCTGCTGATCGGAGGAAGAATTCGCGCCGGACTGCGGCAACTGCTTGCTCTCCGGCTCCACGACCTCGGCATCGGCGGGCTCCTCCGAGGAGGCCTTGCCGCCCTTGTCCTCCGACTTGTCCCCGCGCATGTCCTTGGTCTCGGCCTTGAAGATCTTCATGGACTTGCCGATGGACCTGGCCGCGTCCGGCAGCTTCTTCGCGCCGAACAGCAGGATCACGACAAGCGCCAAGATAGCCAGATGCCACGGCGTCAGGTTCGCGAACATCCTGGCCTCCTCTCTCTCACCCACGGATTCTACGTTGGTTTCCACCCCAGTTGGACGAACCTTCGAAGGTTCAGCCCTGCTCCGAGACCAGGACCTCGTCGAGGTCCCCGCGACGCTGCGTCATCGCGACCCGCAACGCCGCGGCCCTGGCGCGCAGCAGCCCGGTTCGATCCGTGGTGTCCGCCACCACCATGCTCGCGGCGCGGTCGAACCGGCGCAAGACCCTGGCCACCCGAAAGATCACCACGGCGAGGAAACACACCCCGAACACGACCAGCACCAGGCTCAGCACATACAGCACCAGCTCACCGTACTGCTTCTAGGTTGACGTCAGGTGACGAGCCCTGGCCAGCGCGTCGGCGGCCCGGTGACGTACCGCGTCGGCGAGCTTCGGCGGGTGCGCCACCCTGGCGCCCCCGCCAAGGCTCAGCACCAGCCGCACCATCCAGGACTCGTCCCCATAGCCCATCCGGATCCGCAGCCGGCCGCCGTCCAGCTCGGCCAGTTCCTCGCACGGGTAGTACTCCGCCACCCAGCGCGCGTCCGGCTCCAGCACCAGCTCCGCCTCCGGCTGCCCTGGACGGGGCGTGTACACCCCCTCGGAGAGGTCGGTCGGCTCGGCGTGCGCGGGCGGCGCCGCGGGCTCGTCCAGCACCTCTAGCCGGTCGATCCGGTCCAGCCGGAACAGCCGCACCCCCTCCGCCCGGCGGCACCACGCCTCCAGGTAGCTGATCGCCTGCACGATCAGCAGCCGCATCGGGTCCACGGTCCGGTCGTTGATCTCGTCCTTGGAGGCGGTGTAGTACCGCATCCGCAGCGCCCGGCCTTCCCGCAGCGCCCGCTGTACCGTCTCCCTGGTCTGCGCGGTCCCGGCGGCCTCTCGCACGCCGAGGCCCACCACCACGCCGGAGGGCTGGGCCGCACCGGCTGCGGCCTCGATCTTGGCGATGGTCCGTTGCACGGCCTCGGTGTCCACCACCCCCGGCGTCTCGGCCAGCGCCCGCAACGCGACCAACAGCGCCGTCGCCTCGGCCCCGGTGAGCCGCAGCGGCCTGCGCATCCCCGCGTCGTAGGTGACCGACACGGTGTCGCCCTCGAAGGAGAGGTCGATCAGGTCGCCCGGCCCGTAGCCGGGCAGCCCGCACATCCACAGCAGCTCCAGGTCCTTGCGCAGCTGCTGCGGGCTGACCCCGAAGTCCCTGGCGGCTTCCCCGATCTCGATTCCCGGCCGGGCCAGCAGGTACGGCACCAGGGCCAGCAGCCGCGGCATCCGCCCGGTCGTACCCCTGCTCATGACTTCTCGACCTGTTCCAGCCGGTCCTGCACGGCCTTGGCCAGCACGTCCGGCTCCAGCACCAGCACGTCCGGACCGTGCCCGGCGATCCAGTCCGCCGCACCCTCCGGGGAGTACAGCTCGACCTCGCCCACATCCCCCGGCACCCCGGCGACCGTGAGCCGGTCCACCAGCGTGACCCGGCGCCGCACCCCGGCCGCGCGCCCATCCGCGATCCACAGCCGCGCGGTCGCCACCGGCGCGAGATCCTGCTGCCCGGTACCCGCGACGAACTCCAGGAGGTTCACCTCGGCCGGTTTGCGCACCGCACCAGGCTTGCCGACGGCACGCACCTCCCCGCTGATCCGGGACAACCGGAAGCAACGGGGCGCGTCCCGGTCCCGGTCGTGCCCCACCACGTACCAGCGGGCCTTCCAGGACACCACACCCCATGGCTCCATCGTGCGGGTCCTGCGCTCGGCCGAGCCCGCGCGGCGGTACTCGAACCGCACCGCCCTGCCCTCCTGCACGGCGGCCACCAGCGGCGCGAACGCGGTCTCGGTGCGCACCCGTGGCTCCACCACGGTCTGCGCGCCCGCGTCCACCTCGACCCCGGCGGCCCGCAACTTCACCAGCGCACCGTTGGCCTGGCCGGTGAGCTCGGGCGAGTCCCACAGCCGCACCGCCAGCCCGACCGCGGTCGCCTCGTCCGGCGCGAGGTCGATGTCACCGAGCTCGTAGTCCCTGCGCGCGATCCGGTACCCCTCGACGGTGTCGAAGCTGGAGTTACGGCCGGTCTCCAGCGGGATGCCGAGTTCACGCAGCTCGGTCTTGTCCCGCTCGAACATCCGCGAGAACGCCTCGTCCGTGGCCGCGTCGGCGTATCCGGGCACGATGCCGCGAATCCGCTCGGCAGTGAGGTACTGCCGAGTGGACAACAAGGCGAGCACCAGGTTGACCAGGCGCTCGGCGCGCGCGGTGGACACGCGACAACCCTAGCTCGCTCCGGTCCCGCCCTTGCGGAGGTCCCCATCCTCGCGCGTCGAACTCACGATCGAGGCACGACCGTTCACAGGCTGCTGATCAGCCGTTCCACCCGTTCGTCCACTGCACGGAACGGGTCCTTGCACAGCACGGTGCGCTGCGCCTGGTCGTTCAGCTTCAGATGCACCCAGTCCACGGTGAAGTCGCGTCCAGCCTGCTGCGCGGCCGCGATGAAGTCGCCCCGGAGCTTGGCCCTGGTGGTCTGCGGCGGGGTGTCCTTGGCCAGTTCGATCTCGCCGTCGTCGGTCACCCGCTTCACCAGGCCCTTGCGTTGCAGCAGGTCGAAGATGCCGCGGCCGCGCCGGATGTCGTGGTAGGCGAGGTCGAGCTGGGCCACCCTGGGGTTGGAAAGGTCCAGGTTGTTCTTGCTGCGATACCGCTCCACCAGCCGGTACTTGATCGCCCAGTCGATCTCCGTGTCGATCTTGCTGAAGTCCTGCTGCTCCACGGCGTCCAGCGCCCGGCCCCACAGCTCGACCACCCGCTCCGCGGTCGGTCCGGAGTCGTTGGCCTGCACATGCTGCACGGCACGCGCGTGGTACTCCCGCTGGATCTCCAGCGCCGAGGCCTCCCTGCCACCGGCCAGCCGGATCTGGCGGCGCCCGGTCATATCGTGGCTGATCTCCCGGATCGCCCGGATCGGGTTGTCCAGGGTGAAGTCCCGGAACTGCACCCCCTGCTCGATCATCTCCAGCACCAGGTTCGCCGCCCCGACCTTCAGCAGGGTCGTCGGCTCGGCCATGTTCGAGTCGCCCACGATCACATGCAACCGCCGGTAACGCTCCGCGTCCGCATGCGGCTCGTCCCGGGTGTTGATGATCGGTCGCGACCGGGTTGTGGCACTCGACACACCCTCCCAGATGTGTTCCGCCCGCTGGGAAAGGCAGTACACCGCACCGCGCGGGGTCTGCAACACCTTGCCCGCCCCGCACATCAGCTGCCTGGTCACCAGGAACGGCAACAGCACATCCGCGATCCGGGAGAACTCCCCCGCGCGCGTGACCAGGTAGTTCTCGTGGCAACCATAGGAGTTGCCCGCGGAGTCGGTGTTGTTCTTGAACAGGAAGATATCCCCGCCGATGCCCTCGTCCGCCAACCGGCGCTCGGCGTCCACCAGCAGGTCCTCGAGGATGCGCTCCCCCGCCTTGTCATGCGTGACCAGCTGGGTGAGGTTGTCGCATTCGGCCGTCGCATACTCCGGGTGCGAGCCCACATCCAGGTAGAGCCGGGAGCCGTTGGAAAGGAACACGTTCGACGAGCGCCCCCACGACACCACCCGCCGGAACAGGTACCGGGCCACCTCGTCGGGCGACAGCCTGCGCTGCCCGTGAAAGGTGCAGGTGACCCCGAACTCGGTTTCGATCCCAAAGATCCGCCGCTGCATCCCACCAGGGTAGGCGCTCGACCCGGAAGGACGGACGGCCGTTCGGGCGGGACACGCCGTCAGCTACGTTGCTTTTCGTGTTCAGGCGTGTCACGAAGCCGCTGAAGAAGGTCGGCAGGGTCGACCACAGACTCATGCTGCGCAGCGCGGCACTGCCGAGGACCAGGGCAGATGAGCTGCTCACCACGCTCAGCCGGGCCGCGAACAAGTCGCAGCTGTGGTGGGTCATCGGCGCCGGGCTCGCCCTGCGCCGCGGGTCCAACCGCCGCGGCGCGCTGCGTGGTGTGGCGGCAATCACCGGGGCGAGCGTCACCGCGAACCTGCTCGGCAAGCCCCTTTTCCCGCGCCGCAGGCCCGCCGCCGAACTGGTGCCCGAGCACCGCAGGCTGGTCCGGCAACCCACTTCCTCGTCCTTCCCATCCGGGCACGCCGCCTCCGCCGCCGCCTTCTGCACCGCGGTGGCCATGGAGAGCCCGCTGGCCGGCCTGGCCATCGCCCCACTGGCTGCCGCCATCGCCTACTCCCGGGTGCACACCGGGGTGCACTGGCCCAGCGACGTCGGCGCCGGAGCACTGCTCGGCATCGTCGTCGGCCTCGGCACCCGGCACTGGTGGCCACTGCACCCGGACAGCCCCGCCCGCACCGCGCACCACGCCGAGGCCCCGGTCATGCGGGACGGCGAGGACATGCTGGTCCTGGTCAACCCCGGTTCCGGGGACGCCGACCAGGACCCCAGCGACGAGGCACGGTTCGCCTGGCCGAAGGCGGTACTGGTGTACCCGGAGAGTTCAACGGACATCCGCACGCAACTGGCCGAGGAGATCCGCTCCCGCGGCGGCACCGTGCGCGCCCTTGGCGTCGCGGGCGGGGACGGCACCGTGGCCGCGGTGGCCTCCGTCGCCGCCGAGCACGGCCTGCCGCTCGCCCTGATCCCGGCGGGCACCCTGAACCACTTCGCCCGCGATGTCGGCGTCGGCTCCATGGCCGAGGCGGACGCCGCCACCGAGGCCGGTTCGGCGCGCGGGATCGACCTGGGCGAGGTGGAGATCATCGGGGTCGCAGGCACCGAGCGGCGCTGGTTCGTCAACACGGCCAGCCTCGGTGGCTACCCGGAGATGGTGCGGCTGCGGGAGAAAATCCAGCAACACCATCCGAAATGGCCCGCAGCCGCGATCGCCATGACCAGGACCCTGCGCCGCGCCCGCCCGCTGCACGTGGTGCTCGGCGGCAAGCCCACCCGGGTGTGGGTGCTGTTCGTCGGCAACGGCACCTACGCACCGAAGGGGTTTGGGGCCACCACCAGGCCCGCGTTGGACACCGGGCTGCTGGACGTGCGCTACCTGCGCGCCGACGTGCCGTACTCCCGGGCGCGGTTCATCCTCGCCGTACTCACCAACACCCTGCACGCCAGCCATGTCTACCGGCAGGTCGACCTGCCGGAACTGACCGTGCGGCTGCTCGACGGCAACCGCAGGGTGGCCACCGACGGCGAGGTGGGCCCGCTCGGCAACGAGTTCCGCTTCCGCTCCCGCCCCAGCGCCCTCACCATCTACCGCCTGTAACCGCCCAGCGTCAGACCGTGGGACTGGGGGTGCTAGCCGCTTTCGTTGCCGGTGCCGTTCTCCGGCTTGTCCTTCGACTCGGCTTCCTCGCCATTCTTCTTGGCGTCCGCACCGTCCGCGTCATCGTCCTTGGCGGGGCTCGCGGGCAGCAGGTCCGCGAGGGCGGCGCCGTTGATCCGGCGGAAGGTCCGGCCCGGCCGCTCCCGGTCCAGCACAGCCACCTCGAGCTTGCCCGGCTCCACATCGCCGTTGCCACCGGAGGAGGTGGCCCGCAGCCCGCCGACGGCCACGGCCAGCGCGGCGGCGAGATCCATGTCCTCCTCGTAGGTCTCCTTGAGCTTCGTGCTGATGGTGTCGGCCTGACCACCCATCACCACATGCCGCGGCTCGTCACCGATCGAACCGTCGTAGGTCAGCCGGTAGAGCTGGTCCTCCTCGGGCCTGCTGCCCACCTCCGCGACGCAGATCTCCACCTCGAACGGCTTGAGCTGCTCGGTGAAGATGGTGCCGAGGGTCTGCGCGTAGACGTTGGCCAGCTGCCTCGCCGAGACGTCCCGCCGGTCGTAGGAGTAGCCCTGCAGGTCCACATGCCGGATCCCGCCCTTGCGCAGGCTCTCGAACTCGCTGTACCGGCCGACCGCGGCGAACCCGATCCGGTCGTAGATCTCGGAGACCTTGTGCAGGGTCGTGGACGGGTTCTCGGCGACGAACAGCACGCCGCCGCGGTACTTCAGCACGACGACGCTACGTCCCCTGGCGATTCCCTTGCGGGCGAGCTCGGAACGCTCGCGCATCAACTGCTCGGGTGAGGCGTACAGCGGCATCGTCACAGCGTTGGCTCCGCTCTGCTGGTTGGAACTGGGCTCATCGGGATTTGATCGGACTCTGCTTGTCGAACTCTGCTTCTCGAACGACGAAGGGCAGGGGAACGACGACGGGCGAGATCAGCCCGTCCCACCACGTTCGGTGCGGGCGGCGACCACGGCTGCGGCCGCTGCCGCCGTCTGCTCCTCGGGAACCGGAACCGCCCCCTGCTCGGCCGTGATGGTAACGACGTTCGGATAGATCTTGCGCACCATATCCGGCCCACCGGTGCCGGTGTCGTCGTCGGCCGCGTCGTAGAGCGCCTCCACGGCCGTCCGGATCGCCGCTTCGGCATCCGCTTCCGGGTTGTACAGCTTCTTCAGCGCCGACTTCGCGAAGGTCGAGCCGGACCCGATGGCGTGGTAGCCGAAGTTCTCCTCGTAACGGCCCCCAGCCACGTCGAAGGACACGATCCGCCCCACCCGGCGCGGATCCGTGGCCGCGGTGTCGTAGCCGATGAACAGCGGCACGACGGCCAGCCCGGCCATGGCGATCTCCAGGTTCGCCCGGACCATCGTGGCCAGCTTGCTCGTCTTGCCGTCCAGGGACAGCGAGACACCCTCGATCTTCTCGTAGTGCTCCAGCTCCACCGCGTACAGCCGCACCATCTCCAGCGCGATACCCGCGGTGCCCGCGATGCCCACGGCCGAGTACTGGTCGGTGATGAACACCTTCTCCATGTCCCGGTTGGAGATGAGGTTACCCGTGGTGCCCCGACGGTCACCCGCCATCAATACGCCACCGTTGAACGCCATGGCGACGATCGTGGTGCCGTGCGGAACGTCCATCTCGCCTCCGGCCGAGAGGTCCGACCGGTTCGCCGGCAGCAGCTCAGGGGCCTGCGACCGGAGAAAATCGGTGAACGAGGTGTTCGTCGACGACAGGTATGCCGAGGACAGCGCAGCGACCGACGTACCCGGGATGTTGTTCATACGTGCTCGTGGTTCCCATCAACGAAGGTCATCGAACAGGTGCGGGGGCTGCCGAAACGGGTGTGGGCCTACTGGCCACCCTTCTGCACGTAGGCGCGGACGAAGTCCTCGGCGTTCTCCTCGAGCACGTCGTCGATCTCGTCCAGGATCGTGTCCACGTCCTCGCCGAGCTTCTCCCTGCGCTCCTGTCCCGCGGCCCCGCCGGCCTCGACCTCCTCCTCGGAGTCGCCGCCACCGTGCTTCTCGATCTTTTCCTGCGCCATACTCGCCTCCCAGCGTGTGGCTGTTACCCCCCAGCTTACCTAGCGCGACCCGCACTGGCGATCAGCCGGGTACGGCACGGCAAGCCCGGCTACTCGGCCGCGGTCAGCGCCTCGACCAGCTCCTCGGCCGTCTCAGCCCGGTCCAGCAACTCCCCGACATGCGCCTTGGTACCACGCAGCGGCTCCAGAGTAGGAATCCGCACCAGCGACTCGCGCCCCACGTCGAAGATCACCGAGTCCCAGGAAGCGGCCGCGATCGAAGCGGCGTACTTCTCCAGGGTCCGCCCCCGGAAGTACGCCCGGGTGTCCGAGGGCGGGGTGGTGATCGCCGCGCGCACCTCGTCCTCGCTGACCAGGCGTTTCATCGAACCGCGGGTCACCAGCCGGTTGTACAGCCCCTTGTCCAGCCGCACGTCCGAGTACTGCAGGTCGACCAGGTGCAGCCGGGGCGCGGCCCAGCCGAGCTGGTCCCGGGCGCGGTAACCCTCCAGCAACCGCAGCTTGGCGGGCCAGTCCAGCCGATCGGCGCATTCGGCCGGGTCACGGGACAGTGCGTCCAGCACCTCGCCCCACAGCCGCAGCACGTCCTTCGCCATGCTGTCGCCGCCGTGCTTCTCGATATGGGCGGCGGCCATTTCGTGATAAGCGAACTGCAGGTCCAGCCCGGTGAACTTGCGGCCGTCGGCCAGGGCCACCTTGGTCTTCAGCGTCGGGTCGTGGCTGATCTGGTGTACCGCGCGCACCGGCTCGTCCAGCTTCAGGTCGTCGAACCGGGTCCCGGCCTCGACCATGTCCAGCACCAGCGCCGTCGTACCGAGCTTCAGATACGTCGAGTACTCGGCGAGGTTGGCGTCCCCGACGATCACGTGCAGCCTGCGGTACTTGTCCGCGTCCGCGTGCGGCTCGTCCCTGGTGTTGATGATGCCGCGCTTGAGCGTGGTCTCCAGGCCGACCTCGACCTCGATGTAGTCGGACCGCTGGGACAGCTGGAAACCGGGTTCCTCGCCCTGCGCCCCGATCCCGACCCGGCCGGAACCGGTCACCACCTGACGGGACACGAAGAACGGGGTCAGCCCGGCGATCACCGCGGTGAACGGCGTCGAACGCGCCATCAGGTAGTTCTCGTGCGTGCCGTAGCTGGCGCCCTTGCCGTCCACATTGTTCTTGTACAGCTGCAGCTGGGGCTGGCCGGGCACGGTGGCCGCCTTCAGCGCGGCCTCCTCCATCACCCGCTCCCCCGCCTTGTCCCACACCACGGCATCGCGCGGATTGGTCACCTCGGGCGCGGAGTACTCCGGATGCGCGTGGTCCACATACAACCGCGCCCCGTTGGTCAGGATGACGTTCGCCGCACCGAGGTCCTCGACATCCGGGTCCTGGCCGCCACCGCCGGGGCCCGCGAGGTCGAACCCACGCGCGTCCCGCAGCGGCGACTCGACCTCGTAGTCCCAGCGCGCCCTGCGCGCCCTGGGGATATCGGCAGCCGCCGCGTAGGCCAGCACCACCTGAGTGGATGTCAACACCGGGTTCGCGGTCGCGTCGCCCGGCACCGCGATGCCGTACTCGACCTCGGTTCCCATGATCCGCCGCATGTCACCACCCTACGGGGCGGCCGCGCCCGGTGTCGGACGGGCCGAGCGGCGTACGCTCGGCATGAGCAGTCCGGGGAGGAGCCGACCATGCCAACCGCACCGGCCGAGGAGCTGGTCGCCGTCTACGACTCCGCCGGTGCGGTCGTCGGATCGGCGCCCCGCAGCGAGATGCGCGCCCGCGGTTACTGGCATGCCGCGGGCGTGGTGCTGGTCCGTTCCGGTGACGGCCAGTGGGTGTACGTCCATCTGCGGGCGCCGGACAAGGACGTGTTCCCCGGCGCCGAGGACTGCTGGGCGGGTGGCGTGGTCGCCGCGGGCGAGACCCCGGCCGAATGCGCGCGCCGGGAGCTGGCCGAGGAACTCGGCATCCACGGAGTGACTCCGGTCCCATTGTTCGTGCACGTGTTCAACGAACCACCGGTGCGCTGCCACAACTTCGCCTTCGAGGTCCGCTGGGACGGACCGATCCGGCACCAGCAGGAGGAGATCGTGGACGGGCGCTGGGTTCCGCTGGCCGAGCTGCGCGCGCTGGCCGAGGATCCGGATGGCCCGCTGGTCCCGGACGGCCGCCGCGGGGTCCAGGAATGGTTCCGCCGGTTCGGCGGAACCGAGGCCGGCCCCCACCAGGATCACTAACCGCGCAGCGCCGCCGCCGCGACCGGGGCGAGCCGCACCAGGGCTTCCCGCGCACGCTCCGCGCTGCCCGCATCCACCTGTACCCCGGACACCACCTGCTCGCCTGCCAGCAACACCGTGCAGCGTGTGCCGACGCACCAGGCGCGCTCGGCTTCGGTGCCGCCGGGCATGGTCACCGAGAACGGCTGCCCCTCGGCACAGTTGAACGACCCGAGCACCTCCGCCGCCGGACGGTCGGGATAACCGGTCACCTGCTGCCGCAACGCCGACCCGGTCGGGTACTCCCAGCTCGCCGCGCGCCGTAGCGCGGGTTCCGCGGGCGGTGGCAGCTCCGCGAGGCAGCCCGCAGGCCCGGACACCCCGGCGGGCTGTACCCCCTCCTCGGCGACCTCGGTGGCGGTGAGCAGGGCGGAGCCGACCGCCTCCCGCAAGCCGGTGGGCGGTGGGGAGGACACCGAGGACGCCGCCGGCGGGGCCTGGGTGGTCGGCGGGCTGCTCGTGCCCGCCTCCGTGGTGTCCGGCGGGTCGTCGTAGTAGGTGTCGAGATCGTTCGGCCGGTCGGCACATCCGCCGAGGCCGGCAAGCGCGACCGCCGTGACGACGATCAATCGCCCAGGACGCACCGACTCATCCCCTTCGGTGTTTGTGGCCCGCGCACTACCCCAGTGAGCTGGGGCCCGACACTACCGCTTGGCGAGCGCACCCCGGCATCCAGCCACCATCGGCCACGTCACTGCCACGGGAGGGCTGCCCGCCGCGCCCAGTAGTCCGCGGGCGGCTCGGCAATGGTGCTGAGCCGGTCCCGCTCGGTGTTCGTCAGCGCGATTCGCTCGGCGGCCAGGTTGCCTGCGAGCTGGGACGAGCCCGCGGGGCCGGTCAAAACCACATCGGCCCATGGCTGGGCCATGGCGGCGGCCAGGGCGATGGCGTCCGGGGTGCCGCCCCGGGCCGTGGCGGCCTCGACCACCGCGGCCGGCGGGTCCACCGCGAGCCTGCCGTTGGCCAGGGTCTCCTTCAGCAGCACCCGCGCCCCGGCCGCATGTGCCTCGGCGAGCGCGCCCGCGGCGGAGGGCTCGAGCAGGTTCCAGGTGGACTGCACCGCGCTGAACAGCCGCACCCCGGACGCCTCCAGCTCGAAGGCCCGCCGGATGGTCTCCGACTGGCGCGGGCCGGAGGTGGAGAAGCCGATCCGCACACCTGAGTCGGCAAGCGCCGCGAGCTCGTCCAGCAGCGGCCGGTCGGTGAACAGCGGGCTGTCCGCGGTCAGCGAATGGACCTGGTACAGCGAGATCGCCTCGCCGAGCAACGACCGGCTCTCCCGCCACTGCGCCCGGAACCGCTCGGCCGAATGCTCCTTGACCTCGTGCACGGGCGCGTCCAGCCGCCAGTCCCCGACGTAGGCGTACCCCCATTTGCTGGAGACCACCAGGTCCCGGTGGCCGCGCTCGGCCAGCCAGGCACCGAGGAACTCCTCGGCGCGCCCATAGGACCTGGCGACGTCGACATGCCGGATCCCGGCGGCGTAGGCCTGGTCGAGCAGCGCATGGGTGACCGCCCGCAGCGCGGCGACGGATCGCTGCGCTGGCAACTCGGCCACCCGGCCGAGGTTGATGTACGCGGGCCTGCCTACCGCGGCAAGTCCCAGCCCGATGGCGGTCACCATGCGCAGCAGGCTAGCGTAGCGATTCTCCCACGTCGTTGCGGTGTGGTGAGGGACGTGGTCAGAGAGCACGGGTAGTGACGCAGTCAAAAGCGGTGCTGAATAAATCGTTATACACCAATATTGCTCGCTGCTGGCTGAACTCGCCCCAGCCGCCGAACGGAAACGCCAAACTTGCGCCATGGACCAGGAATTCGGCGGCGATGTGGTCGGCTTCTACCACCGGTACCGGCGCGGCTACCCCGCCGCCGTCTTCGACACCCTGGCGGCCGAGTTCGGCCTCCGCCCCACCGACGTCGCCGTCGACCTTGGGTGCGGGACCGGGCAGCTGACCTGCCCGCTCGCCGACCGGGTCGGCGCCGTGCTCGGTATCGACCCGGAGCCGGACATGCTGGCACGGGCCCGGCGGGCCGCGGCCGAGCGCGGGATCGGCAACATCGGCTGGCTACTGGGAGCCGATGCCGACATGCCGGCACTGCAGGCCGTGCTGGGGGCGCGCCGGGTCGGCTGCGTCACGATCGGGCAGGCCCTGCACTGGATGGACCACGGGCGGCTGTTGCCGGAACTGGCCACGCTACTCCGGCCGGGCGGTGGCGTCGCCGTCCTGACCAACGGCACCCCGCTCTGGCTACAGCCCAGCCCCTGGTCCCACGCCCTGCGGGAGTGCCTGGAACGGCTGCTCGACACCGAACTCACCCGCACCTGCGGAACCGACGAGCCCACCCAGCGCGCGTACCGGGAAGCCATGGCCGGGGCAGGTCTTGCGGTCCGCGACACCCGGCTCACCTATCGCGCCGAGCTGAGCCTCGAGGAGATCGTCGGTGGCGTCTACTCGGCAATACCGGCCGGACGACTCCCCTCCCCCGCCCGGCGACCGGGGTTCTCCAGCCGGATCGAACGTGCGTTGCGGCCACATGCGCCATTCGTCGAGGAGGTGGAAGTGCGGATGCTGCTGGGAACGACCTCGAGCGGCACCTCAAGCGGCACCGTATAGATCATTATACAGAGCCATCGCGGCGGCGCATCAGCTCGAGGAACTGCTCGGAGTTCAGCACCTGCCGGTGCAGCTTCTCCAGCCGCGCCGCCGGCGCCCGCACGTATCCCTTGCCGAAGACCGGCGCGATCTGCCGCAGACTGGCCCCGGCCTCGCGGGCGGCGAGCAGGGCCCAGTCCGATGCGTTGGCGCAGGCCGTCGAGGCCTGCCGCAGCTCCCCGAGCAGGGCGATCAGATCCTCCGGCGCCACCTCCCCCGCGCGCACCGACTCCGCCGTATCCTCCAGCCAGGACAGCACGTCGGCGGCAGTGATCGGCGCGCGCGGGGTGGTCTGTGGTAAATCGTCCATAGCCCAACCGTATAGGTCGTTATACGCTTGGCTGGGCCGACACGCCGGGCACTACCCAGCCCGGATGTGCTCGCGTACCCACACCCCGGCCGGCTTCAGCGGGCCGGGGCCGGTCCACGGCCCTCCGGCCGAGCAGGTGCCCTCCTGGAAGACCGCGCCGGAGCGGTGGTCATCGGAGAAGTTCCAGTTCACCCAGCTGATCTTCTGCTGTGCCATCAGGTCCAGGTAACGCCCGGCCATTGCGAAGTCGTTGCCGCCGTCCCCGGTGTAGGTCTGGGTGCCGAACTCGGTGACGAACACCGGCAGCCGCTGCGCCGCCCTGGCGAGGGTGTCCAGGTAGTAGTCCCGATGCGAGGCGGCGTAGAAGTGGAAGGTGTACATGATGTTCTCCGCACGCACCGGGTTGGCGATGATCTCCCGCTCGTCGCCTCCCTCGGACACGCCGAGCGAGGACCAGCCACGGGTGCCCACCAGCACCACCGCATCCCGGTCCTGCGCCCTGATCACCGGGATGATCTCCTCGGCGTAGCTCCGGATCCGGGACCAGCTCACCCCGCTCGGCTCGTTGGCGATCTCGTAGAGCACGTTGTCCTTGCCCCGGTGCCTGCCGACGATCTCGGTGAAGAAGGTGCGGGCCAGGGAAAGGTTGTAGTGCGGATCGCCAGGGCTGAGCATGTGCCAGTCGACGATGGCGTACATCCCGCGCTGGGTCGCCTCCTCGATGAACCGGTCGACCAGGTCGGTGAACCGGCGCGGATCGGTCTCGTAGCCGCCTTCCTGGATGTACATCGACAACCGGAGGACGTCCGCGCGCCAGTCCCCCGCCAGCGCGTCCAACGATCCGTCCGTCACGCAGTGCGCGTACCACTGCAGCCCGTGCGTGCTCATCCCGCGCAGCTGCACCGGCCGGCCACTGCTGTTGCACAGCCGGAGCCCGCATACCGAAAGCTTCCCGTTGGCCGCGACGGCGCTGTGTTCCGCCACCACACCGGTGTCCCCGGGCGCGGCCTCGGCGATGGTGCCGGGCAGGACCACCACCGCGGCCAGTGCGACCAGCGTCCGTATCCGCGTCTGCCACCTCATCAGTTCCTCCTCGAGCAGGGACCACCCCCGGCGGGAGTGGCTGGAGTGCACTGGCGGCGGATCGCGTAGGCTCCAATTTGTAAAGGTTCCTACCCAATGAGGAGAGGTTAGCCAGCCCGGCGACCGGCAGTCAAGGACGCGGACATGCGAACGGGCCCGGCTTCCTGGGTGGAAGCCGGGCCCGCCGGGCGGGTAGTCAGAGGTGTATCAGAGGTACTGCCCGGTGTTACTCGCCGTGTCGATCGCCCGGCCGGAGTCCTGGTTCTTGCCGGTGACCAGGGTGCGGATGTAGACGATCCGCTCGCCCTTCTTACCGGAGATCCGGGCCCAGTCGTCCGGGTTGGTGGTGTTCGGCAGGTCCTCGTTCTCCGCGAACTCGTCCACGATCGCGTCCAGCAGGTGCTGCACCCGCAACCCGGGCTGTTTGGTCTCCAGCACCGACTTGATCGCCGACTTCTTCGCCCTGTCCACGATGTTCTGGATCATCGCGCCGGAGTTGAAGTCGCGGAAGTAGAGCACCTCCTTGTCCCCGTTGGCGTAGGTCACCTCGAGGAACCTGTTCTCGTCGCTCTCCTCGTACATCCGCTCGACGGTGTGCTGGATCATCGCGTCGAAGGTGGCCTTGGTGTCGCCGCCAAACTCGGCCAGATCGTCGGCATGCACCGGCAGGCCATCCTGCAGGTACTTGGAGAAGATGTCCTTCGCGCCCTCGGCGTCCGGACGCTCGATCTTGATCTTCACGTCCAGCCTGCCGGGACGCAGGATCGCGGGGTCGATCATGTCCTCCCGGTTGGAGGCACCGATCACGATCACGTTCTCCAGCCCCTCGACGCCGTCGATCTCGGAGAGCAGCTGGGGCACGATGGTCGTCTCCACGTCAGAGGAAACACCGCTTCCCCTGGTGCGGAAAATCGAGTCCATCTCGTCGAAGAACACGATCACCGGCGTACCCTCGGAAGCCTTCTCCCTGGCACGCTGGAAAATCATCCGAATATGCCGCTCGGTCTCCCCGACGAACTTGTTCAGAAGCTCGGGGCCCTTGATGTTCAGGAAGTACGACTTGGCATCGGAACCCTTTCCACCGCCTTCCCCGCGCACGTCCGCGACCTTCTTCGCCAGCGAGTTGGCGACGGCCTTGGCGATGAGCGTCTTCCCGCAACCGGGAGGGCCGTACAGCAACACGCCCTTGGGCGGCCGCAGCTGGTACTGGTGGTACAGGTCGGCATGCAGGAACGGCAGTTCCACCGCGTCCCGGATCTGCTCGATCTGCCGGGAAAGGCCACCGATGTCCTCGTAGCGGACGTCCGGCACCTCCTCCAGCACGAGGTCCTCCACCTCGGCCTTCGGCACCCGCTCGTAGGCGTAGCCCGCC
This sequence comes from Amycolatopsis aidingensis, assembly GCF_018885265.1. Lineage (GTDB taxonomy): Bacteria > Actinomycetota > Actinomycetes > Mycobacteriales > Pseudonocardiaceae > Amycolatopsis > Amycolatopsis aidingensis. The sequence goes on from NZ_CP076538.1 coordinate 3,971,060, forward strand.
TTGGAGTCCACCAGCAGCGAATCACCCGGCTTGAGCGTCTCGTCCACCAGCGGATCGGCCAGCCAGACCACACGTTCCTCGTCCGCATGGCCGACCACCAGCGCCCGGGAGGGACCGCCTTCGACCTCCGGGAGCAGCACCTCGCGCAGGCCGCAGACCTCACCAGTGCGCTCGAACTCGCCGCCCTCGACCACGGTCAGCGCCTCGTTCAGCCGCAGCACCTGCCCGCGCCGGAGCGACTCGATCTCCACCGCGGGCGATACGGCGACCCGCATCTTCCTGCCCGCGGTGAACACATCCACCGTCTTGTCCTCGTATGCCGCGATGAACACGCCATAACCGCTCGGCGGTTGCGCGAGCCGATCGACTTCCTCGCGCAGGGCCAGCAGCTGACCTCGCGCCTCACGCAGGGTCTCGACCAGCTTGTTGTTCCGCTCCGTGAGCTGGCTCACGCGTTCCGATGCCTCGGCGAGCCGCTGCTCCAGCACGCGGTTCTGCCGTGGCGAGTCGGTCAACTTGCGCCGCAGCAGCGCGACCTCTTCCTGCAGGAACCGGATTTGCCTAGCCTGCTCGTCGGGAGACGGGTCCGCGGCTCCCGACGCTCCGGTACCGTTCGGATCTGAAGGGTCGGCCTCCTCGTGCCGACCTCCGGGAAGGTCTTGTTGCATCTCGGCACCTCCTCGGAATGCATTTCTTCCCACGGTACCGGCGATCACCGACAAGGAAAGACCTATCCGCATCACAGGATCGGCGCGTCGCGGTCGCGAGCAGGTCCATCCCGGCCACGCAAGGGGCCATCCCGGTAAGACCGGCCGGACCACACCCGCTACGGTGCGTTCACAACGACGGTAGGCAGCAGCCGGGCGGCAACCAGCGGCCTGGCTCGGACAAAACGCCCACTGGGGGACACAAGGGAGCCGGCAAGTGACCCGAACTGGCCCGTGCCCGCACGTGGGCGCGCTAGCATCGGGCCCTCCTCCGCCCAGCGCGGAAGCGGGATCCCGTAGATATCGCAGAGCGAGTAAGGGGCAGTCATGACCTATCCGCCGCAGCCACCCGGCCCGCAGGGCCCGCATGGGCAACCTGGCCAGCCGGGGCAGCAACCCGGCGGATTCCCGCCCAGTGGACCACAGCCGCAGCAACCAGGTGGCTATCCCGCGGATCCCACCCAGCAGTACGGGCAGCCGTATCCGACCCAGCAGTTCGGCCAGCCCGACCCCTACGGCCAGCAACAACCCGGCTACGACCCGCACTCCCCTATGGCCAGCAACCGGGCGGATACCCCGGCGGGCCAGGCGGACCCGGAGCACCCCCGCCGAAGAAGAAAACCGGGCTCATCGCCGGGCTCGCCATCGCGGGCGTCGTGGTCGTCGGCGGCGCTGCCGCCCTGATCATCTGGCTCACCGGCAACGGCGAGGACGACCCCGGCACCGAGAACCAGGCACAGCAGAACCAGACCACCGAGCAGACTCCCGCCCCGGACGGCACCGGTTCCCCACAGCTTCCGGTACCGGATCCGGACGAGGGCGACGGTGACGCCGGCACGGGGTCTCCCGGCGGGGACTCCGACAGCGGGTCCGGTGGCTCCGCCGACGACGTGGCCCAGGTGAGCACGCTCGGAGAACAGGCCGCGGAGGCCATCAACAACCGGGACGCCAACCTGGCAAGGCAGATCTCCTGTGAACCCGAGAACGTGGACGACAGCGCGTTCGAGGGACAGCCTGGCTTCACCGCGAAGGTGGCGGGGGATCCGACGATCGAAGGGGACAACGCGGAGATCCCGTTCGAGATCACCGTCCAGGGCCAGACCCAACGCGACACCCTGAAGGCCAAGAAGCTCTCCGGCGGATGGTGTGTCGCCGGCTGAGCGTCCCCGCCCGTGCCCCTCGCAAGGAGCTGACCAGCGATGACCTACCCGCCCCAGCAGCCGGGTCCCTACGGCCAGCCGGACCCTTATGGTCAGCAGAACCCGTACGGCCAGCCGCCGCAACCGGCCCAGCCGCCGCAGTCCGGTGGTGGCTGGGCCTACCCGCCGCCGGGCCAGGCCCCGTACGGGCAGCCGTATCCGACCCAGCAGTTCGGCCAGCCCGACCCCTACGGCCAGCAACAACCCGGCTACGACCCGCACTCCCCCTATGGCCAGCAACCGGGCGGATACCCCGGCGGGCCAGGCGGACCCGGAGCACCCCCGCCGAAGAAGAAAACCGGGCTCATCGCCGGGCTCGCCATCGCGGGCGTCGTGGTCGTCGGCGGCGCTGCCGCCCTGATCATCTGGCTCACCGGCAACGGCGAGGACGACCCCGGCACCGAGGACCCGGCGGCCGCGGGCGGCACCAGCACCAACGCGCCGACCTCGAACCAGCCCGCTCCTGGCTCAGGGCAGACCGGGGCACCGCAACCGAGCCAGGGAACCGGCGCTCCCCAGGCAGGCGGCGACGCGAAGGCCACCGCGCAGCTGGCCGAGGACTTCGCCGCCGCGCTCACCAGTGGCAAGAGCGAGCAGCTCGCGAAGATCACCTGCCAGCAGCCGACACCCGAACAGGCGCAGACCTTCGACCAGGCGGCGGAGGTGGAGAAGGCCACCTTCACCGTCAGTGAGCCGCCGACCGTGCAGGGAAACTCGGCAACCGGGAAGATGACCGGCAAGGACGCCTCGGACGAGCAGTCGTTCACCTTCGCGCTGCTGAAACAGGACGAGAACTGGTGCGCGAGCTACAACTGGGCCGCGGTCGGCCGCGGCTGACCCACTCGCTCCGGCGGGTCAGCCGCGGCTGGGACGGCGGCGCGGGCGGGGCGGCGCCACTCCGTCCGCCAGCCTGCGGGTGACCAGCAGGAAGGCCGTGTGCGCCACCATCCGGTGCTCGGGACGCACGGCCAGCCCCACCACGTGCCACGGTCGCATCAGCGTCTCCCAGGACTGGGGCTCGGTCCAGCACTGCTGCTCTCGTAACGCCTCGGTGATCGAGGACAGCTGGGTCACGGTCGCGACGTAGACCACCAGCACGCCGCCCGGCACCAGGTTCTCCGCCACCGTGGGCAGCATGTCCCACGGGGTGAGCATGTCCAGCACCACCCGGTCCACCTGCCCGGTGTGCTCGGAAAGGTCGCCGACGTGGAAGGTCCAGTTCGGCGGGAGCTCGCCGAAGAACTTCTGCACGTTGCGGCTGGCGTGCTCGGCGTGGTCCTCGCGGACCTCGTAGGAGGTCACGCTGCCCTCCGGGCCGACGGCCCGCAGCAAGGAGCAGGTCAGCGCGCCGGAGCCGGCTCCGGCCTCGAGCACCCTGGCGCCGGGGTGGATATCGCCCCACATCACGATCTGGGCGGCGTCCTTGGGATAGATCACCTGCGCACCGCGCGGCATGGACAGCACGTAGTCCGCCAGCAGCGGGCGCAACGCCAGGTAGCTGGTGCCACCGACCGAGGTGATCACCGAACCCTCCGGCCTGCCGATCAGGTCGTCGTGCGCGAGGGCGCCGCGGTGGGTGTGGTACTGGCCGCCGTCGGCGAGCACCAGCGTGTGCTGCCGTCCCTTGGGATCGGTCAACTGCACCCGGTCACCGGCACGAAACGGTCCCCCTGCGGACACGACACCTCCACGATCACGCGAACAACAGCGCTCGATCGTCGCAGATCGCACCGCCGTGCCCTCAGCCGGGACGGCGGCCGGCGGCCAGCGCGGCCCGCAGGTCGTCCCGGTGCAGCACCCCGGAGGGCCGCCCCTCCTCGTCCACCACAAGGAACTGCCATGCCGGGGTGTCCCGGACCCGCTCGGCCACCTCTTCCCCCGGCTCCGAGGACAGCAGCACGGTCTCCGCGCTGATCGGCTCGGCGGCCAGCTCGGCGGGCGCCTGCGGGGCGCCCGCCGCCAGTTTCCCCGCGGCCTGCTCGTCCAGCAGGCCGGCCGCAACGCCGTCGGCGCGGACCAGCACCACTCCCCTGCCCGCGGCGGCCGCCAGCGCGTCGGCGACCGGGCTCTCCGCAGGCAGTTGCAGCACCGGCCGGACCAGGTCGGCCAGCTCCAGGCCGTCCGGCCAGCTGCGGCGGCCCTCGTTGGCCAGCTCCCTGCTCGCGCCGATCGCCACGAACCAGGCGGTCACCACGCAGACCCCCAGTCGCAGCCAGCGGTCCGGGCTGCCGGTCGCCAGCCCCCACAGCGCCCACACCAGCAACGCCGCCGCGACCACCCCGCCGCCGATCACCGCGGCCCTGGTGCCGCGCTCCCTGGTGCCGGTGAGCGACCACACCCCGGCCCGCAGCAGTCTGCCGCCGTCCAGCGGAAGGCCCGGCAGCAGGTTGAACACGCCGACCGCCAGGTTCGCCACCGCGCACTGCGCGACCAGCAGCCACACCGGGCCCTCAGCGGGCACCGCCAGCAGCAACAGGGCGCACAGCGCGGCCAGCAGCAGGGACACCACCGGTCCCGCCCCGGCGACCAGGCCCTCGTGGCGCGGCTGCCGTGGGGTACGGGACACCTCGGACAACCCGCCGAGCAGGAACAGCCGCAGCCTGCGGACGGGGATGCCGAGGCGCAGGGCCACCACGCAGTGACCGAGCTCGTGCGCGAGTACCGACAGCCCGAGCAGTATCGCGAAGGCGGCCGCGAGCGCCCAGGAGGTCCCGACGCCCGCGCCCGGCAGCAACTCGTCCACCAGCGGGGCGTAGAGCACCACGATCAGCAGCGAGCCGATCCACCAGGACGGGGCGAGCAGCACCGGGACGCCGTCGATCCGGAACAGCAGTAACCCGCCGTCCACGACGGCCCGCCGCCCGGAGCCCCCTGGCCTGTGTTCGCTGGTCGCGGCCATTCATCCAGGGTAAGAGGTCCGGTGTGCGAATCGGGTGATGCGCGCCGGACGCGTGTGGTGTCGGTGGTCTGGCTTAGGGTGCACGGCATGGCAGGTACACAGACAGCGATCGAGCCATCGCCGACGGACGGACCGCCAGGAGGGCGCAGGCCCGCGCTTTCGCCATCCCGGGCGGCCGACTTCAAGCAGTGCCCGCTGCTGTACCGCTTCCGCGCGGTCGACCGGATCCCCGAGGCGCCGAGCAAGGCGCAGCTGCGCGGCACGCTGGTGCACTCCGTGCTGGAGAAGCTGTTCGCCCTGCCCCAGGCCGAGCGGGTACCGGAGAAGGCCAAGGAGCTGCTGGGGCCCGCGTGGAGTGAGCTGACCGAGGAACGTCCGGAATGGACCGAGCTGTTCCCGGAGGGGGATCAGCAGGAGATCGCAGGCTGGCTGGACTCGGCGGCAAAGCTGGTGGACTCCTACTTCGGCCTCGAGGACCCGCGACGGCTCGATCCGGAGGCCTGCGAGCTGCATGTGGAGACCGAGCTGGGATCGGGCGTGCTGCTGCGCGGCTACATCGACCGGCTGGACGTCGCACCGACGGGTGAGATCCGGGTGGTTGACTACAAGACAGGGGCGGCGCCGAGGGAGATCGGCGAGGCCAAGGCGATGTTCCAGATGAAGTTCTACGCGGTGGTGCTGTGGCGGCTGCGCGGCATCGTGCCCCGCCAGCTCAAGCTGATGTACCTCACCGACGGGCAGTCGCTGGCCTACACCCCGGACGAGCCCGAGCTGCGCCGGTTCGAACGCACCCTCGAAGCGATCTGGCAAGCCATCCTCCGCGCGGGCAAGACCGGCGACTTCCGGCCGAACCCGAGCAAGCTGTGCGGCTGGTGCGACCATCAGTCCCGGTGCCCCTCCTTCGGCGGCACCCCGCCGGAGTACCCGGGCTGGCCGGAACCGGACCCCGGCGAGGAAAGTCCGCTCGACCGTGCCGACTGACCGCGAACCCGATGCGTTCTACCTGGCACTCGGCCAGGGCAGGTTCCGGCCCACGGGGCATACGGCCGGGCCGTGGGACCCGAACGCGCAGCATTTCGGACCACCCTCGGCGCTGCTGGTACGCGCGTTGGAGGATCTCCCCGCCGACAGGGAACCGCAGCTGGCCAGGGTGACGGTGGAGATCCTCGGGCCTGCGCCGCTGACCGAGCTCACCGTGCGAGCCTGGGTAGAGCGTCCCGGCCGCTCGGTGGAGCTGCTGGCCGCCGAACTGGCCGCGGACGGGCGCGCGGTGGCCCGCGCCACCGCATGGCGCATCGCCGCCTCGGACACCACCGTCGTGGCCGCGGGCGCGGCCGACTCGGTCCCGTTTCCGGCCGAGGCCACCGGGGCCTGGCCGCCCGGATTCGAGCGCGGCTACGTCGACGCGATGGAGTGGCGGGTGGTGGCAGGCGGGCTGGATCGGCCTGGCCCCGCGACGGTGTGGGTGCGGCAGCGGGTGGCCCTGGTCGATGGCGAGCAACCCACCCCACTACAACGGCTGTTCGCGGTGGCCGACTCGGGCAGCGGGGTGTCCAACCGGCTGGACCCGCGGCAGTGGCTGTTCATCAACTCCGAACTGACCGTGCACCTGCATCGCAGGCCTTCAGGTTCGTGGACCGGGATGGCGGCCGACACGATCATCGGGCCCTCCGGCCTCGGGACCGCGACCACCCGGTTGTATGACGCTGCCGGCCAGGTCGGGACCGGTGCGCAGGCGTTGCTCGTGCGGACACGCTGAGCGCCTCCCGGCGGAGTGCGGCGCGATCTACTAGCCTGCGGAGCACAACCGACAGCGTGGAGTTCCGTGGCATGCAGATCACCTCGGTGGTCAACCAGAAAGGCGGGGTCGGCAAGACCTCGCTCAGCGTCGGCTTAGCGGCCGCACTGGCGGAACGCGGCCGTCGAGCCTTGCTCGTCGACCTCGATCCACAGGGCCACGCCACCACCGAGTTACTCGGGCTGCCCGAGCCACCCCCGCAGGCACCGACCTTGGCCAAGGCGCTCACCAAGATGTGGCGGGGCCCGGTCGAGGAGCTGGTGGTGTCCCATCCGCGGTCGAACATCGGCCGGGGCGGCGCGTTCGACGTGATTCCCACCTCGCCGGGCATGTTCGACCTGATCCGGCGGCTGGACCAGTTCCGGGTTCCTGGCTGGCAACTGGCCAGGGTCCTCCAGTTCGCCAACTACGACCACGTGATCATCGACTGCCCGCCGGCGCTGGACGTGCTCACCAACAACGCGATCGTGGCCACACACGGGATTCTGGTGCCGGTGCAGCCGGACCGGACGAGCATCAGGGCACTGCGGCTGATGCGCGAGCAGATCAGCTACGTGGAAACGATGGTGAACCGGCCACCGGTCGCCTACCACGGGCTGGTTCCCGGTCTTTACCGCAGGCCGATCTCCTCCTACGCGCTGGCCGCGCTGAACGAGCTGCAGGGGTTCGGGATCCCGATGCTGGCACATGTGCCGCTCGGCGTGGTGATGAACGAGGCGGCCGCGCGGGGCATGCCGGTCACCACCTTCGCCCCGGAGACCGTCCAGGCGGTGGCTTTCCGGCACATCGCCCATGCCGTCGAGCTGGCCACGGCGCAGCAGCCCGCGCCCCCGCCCATTCCGGCCGAGCACGAGGACGATTTCGTGTTCGAGGACTTCATCGCCTCGGTGTCACATGCCCGCGACGTCAACGACAACGGCTCGCGCCGCAAACTCTACGACCTGCTGCCGAAACGTCCCCGCCCGTCCCGCTGACGACCGCAGCCGGGGCGGCAATTCGCACACCACCCGCCATGGTTCACTCGATCGTGTATCGAACATGTGGTCGATACCGCGGTAGTCTGGGGTTGTGACCAGGACCTTCGGCATCGACACCTCCCGCATGAGCGAGGAGGAACTCCTGACCGCGCTGGGCGACCTCGAACAGCAGCGGCGAGTTCTGTATGCCCGGGAGCTGGCGGTCGTGGCCGAGTTGGACGGCCGCGACACCGCCAGCCAGAAGGGGTATCGCGACCTGCCGGTGTTGACGCGGGAGATCCTGCGGGTCAACCCGTATGACGCCCGCCAGCGGGTGGCCCATGCGCGGGCGGTGGTGCGGCGCTACGGCCCGGGTGGGATGCCGCTGGAGCCGGACCTGCCCGAGGTCGGTGCCGCCGCGGCCGAGGGCGTGATCGGGCCGGAACACATCGAGACCATCCGCGCCACCGTGGCCCGGTTCCCGCAGCCGGTCAGCCTGCCCGACCGGGAACACGCCGAGGCGCTGCTGACCAAGGCCGCGCGGGAGTACGAACCCCACACCATCACCACCCTGGGCCGGGAGATCCTGGCCCGGCTGGACCAGGACGGCACCCCACCCACCGAAGACGAACTCGCCCGGCCGGAACGCTCCCTGGACTGGCGCGAAACCCGCGGCGGACGACTCCGCGGCACCTTCGACCTCGACGCCGAAACCGCCGCCTTGTTGACCGGGCTGATCGAACCGAGGGCGAAACCCTCCGGCACGAAAGAGGAGCCGGATCGGCGGAGCAAGTTCCAGCGCCAGGGGGACGCGTTCGCCGACGTGCTGCGGGTGGCGGCGGGGTGTCCGGAGGAGGGGCCGACCGAGGCGGGGGAACCCTTCACCGTCATGGTGTCCATCACCCTGGAGGATTTGAAGCACGGCACCGGATACGGGCTCCTGCACGGGCAGGAGTCCTACTCCGCCGCCCAAATCCGGCGCATGGCCTGCGACTCCTACGTCGTGCCCGCCGTCCTGGGCAGCAAGGGCGAGATCCTCGACATCGGACAACGCACCCGCACCGTACCCTGGCCATCCGCAGGGCTTTGATTTTGCGGGACCGCGGCTGCGCCTTCCCGGGATGCCGCAGGAAACCCAAGCAATGCCAGGCCCACCACGTCATCCCATGGGCCCTCGGAGGGGCCACAGCGCTATACAACCTGACCCTGCTGTGCTGGTACCACCACAACCTCATCCACCACACCGACTGGTCGATGCGCATACGCAACGGGTTGCCAGAGTTCATCCCACCGGCCTTTGTGGACCCGGAGCGAAGACCCAGACGCAACCTCCTCCATCGACAGGGGGTTGCGGGATGAACCAGCACCGATCACAGGCGGCAGGACCGGATGTCCGAGGCCAGCACCGCCTTCGCGCCGAGTTCGGCCAGTTCGTCCATGATCTGGTTGGCCTTCTTCCTGGACACCATGGCGCGCACGGCCACCCAGTCCGAGTCGGCAAGCGGGGCGACCGTGGGCGACTCCAGGCCGGGGGTAACGGCGATGGCCTTGTCCAGCAGTTCGCGAGGGCAGTCGTAGTCCAGCATCAGGTACTGCTGGGCGAACACCACGCCCTGCAGCCGTGCGGTCAGCTGCGCCTTCGCCTTGGTCTGCTCCCCGTCGGTCTGCCGGATCAACACCGCCTCGGACACACAGATCGGATCCCGAAGGCCATCAGATCGTGTTGGCGCAGGGTGCGGCCCGAGCCGACGACATCGGCGATCGCGTCCGCCACGCCGAGTTGCACGGAGATCTCCACGGCACCGTCCAGCCGGATTACCTCGGCCTCCACCCCACGCCGGGCCAGGTCGTCACGCACCAACCGAGGATAGGAGGTGGCCAGCCGCTTACCGGCCAGATCCGGGATGGTCCAGTCCCGACCGATAGGAGCGGCATAGCGGAACGTGGAGCCGCCGAATCCCAGCTCCAGCAGCTCGGTCACCGGTGCGCCGGAGTCCAGCGCGAGGTCCCTGCCGGTGATCCCGAGGTCCAGCTCACCCGAACCCACATAGAGGGGGATGTCCTTGGGGCGCAGGAAGAAGAACTCGACCTCGTGCACCGGGTCGAGCACCGTGAGGTCGCGCTGCTCATGCCGCTGCCGGTACCCGGCTTCGGCCAACATCGCCGAGGCGGACGCGGCGAGCGCCCCCTTGTTCGGTACCGCGACACGCAGCATTCCTACCTCACAGATAACGGTAGACGTCCTCGGCCGAGATGCCACGGCCGAGCATGAGCACCTGAACTCGATACAGCAGCTGGGAGATCTCCTCGGCCAGCCGTTCGTCGGACTCGTGCTCGGCGGCGATCCACACCTCACCCGCCTCTTCGAGCACCTTCTTGCCCTGGGCATGCACGCCCGCGTCCAGTGCGGCGACCGTGCCCGAGCCATCGGGACGGCTCCTGGCGCGCTCGGCAAGCTCCGCGTACAGCTCGTCGAAGGTTTTCACGAGCGCTGATCCTTTCATCTCCCCCGGTCAGCTCGCCGACTGGCCCGGGCCGCTGAGCCGCCGGTCACGTCCGGCACCTCCTTGACACCCTTACATAACACTGTTACTAATATCGTAACAGTGTTATCATTGATCGTCCGGAGGGGCGCCATGACCATCAGCACGAACACCTCCTTCGCCACCGGCCTGCGCAATCTCGACCACGAACGGGTCATCGACGCGCTGCCCGTCTCCGGCGAACTGCCGGACTGGCTGAACGGCTCCCTCATCCGCAACGGCCCCGCCGCCTTCGACTGCCGCGGTGGCTCGTTCCGGCACTGGTTCGACGGCCAGGCCATGCTGCACCGGTTCGAGATCGCCGAAGGCAGGGTCGGCTACCGCAACCGCTACGTGGACACCCCGAGCAGCAGGTCGGTCCGGTCGGAGGGCCGGATCGCCTACAGCGAGTTCGCCACCGACCCGTGCCAGTCGCTGTTCAGCCGCTTCTTCACGCAGTTCCGCCGGGTCACCGTGCCGAACCCGAACGTCAACGTGCAGTTCGGTGGGGAGCATGCGGTGGCACTCACCGAACTGCCACTCGCCGTCGAGTTCGACCCGCGAACGCTGGACACCCTGCGCGTGTCCGAGTACGAGGACTCACTGCGGGGCAACCTGACCACGGCGCATCCGCATGCCGACCCCGCCACCGGTGACCTCGTGAACTACCTGCTGCGGTTCGGCCGCACCAGCGCCTACCAGGTGTATCGGCAGGCACGCGGAAATCGTCGCGAGCTGATCGGCACGGTGCCCGCGGACAGGCCCGGCTACCTGCACAGCTTCGCCATCACCGAACGCCACGTGGTGTTGATGATCTTCCCGCTGGTGGTCAACCCGCTGTCCTTCCTGCTGCGCGGCAAGCCGTTCATCGCCAACTACCGGTGGCGCCCGGAACTGGGCACCAGGATCGTCGTACTCGACTCGCGCACCGGCGAGATCCGCACCGACACCCGCACCGCTCCGCTGTTCTCCTTCCACCACATCAACGCCTTCGAGGAGGACGACTCGCTGGTCATCGACCTCAGCCAGTACGAGGACTCCGCCGTCGTGGACGCGCTGTACCTGGACCGGCTGCGCGCGGGCGAACCCATTCCGCTCCCCCGGCCGGTCCGGCACCGGGTCGAGCTCGGCTCGGGCCGGGTGCGGTCCACCGTGCTGTCCGAGGAGCCGCTGGAGCTGCCCACCATCGACTACCGGCAGCGCAACGGCCGCCCCTACCGCTACGCCTACGGGGTCGGCGCCGCCGACCGTACCGGGGCGGACTTCTTCGACCAGCTGGTCAAGCTCGACACGCACACGGGTCGCACGATCGTGTGGCAGGAGCCGGGCACCTACCCGGGAGAGCCGGTGTTCGTGCCGACGCCACAGGCAGGCACCGAGGACGAGGGCGTGGCGCTGTCGGTGGTCCTCGACCCGGCCGCGGACCGGTCGTTGCTGGTGGTACTGGACGCCCACTCGTTCACCGAACTGGCCAGAGCGGAGGTGCCGCACCCGATTCCGTTCGGCTTCCACGGCCAGTTCACCCGCACCAGGTGAACTGGCCCACTTCCAGCCCGAGCAGTTGACCTCTCGTTCGTGGTGCACTTGACTTCTTTCCCGAACCACCTCGCCAGAACGGAAAGAAGTGATATGCACAGCGACCAGTTACCTACCGGAAACGACGACGTGACCGTGTCCCGCCGACGCGAGCTGGAGATCGAGCTACCCCGGCGGTCCGAGCACATCGACCAGGACGCCGAGTACTGCTCGGTTTTCCTCGACGGGAACTGGCGCAAGATCCGCTTTCACGACTACGCCGAGATCTACCGCATTCCGGGACTCTACGAGCAGCTGTTCCACGACATTCTGGATTGCCGGTCGCCCGACGTCGTGGGCAAGCTCCTCAAGGAAGAACTGCAGCGGGACAACGTCGACGCGGCCTCCTTGCGCGTGCTCGATCTCGGTGCGGGCAACGGCCTGATCGGGGAGCAACTACGCAATATCGGCGCTGGTCACCTGGTCGGCGTGGACATCATCCCCGAGGCGGCCGAGGCCGCATGGCGCGACCGCCCGCGGGTGTACGACGCCTACCACGTCGCCGATGTGGTGCACCCGCCTGCCGAGGTGGATGACGCGCTGGGCTCGGCCGGGCTGAACACCCTCTCCTGCGTGGCCGCGCTCGGGTACGGCGACATCCCGCCGGCCGCCTTCCGCGCCGCGTTCAACCGGATCAGTGACGGCGGCTGGATCGCGTTCACCATCAAGGACCGTTTCCTCTCCACGGAGGACACCTCCGGGTTCGCCCGCCTGGTCCAGGCCTGCGAGGAGCACGGCATCCTGCGGCCGCGGTCCACCGAGCGCTACCGGCACCGGCTCGACGTGCGCGGCGAACCGCTGCACTACGTGGCCATCGTGGGCACCAAACAGGCCGACATCCCGCCCGACCTGCTGCCCTGACGCCCCGGTACCGCGCCGCGCGTTCAGGCCGGACCGGTCAGACAGGCACCCAGCGTGCCCGCGTCCACGCCCACCAGCGAACCGCGGAACACCCTGCGCTCGCCTGGCTCCACCGGCACGTCGTTCGGCACGACCAGTACGGCACACCCGGCGGCCACCGCCGACTCGGCACCGGGCGGTGAGTCCTCGACCGCGACGCAGCGAGCCGGGTCCACTCCCAGGCGCTCGGCCGCCAGCAGGTACGGCGCCGGATGCGGCTTGTTCCGCCCGCCCACCTCGTCACCGCAGACGATGGTGTCGAAGAACTCGCGCCCGATCGTGTGCAACGCCAGTTCGGTCAGGGCTCGCTCGGTGGAAGTGACCAGCGCGGCCGGGATCCCGGCCGCGCGCACCGCGACCAGCGCGTCCCTGGCGCCGGGGCGCCATGGCAGCTCGTCGGCGAACAGGGTCGCCGTGCGCTGCCGGATCCATTCCCCCAGCTCGGCGATGGCGCCCGCGGTCCGCTCCCGCCCCGCCAGCTCGAGCAGGTACCGCGCCGTACTGTCCATATTGGATCCGACAAGGCTCGCCCGCTGCTCGTCGGTGAGGGTACCGCCGAGCCGCTCCACGGTCTCGTACAGCGCCACGTCCCACAGCTTCTCCGAGTCCACCAGCGTGCCGTCCATATCCCACAGCACGGCGGCGGGCAGAATGGCTTCGCCGTCCACAGCGGACGGTTCGGTCACGTTGCTCTCCCAAGGTCGTCGGTTCAGTACGTACACGGCCGTATACCGAACGTGTCCGGGCTCGCCATCCCGGCGGGACTACCAGCCTACGGTCTCCGGCAGGTTCACCGAGGTCGTAGGCTGACGTTGTGAGCAAGTCCCCCGACGAATCAGCAGACGACCAAGCCCAGGACACCGCCGGGCAACCGGCCCGAGGGAGAGGCACCGCCGGGTCCAAACCCGTGATGGTGGTGGCCTTCGAGGGGTGGAACGACGCGGGCGACGCCGCCAGCACGGCACTGGAGCATCTCCAGTTGAACTGGGACGCCGATCCGCTGGCCGAGCTCGATCCCGACGAGTACTACGACTTTCAGGTGAGCAGGCCCACCGTGCGGATGGTGGACGGGGTCACCCGCCGAGTGGAGTGGCCGACCACCCGGTTGGCGGTATGCCGGCCGGAGGGCGTAGACCGGGACATCGTGCTGGTGCAGGGACCCGAGCCGAACATGCGCTGGCGCGCCTTCTGTGCCGAGCTGGTGGAGCACATCGAGCAGCTCGAGGTGTCCACCGTCGTCACCCTGGGTGCACTGCTGGCCGACACCGCGCACACCCGCCCGGTGCCGGTGACCGGAACGGCCTACGACGCCGAGGCGGCGAGCCGGTTCGGCCTGGAACGCAGCCGCTACCAGGGGCCAACCGGCATCGTCGGCGTGCTGCAGGACGTCTGCGTGCGCGCCGGGATCCCGGCCGTCTCGGTTTGGGCCGCCGTTCCGCACTACGTCTCGCACCCGCCGTCACCGAAGGCCACGCTCGCCCTGCTGCACAAGCTGGAGGACGTGCTCGACGTGGAGATCCCACTCGGCGCGCTGCCCGAGCAGGCCGAGGAGTGGCAGCGCACGGTCAGCGAGATGGCCGAGGAGGACGAGGAGATCAGCGAGTACGTGCGCACCCTCGAGGAACGAGGGGATGCGGCGATCACCCTCGACGAGACCAGCGGGGACAAGATCGCCGCCGAGTTCGAGCGTTACCTACGCCGACGTAGGCCGGACGGACCAGGGCCGTCCGGCCGCTGAGCACGCTGGAACCCCTGGCGGCGCCGCTCGGGGCGCGCGGCCACCGCCCGCGGCTACAGGATGCGGCGGAGCGGGACCGCGCCACGGCTACGCCGGCGCCACTCCCGGGGATAACCGAGGGAGACCTCCTCGAACCGCACCCCGTCCTGGTGCGTGGTGCGCGGGATGTGCAGGTGGCCGTAGACGGCGACCTCGGCGCGGTAGCGCAGGTGCCAGTCGGCGGTCTCCTCGGTGCCACACCACATGGCGAACTCCGGCCAGTACAGCGGCGCTGTCGGGTGCCGGTGCAGCGGCCAGTGCGACACCAGGACCGTGCGGTGGTCGGCCGGGATCGCGGAAAGGCGCTCGTCGCTGATCTTCAACCTGCTGGCACACCAGTCCGACCGGCTGGGATGGGGATCGGGGTGCAGGAAGAACTCGTCGGTGCAGACCACCCCGGCGTCCCTGGCCTGCTCCAACGCCTCGGTCAGCGGCAGGCCCTCGGCCTGGGGCGTGCGCCAGGTGTAGTCGTAGAGCAGGAACAGCGGCGCGATGGTCACCGGATACTCGGCGTGCTCCCACACCGGGTACTCGTCCTCCGGGGTGAGCACGTCGATGGCGCGGCAGCGGCGGACGATCTCCTCGTACCGGGCCCGCCCGCGCGCCTGCACCGGATCGTCCTTGGTCGTCCACAGCTCGTGGTTGCCGGGAACCCAGACGACCTTCGCGAAACGCTCGCGCAGCATCGCGAGCGTGTCGATGATCGCGGGCACCCGCTCGGCGACGTCCCCGGCAACGATCAGCCAGTCCTCGGGTGCGTCGGGTCGGATCGTGTCCACGACGGGCGCGTTTCCGTCGTGGGTGACGTGCAGGTCACTGGTGGCGAACAGGTGTGGCACGCCGACCACCGTAGCTGTCCTCCGGCCGATCTCGCCCCCCATTCCGCCAGACCGGCAACCACAGCACACCCCGACGGCGAAACGAGTTGACCAACCCGATTCGGGTCGCGTTAATATCGGCTCATCATGAAGAGCTGACGCCGCGTCCGCCCCGCGCCCGAGGCCACCGCCCGGCGGGGATCCCAGCTGACACCGGGACCGGTGATGCTTCATGTCTTCTTCCGCTTTCCTGCGCGCCGACGATCTGGCCTTCGCCTATGGCGACCGGGTGGTGTTCGACGGGCTCTCGCTCGTGGCCGGTGCGGGTACCCGGCTGGGCCTGGTCGGCGAGAACGGCACCGGGAAGTCCACGCTGCTGCGCCTGCTGGCCGGGACGGAGCTCCCGCAGGCCGGTCAGGTCCGGCGGGGCACCGACCTCGGGTTCCTGGCACAGGAACTGCCGTTCCCCGGCACCGCAACGGTCGCCGAGGTGCTGGACGACGCGCTGTCCGAGATCCGGACCGCGGCCCTGCGGCTGGACCGGCTCGTCGAGCGGCTGGCCCGGCATCCCGAGGACGGCGGCACGCTCGAGGAGTATGGCCGCGTGCTGGAATGGGCGCAGGCACACGAGCTGTGGGACGCCGACCGGCGGGCCAAGCTGGTGCGGATCGGGCTCGGCCTCGGCGATATCGACCCCGAGCGCAGGCTGGGCACGCTCTCCGGTGGCCAGCGTTCCCGGCTCGGTCTCGCCGCATTGCTGATCCGGCAGCCGGAGACCTTGCTGCTGGACGAGCCGACCAACCACCTTGACGACGAGGCCGCCGCGTTCCTCGAGCGGCACCTCGCGGCCCTGCCGGGCACGGTCGTGCTCGCCTCGCACGACCGCATGTTCCTGGACGCGGTCTGCACCGACATCCTCGACCTGGACCCCGCGCTGGGCGGCCCGGCACGCTACGGCGGCAGCTACTCCGACTACCTCGGCCACAAACGCGCCGAGCGGGCCCGCTGGGCGCAACGGTTCACCGAGGAGCAGGCGGAGCTGCGTGAGCTGCGGCAGGCGGTCGCGGTCACCGCGCGGGAGATCAACCACCACCGCGGGCCGCGGGACAACGCGAAGATGGCCTACGACTTCAAGGGCGGGCGGGTGCAACGGCAGATCTCCCGCCGGGTGCGCAACGCCCGGCAACGGCTGGCCGAGCTGGAACGCGACCAGGTCCGTAAACCGCCCGAGCCGTTGCGGTTCACGGGCAGGCTCACCGCGCCACCCGCGGGCGAAGGGCCCGCGCTGTCCGTGCGGGAGCTGCACGTGCCAGGGCGAATCCGGATCGGACGGTTGGACATCGGGTCATCGACCCGGCTACTGGTGACGGGCGGCAACGGCGCGGGGAAGTCCAGCCTGCTGGCCGTGCTGGCCGGCAGGCTGGAACCCACCGCGGGAACCGTGCACCGGCGCCGCGGGACCCGGGTCGGGCTGCTCGAGCAGGACGTGACGTTCACCGATTCCGGCCGCACCCCTCGGGAGCTCGCCGCCGCGGCCGGAACGGGCGCCGGTGTGCTGACCGACCTCGGCCTGCTCGCGCCACGAGACCTGGAACGCCCGGTGGGTGTGCTGTCCACCGGCCAACGTCGCAGGCTCGGCCTCGCGCTGCTGCTGGCCGACCCGCCCGAGGTACTGCTGCTGGACGAACCGACCAACCACATCTCGCTCGGCCTCGCCGAGGAACTCACCGCGGCGCTGGACACCGCGCCCGGCGCCGTGGTGGTCGCCTCGCACGATCGCTGGCTGCGGCGCGGCTGGTCCGGTGCGTGCCTTGACCTCGCGGACGGCGCGGTATCCGGTCAGCGGCCGCCGAACACCACGTCCGAGCAGGTGTAGAAGGCCTCGCCGCTGTCCGGCCGCACCCGCTGCCAGATGGAGTAGATCAGGTGCCGTCCGGTCCTGCCCTCCGGCAGCGTCGCCCGGATCTGGTACCTGCGGTTCACCAGCGGCGGGTTGTCCACCCGGTGGAACCGTTCCAGGTCGGACCACCGCAACGGCTGGGTGGGGTCGTAGCCGTCGCGGGTGACGTAGAGCTCGAAGTACCCGGGATGCGGTACCGCAGCCAGGTACTGGAAGGTGTACTCGCCGCTGGAAGGCAACGGGGTGGCCTTCCAGTCGGCCCTCGGCAGGTCGAGGCCACGGTACTTCGAGCGTCCCGCGCTGCACAGCTGGCCGTCCGGGATGATCTCCCGGTGCCTGCCGTCGGCGTTGGGCTGGTTCACCTCGTTCCAGTCGTAGAACACCCAGGACCCGCTCGCGGCCACGGCGGCCTTGCAAGCCGCGGAGTCCGGGGACTCCGGGCCCTCCAGGTAACAGTTGTAGACCCGGCTGACCGGGTTGCTCATCGACCCGTGCGCACCGGCGACGCCCGCGGTGAGCAAGCCCGATCCCAGGACGAAGGCACTGGTGAGCGCGGTGACCGTGGTCAGGGTTCTGCGGATTCGCATGGACAGACCTCCGCTTGGCAGGGACAGCGATCCCACCAGCCTGACTGGTCCAGTCCATTGCGCCCAGCGCCGAACGCAGGGTGTGCCATTACGATCGCGGATAGCCCGCGGTTATCGCGCCCCTACAGCCGGATCCCGAGCAGCGCGTCCGCGGCGTCCCGGACCAGTGCGGGCGCGACCTCCTCGGTGCCGCCGTGGCGAAGCGCGTCCTCGACCCAGGCATCGACCGCGGCCAGCGCCTTCGGGGTGTCCAGGTCGTCGGCGAGGTGGTCACGCAGCCGGACCACGGTGTCCTCGGCGGCGGGCCCCGCGGGCAGCGCCACCGCCTCGCGCCAGCGGGCGAGCCGCGCCTGCGCCTGCTCGAGCAGCTCCTCGGTCCAGGACCGGTCGCCGCGGTAGTGCCCGGCCAGCAGCCCCAGCCGGATCGCGGCGGGCTCCACCCCGTCGGCCCGCAACCGGGACACGAACACCAGGTTGCCCTTGGACTTCGACATCTTCGCCCCGTCCAGGCCGATCATTCCGGCGTGCACGTAGTGCCGGGCGAAGGGGTGCTGCTCACACAACGCCTCGGCGTGCGCGGCGCTGAACTCGTGGTGCGGGAAGGCCAGGTCCGAGCCGCCGCCCTGCACGTCGAATCCCATGCCGAGCCGGTTCACCGCGATCGCGCTGCACTCGATGTGCCAGCCGGGCCTGCCAGGGCCGAGTTCGGAGTCCCACCGCGGCTCCCCCGGCCGCGCGGCCCGCCACAGCAGCGCGTCCATCGGGTCCCGCTTGCCCGGCCGGTCCGGGTCGCCGCCCCGTTCCGCGAACAGGGCCGCCATGGTCTCGGCGTCGTAGTTGGACTCGTAGCCGAAGTTCGGGGTCGCGGTACGGTCGAAGTAGATGTCCGGGAACTCCGGGTCGTCCGCCCGGTAGGCGGCCCCGTTGGCGAGCAGCTTCCCGATCACCTCGACGGTCTCCGGCATACACTCCACCGCGCCGACGAACTCCCGCGGCGGCAGCACCCGCAGCGCCTCCATGTCCTCCCGGAACAACGCGGTCTCCCGCATGCCGAGCACGATCCAGTCGTCCTGGTCCCGTTCGGCACGCTCCAGTAGCGGGTCGTCGATATCCGTGACGTTCTGCACGTAGTGCACCTCGTGCCCGGCGTCCAGCCACAGCCGGTGCACCAGGTCGAAGGCGAGATAGGTGGCCGCGTGGCCGAGATGGGTCGCGTCGTAGGGGGTGATCCCGCAGACGTACATCTTCGCCACGCGACCGGGGGCCGTCGGTCGCAGCTGTCCACTCGAGGTGTCGTATAGCCGAAGCGGGCGGGGCGTCCCGGGTACACGGGGCAGGGCAACCGATGACCAACTTTGCATACCACCCACACTAAGCGCATTCCTCGCCCCGACGCCCACCCGGTGGGATCTCCACTGTGAGTGGCCCGTTCACTGCGAAATTTCGCAGTGAACGGGCCACTCACAGCAGTCAGGGGTGGCGGGTGGCGTTGGCTGCGGCGGCGTCGCGGATGAACTCGGCCATGCCGGGGCGCTGGTCCGGCTCGCGCACCAGGAAGCCGAGCTGCACCGGCTCGGTGACGTACAGTTCGGTGATCTGCTGGTGCAGCTGGTATCCGCACTCCCCCATGAACTCCGCCAGCATCCGGCGATGCTCCTCGGCGAGGTCCATGGCGGCCACGCTGTCCGCGGCCGCACCGGAGTCCAGGACCGTGACCAGTTTCGTCACCCACTCCCGCCGCCTGTCCTCGGCCAGCTGCCACTCCTCTTTACCGACGCCGGCGACCCGCTCCTGCGCGGCCCGCCACTGCTTGGTGTGCCCCCAGCGGCGCGCGGCCTCCTCCGCGTAGCCGGGTGGCTCGGTGTGCCCGCCGAAGATCTCGAACTTCTCCTCCGGGGTCAGCGCGTTGCCCATTTCCTTGGCCTCCAGTACCTGTTCGACGGAGGCGACCATGCGCCGCAACTGCTCGATCCGCCGCAGCAGCAGGTCCCGCTGCCTGCGCAGCTGCCCGATCGCGTCCTGGTCAGGGTCGTCGATCACGGCCGCGATCGCCTCCAGGGAGAACCCGAGCTCCCGGTACAGCAGGATGCGCTGCAGCCGGTCCAGGTCCGCCTCGCCGTAGCGCCGGTACCCAGCGGTGCTGCGATCGCCCGGCGAGAGCAGCCCGATCTCGTCGTAGTGGTGCAGCGTGCGCACGGTGACACCGGCGAGTTCGGCGACCGCGCCGACCGAGTAGCTCACGGTTCTCCCTTCCCTCGGCGCCGCCGTCTCCGCGGCGCCCGTACCGGTCCAGGCTGCGGCCTCCCGCTACGTGAGGGTCAACTCCCGGCCGGCCCCCCACCGGTGAACGAGGTGGACCACAGCAAGCCCAGCCCCTCGTCCAGGTCGGCCCCGCTCGGCGAGGCGGCGGGCTCGAGCAGCCACTGCACCGACAGCCCGTCACAGACCGCGATCACCAGACTGGCGATCGTCACGCACCGGCTGTCCTCAGGGCGGGCACCCCCGCCGACAGACTCGGCCACCAGCTCCGCCACCCGCACCCGCAGCCGCCGGTACTGCTCGGTGAACTGCTCCCGCAGCGAGGGCGTGCGCTCGGCCTGCGCCAGCGCCTCGATATAGGACAACAGCAGCGCCCGCTTGCTGGACAGGTTCTCCAGCATCACCTTCCAGGCGAGCAGCCCGCGCTCGGCGGGCGAGGCGTGCGGATCGGCCATGGCGACCTGCGCCAGCTGCTCGGTCCACTCCTCGAGTACCTGGCCGATCGCCTCGTTCAGCAGGCCCGCCTTGGAGCCGAAGTGATACCCGATCGAACGCAGGTTCGTTCCGGAGGCCGCCACCAGATCGCGGGCCGTGATGTGCGCGTATCCCTTGTCCTCCAGTAGCCGGCGTGCCGCCGCGAGCAGATCTTCCCGATGGCCCACCGAGCCAGGATAGACGTCCGCCCATGGTGACGCTTGACACGACAGGTAGACGTCCGGATAAATTTATACAGGCGTATGAATTCGGCTTCTTCGTCGAGAGGCAGGCCAGATGACCACGGACACCGCCACACCCACCACCCTGCGCCCGCCCCCGGGCCCGCGCCTGCCGATGCCCGTCCAGACCGTCCTGTTCGGCATGCTCCGGCACCACTGGCTGCCCAGGCTGCGCCGCCGGTACGGCGAGGTGTTCCGGATGCACATCTACCCGGAAGGGCACGTGGTCTCACTATCCAATATGGACGATATTCGCGCGGTGTTCACCGGTTCCAGCACCGTGTTCCACGCCGGCGAGGGCAATATGGCGCTCGGCCCGGTGATGGGTGAGCACTCCGTGCTGCTCACCGACGAGCAGGTGCACCTGCGCGCCCGCAAGTTGCTCATGCCGGCCTTCCACGGCGCCGCCCTGCGCGGTTACCGGGAACTGGTCGGCGAGCTCGCCGAGGCGGAGGTGCGGCGCTGGCCCACCGGCAGGCCGGTGGGCACCCACCACAGCATGCGGACGCTCACCCTCGAGGTGATCCTGCGGGTGGTCTTCGGCGTGCACGCCGGCGCCCGCCTTGACGAGCTGCGCACCCGGCTGGCCAGACTGCTCGAGATCGGGCCGCTGGACATGCTCGGCTGGTACAACCCCGGTCTGCGCCGGATCGGCCCGTGGCGCCGGTTCGCCGAGAACCAGCGGCGGGTCGACGAGCTGCTCTACGCCGAGATCGCCGAGCGCAGGCTGGCCGCCGACCTCGACTCCCGCGCGGACGTGCTCTCCCGCCTGCTCACGGTGCCTGCGGAGGGTGAACGACTGTCCGAAGCCGAGCTGCGCGACCAGCTCGTCACCCTGCTGCTGGCCGGGCACGAAACCACCGCGACGGCACTGGCCTGGGCCTTCCACGAGCTGGCCCGCGACCCTTCCCGGCAGGCCACGGCCGCCGAGGCGGCCGCCGATCCGGGTGCGGAAGGGGACCGCTACCTGGAGGCGGTCGCCAAGGAGTCGATGCGGCTGCATCCGGTGCTCACCGAGGTTGCCCGCAAGCTCACCACGGAGGTGCGGCTCGGCGGATACCGCATCCCGGCCGGGTACACCGTGCTGCCCTCGATCGCACTGGTGCACGCCGACCCGGACCGGCACGACCAGCCGCACCTGTTCCGGCCGGAGCGCTTCCTCGGGGAAGGGACGCCGACCAGCAGCTGGCTGCCGTTCGGCGGCGGCGTGCGGCGGTGTCTCGGCGCGGGCTTCTCGCTGATGGAGGCCGTCGTGGTGCTCCGCGCGGTGCTCACCCGCTACCGGCTGGCACCCGACCGCCAGCGCCCGGAGCATCCCAGGCCACGGCACATCACCCTGGTGCCGAGCCGCGGCGCACGGGTTCTCGTCACCTCACGCTGACCCTCGGTAGCTATTCGTGATGTAATAGTAATGTGATCTAGGTTACAGTTCGGCGCTTCGGGGCGATGCTGGAGGTGCACTCCGATCCCCGAGACGAAGAAGGTGGCCCGATGACCGAGGCGGCTGACGGCACGACGAGCGGCCGGTATCTGGTTCTGCTGGAGGATCACTCCGGTGACGCGGGTATT
Source organism: Amycolatopsis aidingensis (assembly GCF_018885265.1). Classification (GTDB taxonomy): domain Bacteria; phylum Actinomycetota; class Actinomycetes; order Mycobacteriales; family Pseudonocardiaceae; genus Amycolatopsis; species Amycolatopsis aidingensis. Next base: position 3,993,242 of record NZ_CP076538.1, read on the forward strand.
CGCACGATGGCCGATGTGGCCGGACTCCGGGCCACCAACACGGCGGACCTGGCCGGAACCACCCTGGGCGACCTGAGCACCGAGGTGGACGGCGTGCTGCTGTACGACCTCGGCGTCGTCCTGGTCACCGCGGCTCCCGATCAGGTGGCGGCACTGGACCGGGCGAGCAGGGAACGCGGGCCGATCGCGAGGGTGGAGCCGGAGCGCACGGTGCACGCGATCTCCCCGGCCGCACCGGCGGCCGAGCAGGCCGGGGTGGACGAGAGCACCCTCACCTGGGGGCTGCAGGCGATCGGGGTGCCCGAGAGTGACGCCACCGGGGCCGGAGTCCGGGTCGCGGTGCTCGACACCGGTTTCGACCTGGAACACCCCGACTTCGCCGGCCGCACCGTGGTGACCAGGTCCTTCATCCCGGGCGAGGACATCGCGGACGGGCATGGGCACGGCACGCACTGCATCGGCACTGCCTGCGGCCCGCGCGAGCCCGCCGAGGGGCCGGGCTACGGCGTTGCCCACGAGTCCGAGATCTACGCGGGCAAGGTGCTCAGCAACGCGGGTTCCGGCACCGACGGTGGCATCCTGGCCGGGATCTCCTGGGCGATCGCGCACGGCTGCACGGTGGTGTCCATGTCGCTGGGCGCGCCGACCCAGCCCGGCGACCCGCACTCCCCCGTTTTCGAGCGGGCGGCCCGGCGCGCGCTGCAGCGCGGCACGCTGATCGTGGCGGCCGCTGGCAACGACAGCAAGCGGGCGCAGGGCCATATCGCCCCGGTCGGGCATCCGGCGAACTGCCCGTCCATCCTGGCGGTCGGCGCCGTGGACATGCAGGACGCGATCGCGGACTTCTCCTGCGGCACCGTCGACCCGGCCGGCGCGGTCGACCTGATCGGCCCCGGGGTCGAGGTGTACTCGAGCTGGCCGATGCCGGACCGCCAGCGCACGATCAGCGGCACCAGCATGGCGACCCCGCATGTCTCCGGGGTCGCCGCCCTGCTCGCGCAACGGTATGGCGCGGGCGGGCTGGAGCTGTGGGCCCGGCTGAGCCAGACCGCGCACCGCTCTGCCTTGCCTTCCACCGACGTCGGTGCTGGACTCGTGCGTGCCCCCGGTTCGGGGGGCTGATATCGCGGCGGGAGGCCACGGGTGGAGGCGGAACACGAGGTGATCGTTTCGGTCACCGAGGAGGGCGTGGCCCGCCTCGACCAGGTGGTGACGGAGCTGCGCGCGACGGGACTGACGGTGCGTGAGGTGCTGGCACCGCTGGGCATGGTGACCGGCATGATCCGGGCCGGTGCCGTGGCCGCGTTACTGGACGTACCGGGCGTGCTGGATGTCGAGCACGCCCGGTCCTACCAGCTCCCGCCGGAGAACGGGCCACGCGAGCGCAGGTAGTCGCCGACCACCGCGGCGCCGAGCCCATCCAGGTCCGGCGCCACCACCCTGCCGCCCGCGCGGCGGGCCAGCAGCTCGACGAACTCGGTCAGCCGCGGGTCCTCGCCGAGCCGGAACACCGTCAGTGCCGCACCCAACTTGGCCAGACGGTCCACTTCGGACAGAGTCTTGGCCAGGGTGCGCGGCGCGGGCGGATAGTCGAACACCGCGGTACCGTCGGACTCCAGATGCGCGGTGGGCTCGCCGTCGGTCACCAGCAGCACGACCGGCTGCGCGTCCGGATGCCTGCGCAGGTGCCTGGCCGCCAGCAGCAGCGCGTGCTGCGCGTTCGTGCCCTGCTCCCAGGTGCCCTCCATACCGACCAGTTCGGCCAGCTCCACCGGCGCCGCGTACCTGCCGAAGGTGATCAGCTCCAGCGCGTCGTTGCGGAACCGGGTGGCGATGAGCTGCCGCAGGGCCAGCGCGGTCCGCTTCATCGGCAGCCACCTGCCCTCCTGCACCATCGACCAGGAGGTGTCCACGCACAGCGCGACCGCGGCGCGGGCTCTGTGCTCGGTCTCGGCCACCTCCACATCCGCGACATCCAGCCGCACCGCGCCACCGCTGCCGCCGGAGGCCGTGCGCAGCACCGCGTTGCGCACGGTACGCGGCACGTCCCAGGGCTGGGTGTCCCCGAACCGCCATGGCCTGCTGGACCCGCTGGGCTCCCCCGCCGCGCCGGCCGAGGAGGTGTCCCGTTCCCCGGTGCGCCCGCGCAGCGAGCGGACCACGTCCTTCAGCGCGGTCTCCGCCAGCCTGCGCAGTGCCTTCGGGGACAGCCGCAGCGAGCCGTCCTGCGCCCGCTCGAACATGCCCTGCGCGCGCAGCTCGCGCTCCAGCTGGGCGAGCCGCTGGGCGTCCACACCGGACTCCTCGCCCAGCTGCCTGCGCAGCGCCTCGATGTCGATGTCCTCCAGCCTGGCGCCCGGATAGGACTGGGACAGCTGCTCGGCGAGCGCGTCCAGTTCGGCGAGGTCGGCCATGGCCTGCGCACCCTCGCCGAGGCCGAGCGGGTCCTCCCCGCGGAACCGGCCCGCCGAGGTCCAGTCCTCCCCTGGGCGCAGCCCGCGCAGCTGTTCGTCCAATCTGGACAGTTGCTGCGCCAGCCTGGGGTCACCGAAGGCCTGCTGGGACAGCTCGGCCAGCTCCGCGCGCTGCTCGGGGGTCATCGAGTTCAGCATCCGCTGCGCCGCCGCGGCGCGGGCGGCCAGCACGTCGATCAGCTCGTCGATACTGGATGGGTTCTCCGGGAAGAACTCGCCGTGCCGCCGCATGAACTCGGCAAAGCGCTCCTCGATGTCGGCGAAGCCCCGCGCGTGCGCGGACAGCAGGGCGTTCAGGTCGGCCAGCATCGCCTGGACCCGCTCGACGTCCTGCCCGGTGGTCCCGGCCAGTGCCTCCTTCATACCCTGAAACCGGGAGTCCAGCAGTTCCCTGCCGAGCAGTTGCCGGATGCGCTGGTAGTCCTCGGCCGCCTGCGGCGAGGTCCACTCGTACTCGCCGAGTTCGGCAACCGCGGCGGCGGTGCCGGTGGGCAGCAGGTCCAGTTGTGCCTCCCGGAACCGGGCTTCCTCCCCCGGATCGGCTGCCAGCGCCTCCCGTTCGGACCGCAGCGCGTCCGCCAGCAGCCGCTGCACCTCCCGCAGGGTGCCGTCCAGCCGGTGCCTGCGCTGGATCTCCGCGCGCCGCTGCCACAGCCGCCGGGTCAGCTCGTCCAGACCAGGGGTGCTCGCGGTGCCCCGGCGCAGCAGCTCCTCCAGCGCGGATCGGGGCGAGGCACCCGCCATGACGTCCTGGCCGATCTCGTCCAGCGCATCACGCAGGTCGGCGGGTGGCGCGAGCGGGTCAGGACCCTCGTGCCACGGCCCGTAGGAGTAGGTCATGGCCCGTACACCGTGGTGTTGTCGTCGGCGTCCTTGGCCAGCCTGCGGGCGAGGTAGAGCGACTCGAGGGCCAGCTCCACCGCGGCGGCGATCCGGCCGGGCGGCTCGGTCGAGCCGACCCCGGCGCGCTGGGCGACCTCGTGCAGCACCGGCAGCTCGGGCAGGGCCGCCAGCACCTCCTTGCCGGGCACCCGGTCCCCGGTGGCCACCAGATGGCCGTCGGCGACGGCGTGGCTGAGCGGCTCCAGGTCGAGCCCGGCGAAGCGCTCCCGCGCGGTCTCCGCCACCGCCCGGCGCAGCAGGTGCACCAGGTGCTCGGTCTCCCTGCCCTCCTCCCCCGGCTCGAACTCCAGCTTTCCGCGCAGCACCACCGGAACCGCGTCCAGGTCCACCGGCCGGGCCACCGCGGGCTCCTCACCGGTCAGCGCGGAACGGCGCAGCGCCGCGGCCGCGACCGTCTCGGCTGCGGCCACGGCGAACCGGGCCGAGACCCCGGAACGCTGGTCGATCACGTTCGACTCGCGCAGGTTGCGCACGAACCGGGCCAGCACCTCCAGCAACGGGTCGCCGACCTCGGCGACCAGCTCGGCCTCCTGCCGCACCACGCCAACCTCGGCGGGGACGTCCAGCGGGTAGTGCGTGCGGATCTCCGCGCCGAACCGGTCCTTGAGCGGGGTGATGATCCGCCCGCGGTTGGTGTAGTCCTCGGGGTTGGCGGTGGCCACCAGCAGTACGTCCAGCGGTAGCCGCAGGGTGTAGCCGCGGACCTGGATATCGCGCTCCTCCATCACGTTCAGCAACGCGACCTGGATCCGCTCGGCGAGGTCGGGCAGCTCGTTGATCGCCACGATGCCCCGGTGTGCCCGAGGCACGAGTCCGAAGTGGATGGTCTCGGGGTCGCCGAGGCTACGTCCCTCGGCCACCTTCACCGGGTCCACATCGCCGATCAGGTCGCCCACCGAGGTGTCCGGGGTGGCCAGCTTCTCGGTGTAGCGCAGGCTGCGGTGCAGCCAGCTCACCGGAAGCTCGTCGCCGAGCTCGGTGGCCCGGCGCTGGGCGGCGGGTGTGATCGGGCGCAGCGGGTGCTCGGCAAGCTCGGAGCCCTCGATCATCGGGGTCCACTCGTCCAGCAGCCCGGCCAGGGTGCGTAGCAGGCGGGTCTTGCCCTGGCCGCGTTCGCCGAGCAGCACCACGTCGTGCGCGGCGAGCAGGGCCCGCTCGAGCTGGGGCAGCACCGTGCCGGAGAAGCCGAGGATGCCGGGCCACGGGTCGCGGCCCGCCCGCAGCGCGGCGAGCAGATTGTCGTGGATCTCGGTCTTGACACCGCGCGGCCGGTAGCCCTCGGCGCGCAGTTGTCCCACGGTGCGGGGCAGATGTGCGGGTGCGGGGACGTTCACCACGCCGACGCTACTCATCGCCGTCGCGCCCGTCGATGTGGAGCTGCTCCAGCGGTGGGTGCGTCCCGGGCGCAGGAACCCGTAGTGTGGGTCGCTGTGTGCTGTCCCAGTGCGACTTTCGCGGTGTGGTGCGCGGCATGGCTGCACGGTGCCGCGGCATCCGACGACGCCCTCGACGCGCTACAGGCGTGGGGTGAGGCGCATGAGGTCGTCGCCGCCGATCCCGGCACGGCCGAGGCGTTCGCCATCCCGTTGACCGGCTCGGTGCCTGCCCAGCCCGCTGCCCTGCTGACCGCGCTGCGCAGGCTGAAGGCGCAGGACGCGCGGCTGGTCCTTCCCGTTCCCGGTGACGTGCGCGGCCTCGGTGGCGGCGGCCCGCTCGCCGAGGCCGCCCTGCGCACCGGCGAGGCCGCCACATTCCCCGGGATCGGCTATGGCGTGGTGCCGCAGCCGATCGCCGAGGGCCTGCTGCGGTGGACCGTGTATCCGCTGGCCGTGCCGGTGCCCGCCGAGTCCGTCGGCCTCGGGGAGGCCGAGAACGCGCTCACCGACGCGGTACGCACCAGCGCGGGTGCCCTGCAGGAGATGGAGGTGGCCAGGGAACGGCCGGGGGTGCGGGACGAGCTGTCCGCGCGCCTGCGATCCGCGCCCCGGCCGGACTGGCCGCGCGGGACCCCGGGGCGGGCGCTGCGGGTGCTGCAGCGTGCCGACGAGGTGGGCGCGATCCTGGCGCTGGCGCTGACCGACGAACCCGGCAGCGCCGTCTCGGCCTCCGCGGCGGACCGGCGCGCCGAGGCGCTACGGCCGCTGTCCGACGCGGTCCGCACCGCCCGCGTCGCCGCCGTGGCCGAGGCCGTCCGGGTGCTCACCGACTACGCCGACCGGCACCCCTGACCTCCCGTCTTTGCTGTGAGTTGCCCGTTCGCTGCGAAAACTGCAGGAAAAGGGCCACTCACAGCGGAGGGGTATAGGGCGTTATACGGCTAGCGCGGGCGGGTGGGCTGCTCGCAGCAGCGGGGCGCGCAGGGGGCGCCGTCCACCGTGCAGCCGGCCATCGGGAACCCGGAGAGCTTGCGCACCGGGACGCCCGCGAGGTGTTCCCGGACCAGCTCGACCACCAGCTCGGCGAACCGGCGGTCGGAGTTGGGCGTGGCCGCCCTGGCGAAGCCCATGCCGAGTTCGGCCGCCCGTTCGGCCGCCTCGTTGTCCAGGTCCCAGATCACCTCGAGGTGATCGGAGACGAACCCCACCGGGCACACCACCACCGACCCCACACCCTCGGCGTGCAGCGCGTCGATGTGGTCCACGATGTCCGGCTCCAGCCAGGGCACCTGCGGGGGCCCGGACCGGGACTGCCACACCAGGTCGTGACGCTCCAGCCCGGCCTCCGCGGCCACCAGCCGGGCGGCCTCGGCGACCTGCCGGGAGTAACGCCGCCCGCCCTCCTCGGGCGGACCCGCGGCCCGATCCGCGCTCTCCGGCACCGAATGCGCCACGAACACCGTCCGGGTGCCGCCCGGATGCCCCAGTTCGGCGTGCGCCGCCCGCACCGCATCGGCGAAGGAACCGATGAACAGCGGGTGATCGAAGAACTGCCGCAACTTGGTCAGCCGCGGCGCCTCCGCCCCGACCGCGGCCCGTGCCCTGGCGATGTCCTCGTCGTACTGGCGGCACGCGGAGTAGCCGCCGTAGGCACTGGTCGGGAACACCAGCGCGGAACGCACCCCGTCCGAGGTCATCCGCGCCAGGGTGTCCTCCACCATCGGATGCCAGTTCCGGTTGCCGAAGTACACCGGCAGATCGATCCCCTGCGCGGCAAGTTCCTTCTCCACCGCGCTGATCGCGTCCCGGTTCAGCTGGTTGATCGGCGAGACGCCGCCGAAGTGGTGATAGTGCTCGGCCACCTCGGCCAGCCGCTCCGGCGGCACTCCCCTGCCCCTGGTCACGTTCTCCAGGAACGGCAGCACGTCCGCAGGCCCCTCCGGACCGCCGAAGGACAGCCAGAGCAATGCCTGATAGCCCATGTCACCCACGGCAACCATCTTCCGGCATGACCGTGCCCACCACGATCCGGGGCCGCTTTTTGTACTGACTGATCCAATACCTGTTAGGGTGGGCCCATGGCACGGCCACGCGAGTTCGACGAGCAGCACGCAGTCGAGCGAGCCATGCACGCGTTCTGGGACTCCGGATACGAGGGCACCTCGACCGAACAGCTGTGCGCGGCCACCGGGCTCGGCCGCAGCAGCATCTACAACACCTTCACCAGCAAGCACGCCCTGTTCCGCCGCTCGCTGCGGCACTACTCGCAAACGGCACACCAGCGCCAGCTGGAACTGATCGAGGGAGCGGGGACCGTGCGGGCCAAGGTGCGGACACTGCTCACCCGGCTGATCGAGGAGGAACTGGAGCATGGCCGACGCGGCTGCCTCGCGGTGAACACCGTGGTGGAACTCGGCGGCAGGGACGCCGAGATCAGCACCGATCTGCGCCGCGACTTCGACCAGCTGATCGAGGCCTGGCGCGCGGCGATCCAGCGGGCCCAGCGCGAGGGCGAGATCGACCGGAAGGCCGACCCGCTGGCACTGGCCCAGTTCATCCACTCCACCGTCGGCGGGCTGCGGCTGATGGCGCGCAGCGGAGCCGACCGGGCCGCGCTGGAGAACGTGCTGGAGGTCGCCCTCACCACCCTCCGCTGAGCCGGCTCGGCAACCAGGTCGTGATCCGGACCCTGGCTCACCCTGTCCTAATTTTGCACTGAACGTTCCATAACTCAGCAGAGGAGCACGCGTGCCACTCGCCGTCTACGTGCTGGGGCTGAGCATCTTCGCGCTCGGCACCTCCGAGTTCATGATCGCCGGCCTGCTGCCGGACATCGCCGCCGATCTCGCGGTCAGCATCCCGGACGCGGGCCTGCTCATCTCCGCCTTCGCGGTCGGGATGCTGGTCGGCGCGCCGCTGCTCGCGGCGGCCACCCTGCGGCTGCCGCGCAAGCTCACCCTGCTCGGCATGCTCACGATCTTCGCCGTCAGCCACCTGGCCGGCGCGCTGGCCAGCTCCTACGGCCTGCTGTTCGCCTCCCGGATCGTGGCCGCCCTGGCCTGCGCCGGGTTCTGGGCGGTCGCCGCGGTGACCACGATCAGCCTGGTGCCCGGTAACCGGCGCGGGCCGGCCCTTGCCGTGCTCGCGGGCGGGCTGACCGTGGCGAACGTGCTCGGCGTTCCCGCGGGCACGTTCCTCGGCCAGCACGCAGGCTGGCGGGCTGCCTTCCTGGCGGTGGCCCTGCTGGCGGCGCTGGCGCTGGCCGGGGTGCTGCTGCTGGTCCCGGCGACCAGGGCGAGCGGGGCCGAGCGGCCGCGCCTTTCCGCCGAGCTGCGGGTGTACACCCGGCCGCGGCTGTGGCTGGCGCTGGGCATCACCGTGTTCACCACCGCGATGATCACCGGCACCTTCAGCTACCTCTCCCCGCTGCTGACCGAGCTGAGCGGGCTGCCATCCGGATGGGTCCCCGGGGCGCTCGGCCTGTTCGGGCTGGGGGCCCTGCTGGGCATCACCCTCGGCGGACGGGTCGCCGACGCTCATCCACTGCGCACCCTGGCCTGCGGTGTCGCCGGGGCGATCGGGGTGCTGGCGGTACTGGCGCTGGCGGGCTCGGTCACCCCGGTCGCGGTCGCCGGGGTCTTCCTGCTCGGCTTCGCCGGGTTCCTCACCAACCCGGCGCTGAACACCCGGGTGTTCGCCCTGGCAGAGGGCGCGCCCACGCTGGCGGGCGCCACCAACGTGTCGGCCTTCAACACCGGCATCGTGGCCGCGCCCTGGCTGGCCGGCCTCGCCCTGGACGCCGGCCTCGGCTACCGGAGCGTCCCCTTGGTGAGCATCGCGCTCGGCGTGCTCGCCCTCACCGGCATCGCGCTGGCCACCGCACTGCACCGCCGCCCCGCCAGACAACTGACACCATAGGAGAAGGGAAAAACCATGTCGGAACGCACCCAGACGGAGCAGACCAGGGCGCTGGTCGCCGCGTTCTTCCAGGAGATGGCGGCGACGAGCGGCGACCCCGTGGCCTACCTCGCCGACACCGTGCACTGGGACATCCCCGGTGCCACCGGGATCGTGCCCTGGATCGGGCGGCGCAGCGGCAAGGCCGAGGCGGCCGAGTTCTTCGCCCGCTTCGGGGACTACCTCGAACCCGACCGTTTCGAGGTGCACCGGATCGTCGCCGACGGGCCGCATGCCGTGGCCATCGGCGAGCTACGCAGCCGGGTACGGGCGACCGGGCGGGTCATCGAGTCCCCGTTCGCCTTCGACCTCACCGTGCACGACGGGCTGATCACCCGGTACGTGATGTTCGAGGACAGCTGGCGGGTGGCCGAGGCCACCCGCCCGTAGGAACGGCGGTCACATTCCGACGGCGTGCACGCCACCGTCGACGAACACCATCGAGCCGGTGGTGGCGGGCAGCCAGTCGGAAAGCAGGGCACACACGGACTTCGCCACCGGGGTGGAGTCCGTGGTGTCCCAGCCCAGCGGCGCCCGGTCACCCCAGCTGTTCTCCAGCTGTTCGAACCCGGGGATGGACTTCGCGGCCATGGTCTTCACCGGCCCGGCGGAGATCACGTTCACCCGGACCCCGTGCGCACCCAGTTCCCGCGCGAGGTAGCGGTTCACCGACTCCAGCGCGGCCTTGGACACACCCATCCAGTTGTACGCGGGCCAGGCCACCCTGGCGTCGAAGTCCAGGCCGACGATCGAGGCCCCGCGCCCCAGCAGCGGCAGCACCGCCGTGGTGAGCGCCTTGAAGGAGTACGCCGAGACCTGCACCGCGGTGCTCACGTCCTCCCACGGCGCGTCCAGGAACGGCGCGCCGAGGCAGGACTGCGGCGCGAACGCGATCGCGTGCAGCACCCCGTCCAGGCCGTCCACATGCTCGCGCACCCGTTCGGCGAGGGTGTCCAGGTGCTCCTGGTTCTGCACGTCCAGCTCCACCACCGGAGCGGGCTGCGGCAGCCGCTTGGCGATGCGCTCCACCAGCGACATCCGCCCGAAACCGGTGAGCACCACCGTCGCGCCCTGCTCCTGCGCGACCTTGGCGGCGTTGAACGCCATCGACGTCTCCGTGATCACGCCCGTGATCAGCAGTTTCTTGCCTTCGAGCAGACCGGACACCTGTCCTCCGTTTCGGAAGTTCGGGAAGAGTGCTGGTTGGGGTGGAACCTGGTTCAGTGACCCATGCCGAGCCCGCCATCGACCGGCAGCACGGCACCGTTGACGTAGCCTGCCTCGTCCGAGGCCAGGTAGCGCACCGCGGCGGCGATCTCCTCCGGCTCCGCGTACCGGTCGGCCGGAATCCTGGCCAGCGCGTCCCGCTTCTGGTCCTCGGTCAGCACGTCGGTCATGTCCGTCCGCACGAAGCCAGGGGTGACCACGTTCGCGGTGATGTTGCGCGAGCCAAGCTCCCTGGCCAATGAGCGGGCCAGCCCGATCAGGCCGGCCTTGCTCGCCGCGTAGTTCACCTGCCCCGCCGAGCCGGTCAGCGCCACCACCGAGGAGATGAACACGAACCGGCCCCACTTGGCCCGCAGCATGCCGCGCGAGGCCCGCTTGGCCACCCGGTAGGCCCCGGCCAGGTTGGCGTCCACCACGGAGGTGAACTGGTCCTCGCTCATCCGCATCAGCAGCGTGTCGTCGGTGATCCCGGCATTGGACACCAGCACCTCGACCGGCCCCTGCTCCGCCTCGACCTGCTTGAAGGCCGCATCGATCTGCTCGCTGTCGGTGACGTCGGCCTGCACGCCGAGCAGGCCCTCCGGCGCGCCCGACCCGCGATGGGTCACCGCCACCCGGTGCCCCTGACCGGCGAGGTCACGGGCGATCGCCAGACCGATACCCCGGTTCCCGCCGGTGACCAGTACCGACCGTCCCACGTTTCGAGCTCCCCTCGTCTTCAGCACTGCGGACGCGCTGAGGTTATCTGCTCGGTCCGGGGCAGCTCGCCGCGGGCCGAGCGGGTGATCTACGGTCGCCGGGTGAGCAGCGAGCAGGGTGAGCGGGCGCCGGAGCCGGTGGTGCGGATGCCGCTGCGGGTGCGCTACCACGAGTGCGACCCGCAGGGCATCGTGTTCAACGCCAACTACCTGTCCTATCTGGACATGGCGTCCCTCGAGTTCTGCAAGGCGGCCTTCGGTTCCTACGCCGCGCTGACCGCCGCCGGGGTGGACATGGTGGTCGCAGAGTCGAACCTGCGCTACCGCGCGGCCAGCCGGTTCGACGAGGAACTGGTCGTGGCCGTGCGGGTGGAACACATCGGCAACACCTCGTTCACCCTCGGCTTCGAGATCCACCGCGGCGAGGCGCTGGTGCTCACCGCGAGTAACCGCTACGTCTGGGTGAGCACCACCGGCCTCGAACCCACCCGGCCCCCGGCCGCGATCAGGGACAGGCTGGCCGCGCATCTCCCGGCGGACGGCGGGTGAACGGCCGGTGTTCCGCATCGTGTTCTTCCAGCCGGAGATCCCGCCGAACACCGGAAACGCCATCCGGCTGGCCGCCAACACCGGCTGCGAGCTGCACCTGGTCGAGCCGCTCGGGTTCTCCCTCAGCGCCAGTCACCTGCGCCGCGCCGGGCTGGACTATCACGACCTCGCCGAGGTCCGGGTGCATCCGGACCTGACCGCGGCCTGGCGGGCCCTGCTGCCCGCCACCGTGTACGCCTTCACCACCGGGGCTCGGCGCCGCTACACCGAGGTGGCCTACGCGCCGGGGGACGTGCTGCTGTTCGGCCCCGAGTCGGTGGGCCTGCCGGGCGAGGTGCAGCATGCGGCCGAGGTGACCGACCGGCTGTGCCTGCCGATGCTGCCCACCTCGCGCTCGCTCAACCTGGCCAACTCCGCCGCGATCGCGGTGTACGAGGCGTGGCGCCAGCACGACTTCCCCGGGGTCGGCCGCTCGCGGTGATCACGGCAGCCGCTGGCCGAGGAACAGGGAGCTGCCCGCGGCGCCGATCAGCACGATGGTCGCCAGCACCACCCACGGCCTGCTGGCGTCGGCCTCCTTGAGCTCGTACCCGATCTGCTCACCGAGACTGGCGTACACCTGTTTCAGCTCCGCGGCCGTGGCTGCCTTGTAGAAGTCGCCGCCGGAGAGCCGGGCGATCTCCCGCATGGAGGAGTCGTCCACCGGGACCGGCTGCGGGTCGCCCTCGATGGTCACCACCCCGTGCGAGGTGCCGAAGGAGATCGTGGAGACCGGCACGCCGGCCTGCTTGGCCCGCTGCGCCGCGGTGTAGGCGCCGCGTGGGTCGTAGGGGTCGTCCGTGGGCACGGTCTGTTTGCCGTCGGTCATCAGCACGATCCGGGCCGGCGGTGGCCCCTCGGCCCCGCCGACCACCGCGGAGAACCCCTCGATGGACTGCAGGGCGGCGAAGATGCCCTCCCCGGTCGCGGTGGACTGCGCCAGTTTCAGGTTGTCGATGGACTTGAGCACGCCTGCCCGCTCGGTGGTGGGAGCCACCAGCACGGTGGCGGTACCCGCGAAGGAGATCAGCCCAAGGTTGACCCCGGGGGTGAGTCCCTCGGCGAAGGTCTTGGCCGCGTCCTGAGCCGCGTCCAGCCTGGTGGGCGCCACATCGGTGGCCTCCATGGACAGCGACACGTCGATCACCAGCATCACCGTGGCGCGGTTACGCGGCACCTTCTGCTCCGCGGTCGGACCCGCGAGCGCGAAGGTGAGCAGGATCAGCGACACGATCAGCAGCGCGGCAGGCACATGGCGGCTCCAGCCCTGGCTGCGCGGCGCGACCCGTTCCAGCAGCTCGAGGTTGGTGAACCGCATCGTGCGCTTACGGCGGGCCCGCTGCACCAGCACGTAGCCCACCACCACCGCCGCCACGAGCAACAGCAGCAGGAACCACCACGGCGAACTGAAACCGGTCAGGCTCACGACATCCCCCCGGACCAGCCGCGCTTGCGGGCCACCACGAAGCGGACCGTGTCGGCGATCCAGTCCGAGTCGGTACGCAGCACCAGATGTCCCGCGCCCGCCTGGCGCACCGCGCTCGCGACCCGCTGGCGGTGCGCGTGCGCGGCGGCCGCGAACTCCTTGCGCAGCAACGCCGAGGCGTGCACCTCACGCTGGCGCCCGGTCTCCGGGTCGGCGAGCACCACGGTGCCGACCTCGGGCAGGTCGATATCCCGCGGGTCCAGCACCTCGACGCACACCAGGTCGTGCCGGGCCGAGAGCGCGCGCAGCGGCCGCTGCCACTCCAGGTCCCCGAGGAAGTCCGAGATCACCACCGCCAGGCCCCGGCGCCGCGGGGGCCGCCGCAGCTGCTCGATCGCGGCCGCGAGGTCGCCCCGGTCGCCCTCGGCCGCCCGTGGTATCTCGGCCACCCTGCGCACCAGGCTCCTGGCGTGCGCGAGGCCGCCGCGGGCGGGGTACCGCCTGGTCTCGCTGCCGGTGGAGACCAGCGCGCCGAGCCGGTTCCCGCCGCCACCGGTCAGGTAGGCGATCGCGGCGATGGCGCAGACCACCAGGTCGCGCTTCTCGCACGTGGCGGTGCCGAAGTCCAGGCTGGCGGACAGATCGGCGACCACCCAGGTCTCCAGCTCCCGGTCGGCCACCGTCTCCCGGATATGCGGAACCGTGGTCCGCGCGGTGACCGCCCAGTCCATCCTGCGCACGTCGTCACCGGGCTGGTACGGCCGCGCCTCCCCCGGTTCCGAGCCCGGTCCGGGCACCAGCCCGAGGTGGTTGCCCTGCAGCAGCCCGTCCAGCCTGCGGCGCACCTCCAGCTCCAGGGTGCGCAGCCCCGCCTCCAGCCGCTCGCCGCGCAGCACCGGCGGCGCCCAGTCCGGCCGGCCTTCCGTCGTCCGTTCGGTGGCACTCATCGAAGGCCGTTACCTGCCCGGCACACCCGCCGCGACCGGCTGGCCGCCCTGCGGCCGGGCGGACACCTGCGGCAACGGCACGGTCTGCAGCACCCTGGTGATGATGTGGTCCAGCGGGACCCCGTCGGCCAGCGCGTCATAGGACAGCACCAGCCGGTGCCGCAGCACGTCCGGCACCACGTCCACCACGTCCTGCGGCAGCACGTAGTCCCGCCCGCGGATCAGCGCCAGCGCCCTGGCGGCGGCGATGATCCCCAGGCTGGCACGGGGCGAGGCACCGTAGGAGACCCAGTTCGCCACGTCGGTCAGCCCGTGCTCCTGCGGGGTACGGGTGGTCAGCACCAGCCGCACCACGTAGTCGACCAGCGCATGGTGCACGAACACCTGCGAGGCGACCTCCTGCAGCCGGGTCAGCTCCGCCGGGCTGAGCACCTCGTGCGGCTCCGGTGGGGTGACCCCCATCCGGTAGACGATCTCGCGTTCCTCCTCGGCCGAGGGGTACTCCACGATGATCTTGAAAAGGAACCGGTCCCGCTGTGCCTCCGGCAGCGGGTACACGCCCTCGTTCTCGATCGGGTTCTGGGTGGCCAGCACCAGGAAGGGGTCCGGCATCGGGAAGGTCTCGCCACCGATGGAGACGTGCCGCTCGGCCATCACCTCGAGCATGGCCGACTGCACCTTGGCAGGCGCGCGGTTGATCTCGTCGGCGAGCACGAAGTTCGCCACCACCGGGCCCAGCTCCACATCGAACTTCTCGCTGGCCTGCCGGTACAGCCGGGTGCCGAGGATGTCCGCTGGCACCAGGTCCGGGGTGAACTGCACCCGGGAGAAGGTGCCGCCGACCACCCGCGCGAAGGTCTCCACCGCCAGCGTCTTCGCCACCCCTGGTACGCCCTCCAGCAGCAGGTGGCCCTTGGCCAGCAGGCCGACCAGCATCCGCTCCACGAGCCGGTCCTGTCCGACGATGATCCGCTTCACCTCGAACACGGTGCGCTCGAGCAGCTGGGCGTCGCGCGCTGGGGTTCCGGGTTGTCCTTCGGCCGCGCCGTCGGAGTAGCCGGGCTCGGTCACGGTGCCTCCTACCTGATGATCACGTCTGCCGTGCGACCGTACTCGTCAGCCGGGCACGGTCGTGCACAACCCACGCTGCGTACAGCCAACCGAATGCCCAGTGTGACGGCTGTGAAAGTGTCAGTACCCAGCGCCCCCGCGCCGGGCGCGGTCGAGATCGGCGGGGGTGTCCACATCGCCGCACTCCCCCTGCCGGGCCCGGACCTCCGCGATGGACAGCCCGCCGAGGGTCGCCCGCAGCGAGGCGCCTGCCGGATCGGCAGGCAGCACCGCCCGCAGCGACCCGGTCCGCCAGGCACCGATCAGCCATTGCCGGTACCCGTCCCCGTCCACCAGCACGGCGCCCTCCGGCCGGTCCGGACCAGCCAGCGCGCCGCGCAGTCTCTCCACAGTGGACACCGAGACGCCGGTGAGATCGGCGGCCAGCACCACGGTCACCTCCACCGCGGGCAGCGCAGCCAGGCCCGCGGCGAGCGCGGCGACCGGCCCGGACCCTGCGGGCCGCTCCCGGACCCAGGTCAGCGCGGGCAGTTCGGGCAGCCCGGTGCGTTCCGGGCCCACCACCACGACCTCCCTGGCTCCCGCCAGCGCGCCAAGGGCCGTGGCCAGTAGCGGCGTGCCGCCGATCGGCAGCATGGGTTTGTCCACACCGGACAGCCGGCGGGCACCGCCGCCGGCGAGCACGATGCCGGCGAAGGCCACGGCCGTCAGCCGATCAGGCGGGTGGCATAGGGCATGATCCCACCGTAGCGGACCGGGGAGATCCGCACCCGCGCCCCGGAGTGCGGTGCCTCGATCATCTGCCCGTTGCCGAGATAGAGCGCGACGTGGTGGATCCGGCCGCGGCCCCAGAACAGCATGTCGCCCCGGCGCATCTGGGACAGTGGCACCTTGCGGCCGGAGTGGTACTGGTAGCCGCTGTAGTGCGGCAGCCGCTTCACCCCGGCGAAGGCGTAGATCATCAGGCCGGAGCAGTCGAAGCCGATCTTCATGTAGTCGCCGTGCGCGTCGGCCACGCCGCCGTCCCGGATGCCCCTGGTCGGGCCGCTGGCGTTGCCGCCGCCCCAGGCGTAGATCACGCCGAGCTGGGACATCGCCCTGGCGACCACGGACTCCACGGTCGCGCCGGCGGGGGCCGATGGGCGTTGCGCCGGCGCCCTGCTGCCCCCGGCGGAAGACGAGGACGAGGCCATCGCCGCCTGCCGGGCGCGTTCGGCTTCCTCGGCCCGTTTCTGCCGCAGCCACTGGTTGTAGCGCTGCCGCTGCCCCTCGAGGCCCTCCACCCTGGACTGGGCCGCGTACAGCCGTTGCTCGACCCGGCTCTTCTCGGCCTCGAGGCTGCTCGCCCGCGCGGACTGCGCCTGCCGGGCCTGCACCGCGGCCTGCCTGGCGGCCTCGGCGGCGGCCCGCGCCTGCTCGGCTTCGGCCTCCTTCTGCCGTGCGACCTCGAGTGCCTTGCGCGCCGCGGCGTCCTTGTTGGCCTGCTCGGTGCGGGCCCGGCGCATGCGTTCCAGCGCGTCCAGGTTGCTCCCGCTCACCGCGTCCAGCAGCTGCGACCGGGCCAGCAGGTCCTGCGGGCTGTCCGAGCCGAGATAGGCGGAGATGGAGCCGATCATGCTGCCCTGCTGGTAGCTGCCTGCCACGAACCGGTCCAGCTGGGTGCGGGTCTTCTCCACGGTGGCGGCAGCCGAGTCGGAGGCCGCGCGCGCGGCCCGCGCGTTGCGTTCCGCCGTGCTGGCCGCCTCCTCGGCCGCCTGGAGGTCGACCAGCGCCTTGTTGGCCTCCTCCATCTTGATCTCGACCTCGGCCCGCAGCTCGTCCAGCCTGCTCTCGGCCTGGGCCAGCTCGTTGGTCAGCTCACCCACCTTGGCGGCCTTGGACCGGGCGGCCTGGCGGCCGACCTTCAGCTCGGAATCGCTCGGGTTCGGGGGTGGTGGCGGCACGGCCGCGGCGGTACCGCCGCCGAGCAGGGCGGCCAGCACCAGCGCGATGATCATGCTCGCGCCGCGGAGCCGCCCCGCGGCGCGGCGTGGCTCATGGTGCCCGTCCGGCACGGCCTCCACCTCCTACAACCTTCCTGACCTGCGGTTTAGAAGATCCTCAGCAGACTGTCCCACTGATGCCACTTATTTACCAGTCGTCACACTCGACACTTGCTCCCCATCCACCACATTTCCCCGTTCCGGGGGACCCCTGGCACGGTCGGCCGCGTCAAACCGGCTGCCCGGCCGATGCCCATCGGGGATACTGCGAACGATCGAGGAGTAACACCATGCGCACAGCCCGTCCGACCGGCGCGTACCTGGCGGCCGCCTGCGCGGCGGCCGGCCTGGTGGGCGTGGTGGTGGGCAGCTTCCTGCCCTGGTTCGGCTCGGGCAGCGTGAGCCGAACGAGCTACCAGGCTGCCGCGCTGCTGGGCAGGCTGGACCTGTTCGACAACGCGCTGGTCGACCTGGCGTTACGCTCCTGGGTCGCGGTGCCGTTGCTGTGCGCGGGGAGCGTCGCGCTGTTCGCGCTCGGGCTGTTCCGCACGGCCGCGACCTGCACACTCGTCCTGGGTGCGGTGGTGGGAACCATCGGCATGGTCTGCGCCGTCCAAGGCACCGAAGCCGGCTCGGCAGCTGGGGGCGTCGCCGTTCTCATCCCGGGACCCGTCACCAGCACCGCCGGGTCCGCGGCCGCGGTGCTCGGTGCGCTCGGCGTGTTCGGCACGCTGTACCGCGCCGCGCGCCTGGGCCGGCGCCACCCGCGTGTGCAGGGCGAACAACACAGTACGACCGGAAGAGCAGGTATCCAACCGTGACGAATCCAGGGCAGGGCGGCCCGTGGCAGCCGCAGGGCATGCCACCGGGACAGCCGCAGTACGGCCAGCCCCAGTACGGGACGCCGCCGCAGGGGTACCCGCAGGGTTACCAGCAGCCCTACCACCAGCAGCCGTACGGCCACCCGCAACAGCCCTACTACCAGCAGCAACCGCCGCCGAGGAAGAGCAGGCGGGGCCTGGTCATCGGCCTGGTCGCCGCACTGGTGGTGGCCCTGGGTGGCGGCGCTACCTGGTTCGCGCTGTCCCAGACCGAATCCGTGGCCTCCGGCGCGGCCACACCCACCGAGGCTGCGCGGAACCTGGCCGGCTCGCTGGGCAACGGTGACCTGGTCGGCCTGCTCGGCAGCCTGGCTCCCGCGGAGGCCGCGCTGTTCACCGACCCGATCGAGGACGCCACCGGCGAGCTCAAGCGGCTCGGCGTGGTCAAGCCGGACGCCGACCCGAAGTCGCTCAGCGGCATGCGGCTGCAGGCCGAGAACCTGGCCTTCGACGAGGCGGCCCAGGAGCAGGTCAACGACCACGTCGCGATCACCAAGCTCACCGGCGGAACCCTCGAGGTCACCGCGAACCTCCAGGACGTCCCGCTGGCCGAGGACTTCATGGACGCCGTCCTCAGCCGCTCCGAGCGCGCGGAGCTGGAGCAGGGGCCGCAGACGCGGACCATCGACATCGCCGAGGTGGTCCGGCAGCAGGGCGAACCGGTCCGGATCGCCACCGTGAACGTGGACGGGGAGTGGTACCCCAGCCTGCTCTACACCATCGCCGACTACGCACTGCTGGCCGAGCGCCAGGCCTGGCCGCAGCAGCCCGTGCCCGCGATCGGGGCGGACTCGCCGAACGAGGCCGTCCAGCAGCTCGTCCTGGCCGCGCTGGACGGCGACCTGCGCCGGGTGATCGAGCTGCTGCCGCCGGACGAGATGGCCGTGCTGCACGACGTCGGCCCCGTCCTGCTGAACGCGATCGGCGCCGAGGCCGGGCCGTCCGGGATCACGGTGACCAGGCTGGAGACCGAGACCAGCGAGCTCAACGGGGGAACCAGGGCGACCGTGACGGCGCTGGAACTGACCAACGAGCGAAAGCGCAGCACGTTCTCGCTGGTCCGGGAAGGGACCTGCTACCGGGTGAGCGTCGACGAGAACTCCGACCGGCTGTGCGCCGATGAGCTCGCCACCATGCTGGAGCGCCGCTCCGACGTCAGCCTGCCGCCCGCCGCGCGGCAGGCCGTGCGCAACCTGGGCCTCGGCGTGTTCGAACAGGGCATCGGCGTGGTGACCACCGAGGTGGACGGCGAGCACTACGTCAGCCCGCTGCGCACGTTCAACGAGCTGGGGATGACCGTGCTGCGCAGCCTGCAGCCGGAGGACATCCAGGGGCTGATCCGCCTGGCCGAGTGAGCGCCTGCGCGCAGGCCGCGAGGGCCCGGTACCACACGGTGGTGCCGGGCCCTCGCGCATGGGGCCCCTTGAAGTAAAAAAAGGACACGCGTACTGTTTGAGGTGTCGCACGGCGCGAGCCCCCGGTCGCCGGTACCGGGGGTGTACGCCAGACTCGGCTCCGGTTGCCCGAACAACCGCCGCAACACAACCGAACTGACGTCGGACGCCCCGCGGGGCCGGTGCCCCGCGAGGTCCGTCCAACCCGAGTGGAGTTAGACGTGACTGCACCTGCCAGCAAGGACAGCTTCGGCGCACGAGACACGCTGAAGGTCGGCGAGGCCTCCTACGAGATCTTCCGGCTGGACAAGGTCGAGGGCGCACAGCGCCTTCCCTACAGCCTGAAGATCCTGCTCGAGAACCTGTTGCGGACCGAGGACGGCGCCAACATCACCGCCGACCACATCCGCGCCCTCGGCGGCTGGGACCCGGGAGCCGAGCCCGCCACGGAGATCCAGTTCACCCCGGCACGGGTGATCATGCAGGACTTCACCGGCGTGCCGTGCGTGGTCGACCTCGCCACCATGCGCGAGGCGGTGGCCGAGCTCGGCGGTGACCCGGACAAGGTCAACCCGCTCGCGCCTGCGGAGCTGGTGATCGACCACTCGGTGATCATCGACATCTTCGGTCGTGCCGACGCCTTCGAGCGCAACGTGGAGATCGAGTACGAGCGCAACCGGGAGCGCTACCAGTTCCTGCGCTGGGGGCAGGGTGCCTTCGACGAGTTCAAGGTGGTCCCGCCCGGCACCGGCATCGTGCACCAGGTCAACATCGAGCACCTCGCGCGCACCGTGATGGCCCGTAACGGCCAGGCTTACCCGGACTCCTGCGTCGGCACCGACTCGCACACCACGATGGTGAACGGGCTTGGCGTGCTCGGCTGGGGCGTCGGCGGGATCGAGGCCGAGGCCGCGATGCTCGGGCAGCCGGTGTCCATGCTGATCCCGCGCGTGGTCGGCTTCAAGCTGACCGGGGAGATCCCGCCGGGGGCCACCGCCACCGACGTGGTGCTGACCATCACCGAGATGCTGCGGCGGCACGGCGTGGTTGGCAAGTTCGTCGAGTTCTACGGCGAGGGCGTCGGCGCGGTGCCGCTGGCCAACCGCGCCACCATCGGCAACATGAGCCCGGAGTTCGGTTCCACCGCGGCGATCTTCCCGATCGACGAGGAGACCATCCGCTACCTCAAGCTGACCGGCCGCTCGGCCGAGCAGGTGGCACTGGTGGAGACCTACGCCAAGGAACAGGGCCTGTGGCATGACCCCGGGCACGAGCCGGAGTACTCCGAGTACCTCGAGCTGGACCTGTCCACCGTGGTGCCTTCGATCGCCGGGCCGAAGCGGCCGCAGGACCGGATCGAGCTGACCGACGCCAAGTCCTCCTTCCGCAAGTCGGTACACGACTACGTCGAGGAGCAGTACCCGACGCCGCACACCAATGTGGACGAGGCGGTCGAGGAGTCCTTCCCCGCCAGTGACCCGGCCACGCTCTCCTTCGCCGACGAGGACGCGGTGCCGGTGGCGTCGGCTGCCAACGGCGCCTCCGGGCGCCCGTCCAAACCGGTCACGGTGAGCTCCACCGAGCGCGGGGAGTTCGTGCTGGACCACGGGGCCGTGGTGATCGCCTCGATCACCTCGTGCACCAACACCTCCAACCCCTCGGTGATGCTTGGCGCGGCCCTGCTGGCGCGCAACGCGGTGAACAGGGGGCTCTCGGTCAAGCCGTGGGTGAAGACCTCGATGGCTCCCGGCTCCCAGGTGGTCACCGACTACTACGAGAAGGCCGGGCTGTGGCCGTACCTGGAGAAGCTGGGCTACCACCTGGTGGGCTACGGCTGCACCACCTGCATCGGCAACTCCGGCCCGCTGCCCGAGGAGATCTCCGCCGCGGTACAGGAGAACGACCTGACCGTCGTGTCCGTGCTGTCCGGCAACCGCAACTTCGAGGGCCGGATCAACCCGGACGTGAAGATGAACTACCTGGCCTCGCCGCCGCTGGTGATCGCATACGCGCTGGCGGGCACGATGGACTTCGACTTCGCCGAGCAGCCGCTCGGCCAGGACGAGCAGGGCAACGAGGTGTTCCTCGCCGACATCTGGCCGACGCCGCAGGAGATCCAGGAGACCATCGACTCGGCGATCACCCAGGAGATGTTCACCAAGGACTACGCGGACGTGTTCGACGGCGGTGAGCGCTGGAAGTCGCTGCCCACCCCGGAGGGCAAGACCTTCGAGTGGGACCCGCGGTCCACCTACGTCCGCAAGCCCCCGTACTTCGAGGGCATGGGCGCCGAACCGGAACCGGTGACCGATGTCGCGGGTGCCAGGGTGCTGGCCAAGCTGGGTGACTCGGTCACCACCGACCACATCTCCCCGGCCGGGGCGATCAAGGCGGACTCCCCCGCCGGGCAGTACCTGACCGAGCACGGGATCGAGCGCAAGGACTTCAACTCCTACGGCTCCCGGCGCGGCAACCACGAGGTGATGATCCGCGGCACCTTCGCCAACATCCGGCTGCGCAACCAGCTGCTGGACGCCATCGTCGAGGGCGGGGTGCAGGGTGGCTACACCCGGGACTTCACCCAGGAGGGCGGCCCGCAGTCGTTCATCTACGACGCCGCGCAGAACTACGCCGCCCAGGGGACCCCGCTGGTGGTGCTCGGCGGCAAGGAGTACGGCTCCGGCTCCTCCCGGGACTGGGCGGCCAAGGGCACCCGGCTGCTCGGGGTGCGCGCGGTGATCGCCGAGTCCTTCGAGCGCATCCACCGCTCCAACCTGATCGGCATGGGCGTGGTGCCGCTGCAGTTCCCCGAAGGCGAGTCGGCGAAGTCGCTGCGCCTGGACGGCACCGAGACCTTCGACATCACCGGGCTCACCGGGCTCAACTCCGGGGAGACCCCGCGCACGGTCAAGGTCACCGCGACCAGGGAGGATGGCTCGACCGTCGAGTTCGACGCCGTAGTGCGCATCGACACCCCCGGTGAGGCCGACTACTACCGCAACGGCGGCATCCTGCAGTACGTCCTGCGCAAGATGACCCGCTCCTGACACCCCGCTGTGAGTGGCCTGTTCCCTGCGAATTTCGCAGCGAACGGGCCACTCACAGCAGCGGCAGCTAGCCGAAGGGGTGGGTGTCCGGTTCGTACACCTGGCCCGGGCCGGGAACCTTCAGGTCGACCAGGTAGTCCGCGGTGGCCGAGTCCAGTTCGGCCGAGTTGCCGAGGATGCAGTGACCGAACGCATCCACCGACAGCAGGCGGGCGAACCCGAGCTGGTCGGCCATCCGCTCGGCGAACGCGTACTGGGTCGCAGGGTCGTAGTAGTTACCGATCACCAGCACGGGATGCTCGGTGGAACGGTTCCACGGTCCCCGGTAGGCGTCCGGCTCCCGCACCGGCCAGGCCGGGCAGCCCGCCGCGTCGGAGAACGCCTGGATCCGGCCGAAGGTCGGCAGTTCCCGCTCCCACTCGCCGGCCAGTTCGGGCACCCGCTCCTGCGCGTGCCCGAACCGCTTGTCCGAGCAGTTCACGCCGAGGTAGGCGTCCTGCGAGGTGTACGGGCTGTCCGGGCGCACGTCGTACCGGCTGTTCTCGGCCGGGTCGAGCAAAGTGGACAGATCATTCCTTGCCGGCGCGGACGGCTCGGGGTCGGCAGGCTCGGCTTCCTGCGGCGGGTGCAGCACCTCGTACAGCCGCTGCAGGTCCTGCGCCAGCCCGGGGAAGGCGTGCGGGGAGTACAGCGCCCCGGCGACGCCACCGGTGAAGGCGTTGATGTCCACTGTGTCCCCGTCCGGCAGCTCGATCGGCTCCCGGCGCAACCGCTCACGCAGCTCGGTGAACTTCTGCTTCGGCCTGCCCTCGCTGAACGCACACCGCTGGCGCACCTGCTCGCACTCGGTGAGAAAGGCCTCCAGCGCGATCTCGAACCCCTTCGCCCGTTCCCGCTCGTACCGGGTGCTGTCGGTGGTGCGCAGTGCGGGATCGACATTGCCGTCCAGCACCATCGCCCGCGCCTTGTCGGGGAAGAGGTTCGCGTAGGTGGCCCCGATCAGGGTGCCGTAGGAGAAACCGACGTAGTTGAGCCGTTCGTCGCCCACCGCCGCGCGCAACAGGTCCAGGTCGCGCGCCACGTCCTTGGTGGAAAGGTGGTTCAGCAGCGCGCCGGTGTTCGCCGCGCAGAATTCGCCGTATTCCTGGTAGGCGTGCAGTACATCGGATATCCGTTGCCGTTCCAGCGGAACCGGGACCTGCTTGCCGAGCACGTCATAGGCGTCCTCCTCGGTGGTGAAGCATCGCACCGAGGAACTCTTGCCGACCCCGCGCGGGTCGAAACCGATGATGTCGAAACGCTCCAGCACCCGCGGTTCGAACAACTGGTCCGCCAGCACCGGCAGGGTCCGGCCACTGCCACCGGGACCGCCGGGGTTCAGGAACAGCGAGCCGATCCTGGCGTCCGGCTTCCCTGCCGCCCGCCGCATCAGCGCCAGGTCCACGGTTCCGGCCGCGGCATTGTCGTGGTCCATCGGCACCCGGTAGGTCGCGCAGCCGAACTGACCCCGCTGCTCCTCCGGCACCGTCTCCAGCGCGGATTCCGCGCACTCTCCCCACTGGACCTGCGGGACCCCGGCCACCGGGGCGCCCGGTGCGGCGCCTGTCCCGGTCGCGGCGGCCGGGCTCGCGGTGAGCGCGAGCGCCACCGCGAGTGTCCCGGCCACCAGGCCCCCGCGCACCGGGCCTCGCCTCGTCGTCAACACCCGTTCCCTCCCACGATCGTGCGAATCTCGTTTTCCGGCCAGTGCTTTCAATAGGCAAGAATCGCACAACGGGGAGATCGAATACATTAACCGAAAGGATGGTTCAGACCTGTTGACACCCGGGTGATATGGTCAGTATGAATATCGGCAGCCGCCGCCCTGCGATCTGCCTTTCCATCTCGTAGCCGGGCCAGAATTCCAGCAACTCCCGCCACAGCCGGTCGTATTCGGCCCCTTCGGCCTCGCGGGCCCGGACCGGCAGCACCCGCCGCCCGCGCCACACGGTCGCCGTGGGGTTCGCCCGCAGGTTGTGTGTCCACCCGGGATCGTGCCGGCGCCCCCAGTTGGAACCGACCAGCACCAGTTCCCCGGCACGGGGCAGGCAGAGCAGGTTGGTAGCCCGCGCCAGCCCGCTCCGCCTGCCGGTCGTGCGCAGCCGCACCGAGGGCAGCCCGGCGAGCGCCACCAGGCCGAACCGGCCGCCGGACAGGGCGTACAGCCGGCGGTCCAGCCGGACGATCAGATCAGCGTGCCGCATCAGCCACGGCCGGGTGCCCAGCCTTCTGGCCACTGTGCTGAGCGGGTTCCTCACGTCGCACGGGCGAGGGAAACACCGAACCGGCCGCCGCTGTCGGTCCACCACCGCTGCGCGGCGAACCCCGCCTCGGACAGCTCCCCCTCGACCCCCTCCCGGCGGAACTTCGCCGAGATCTCGGTACGCAGTTCCTCCCCCTCGGCGAACCGCACCTCGAGATCGGCACCGGGAATGCGGACCGTCATCTCGGCCGTGGCGCGCAGCCGCATCTCGATCCATTCCCGTTCGGCGTCCCAGTGCGCCACGTGGCGGAACCGGTCCGGCTCGAAGTCGGCGCCGAGCCGCTCGTTGAGCACCCGCAGCACGTTGCGGTTGAACTCGGCGGTGACCCCGGCCGCGTCGTCGTAGGCACGCACCAGCGTGCCGGGGTCCTTCACCAGATCGGTGCCGAGCAGCAGCCACTCCCCCTCGGCGAGCACGTCCCGCACCGAACGGAGGAACTTGGCCCGCTGCGCCGGAAGGAAGTTGCCGATGGTGCCGCCGAGGAACACCACCAGCCGGGGCGGCTGCCCCGGCAGCAGGCCGAGGTGCTGAGTGAAGTCGCCGACCACGCCCCGCACGGCGAGGCCGGGATAGTCCTCGGTGATCGCGGCCGCGGCCTCGGCCAGTGCCGACTCCGACACGTCCATCGGCACGAAGGTGTCCAGCGTGCCGTGCGCCCGCAGCCCGTCCAGCAGCACCCTGGTCTTCTCGCTGGACCCCGACCCGAGCTCCACCAGCGCCCTGGCCCCGGTGGTGCCTGCGATCCAGCCGGCGGCCCCGTGCAGGATCTCCCGCTCTGCCCGGGTCGGGTAGTACTCCGGCAGTTCGGTGATCCGGTCGAACAGCTCGCTGCCGCGGGCGTCGTAGAACCACTTGGACGGCAGCCACTTGGCCCGCGCGGTGAGTCCTTCCCGGACGTCGGTGCGCAGCGCGCCCACGTCCTCGACCCGGTGGTGGACCTCGAGATCCACATCCTTCATGGCAGGTCACTCCGATCTGTGCTGATGGGATGGAACTCCACGGAACCGGCGCGGGCCAGCACCGCATGGCCGTCCGGAACCGGGGTCCAACCCGGCTCGGTGTCGCAGGGTTCGGAGGCGAGTACGGTCGCCGTCTCGGTGCGCCGGGCCGACAACGCGTGCGTCCATGCGGTCGCCACCGCCACCACGCCGTCAGTGAGCAGCAGGTTCAGCCGGGAGCCCGGCGCAGCCCTTTCCACCTCGCGCACCACCCCGGTGATCGCCGCCAGCGGGTCGCCGCCCGCGGCCAGCCGTTGCCGCACCAGCGCCCACAGCAGGGCGGAGTCGGTGGGTGCCGGCAGCCGCAGCAGCTCGGTGACCGGCAGCTTCTCGGCCAGCCCGGCGACCGAGTCCGGCCAGCCGCGCACCACGCCGTTGTGGCTGAACAGCCACTGCCCGTCCGCGAACGGGGCGCAGGCCGCCTCGGTCACCGGCATCCCTGGCGTTCCGGAGCGTACCGCCGCGAGGAACGCCCCTGTGCGCAGGGAACCCGCGATCGGCCGCAGCCCCTCGTCGGTCCACAACGGACCGGGCCGGCGGTAGCGCACCGGTGCACCGTCACCCGGGTACCAGCCGAGGCCGAAACCGTCCGCGTTCACGGTGCCGCCCGCCCGCATGTCGGCGGGCGCGTGGGACTGCCGCAGCAGCGAGTGCGGCGCGTCGAACACCAGCTCGGCGGGAGCGCAGGGCGGGCCGAGATAGACCAGATGGCGGCACACTAGACGCTCCTCGCGCACCGGAAACCGGCGAAGATCTGCCTGCGGATCGGGTAGTCCCAGTTCCGGAAGGTGCCCCGCACGGCCGCGATATCGGTGCCGAAGGAACCACCGCGCAGCACCTTGTGGTCCGGGCCGAAGAACACCTCCGAGTACTCCCGGTACGGGAAGGCCGTGAACCCCGGGTAGCCGCGGAAGTCCGAGGCGGTCCACTCCCAGACATCGCCGATCAACTGGTGCACCCCGAGCGCCGAGGCCCCCTCCGGATAGGCCCCCACGGGGGCGGGCCGCAAGTGCCGCTGCCCGAGGTTGGCCTGGTCGGACCGGGGTTCCTCGTCGCCCCACGGGAACCGGCGGGAGCGCCCGCTGGCCGGGTCGAACCGCGCGGCCTTCTCCCACTCCGGCTCGGTCGGCAGCCGCTTGCCTGCCCAGGCGGCGTAGGCCTGGGCCTCGTGGAAGGAGACGTGCACCACCGGTTCCTCCGGCGGCACCGGCTCGTCCACCCCGAACCGCCTGCGCCACCACCGGTCCCCCTCGCGGCGCCAGAACCGCGGCGCCACGATCTCGTGCGCGCGTACGTACTCCCAGCCCGCCTCGCTCCACCACCGGCGCTGGTCGTAGCCACCGGACTCGACGAACTCCAGGTAGTCGCCGCAGGTCACCGGCAGGGTGTCGATGGCGAAGGCGTCCACGTGCACCTCGTGCGCGGGGCGCTCGTTGTCCAGCGCCCACGGCTCGGCCGAGGTGCCCATCAGGAAGGTCCCCGCCGGAACGTGCACCTCGGCCGGCAGCGGCCCGGCGCGCCGCGGTGGCGTCGGCTCGGCGCGCAGCGCCGGCTCGCCCTTGCGCAGCTGGTGGGTGGCCAGCATGGTCTCGTCGTGCTGCTGCTCGTGCTGGGTGATCATGCCGAAGGCGAAGGCGGTCTCGGTGAGCCTGCGCCCGGTCAGCCGCGCGGAGTTCAGCACGTCGAAGGCCTTGTCCCGCACCTCGCCGACGTAGGCACGCGCCTCGGCAGGCCCGAGCAGCGGCAGCGCGGGCCGGTCGGCCCGTGGGTGCTGGAAGGCGTCGTAGAGGTCGTCGATGTCCGGGCGCAGCGGCTCCCGGCCGCCCACGTCCCGGACCAGCCAGATCTCCTCCTGGCTGCCGATATGCGCGAGGTCCCACACCAGCGGGGACATCAGCCGGGAGTGCTGGCGCACCAGGTCCTCGTCGTCCACGGCGTCGGTGAGCGCCGTGCTCCGCTCCCGTGCCCTGCTCAGCGCCCGCGCGGTGTGCTCGCGCAGCCGCTCGGTGCCGAGCTCGCGCAGCGGGCTCGGTGCTTCGGTGTGCCGGGTGGACATCGGGTCACTCCTTCCCCGCGTGCCGCAGGCGCAGCCGCACGCTGTCGGTGATCTCGGCAAGGGTGCTTTCGGGCAGGCCGGTGCGCGGGAGCTCGGCACAGCCGAGCTCCACCACCTGGCGGGCCGCCGCGGCGATCTCCGGTACGGCCAGGCCGTGCCGGGCGGCCTGCTCCCACCGGTCGGCCACGGGGGCGCAGACCGCCAGCGCGCGATGCGCCGTTGCGGGCCGGTCCAGCAGCGCGGCCAGCAGTGCCACCGGATGCAGCCAGCGGTCCGGTGGCTGCGCGTCCAGGTAGCGGGCCTCCACGTAGCCGCGCGGGCGAACCGGGGTGAACATCGTGGTGAGGTGGTAGTCCAGGTCGGCGGTGGTCGGCGGGTCCAGCACGCCCGCGGCGCCGCGCCCGGCGACCCAGTCGGCGAAGGTCAGACCCGCGGGCGCGTCCCACGGCCCTTCCGGGCGGCGCAGCACCATCAGCGGGGTGTCCATCATCCGGCGAGCCCAGTCCCGCGCCGGATCGGGTGAGGCCATGGCGGGCCGGGTGCGGGCCCGCTCGGTGCCCATCACGGCCAGCCAGCGCGCCGAGGCATGCCCGGTGTCGGCCCCGGCGTGCCTGCGGGAGTTGGCGAACAGCGCCAGCAGCACCGGCCCCAGCGCGTGCGCCGCGGCCCAGCGTTGCGCGATGTGTTCCCGCTCCCCCGCGTCCAGGCAGATCTGCAGGCCCGCCGTGCTGCACATCATGGTGATGCCGCCGGTTCCCATCGGGGCGAAGCGGCGTTCCATCGCGGCGTACCGCTCGGTGGTGAGTACCCTGGACGGCCCGCGATGCGGGTCGATCCCGTGCTCGCCGAGGCACAGGCCGGCGCGGGCGAGGAGTTCGGTGAGGTGGCGCAGGTCGGCGGAGACCACCGCGGACAGCTCGGCGAGCGAGGGCTGCGGGAGTGCGGAGATCTCGACCTGGGCGCCGGGTTCGAGGGTGAGCGGGGAGCCGCCGGGCAACGGTTGCGCCGGACTGTCCGGGCTGAGGGTGCGGGGGGCGTGCGGGCCGAGTGCCTCGGCGAGATGAGCGGGATCGAGTGGACGGCTGGGATCATCGACGTGGTGCACGGTGTACTCGAGTTCGACGCCGATCAGCCGCGGTGGCCCGTGCTTGAAGCACACCGAGGCGACGTAGGCCTCCCCTTCCGCGCGATCGGAAACCACCCGTGCGGAGGTCTGCTCCGCCGCCGCGTCGCGCTGCGATGTTCGGTTGATGTGCGGGAAGTGATCGTGAACAGCCGTCATGACATCCGCCTGCCGTCCAGTCCGGTCCATCGGAACACTCGCTCATCGACGCTACACGGGGGGTACGACAGGTTGCAGGCCCAGCGAGCACCGCCGGCGCTCAGCGCGTGTTGGTAAACGCGCGACACGATCGGCTCGGCCAAGCTCGGGCTCGGTCACGATCGTCACCTTCGCAGGTACGGCGCTCGGCCTCGCCGCTCGTGGGCTTTGCCCAGCGCGTTCCTCCGCTCACCACAAGCAGCTATCTCCGGTTCACCAACAGGCTCTCAGGGCAGGGGTGAACGCACGCCGAGCCCCAGTTCGGCTGCCGCCGTGCGCACCGCGTCGATGACGAACTGCAGCGAGGGGCGCCGCGAGGCCGTGGTGCGGTAGGCGATGGACACCGTGCGCATCACCGGGCTGGTCAGCGCCACCACGTCCACCCCCGGCGGGCGCAGGGTCAGGCCAAGGTCGGAGACCAGGGTGATGCCGAGCCCCGCGCCGACCATGGCCATCGCGGTGGCCTGCTCCCCGACCTCGTGGTTGATCTTCGGCTCGAACCCGCTGCGCTGGCAGGCGATCAGCACGGCCCGGCCGAAATGGCTCTTCGGCCCGGCGAGGATCCACGGGTGCTCGGCCAGCTCCAGCAGGGAGACCGAGCCTGCCGGGATCGCCCCGGTCGGCACCGCGGCGTGCAGCCGCTCCACCGCGATGACCGCCCGCTCCAGGCCGGGTTCCCAGGGCATCGGCATATCCGAGTAGTCGATCACGAAGGAGAAGTCCAGTGCGCCGTCCCGGACCGCACCCGCGGTGTCCTCCGGCGCCAGCTCCCTGGTGCGCACCTCGATCCCGGGATGGTCCGCCGCCAGCGCGGTGAGCGCGGTGGGCAGCAGGCCGGAGGCGACCGAGGCCCACACCCCCGCGGTGAGCCGCACCGAGGCGGTGTCCTGGGCCTCCTCCAGCGCCAGCGTGGCCCGCTCCACCGAGCCGAGGATGTCCTCCGCGTGCTCGGTCAGCAGCATCCCCAGTTCGGTCAGCTGCACCCTGCGGCCGAGCCGTTCGAAGAGCTTGGCACCGACGTCCCGCTCCAGCTGCGCGAGTTGCTGGGACACGGCCGATGCGGTGTAGTGCAGCGCCGCCGCGGCCGCGGTGACGGTGCCCCTCCGGTGCAGCTCGCGGAGCATCCGCAAGCGGTGCAACGAAAGCTCCATGCAGGAAGCGTAAAGGCAAACGTGCATGATCCTTAACTGGACGCGCGGCCGTCACTGCCGCACTGTGGAATCACCGGCCCGCCACGGGCAGGCACCGGGGACACCGCAGCTCAGCACCGTCCAGAACGCCGAGTACGCCGACTGCCAACGCTTTCGGCGAGCTGTCGTGTGCCCGCGGTCGCCAGCCGACCAGGCCGGCAGGCGTAGCGCCCGCAATCGACTCGAATGGCTTGGAGGTGGGTTGAGTGAGCACCGAGAAGACCGAACCCCTGCTCAGGTTGACCTGGACCGACCCGGTGACCGGTACTCGTGGTTACCTCGTCGTGCACACACTCGTCTCCGGGCTGGCCACCGGCGGCACCCGGATGCGGCCGGGCTGCACCCTGTCCGAGGTGGAGGACCTCGCCCGCGGGATGGCGGCCAAGACCGCCGCGTTCAACCTGCCGGTGGGTGGCGCCAAGGGCGGTATCGACTTCGACCCCAAGGACCCGCGCGCGGTGGGCGTGCTGGAACGCTTCTGCGCCGCCATGCGCCCATGGCTGGACGACCACTGGGTGACCGCGGAGGACCTCGGGGTGCCGCAGCACGTGATCGACGACGTGTTCGCCCGGCTGGGGCTGCAGCAGTCCTACCACGCGGCGATCAGCCGCTCCAGCGCTCCGGAGCGGACCCTGCGCCGGGTGCAGGCCGGGCTGAACGCACCCGTCCCCGGCGGGCTGCTGCTGGGTGACGTGGTCGGCGGCTACGGGGTGGCGCAGGCCTGCCTCGGCGCCGCGGGCACCTGGGGCTGGGAAACCGCGGACACCACCGTCGCCGTGCAGGGCATCGGCACGATGGGCGGCGGCGCCGCCTGGTACCTGCACGAGGCCGGGATGCGGGTGGTCGCCGTCGCGGACGCCGCGGGCACCCTGTACCACCCGGACGGGCTGGACATCCCGGCGCTGCTGGAGCTGCGGGACGCCTTCGGCGAGATCGACCGTGAGCGCGTGCCGGAGGACGTGCTGCGCCTGCCGCGCAACGCCGTGCTGGGCATCCAGGCCGACATCCTGGTTCCCGCGGCGGTGTCCTACGCGCTCACCCCGGACAACACGGTGGACGTCAGGGCCAGGGTGGTGGTCGAGGCCGCGAACTCGGCGACCACCCCGGAGGCCGAGGCCATGCTCGCCGCGCGCGGCATCCCGGTGATCCCGGACTTCGTGGCGAACGCGGGTGCGGCCGCCTGGGCGTGGTGGCTGCTGCTGGGCGAGGTCGGCGCCAACCCCGCCGACTCCTTCCAGCGGCTGCGCTCGGAGATGCAGGCCAAGGTGGCCCTGCTGCTCGGGCAGTGGGACACCGAGGCGACGCCGCCGAGGCAGACGGCATGGGAGCTGGCTGCGGCCAACCGGGGCCTGCTCCAGGACCGGCCCGCGGACCAGCAGGTCGTCACCATCCCCTGAGGCCGTGTTCAAGAAGGCGCGCTCCCCGCATCACCTCAGGCAGCCGCCTTCTTGAACAGCACCCGAGGCATCACAGTACGTACGTACGGATTGCACCGGTCCTGTCCCACCTGACAGGATCGGGGGATGCCACGGGTCAGCCAGGACCATCTTGCCGCACGCCGTCGCCAGATTCTGGACGGCGCGCGGGCCTGTTTCGCACGGCACGGCTACGAGGGTGCGACCGTGCGGCGGCTGGAGGAGGCCACCGGGCTGTCCCGGGGCGCGATCTTCCACCACTTCCGGGACAAGGAGTCGCTGTTCCTCGCGCTCGCCGAGGACGACGCCGCGCGGATGGCCGATGTGGTGGCGGCGCAGGGCCTGGTGCAGGTGATGCGGGACCTGCTGGCCAACGGCAGCGCGCATCCGGCCGACTGGCTGGGTACCCGGCTGGAGGTCTCCCGGCGGCTGCGCACCGACCCGGAGTTCCGGGCCCGCTGGGCCGAGCGCTCCGAGCAGCTCACCGTGGCCACCCGCAACCGGCTCGCCCGGCAGCGGGAGGCGGGCAACCTGCGCGACGACATCGACATCGAGGTGCTCACCGCCTTCCTCGAACTGGTGCTGGAAGGCCTGGTGTCGCACGTGGCGATGGGGCTGCCGGCGGACGATCTCGAGCCGGTGCTGGACCTGGTGGAGGAGACCGTGCGCAGGCACCGCGCCAGGGACGAGCCCCGCTAGCTCGTGTTCAAGAAAGCCTGCGGCTCCCCGATCTGCTGCCCGATCCGGATGTCGTTGCCGCCGGGGTCGATCACGATGAGCTGGCGCACCCTGAGCGCCCGTACCGTACAGCGTACAAAGTGCGCGCGTCGCCGCCCTCGTGGTGCAGTGGACGCATGGAGCTTCTCGACGCACACGGCGAGGCGATGCGCGGGTTCGACCGGGTGGTGCACCAGGTCGGCACCGGGCAGTGGCACGAGCCCACGCCGTGCACCGAATGGGACGTCCGGGATCTGGTCACCCACCTGGTGAGCGAGCAGCTGTGGGCGCCGCACCTGCTGGCCGGTGCGACCCTGGAGGAGATCGGTGACCGGTTCGACGGCGATGTGCTCGGCGCGGACCCGGTCGGGGCCTGGGAGCGGGCCGCGGCGGCGGCCCGCGAGGCGTGGACCGCGCCCGGGGTGCTGGAGCGCACGGTGCACGTCTCCGGCGGCGAGGCGGAGGCGAGCCGGTACGGCTGGGAGATGACCGTCGACCTGGCGGTGCACGGCTGGGACCTGGCCACGGCGATCGGCGTGCCGCACCCGATCGGCGACGCGCTCGCCGCCACCCTGCTGGAGCGGTTCCGGCCGCTGGTGGACGACATCCAGGGGCTGGGCATCTTCGCGCCGCCCGTCCCGGTGGCCGCGGACGCCGATGCCGCGACCGAACTCGTCGCGCTGCTCGGCAGGAACCCCGGCTGACCAGCCGGGTGCCCCATACCGGACACGAGCGTGCACGGCACTCGCTAGACTAGGGGAATCGCTATAGTCGGATCTTTCTCGAGGAGTGGCACCTTCCGTGCGCGATTCGCCGTCGCCTGGTGACAGTACTTGGCCGGGTGACCTGCCCGGCTCCCCCGCATCCCCTGCCCGGAACGGCGTCCGCTGATGGACATCGTGCTCGCCATCGCAGGCGTCCTGTTCGTACTACTGCTCACCATCGGCACCGGTCTCGCGGTGGCCGCCGAGTTCTCCCTCACCGCGCTCGAGCGCAGCACGGTGGAGGCCAACGTCCGGGAGGTCGGCGACCGCAGGTCGAAGGCCGTGCTCAAGGCGCACCGCACACTGTCCTTCCAGCTCTCCGGTGCGCAGGTCGCGATCACCCTGACCACCCTGATCACCGGGTACGTGGCCGAACCGATGATCGGGGAGCTCATTCGCCCCGCGCTGGACGGGCTCGGCCTGCCCGCGGGGATCACCCGCGGCGTGTCCCTGGTACTCGCGCTCTTCCTGGCCACCTCACTGTCCATGGTGGTCGGCGAGATGATGCCGAAGAACCTGGCGATCGCGCGGCCGCTGCAGACCGCGCGCGCGGTGGCCGGCTACCACTCCCGCTTCTCCGCGTTGTTCGGCTGGTTGATCAACCTGATGAACAACAGCGCGAACTGGGTGGTGCGCAAGCTGGGTATCCACCCGCAGGAGGAGCTGCGCTCGGCGCGTTCCCCCCAGGAGCTCGGCTCGATCGTGCGCAGCAGCGCGGAGAGCGGCACTTTGGACACCTCCACCGCGGAGCTGCTCGGCCGCTCGCTGCGCTTCGGCGAGCGCACCGCCGAGGAGCTGATGACCCCGCGGGTGCAGGTGGAGTCGCTCACCGTGAACGACACCATCAACGACCTTGTGGAGCTGTCCCGGCGCACCGGGTTCTCCCGGTTTCCGGTCTACGGCGAGGATCTCGACGACGTGCAGGGCGCGGTGCACATCAAGCAGGCCTTCACGGTGCCCCGCGCCGAACGGGACACCGTGCCGATCGGTTCGGTGATGCGGCCGTTGCCGACCGTTCCGGAGTCGCTGCCCGGTGACTCCCTGCTGGACCGGCTGCGCGACTCGCGGTTCCAGCTGGCGCTGGTGGTGGACGAGTACGGCGGCACGGCCGGAATGGTCACCCTGGAGGATGTGGTCGAGGAGATCATCGGCGACGTCCGCGACGAGCACGACGCGCTGGAGGCACCCACCTCGCAACGCCTCGGCGCGGACAGTTGGATGGTCTCCGGGCAGCTGCGCGCGGACGAGGTGTTCGACATCGCTGGCTTCCGGATGCCGGACGGGGACTACGAGACGGTGGCCGGGCTGCTGCTGGAACGACTGGGCCGGATCCCCGAGGTCGGCGACGAGATCGAGGTGGACGGCTGGCGGCTGACCGTCAGCCGGATGGACCGGCACCGCATCGCGGAGCTGCGGCTGGATGAGGTGGCGCGATGAACGACTGGCTCGCCATCGCGATGATCGCCGTGCTGCTGCTGGCCAACGCCTTCTTCGTGGGCGCGGAGTTCTCCCTCATCTCCTCCCGGCGGGACCGGTTGGAGGCCTTGCTCGAGCAGGGCAAGACGCGGGCCCGGATCGTGATCAACGCGAGCAGGAACGTGTCGCTCATGCTGGCGGGCGCCCAGCTGGGCATCACCATCT
The DNA here is from genome assembly GCF_018885265.1 of Amycolatopsis aidingensis. GTDB lineage: Bacteria > Actinomycetota > Actinomycetes > Mycobacteriales > Pseudonocardiaceae > Amycolatopsis > Amycolatopsis aidingensis. The sequence continues at coordinate 4,027,618 of NZ_CP076538.1, forward strand.
GCTCCCTGCTGCTGCTACAGGTCGGCGAGCCCGCGGTGGCGCACCAGCTGGAGGCCGCGTTCACCGCCGTGGGCCTGCCGCTGCCGGGGTACGTGCTGCACCCGATCGCGTTCGCCTTCGCGCTGACCGTGATGACCCTGCTGCACGTGCTGATCGGCGAGATGGTGCCGAAGAACCTCGCCATCGCCGAGCCGGAACGGCTGGCGCTGTGGCTGGTACCGGCACACGTGGCCTGGGTGAAGCTGGCCAACCCGTTCATCTGGCTGCTGAACTTCGTCGCCAACCTGCTGCTGCGGGTGGTCCGGGTGCAGCCGAAGGACGAGCTGGAGACCGCCTACACCTCCGCCGAGCTGGCCGACCTGCTGCGCGAGTCGCGCCGGGAGGGCCTGCTGGACCAGTCCGAGCACCGCAGGCTGAGCCAGACCCTGTCCTCGGTGCAGAAAACGGTGGCCGACATCCTGGTCCCGGTGACGGAGCTGAAGACCCTGCCGAGCAACCCGACGGTGGGCGATGTGGAACGCGCGGTGTCCGCCACCGGGTTCTCCCGCTTCCCGGTACGCACCGACGCGGGTGAGCTGATCGGGTACGTACACGTGAAGGACGTGCTGGACCAGGCGGGCGACGACCCGGCGACGGTGGTGCCCCCGGCCAAGACCCGGCGGCTCACCGAGCTGCCCGCGCACCTGCGGCTGGACGAGGCGCTGTCGGCGATGCGGGCCGACGGCAGTCATCTGGCCAGGGCGGTGGACCCCGATGGCAGGCCGATCGGTGCCGTGGCGCTGGAGGACCTGGTCGAGGAGTACGTGGGCACCGTGCGGGACGGGACGCACGTCACGGGAGCACCATGAGCCAGGCCACCGTGCTGGCGCAGGCCGAGTGGCAGGCGCGGGAGCGGGCGCACCGGGATCGGATGCGGCACTGGACCGTCCCGCACCAGCGCCGCCGGGCGGACGGAACCCGGCATCCGGTGCTGGACTTCCTGTTCACCTACTACTCGCACCGGCCGAGCCACCTGGAACGGTGGCAACCGGGCCCCGGCGTGGTACTGGCGGGCCCGGACGCCCTGCGGTTCCTGCGGCGGCCCGGCTACCGGGAGGTGGCGGGCGGTGTCGCGCTGGACCGGGCGGCGTTCACCGAGCGGAAGGCGAGCACGGCCCGGTTCATCCACTCGCTGCTGGCCGCCACCGCCACCCGTGCCCCGCGGCTCAGCTGCTTCGGGCTGCACGAGTGGGCGATGGTGTACCGCGAGCCCACGGACCAGGTACGTCACGCCCAGTTACCGCTGCGGCTCGGTTCGGCGGGCACCGACGAGGTGGTGGAGTCCCTGGACATCCGGTGCGGGCACTACGATGCGTTCCGCTTCTTCAGCACGCCCGCGCGGCCGCGCAACGCGCTGCAACCGACCCGGCGGACGCAGATCGACCTGGAACAGCCCGGTTGCCTGCATGCCAACATGGACCTCTTCAAATGGGCCTACAAACTCGACCCGTTCATCCCGTCCGAACTGCTCGGTGACTGTTTCGAACTGGCGGCTCAGATCCGGATCCTGGACATGCGGGCCAGCCCGTACGACCTTTCCGGCCTCGGATACCAGCCGGTGCGGATCGAGACCGCGGAAGGCAGGGCCGAATACGCCAGGGCACAGGCCGATTTCGCAAGGCGGGCCACTCCCCTGCGCGAACGGCTGATCGCGCACTGCCACGAATTGCTGGTGGAGAACAAACCCGATTGCGAGAACGGTGGCGACTGATTACCCACTGTTCGAGGATGTGGTATCAGTAGATTCTCCCCACCCGCTTAACCTGTTAGGGTGACGACGTTTTCGGTTTTGTGCACGGAGAGCAACTAGCTCGGGGAGCAGGCGCGAGGGAACGATGGGGAGACACAGCAGGGTGGAACGCCCGCGTGGTGTCGAACGGACTACGACCACCGGTAGTCACCGTGCGGTCGGCCGGAAGGCCCGTGGGCGGCGGATCGCCACCTGGCCGATCGCCTGCGTGGTGCTGGTCGCCCTGCTCGCGCTGGGCTGGATGGGCTGGACCTGGGCGGATGGCCTGCTGAACAGCAGGGCGCGGGCACAGGGCGCGGGGTGCGCCGAGGGCGCGGCCACGCTGAGCGTGGTGGTGACCCCGACCGCGCAAGGCCCGGTGCAGACCGGGGCGCAGCGGTGGAACGAGGCAGGCACCGTGGTGCGGGCGCACTGCGTGCACGTCACGGTCCGGGCCGAGCCCTCGCAACGGGTGCTGGACGCGCTGGCCGGCCGGGCCGACCTCGCCGCTATCGGCGGGCAGCCCGCGGCCTGGATCCCGGAATCCTCCTGGTGGGTGACCGAACTCACCACCAGCAAACCGGAGTTGATCGCCGCCGCCCCGGAGTCCGTCGCGCAGGTCCACTCGGCCGACTACCCGTTCCTCGGGCTGTCCGGGGAAAGCGTGACCACGGTGCAGAAACACGCTGCCCAGTCGTTCCGGGCCTTCCTGCGCGAGCCCGCCCAGCAGGCCGCCTTCGAGCAGGCGGGGCTCACCACCGGCTGAGAGCCGGGCGCTTCCGGACGAAGGGGACACCGCACCCCGCGCGGAAATTCGGGTGAGATAGCCAGGGCGATACGGAACACTCGGGCCGGCCGATGAGTTCGGTCAGGTATGCCGGTCTATACCGGTGTTACTCCATCCATGCCGGCGGCCCTTGGCTGCGAGGCGACCCATGCCGGGGAAACCAGTGAGGTGCTGCCATGTCAACTGCTGTCCAGGAACCACCGGCCACCCGGCCGGGCCGCACCCCGATCGTGGTGCGGCTGCTGGTGCTGGCCACGTTCGTGGTGATCCTCAACGAGACGCTCATGATCAACGCCATCCCGCGGTTGATGGACTCGTTGCAGGTCACCGAGCAGGCGGCCCAGTGGGTGTCCACCGCTTTCATGCTCACCATGGCGGCAGTGATCCCGGTCACCGGCTGGTTCCTGCAGCGGGTCACCACCCGGCAGGCCTACGCGACCGCGATGGGCGTGTTCCTCGCGGGTACCGCCCTTTCGGCCGTCGCGCCGTCCTTCGGCGTGCTGTTGCTGGGCCGGATCGTGCAGGCCGCCGGTACCGCCGTGATGATGCCCCTGCTGATGACCACGTTGATGACCGTGGTGCCCCAGCAGGACCGCGGGCGGGTGATGGGCAACGTCACCCTGGCGATCTCGGTGGCGCCCGCGCTCGGACCCACCGTGTCCGGGGTGATCCTGCAGTTCGGCCCCTGGCGGCTGCTGTTCGTGGCGGTACTGCCGATCGCGGGCCTGGTCACGCTCTTCGGGCTGCGCAAGGTGTACAACGTCGGTGAGCCACAGGTCAGCTCCATCGACTGGTTCAGCGTGGCCATGGCGGCGCTCGGCTTCGGCGGCCTGGTGTACGGCCTGAGCCTGTTCGGCGAGCGCGAAGGCGGGGTCGGGCTCGGCATCGGGGCCGTCCTCGCCGGGGCGGCGGCCATCGCGGTGTTCGTGCTACGCCAGCGCAGGCTGCAACGCACCGGCGTGCCGCTGATGGACCTGCGGACCCTCGGGCACCGCACCTACGGGCTGTCCCTCGCGCTCATGGCCATCGGGTTCCTCGCCATGCTCGGCTCGATGATCCTGCTGCCGCTGTACCTGCAGAACCTGCGCGGTCTCAGTCCACTGCAGACCGGGCTGCTGCTCATGCCGGGTGGCCTGGCCATGGGCCTGCTGGGGCCGACGGCGGGCAGGGTGTTCGACCGGTTCGGCAGCAGGCCGCTGGTGCTGCCCGGCACGATCGGGATGATGCTCGCACTCGGCGGGCTCTCCCAGGTCTCGATGGCGATGCCGTACTGGCAGGTGCTGGGGCTGCACGCGCTGCTGATGGTGAGCCTTGCGGCGACCTTCACGCCCGTCTTCACCCTCGGGATGGGCGCGCTGCCCGCGCACCTGTACTCGCACGGCAGCTCGATGCTCGGCACCCTGCAGCAGGTCGCCGCGGCCTTCGGGACCGCGCTCGTGGTGACCGTGATGTCCGCGCGGGCGGGCGAGCTTGCCGCCGAAGGGGTGGCCGCCGTGCCCGCGCAGCTGAGCGGGATGAAACTGGCCTTCCTCGTCGTGGCGGCCCTGGCCCTGGTACCGGTGGCGGTCGCGACGATACTTCCGCGCCGCAGCACGGCGGCCGAGTCGTGACGCCGGGCCACGGTCCGATCCGGGCGGCTGCCGACATCGGCTAGGTTTCCCGGGTGGACACGCCACGAGCCACGTTCGTGTCCCGGCGGCTGCTTGCCGAGGCCCACCGGCTGCACGGCCGGTGGGCCCAGGTGCACGGGCTGCTCGCCGAGTGTCTCGACGAGTACGACCGGCGCAGCTGGCGATTCGAGCGGGACGACGAGGTCGAGCTGGCTGCTGGCCGACCCGCCCCGTGATGCGGCCCGCCTGATCGGACGGCTGCGCTACCTGCGCGCGTGCGCGTTGCTCGACGCCGGGCACGCGGCCGAGGCGGCCGGGGACCTCAACGAGGCCATCGGCCAGGCGGTGCTGCGCGAGTACCGCAGGCTTGCCGACGGCCACGGCCCACTCGCCGCCACCGCCTTCGTCACCGGCACGGTCCTGCTGGAACAGCTCGGCATCACCGACTGGCCGGGCTGACGGTTCAGGCTCGGGCGCGTAGCAGGGCCGCGGTGGCGGGGTCGGCTGGGAAGAAGGACTCGATCGACAGCTCGGCCAGCGTGATGTCCAGTGGGGTGCCGAAGGTGGCCACGGTGCTGAAGAAGGCCAGTTCCTGCCCGCCGTACCGGAGCCGGAGCGGGACCAGGATGTCGCCTGGCCCCGGTACCTCCACCTCGGGCACCTCCTGCGCGCACGGGTAACCACGCAGTTCCTCGAGCAGCTCGGTGTGGAACGGATCCCCGGTGGCGTGGGCCTCCCGCCTCAGCCTGCCGAGCAGATGCGCCCGCCACTCCCCCAGGTTCAGCACCTGCGGCGCCATACCGGCCGGGTGCAGGGTGAGGCGCAGCACGTTCACCGGCGACGCGGTCAGCTCCGGGGAGACCCCCTCCAGGAACAGCGCCACGCTGCTGTTGCCCTCCACCAGGTTCCACCTGCGGTCGAGCACCACCGCAGGGTACGGCTCGTGCCCGGTGAGCAGCTGCCGCACGGCCTGCCGCACCGCGGCCATCCCGGGCGCGTCCAGATCGCTCTCGGTGTAGGCGGGGGCGTAACCCGCCGCCAGCAGCAGCTGGTTGCGCTCCCGCAACGGGATCTCCAGGTACTCCCCCAGCCGCAGCACCATCTCCCTGCTCGGCCGCGACCTTCCGGTCTCCACGAAGCTCAGGTGCCTGGTCGAGATCTCCGCGGCGATGGAGAGGTCGAGCTGGCTGATCCGGCGGCGATCCCGCCACTCGCGCACCAGCTCGCCCACCCCGCGCCGGGCACCGTCCGCCCGCGGCGCGGTCATCGAAGTCGTCACCCGGCCACGCTACGGCGCGGGCGCGAGCCACCGCCATTACCCCGGAGGTAACGGGAACGACGCCTCCGGTACCCCCGGTGCCCAGGGAACCATTTCGTCCGGCCCGCCCGAATGACGACGGAAACGGAAGTGGCTCGGCTTTGCCGGAATTCGCGGAATGTGCCGCACGCCTCACCCCGTAATGGCTGTGCACAGTGGAGCAATCGGCATACAATTAGTTAGCGCAAGCATCTATGCGCCTCGACTCGTCCCTGGCGCACGCATTCGCCGTGACAGACGGGAGGCTGACCAATGGTGGCCCATTCATGGCCGGAAACCGACGGTATCGCGGATTCCGACGCCGAGGAGGAACGCCGCGTCGCCGAGTTGTGCGCCCGCGACCCCCAGGTCCGGGACGCCGCCCCGCGCGAGGCGGTCAGCACGCTGGTACGCGACTCCGACCTGCCGCTCGCCGAGATCGTGCGGACCCTCGTGGAGGGCTACGCGGACCGGCCGGCACTCGGCGAGCGGGCGAGCGAACCGGTGACCGATCCACGAACCGGACGTACCGCACTGCGGCTGCTGCCCCGGTTCGACACGATCACCTACCGGCAACTCTGGGCAGGGGTCCGCGCGATCGCAGCCGAATGGCGGCAGAATCCGCACCATTCGCTGCGCACCGGCGAGGCCGTCGGCATCCTCGGCTTCACCAGTATCGACTACACGATGCTCGATCTGGCCTGCATCCATCTCGGCGCGGTTTCCGTGCCACTGCAGTCCAGCGCGCCGGTCACCCAACTGGCGCCGATCATCGCGGAAACCGGGCCGCGCATTCTCGCCGCGAGTATCGAGCGGCTGGACACCGCCGTGGAAGCAGCCTCGGCAAGCGAATCGCTGCGGCGCCTGATCGTGTTCGACCACCACCCCGAGGTGGACGAGCATCGCGACCGGCTCGCCGCCGCGCGGCGCAGGCTCGCCGAGGCGGGCAGCCCCGTGCTGGTCGACACGCTGGCCGCGGTGCGCGAGCGTGGCGGCGCGCTGCCGGCCGCACCGCTGTACGTCCCGGCCGAGGGCGAGGACCCACTCGCCCTGCTCATCTACACCTCCGGCAGCACCGGCACCCCGAAGGGGGCCATGTACCCGCAGCGGCTGCTCCGCTCCCTATGGCGCGGGTTCTGGCCCGGAACGCGCCTGCTGCCCACGATCGGCATCAACTACCTGCCGCTGAGCCACCTCGCCGGCCGCATCTCGCTGGTGGGCACCCTCTCCCGCGGTGGCACCGGGTACTTCGCCGCCCGCAGCGACCTGTCCACCCTGTTCGAGGACATCGCCCTCGCCCGCCCCACCGAGCTGACGCTGGTGCCGCGGGTCTGCGACATGCTGTTCCAGCACTACCGCGCCGAGCTGGACCGGCGGGAGCCGGAGGCGGCCGATCCGGCCGCGGCAGCCGAACAGGTGCGCGCCGACCTGCGGGAGAACCTGCTGGGCGGGCGGGTACTCAGGGCCACCTGCGGCAGCGCCCCACTGTCGGACGGGATGACCCGGTTCGTCGAGTCCTGCCTCGGCCTGCAACTGCACGACGGCTACGGCTCCACCGAGGCGGGCGGGGTGCTGCTCGACACCCGGGTACAGCGGCCGCCGGTGCTGGACTACAAGCTGACCGACGTCCCCGAGCTCGGCTACTACCGCACGGACTCACCGCATCCCCGCGGCGAACTGCTGGTCCGGACCGAGACCATCATCCCTGGCTACTACCGGCGTCCCGAGGTCACCGCGGAGATGTTCGACGAGGACGGCTACTACCGGACCGGCGACATCATGGCCGAGCTCGGCCCGGACCGGCTGGTCTATGTGGACCGCCGCAAGAACGTGCTGAAGCTGTCCCAGGGCGAGTTCGTGGCCCTGTCGCACCTGGAATCCGTGTTCGTGACCAGCCCGCTGATCCGGCAGATCTTCGTCTACGGCAACAGCGAACGCGCCTACCTGCTCGCCGTCGTGGTGCCCACCCCGAGGCGAGCGCGCACGCGCGGCAGCGGGACACCGACCTGAAGACCCTGCTCGGCGAGTCGCTGCAGCAGCTCGCGCGGGAGGCCGGGCTGAACTCCTACGAGATCCCGCGCGACTTCCTGGTGGAAACCGAGCCCTTCACCGAGGAGAACGGGCTGCTCTCGGACGCCCGCAAGCTGCTGCGGCCCAGGCTCAGGGAGAAGTACGGGGACCAGCTCGAGCGGCTGTACGCCGAACTCGCCGAGGGGCAGGAGGACGAGTTACGCGAGCTGCGCAGGCAGGGCAGGCACCGGCCGGTGCTGGAGACCGTCACCAGGGCCGCGCAGGCGCTGCTCGGCTGCCCGGACGCCGAGCTGAGCCCCGGCGCGCGGTTCACCGAACTGGGCGGCGACTCGCTGTCCGCGCTGTCCTTCGCCACCCTGCTGCAGGAGATCTTCGAGGTGGAGGTCCCGGTGGGCACCGTGATCAGCCCGGCATACGACCTGCGCGGGCTGGCCGAGTACCTCGAGGCGGCCCGCACCCATGGGGTACGACGGCCCACCTTCGCCACGGTGCACGGCCAGGGCAGCACGCGGGTCCAGGCGCGGGAGCTGACGCTGGAGCGGTTCCTCGACCCCGGGACACTGGCCGCGGCCGATGCCCTTCCGCGCGCCGCCACTCCCCCGCGCACCGTGCTGCTGACCGGGGCGAACGGCTACCTCGGGCGGTTCCTGTGCCTGGAATGGCTGGAACGGCTGGCGCCGACCGGCGGGCGGCTGATCTGCCTGGTGCGGGGAACCGACGCGGCCGCGGCGCGGCAGCGGCTCGCGGATGCCTTCGACAGCGGCGACCCCGGCCTGGTCCGCCGGTTCGGTGAGCTCGCCGAGGACGCCCTCGAGGTCCGCGCGGGCGATATCGGCGAGCCGAGCCTCGGCCTGGCCGAGGACGACTGGCAGCACCTGGCGGACACGGTGGACCTGATCGTGCACCCGGCCGCCCTGGTCAACCACGTGCTGCCCTACGAGCAGCTGTTCGGCCCCAATGTCGTCGGCACGGCCGAGCTGCTCCGGATGGCCCTCACCACCCGGATGAAGCCGGTCACCTACCTGTCCACGGTCGGCGTGGCCGCGCAGGCCGGGCCATCGGCGCTGCGCGAGGACGCCGACATCCGGGCCACCAGCCCGGTGCGCGAGCTCGGCCATGGCTACGCGGACGGGTACGCGACCAGCAAATGGGCGGGCGAGGTGCTGCTACGCGAGGCGCACGAGCGGTTCGGCCTGCCGGTCGCGGTGTTCCGCTCCGACATGATCCTGGCGCACAGCCAGTACGCCGGGCAGCTGAACGTGCCGGACATGTTCACCCGGCTGCTGCTCAGCCTCGTGCTCACCGGCATCGCGCCGCGGTCGTTCTACCGCTCAGGCCCCGGGGAGGACCGGCCACGGGCGCACTACGACGGCCTGCCTGCCGACTTCACCGCCGAGGCGATCACCACCCTCGGCGGGCAGCACGCCGAGAGGTTCGCCACCTTCAACACGGTGAACCCGCATGACGACGGGATCTCCCTGGACGTGTTCGCCGACTGGCTGACCGCGGCCGGCGTTCCGTTGCGGCGGGTCGGCTACCAGGACTGGCTCGCCCGCTTCGAGACGGCGCTGCGCGGGCTCCCGGAACGGCAGCGGCAGCACACCGTGCTTCCCCTGCTGCACGCCTTCCAGGAGCCCGAGCAGCCGGTCCACGGATCGGCCATCCCGGCCACCGAGTTCCACGAGGCCGTGCGGGCCGCCGGGATCGGCCAGGACAAGGACATCCCGCACCTGTCCGCGGAGCTCATCGGCAAGTACCTCACCGACCTGCGCCTACTCGGCCTCCTCCAGCCCTGAACGTGGCGTTCGCGACGCTCAGCGTCGCGAACGGCACTATTGGGACATCTGACGTCCGGAAAGCCACGTTCAGGCGTTGATGGTGGCGGTGTCGATCACGAAGCGGTAGCGGACGTCGCTGCTTTCCACCCGCTCGTAGGCGGTGTTCACCTGGTCCGCGGAGATGGTCTCGATCTCGGCGCCGATCCCGTGCTCGGCGCAGAAGTCCAGCATCTCCTGCGTCTCCCGGATCCCGCCGATCATCGACCCCGCGAGTACCTTGTTCCCGCCGAGCAGGGAGAAGGCGCTGTAGGACAGGGCGTTCGCCGGGGCGCCGACGTTCACCATCGCCCCGCCGACCCGCAGCATGCCCAGGTAGGAGTCGATCGGCAGCTCCGCCGACACCGTGTTCAGGATCAGGTCGAACCGGTTCCGCAGCTGCTTGAAGGTGGCGGGGTCACCGGTGGCGTGGTACTCCTGCGCGCCCAGCCGCAGCCCGTCCTCCTGCTTCTTCAGGCTCTGGCTCAGCACGGTGACCTCCGCGCCCATCGCCACGGCGAGCCGGACCCCGAGGTGCCCGAGCCCGCCGAGGCCGACCACGGCGACCTTCTTGCCCGGCCCGGCGCCCCACCGGCGTAGCGGCGAGTAGGTGGTGATGCCGGCGCAGAGCAGCGGGGCTGCGACATCCAGCGCGATGCCATCGGGAATCCGGCAGACGAAGGAATCCTTCACCACGACCTGGCGGCTGTAGCCGCCGTAGGTGTTCTCCCCGTCGTAGCCGACGCCGTTGTAGGTCATCACGGCGCCCTTGGCGCAGAACTGCTCGGTACCTTCCCGGCACTGGTCGCAGGTACCGCAGGAGTCGACCATGCAGCCGACCCCGACCCGGTCTCCCACCTGGTACCGGGTCACCGCGGAGCCGACCGCCGCGACCACACCGGCGATCTCGTGCCCCGGCACCATCGGGAAGATCGCGCTGCCCCAGTGCTCCTTGGCCTGGTGGATATCGCTGTGGCAGATGCCGGCGTAGGCGATGTCGATCAGCACATCGTCCGGCCGCAGGTCCCTGCGCTCGATCGTCGTCGGCTCCAGCGCGGCGCCAGGCGCGGGCGCGGCGATGGCAGGCGTGGGCGTGCCCATGAAATCCTCCAGGAAAGACAAGCGAGACACCTGTGAGTGCCCTCTTACATCGACTAGTGTAAGAGGCCTCTTACTTCGCGGGCGAGCGGGATGGATGTGAGGCACGTCATGCCGGGCAGGTACCACCACGGCGATCTGCGTGCCGAGCTGGTCCGCGCATCCCTCGATCTGATCGCCGAGCAGGGCCTGCAGGGGTTCTCGGTGGCGCAGGCGGCCCGCCGGGCGAAGGTCAGCCCGGGTGCGCCGTACCGCCACTTCGCCGACCGGGAGAGCCTGCTGGCCGCGGTCGCCCGGACCATCACCGACCAGCTCACCGGCCGTGTCCGCACCGCCGCGGAGTCCCACACCGATCCGCAGGCGGCCCTCGCCGCGGCCGCCGGGGCGTACACCGGGTACCTGATCGAGCGCAGGGCCGGCCTGCACATCGTGTTCGCCGACGGGCTACAGGGGCCTCGGCACACCGAACTGCACGAGCGGACGCGGGAGCTGATCGACCAGTTCCTGCTGCTGTGCCTGAGCGTGTCCACCAGCCCGCAGCTCGCCCTCGAGCTGCTGGAGCAGCTGCTCACCCAGGCACACGGCTACGGGACCTGCTACCTGGACGGGTTCTTCCGCAGGCACGGCTACTCCGCGGACCTCGTCGTGCGCAAGTCCACCGAGGCCGCCCGGATGGTGATCCGCGGCTATCGCGAGCGCGCCGAGTAGCACGAGAGTAGCCAGCGAACGCTTCAGCGCTCCATGTGCCCCACCGCCGCGGCCCAGCGGTCCAGCAGGATCGGCAGCGCGGTGAACTTCCAGTAGTGCAGGGACACGTGCCCGTCGCTCATCCCCGACCCGGTGGCCAGTTCCGGGCGGTACACGGTGTCGTCCTGCCCCACCAGCTCGTCCGGGCGAGCGCCGGTGAGCTCGGTGAAGGTCCGCTCCAGCAGTGCGCGCACGGCGAAGAACCCCGCGGGCAGTTCCGTGCCGCGCAACCGCTCCCGCATCGCCTCCCACAACCGGGGATCACCCCGGAGGCCCCAGGTCGTCGGCCTGCGCGCGAACAGCTCGTCCATGGTCATCTCGCCGTCACGATACGCTCGCTTGGCGGCCGAGACGGGGTACCTGGTGGGGGATATGAGCACGGAATGCACGGTCGACTTCTGGTTCGACCCTGCCTGCCCGTACACCTGGACCGCGTCCCGCTGGCTGGCCGAGGTGACCACGGTCCGGCCGGTACGGATCCGCTGGCGGGTCATGAGCCTTTCGGTGCTCAACGAGCATCGCGCGGATGATCCGGAGGGGGATCCGGAAGGGTACCTGTGGGCCCCGGTGCGGATCTGCGCGGCGGTGGAACGGCACTACGGCGAGCGGGCGCTGGGCGAGCTGTTCACCGCGCTGGGAACCCGGTTCCACGACCGCGGCGAGTGGGACGCGCTGCCCGGCGCGCTGGCCGAGCTGGGCCTGCCTGCCGGGCTGCTGGCGGCCACCGGCTCCGCCGAGTACGACGCGGCGATCCGCGCCTCGCACGCGCGGGCCATCGCGCTGGCCGGGACGGAGGTGGGCACCCCGGTGCTCGGGCTCACCGGACCGGACGGCACGGCCCGTGGCTTCTTCGGCCCGATCGTCTCCCCCGCACCCACCGGGCAGCGGGCGGGCCGGTTGTGGGACGGCTTCCTGCTGCTGGCGAACACCCCGCAGTTCTACGAACTCAAGCGCGCCCGTCCCGCCTGAGCCGTGGCTACGACGGCGCGCGGTCGCCGAAGGCCTCGGGTGGCGGGCAGGAGCAGACCAGGTTGCGGTCGCCGGTGGCGCCCTCGATCCGCCGCACCGGCGGCCAGATCTTGGCGGCGGAACGGCCCGCGGGGAACACCGCGAGCTCGCGGCTGTACGGCCGGTCCCATTCGCCCGCCACGCAGGCGGCCGTGTGCGGGGCCCCGCGCAGCGGGCTGTCCTGCACCGGCCATTCCCCGTTCGCGACCCGCTCGATCTCGCCCCGGATGGCGATCATCGCCGCGCAGAAGCGGTCCAGCTCGGCCAGGTCCTCGCTCTCGGTCGGCTCGACCATCAGCGTGCCGGCCACCGGGAAGGACATGGTCGGGGCGTGCAGCCCGTAGTCCGCGAGGCGTTTGGCCACATCGTCCACGGTGACTCCGGTGCGCTTGGTCAGGGCGCGCAGGTCGAGGATGCACTCGTGCGCCACCAGCCCGTCCTCGCCGGTGTAGAGCACGGGAAAATGCCCGGCCAGCCGGCGAGCAAGGTAGTTGGCCGCGGCGACCGCGGTCAGGCTTGCCCTGCGCAAGCCCGCGCCGCCCATCATCCGCACATACGCCCAGGAGATCGGCAGGATGGCGGCGCTGCCCCAGGGTGCGCCGCTGATCGGCCCGATTCCGGTCTCCGGCCCGGCGGCTGCCTGCAGCGGATGATTGGGCAGGAAGGGGGCGAGATGGGCCCGTACCCCGATCGGCCCGACCCCCGGTCCCCCGCCGCCGTGCGGGATACAGAAGGTCTTGTGCAGGTTCAGATGCGACACATCCGCGCCGAACCGGCCGAACTTGGCGAGGCCGATCAGCGCGTTCAGGTTCGCACCGTCCACATAGACCTGACCACCGGCCTCGTGCACCAGCTCGCAGACCTGGCGCACGGTGTACTCGTACACCCCGTGGGTGGACGGATAGGTGATCATCGTGGCGGCCAGGTCTGCGCGGTGTTCGTGCACAGTGGACCGAAGGTGCTCGAGGTCGATGTCGCCACGCTCGTCGCAGCGGACGACGACGACCCGCATCCCGGCCATCACGGCGCTGGCCGCGTTGGTCCCGTGCGCGCTCGCCGGGATCAGGCATACGTCCCGCGCCGCCTCGCCCCGGCTGCGATGGTAGGCGCGGATGGCCAGCAGCCCGGCGAACTCGCCCTGGCTGCCCGCGTTCGGCTGCACCGAGACCGCGTCGTAGCCGGTGATCACCGCCAGCCACCGCTCAAGGTCGGCTACCACCCGCAGCAGCCCGGCCGCGTCCTCCGCGGGCTGGAACGGATGCAGCTGCGCGAACTCCGGCCAACTGACCGGTTCCATCTCGGCGGCGGCGTTCAGTTTCATCGTGCACGAACCGAGCGGGATCATGCTGCGATCCAGCGCCACATCCTTGTCCGCCAGCCTGCGCAGGTACCGCAGCAGCGCGGTCTCGGAGTGGTGCGAGTTGAACACCGGATGCGTGAGGAAGTCGCTGGTGCGCACCAGCTCCGGCGGGAGGCCGTCCGCCGTGTCCGCGTCCAGCACGTCTACATCGGACACTCCGACACCGAAGGCCTTCCACACCAGCGCCAGGTGCTCGCGGGTGGTGGTCTCGTCACAGCTGATGCCGATCCGGTCCTGGTCCACCCTGCGCAGGTTCACGCCGAGGTCGCGGGCCGCGGCCACGACCGCGTCGGCCCGCCCCGGCAGCACGGCGGTCACGGTGTCGAAGAACTCGCCGTGCGCGAGTTCCACTCCGGACTCGGTGAGGCCTGCCGCCAGCACCGTGGCCATCCGGTGGGCCCGTGCCGCAATCCGGCGCAGCCCGTCCGGCCCGTGGTACACCGCGTACATCGAGGCCAGTACCGCGAGCAGCACCTGCGCGGTGCAGATGTTGCTGGTGGCCTTCTCCCTGCGGATGTGCTGTTCCCTGGTCTGCAGCGCCAGCCGGTAGGCCGGCTCCCCTTCGGCGTCCACCGAAACGCCGACCAGCCTGCCGGGCAGCTGGCGTTCCAGCCCGGCGCGCACGGCGAGATAGGCGGCGTGCGGCCCGCCGAATCCCATCGGCACCCCGAACCGCTGGGTGGAGCCGACCACGGCGTCCGCGCCGATCTCACCGGGCGGGCGCAGCAGGGTCAGCGCGAGCGGGTCGGCGGCCACCACGACCGCGGCGCCCAGCGCCTTGGCTTCGGCGATCACCGGCCGGTGGTCGCGCACGGCCCCGGAGTCGCCGGGGTAGGACAGCAGCACCCCGAAGAAGTCGCCGCCGAGACCGAGCCCCTCGATCCCCTCGGAGAGGTCCGCGACGACCAGTTCGATGCCGAGGGGTTCGGCCCTGGTGCGGATCACCTCGATGGTCTGCGGCAGGGTGTCGGCGTCCACCACGAACCGGTTCGACCTGGCCCTGCCCGCGCGCCGCAGCAGGGTCATCGCCTCGGCGGCCGCGGTCGGCTCGTCCAGCATGGATGCGTTCGCGATCGGCAGCCCGGTCAGGTCGGCAACCATGGTCTGGAAGTTCAGCAGGGCTTCCAGCCTGCCCTGGGAGATCTCCGGCTGGTACGGGGTGTAGGCGGTGTACCAGGCCGGGTTCTCCAGCACGTTGCGCCGGATCACCGGCGGGGTGACCGTGGCGTGGTAGCCGAGGCCGAGCATCGGCACCATCGGCCGGTTGCGGCCTGCCAGCTCACGCAGCTCGGCCAGTGCCTGCGCCTCGGTGACCGGGGCCGGCACTTCCGTGGGATCCTCAGCCACGCGGATCGAGTCCGGGATCGCGCGGTCGGCCAGCGCCTCCAGCGAGCCCACGCCGATGACCTCCAGCATCCGCGCCAGCTCCGCCTGCCGCGGGCCGATGTGCCGGTCGGCGAAGGGCGTGCCCTCCTCCAGCTCGCCGAGGGACATACCGGGGGAAGCGCTCGGGGAAATCCTGGGGAAAACGCCGTCTGGGGCCATGCTCGTGCCTCCGGAACTCGGGTCGGGGCCAGGACGCGGTATTCCCGGCCCTCCCCCTCTGTCCGTGCCCGATGCCGAGCGCCTGAGAGGTTCACCCGCTTGTGCTGGGCTTGCACCTTCGGCGGGGCCGCCGGAGGGTGATCCGGCGAACCGCTTTCCAGAGGCGTCTCACCCGCACGGTCCTTGCTGCCTGAGAGGTTCCGGGGAGGATTTGCTCCTTCGGCGCCGGGACGGCTGTTACCGGCCCGATCTCTCCCGCGCGGGTTCTGCGACTACGTGCTTCAGCTTACCGTGCGCGACTCAGCCGGTGCGGCGGGCATCGCGGCGTTGCGCGAGCTCGTCCGGCACGGTGTGCTCGATCTCGCCGCCATCGGCCCGCTCCGCGGGGAACTCGTGGATGGTGCCGCTGATCTCCTGCATGGCACCGCTGACGGCGATCCCGAACACCCCCTGGCCGCCCTGCAGCAGGTCCACGATCTCCTCGGGCGAGGTGCACTCGTACACCGTGGTCCCGTCGGAGAACAGGGTCACCTTGGCAAGGTCGCGTACCCCACGGTCGCGCAGGTGCTCCACGGCGAAGCGGATGTTCTGCAGGGACACCCCGGTGTCCAGCAGCCGCTTGACGATCTTGAGTACCAGCAGGTCCTTGAAGGAGTAGAGGCGCTGCGAGCCGGATCCGTGCGCGGTGCGTATGCTGGGGGCGACCAGTTTGGTCCGCGCCCAGTAGTCGAGCTGCCGGTAGGTGATCCCGGCAATCTGGCAGGCCGCAGGTCCCCGGTAGCCGACCAGCTCGTCGGGCAACGACGCATCAGGAAAGAGCTCGCCCTGCTCGCCGGTGACGGCCTCGACCGGCCTCTCCTCGACCACGCATGCCTCCCCTCGCCCGGCCTGTCGGCCGACGAAACGCACCGTCGATCCCGGCGAACGGGATTTCCGGATCGACACCGCGGCGGCCGCTTGCCCCTGGCAGGCGAATCACACCGACGCGATTCATCTCCATTGACGGTAAGCGGGGGCGAGGAACCGGTCAACGCGACGCGCGGACCCCCTCCAGCGGGTATCGGCAGATACCGCCATTTGCCGTACTTACTCAGCCATGTTATTTTTTACTCATGCAGATAACCCATCACAGCAGACCCGAGTTCGGCGATGGCGCCGGGTACAGCGTCACCGAGGCGGCGCGCCGGACGCAGATCATCGAGGCCACCATCGAGACGCTCGCCGAACTCGGTTACCACCGCACCTCCTTCGCCCGGATCGTCGAACGGGCCGGGCTGAGCAGCACCCGGATGATCTCCTACTACTTCCCCAGCAAGAACGACCTGATGTTCGCCGTGGTCGGCACCATCCTGGACAGCCGGGATCTCACCGAACGCTACACCCCGGACACCGACCGTCCCGGCCTGCTGCGCGCGTACATCGAGGGCGAGATCGACTTCCTGCGCACCCATCCGCGACGGGTGCGGGCCCTGCTGGAGATCGGGCGGAACTGGGCGGATCCCGACAGCGACGGCGGCACCGGGCCCAGCCAGGCCGCGCTGAACGGGATGTTGTGGCGGGACATCCAGCTCGGCCAGATCGAGCGGCAGCTGACCCAGGGTCAGCGCGAAGGCGCGTTCGGTGAGTTCGACGCGAGCGTGCTGGCGATGACGATCCGGCAGGCGATCGACGGCGCGGCGATCAAGCTCGCCGCGGATCCGGACCTCGATCTGACGGCTTACGGGAGGGAGCTTGCGGAGCTGTTCGACCGGGCGACCAGGGCCTGAGCGAGGGTCGCGGGGCCGCACGTCTCAGGTGTCGGCCCCGCGGAAGTCCTCGGGGGACACCGAGTCAAGGAACTCCCGGAACTTCTCGACTTCGTCCTCCTGCTCGTCCGGGATGATCAGCCCGGCCTCCTCGAGCACGCCGTCCTCGGCGTGGATCGGCACACCGACCCGGAGCGCGAGTGCGATGGAGTCGCTGGGACGGGCCGAGACCCGGACATCCCCGTCGAACACCAGCTCGGCGAAGAAGGTGCCTTCCCGCAGGTCGGTGATGATCACCTGTTCCAGCTCCCGGCCGAGCGCCCCGATGACCTCCTTGAGCAGGTCGTGGGTCAACGGCCGGGCCGGACGGACACCCTGCTGCTCCAACGCGATGGCCGTGGCTTCGACCGAGCCGATCCAGATCGGCAGGTATCGCTCGCCCTCAGTCTCCCGCAGCAACAAGATCGGCTGATTCGCGGGCAACTCCACCCGCACGCCGACGACGCGCATCTCGCTCATCGGGCTTCGCCTCCCTCTCCTGCGCGCGGGCTGCAGCGCTGTCACGAGGATCCCGCATCGACAATGTCGACGCTACCCGTCATCTGGGCGCTGTGCTCGCTCTAGCTCGCTCATCCTCTGTCTGTACGTGCTCTATCGACAACCCGTGATCCACCGTAGGCGAACCCTAGGGTTACCGTACGGCATTCCGCGCAGAACGTTGAGTCGTGGAAATGTGGTGTAACCGACGGACGACCCGGGGCAAGGGCCGCCCGCACCGCGACTCCTCATCCGCCGGTCACGCCACGGATACCCGCCTTGACCAGCAACGTGTGCAGGGTGACCGAGAGCGCGGCCAGCTCGCGCACCAGCTCGTCGGCCCTGGCTCGGGCGTCCGCATCACGATGCCGATACACCGGGGCCACGATTTGTTCCAGCAGCCCGACTTCGCGGTCCGCGGAGGCGCGGAAAGCACGCAGGTGCCGCGGTTCGATACCGAACTCGGTCATGGCCTTGACCGTCCTGGCGACCAGCACCGCATCCGGATCGTAGAACCCGGCGGCGCCCGGACGGACCAGCCCGTACTGCTCCAACTCGGTGAGCATGGCGGCGTCCATCCCGGCCTCAGCCAGCAGTTCCTCCTGCGTCAGCCGGATATCGCGCCCGGGGGCGAAGTCCTCCGCGGTCGGCATGGCGCTGCGCGCTCCGTCCGTCCCCTCGGCCGCGACCGCCTCAGCGGCACCGCCGAGCGACACCAGCTTGCGCGGCGCCCGCAACGGCGGACCGGCCGGATCCGCCCCGCAATCGACGGCGTCGAGTTGTTCCTTGATGACTTTCAACGGCAGGTAGTGATCGCGCTGCGCGGAAAGGACGAACCGCAGCCGCTCGACATCCGCCTCGGTGAACTGCCGATAACCGGACGGTGTCCGGCCGGGCCGCACCAGCCCCTCCGACTCCAGGAACCGGATCTTGGAGATGGTGACATCGGGAAAGTCGCCGCGCAGTTGCGCCAGCACGGCCCCGATGCTCAACCCATCGCGTTGTGGCCGCCCGGCCGCCGTCATCGTGCCGCCTGGCCCCCGTGTCCGGGACCGGTGAGGAAGACGAGCCGGAACTTGCCGATCTGCACTTCGTCCCCGCCCGCGAGCACCGCCTGGTCGACCGGTTCACGGTTGACGTAGGTGCCGTTCAGGCTGCCCACGTCGATCACCACGAACTCGCCGCCTTCCCTGCGGAACTCGGCATGCCGGCGGGACACCGTCACGTCGTCGAGGAAGATGTCGCTGTCCGGATGCCTGCCCGCGCTCGTGGTGTCCCGGTCGAGCAGGAACCGCGAACCCGCGTTCGGACCCCGCTTGACGACCAGCAGCGCCGAACCAGCCGGCAGTGCGTCCACACCCGCGACCGGCGGCTCTGGCGCCTGCGCCTCCTGGCCCTCCTCGGCGAGGAAGTCGGCCCGGAAGACGGAGGTCCTCTCCGGAGACTGCTCCGGGGGAACGCCGGGCCCGTCGTTCGTGCTCACCTGAGCTCTCCTTACGCGATGAAACGTCGTGTTACTCGGGAACGTGTAGCTGCCAACGTACCGTGCCTGATCGGTTCTCCACGCCCGGGCTCCCCGAACAGGCAGTCCCGCTCCCGCGGCGTGGGAAGATCACCGCGGGACGGGCCGGACATGGTGCCGCCCTGGCCTTCGGCTCAGCCGTCGATCACCCGCTGGTAGGCCTCGGCATCCAGCAACTGTTCCAGTGCGGCCGGGTCCGTCATCCGGATCTCGACCAGCCAGCCCTCGCCGTAGGGGTCGCTGTTGATCAGTTCCGGGGACTCGGCCACGGCGTCGTTCACCGCGAGGATCTCCCCGTCGACGGGGGCGAACAGCTCGGACACGCTCTTGGTGGACTCCACCTCGCCGAAGGGCTCGCCCGCACGCACCGGCGTTCCGGGCTCGGGCAGGTCGACGAACACCACGTCGCCGAGCTGGTCCTGGGCGTACTCGGTGATCCCCACCCTGGCCGAGCCACCGTCCCGTGCGGCCACCCACTCGTGCTCTTCGGTATAGCGAAGTTCTTCCGGACTGGACAAGCTGGCGGACACCATGCCCCTTTCGCCCGCGGCCGCTCCGGCCGCTTTCCGCGCAGTCTGGCACTTACCCGGCCGTTTCGGCACCCCTGTGCAGCGAGATCGCCCGCGCCGTCTGGAGTACATAGAGCGCACCCGACCAGAGGTACAGCGCACCACCCCAGATGGTGAAGGCGTAGGCGACCGGGCGGGCGAGCTCGGCCACCGTCGATCCGCCCTGGGTGAGCAGCAGCAGGGGGAACGCGTACATCAGGTTGAACGTGGCGCTCTTGCCGATGTAGGTGACCTCGGGCGGCCCGTAACCGTTGCGCCGTAGCACCAGCAGGCACAGCCCGACCACCAGCTCGCGCCCGATCAGGGCCGCCACCACCCACCAGGGCACGATCTCGCGCAGCAGGAAGGCCAGCAGGGTCGCGGCGATGTAGAGCCGGTCCGCCGCGGGGTCGAGCAGCTGGCCGAGCCTGCTCATCTGGTTCAGCCAGCGGGCCAGCTTGCCGTCCAGCCAGTCGCTGACACCGGCGAACACCAGGATCGCCAGTGCCCAGCCGTCCTCCTCCGGACCGAGCAGCAGCCACAGGAAGACCGGGACGAGCGCAAGGCGCAGAATGGAAAGCAGGTTCGGGACGGTCAGCGCCTGCCGGGCGAGCGAGGGCGACTCGGGCGCGCCGGCGGGCTCGGGAGCGTCACTCACCCGCTCACCGTAGCCCGGCCGCCCGCTGCCCGTCGGGAACGCCGCCGGTTCCGGAACGGGCGCTCAGCTGGCCCGGTGGTAGCTCCAGCCACGCCGTCGCAGGTCCTCGCCGGTCAGCGCCTGCGGGCGGCCGTGCGAGTCGGTGCCCATCCAGCGCGGTCTGCCAGAGGCGTTCTCCAGGACGTAAGCCCGGCCTTGGCTCCACACCACCGTGCAGGGGGTGGTCGGGGGAACCCCGGCCGGGCTCGGGGCTGCCGGGGTATCAGTGTCGCTTTCCGCGTCGCCGTACATGTCCAACACTCTCAGTGTCGATCTCGGGGTTGTCCGGACGCCCCCGGCGACCGAATGCGCGTCGTCGGGAGCATCCACTGTGACTGTCGGCACTCAGCCCCGATCCGTTAACCCCCAGGGCGAACGTTCACCCGGAGGATCGCTGACCCGAACCGGCGACACCCAGAGTAAAACTCCACAATGGACAGAATGTGGTCGCCTCGGCACTACCGAGCGTGACCGGTGACTGCCCACCGGCCGGACCTATTCGCCCTGGTAGTCCGGTTCCCGCCGCTCCATGAAGGCCTGCACCGCCTCGGCGAGGTCCTTGCTCGGCAGGAAGGCCGCGTTCCAGGTGGACACGTAACGCAGCCCGGCGGTGACCTGCTGCTCGGTGTTGACCGAGAGCACGTCCTTGACGCCCTGCACCACCAACGGCGGGTTGGCCGCGATCTCCGCCGCCAGTTCACGTGCCGCCGCCAGCAGCGCCTCGCGGTCCGGGTGGACCTCGTTCACCAGGCCGATCCGCTCGGCCCTTGCCGCGTCGATGTCCTTGCCGGTGAAGGCGAGCTCGCGCAGGTGCCCCTCGCCGATGATCGCGCCGAGCCGCTGCAGGCTGCCCAGATCCGCGACGATCGCCACCTTCACCTCGCGCACGCTGAAGGCGGCGTCCGCGCTGGCCAGCCGGATATCGGCGGCGCTGATCACGTCCACCCCGCCGCCGATGCACCAGCCGGACACGGCGGCGATCACCGGCTTGCGTACCGCGGCGACCGAGTTCACCGACTCCTGCAGGGTGCGGATCTCCTCGAGGAAGGCCCTCCGCGGTGCCGCCAGTGCCTCCCCGGTGAGGTACTCGGCCCAGCCCGGCATCATCGCGGGCAGGTCCAGCCCGTAGGAGAAGTGCTTCCCGCTCCCGGTCAGCACGATCGCCCTGACCTGCGGGTCGGCGTCCAGCGCGCGGAAGACCACGGGCAGCTCGCGCCAGAAGTCCGGGCCCATGGCGTTGCCCTTGCCCGGACCGAGCAGGGTGACCTCTGCGACGTGCTCGCTGCGGGTGACCTGCAGGGAGACCAGATTGTCGAGGCTGTCGGCGGTATCAGTCATGGGCTCAATCCTGACTCATCTCGTTGGCACCCTGCCAGCGGCCCGGCACCGGTGTGGTCCTGCCCGCCGGGTGATCGCGTGCCGCCCTGTCGGTGGGAGATGATTCGCTGGCGATCCCAGCGATTCCGACCAGGGAGGACGGCCGGTATGCAGGACAGCGCCACCGCACTGGACGACACGGGCGGGCGGGACGCCGCGGCACCGCCCTCCCGTCCGCGCGCCGCCCGGCCGATCGAGCTCGCCGGGTCCTTCCACTGGGGCGAGCACCGGCTGGCCTACACCGAGTACGGCTCAGGAGACCGGGTCGTGCTGCTGACCCACGGCATCATGTTCACCCGGCGGATGCACGCCCCGCTGGCACGGAAACTGGCGGCGTCCGGCTACCGGGTGCTCACCCTCGACCTGCTCGGGCACGGCGACTCGGACCGGCCGGGCGAGTCCTGGCGATACTCGCTGCCCGCCTTCGCCGAGCAGGCGCTGGCGCTGCTGGACCACCTCGGCGTGGACCGCGCGGTGGTGGGCGGCACCTCGCTGGGCGCCAACGTCGCGCTGGAGGTGGCGGTGGCAGCCCCGGATCGGCTGCCCGGGATGATCGTGGAGATGCCGGTGCTGGACAACGCCGTGTTCGCCGGGCTGCTGGCCTTCCCGCCCCTGCTGTTCGCCGCCCGGTTCCTGCCGGTCACCGTGCGGGGCGTGGCCGCGGTGGCGCACCGGATCCCGCATGGCAACCAATGGGTGGACGTGCTCACCGACACCCTGGACCAGCAACCCGCCGCGCTGGCCGCCCTGCTGCACGGGGTGCTGTTCGGCCGGATCGCGCCGCCGAAGTCGGCGCGGCGCCGGATCGAGGTGCCCGCGCTCGTGCTCGGGCACCAGGGCGATCCGATCCACCCCTTCGGCGATGCCGACACGCTGGCGGCCGACCTGCCGAACGCGGAGTTCGTACGCGCCCGCAGCCCGGTCGAGCTACGCTTCGACCCGGCCCGCCTTACCGAGGCCATCACCGGCTTCCTGGACCGCCGCTACGCTCACTGAGCGTCGGGGGACAGGCCGGCCACGGGCCCGATGACGGTGATGGCGGGCGGTTTGATCGCCGCCTCGGCGGCGTCGGCCGCGATCGCCTTCAGGGTGGAGCGCAGCACGCGCTGGCTGCGCATGGTGCCGTCCTGGATCACCGCGACCGGGGTGTCCGCGGGCCTGCCCGCGTCCAGCAGCGCGTCGGCGAACCGGTCCAGTCGTTCCACGCCCATCATCAGCACCAGGGTGCCGCGCAACCGCCCGAGCGCGTCCCAGTCGACGAGGGACTCCGCATGTCCGGGGGGCAGGTGACCGGACACCACGACCACCTCGTGCGCGACGCCCCGGTGGGTCACCGGGATATCGGCCACCGCGGGAACGGCGAACGGGCTGGTGATTCCCGGCACCATGGTCACCGGCACGCCCGCCTCCACACAGGCCAGCAGTTCCTCGAAGCCACGGCCGAAGACGTAGGGGTCGCCACCCTTGAGCCGCACCACGAACCGGCCCGCACTGGCATGCTCGATCAGGGTCCGGTTGATCACCTCCTGGCTGGCGGCCCGGCCGTAGGGGATCTTGGCGGCGTCCACCACCTCCACCTGCGGGGCCAGCTCGTCCAGCAGTTCACGCGGGGCCAGCCGGTCAACCACCACGACATCGGCCCTGGCCAGCAGCCGCCTGCCCCGCACGGTGATCAGCTCGGGGTCGCCGGGGCCGCCGCCGACCAGTGCCACCCCGGCCGGGTGCCCCAGGTCGTCACCGCCCTCGGTGTCCGGCACGGTACCCGCCCGCAGGGCGTCCAGCAGGCCGTCGCGGACCGCGGCGGAGCGGCGGAACTCTCCCCCGGAGAGCACGCCGACCAGCAGGCCCTCGTGGTCCCCCGTGGCCGGGGTCACCGCGCTGCCTGCCGGCCCGGCGTCGGCCCGCACGCAGAACACCCTGGCGCGCTCCGCCTCGGCACACACCGCCGCGTTCACCGCGGGATCGTCGGTGCAGGCCAGGGCGTACCAGGCGCCATCAAGGTCACCCTCGGTATAGCCGCGCCGGTGCCAGACGAACTCGCCCGCATCGGCCATCGCGCCCACCGCGGGGGTGGTACCCGGTGAGATCAGCTCGACCGCCGCTCCCGCGCGCACCAGGCGCGGCAGGCGCCGCTGGGCCACGGTGCCGCCGCCGACGACGACGACCCTGCGGCCGGTCAGGTCCAGGCCAACGAGGTAATGGTGCTCTTCCGCCATACCGCCAAGCATGCCCCGTGCGGCCCGGCGCGCCGCGATCAGGGCTCCAGCAACCCGAGCATCTCCTGGTTGTCGAACATCCGGGCGGTCTCCAGCGCGGACGGCTGCCCTGCCGAGGGGTCCGCTCCCCCGCCGAGCAGCGCTTTCACCACCTCGGGCTCCGCCTTGAACACCGCGCCGGCGAGCGGGCTCTGCCCCCGGTCGTTCAGCCGGTTCGGGTCGGCGCCCCGCTCGAGCAGGGCGGTCACCGCGTCCGCGTGCCCGTGATATGCGGCGAGCATCACCAGCGTGTCGCCCTTGTCGTTGGTGAGGTTCGCCGGAATGCCCGCCTCCACGTAGGCCACCAGGCGGTCGGTTTCACCCCGCCGGGCGAAACCGAACACCTTCGCCCACAGCGCCAGCAGCTCCGGGTCCGGTTCGGGTTCCGGCGTCTCGGTCATATCCCCAGCCTGGCACACCTCCGGCTCAACCGCGCCGCCCGTGGGGGTAGGGCAGCAGGGCCATCTCGCGTGCGTTCTTGATGGCCACCGCCACCTGTTTCTGCTGCTGTGGGGTCAGTCCGGTCACCCGGCGGGAGCGGATCTTGCCGCGGTCGGAGATGAACTTGCGCAGCAGGTCGACATCGGTCCAGTGCAGGCCGCTCAGCTGCTCGGCGGTCAGCGGGCTGCGCCTGCGCTGCTTCGGTTTCGGCGTTTTCGTCACGGGACGCACCTCACCAACTCGACTTGCTGACGCCGGGCAGTTCGCCGCGATGTGCCATCTCCCGCAGCCGCACCCTGGACAGGCCGAACGCCCGGAAGTGGCCGCGCGGCCTGCCGTCCACCACGTCCCGGTTGCGGATCCGGGTAGGGCTGGCGTCCCGTGGCAGGGCCTGCAGGGCCGACACCGCTGCCGCGCGTTCCTCGGCGGTGGACCGCGGCGAGCGGATGGTGGCCTTCAGCTCGGCCCTGCGCTCGGCGTACCTGGCGACGATCTCCTTGCGCCGCTCGTTCTTGGCGATCTTGGACTTCTTCGCCATCAGCGCTCCTCCCGGAACTCGACATGGGCCCTGACCACCGGGTCGTACTTGCGCAGCACCATGCGCTCCGGGTCGTTACGCCGGTTCTTCCTGGTCACGTAGGTGTAGCCGGTGCCGGCGGTGGACCGCAGCTTGATCACCGGACGGACGTCGTCGCGGGCCATCAGAGCCGGACCCCCTTTGCCAGCAGCTCGGCCACGACCGCGTCGATGCCCCGCCGGTCGATCGTCTTCATCCCCTTGACCGAGACCCGCAGCCGCACCCGGCGCCGCAGGCTCGGCACCCAGTACCGGCGGGTCTGCACATTGGGCTCCCACCGGCGGGAGCTTCGCCGGTGGGAGTGCGAGACCTGCTTGCCATATCCCGGCGCGCGACCGGTGACCTGGCACACGGCTGACATGCACCCTCCTCAATTGGTATTGATACTCATTTTCATTTAGTCTACATCGCGTACCTGACGTTGAACGACGCCCCACCCGGGGTTGGTCTGGAGCAGCAGTGACCCAGCACGACCGCGTACCGCTGACCCTCATCGGCGGCCTGTCCCCCACCGCGAACACCCGGCTCACCGACACCCTGCGAGCCGGGGATCCTGGCACCGCCGTGGTGCACCACGACCTGCGCCATATCGGCTCCGGTGTGGTGCGCAGGCGTCTGCAGCTCGGCCACCGCGACCAGCTCACCGCGCTCGAGCTGGCGCACGGGTGCGTTTCCTGCACCCTGCGCGAGGACCTGCTGCCGTTGCTGCGCAGGCTGGGCCGGATGCCCGAGGTCCGGCGCATCCTGGTCCGGCTCGACCCGGCGATGGAGCCGGAACCGGTGAGCTGGGCGCTGCATCACGTGCTGGTCGGTGACCGGCCGGTGCTGGCGGACCTGCGGATCGAGGCCGTGTACTCGGCACTCGACCACGCGAGCTGGTTCGAGGCGGCCACCGGGGAGGACACCCTGGCCGAGTGCGGCCTGCAGGCCAGCGCGGAGGACGAGCGGACCCTCGCCCAGGTCGCACTGGCGCAGGTCGAGTTCGCCGACGTGCTGGTACTGGACGGGGCGGCCACCGACGGGTGGAGCGCCGCCCGCACCGCGGCGGTCCTGGACCGGGTGGCGCCCACCGCGCCCCGGGCCGAACTGGCCGGCGCGGACGGGAGCACGCTGCGCGCGGCCGTCCCCGCCGAGGCGCGCCGCGGGGAGCTCACCGACCAGCACGGCGCCCTGCTACGCGGGCAGCCGCCCCTGCACACCGACTGCGGGATCTGCCTTTTCACCTTCACCGCACGGCGGCCGTTCCACCCGCAACGCCTGCACGCGGCGATCGACGTGCTGCTGGACGGCGTGGTGCGCACCCGCGGGCGTGCCTGGGTGGCCAGCCAGCCGGACGTGGCGTTCTGGATCGAGTCCGCGGGCGGCGGCCTCGGCATCGGGCACGCGGGTGGCTGGCTCGCCGCGGCGGAGGGTCCGGAGTGGCTGGAGGTCTCCCCCGAGCGCCGCACTCTCGCGGCCCTGCGCTGGGATCCGGCCTTCGGGGACCGGGCGCAGGAACTGGTGATCGTCGCGCACCAGGCGATCCCGGAGGAGATCGAGGCCGCGCTGCACGGCGCCCTGCTCACCGACGAGGAGCTGGCCGCGGGCGAGCATGCCTGGCGGCGCTATCCCGATCCGTTCGGCTCCTGGCACGAGGAGCCCTGCGCGGACACCGAACTCGCGCCCGGACGCCACGACGCGGGCGCACAAACCGGAAAGGACGACACACTGTGAAACCAGGAATCCATCCCGAGTACCGGCCCGTGGTGTTCCAGGACGCCGCGACCGGGGACGCCTTCCTCACCCGGTCGACGACCACATCGGACCGGACGATCGAGTGGAGCGACGGCAACACCTACCCGCTGGTGCTGGTCGATATCAGTGCCTGGTCACACCCGTTCTGGACCGGCACGCGCCGGATCATGGACACCGCGGGGCAGGTGGAGAAGTTCCACCGCCGCTACGGCAGGCGGGAAGCGGGAGGTGAGCGGTGATGGCGGTACCGAAGCGGAAGATGTCGCGCAGCAACACCAGGTCGCGCCGCGCTCGATGGAAGGCGGCGGCGCCGGACCTGGTGCCGATCACCGTTGCGGGTGAGCGGAAACTGGTGCCACGCGCGCTGATCGGGCACTTCCAGCGGCTGGAGCGCAGCGGCTGAGCTCGCTCCCGCACCGCCGCCCTGCCAGGAGTCAGTGCTCGTCGTAGTGGTCGCCGTGGGCCGCATGGCGGTGTCCATCGTGGATGTAGTCCACATGGTCCTCATGCGGCACCGCGACGTGGCCGCAGCCCTCGCCGTGGGTGTGCTCGTGGGTGCCGTGCGCCGCGTGCTCGCTCGGTTCGCACTCGTCGTAGTGCCCGTTGTGGGCCCGGTGCAGATGACCGCCGTGCACGTAGTCGACGTGGTCGCCGTGCGGCACCGCGACATGCCCGCAGCCCTCGCCGTGCCGGTGATCGTGTCCGGTGTGTTCCCGGTGTGCTGTGTCCATAACCGACGCTAACACCGTGGCCAGGACACGACAGCGCCGTTCACCCGAGCGTGGCCCGCCGCGGCACGGGGAGGACGGAGCGGCGCAGCAGCGGGATGCCGAGCAGGATGAGAATGCCCGGGATGGTGGAGAAGCCCAGTACGATCGCGGTGATCGCGCTGTCCGGTTGCGCCGCGGTCGCGTGTTCCATTGTGGACAGGTAGCCGCCGGTGGCCAGAATCAGCCCGAACAGGCCGGGGCCGAGCGCGAGGCCAAGGGTCTCGGCTGCGGTCCACAGCCCGGCGGCGACACCGGCCCTGGTGGCGCCGGTGCGCTGCTCCTCGACCGCGATCAGGTCCGGCAGGATGGCCAGCGGGAACACCTGCACCCCCGCGTAGCCCACCCCGGCAAGCGCGACCAGACCGAAGATCACCGGCATCGGCAGGATCGTGGCCGCGCTCAGCACCAGCAGCGCGCCCCCGAACAGGCCGCTGGCGATCCGGAACCCGGTCAGCTTGCCGCCTCGCCTGCCCAGCCTGCTCCACAGCGGCATCACCAGCATCGCCGGGCCGACGAAACCGGCGAACAGGAAGGTCTGCAGCTCCGCGTCGCCCAGCACATGCCGCGCGGTATAGACCACCCCGGCCAGCAGGGTGCCCACACCGATGGACTGCACCACGTACACCGCCAGCAGCCATTGGAACGGCCGCCAGCCCCGCATGGTCGCGGCGAGCTCGCGCATCCGTGGGGTCAGCTCGCGCCGCGTGCCCACCGGGGCGTCGCGCAGGCCGAGGTAGACCACCAGCGCCCCGGCCAGCATCAGCGCGGCCACCGCGACGCTCATCACCCGGTATCCGGCCACCCCGCCGATCCCGTTCGCGATCGCGGGCGCCCCGGCTCCGGAGCCCAGCACGGCCAGCGCCAGCATGGCGATCCGCCATGCGCTCATCCGGGTCCGCTCGTCGTAGGAGTCGGTGATCTCGGCGGGCAGCGCGTTGTAGGGCACCTGGAAGAAGGCGTACGCGGTGGCGGCCACGAAGAACACCAGCACCACGTAACCGGCGTCGGCGGCCACCGAACCCAGCCCCGGATGCGCGAACAACGCCACGAACAGCAGCGCGACCCCGGCCCCGCCGAGCAACAGCACCGGCCTGCGGCTGCCCTGCCTGCGCAGCGCCCGGTCGGAGATCCGCCCGGCAACGGGGTTGAACAGCACGTCCCAGGCCTTGGGCACCAGCACGATCGCGCCGGCCGCGGCGGCGGGCACCGCCATGGTGTCGGTCAGGTAGGGCAACAGCAGCAGGCCGGGCACCGTGGCGAACGGCGCGGTGACGAAGGAACCGAACGCGAAGCTGAGCCGGTGGCGGATACTGAGCACGGCCACTCCTCCTCGACTCCGCAGCGCCCTCGGCGGGCATCGTTGCATTGCCGAGGCCGGACACACTCACCGGCCCGCGAAAACCTCCGCGACCGACCGCAGCGTCGCCGCGTCCCCGCGCAGCAGCATGGTGGTCACCACGGTCTCCTCCCAGGCAGCCAGCTCCTCCCGGATCTTGCCGGCCGGGCCGATCAGCGCGATGTCCTCCACCAGCCGGGTCGGGATGGCGGCCGCCGCCTCCGCCTTCCGGCCCCCGAGGTAGAGTTCCTGCACCTTGTCCGCGGTGTCCGCGTGGCCCATCCGGGCGAAGACATCGTGATGGAAGTTCACGTCCTTGGCGCCCATCCCGCCGATGTACAGCGCCAGCGAGGGCCGGATCAGGTCGGCGGCCTGTTCCACATCGGCGTGCACGATCACCGGCACCGAGGCGGCCACCTCGAAGTCGGCAGGCGCACCACCCGGCCTGCGGGCGAACCCCTCCGCCAGTGCCGCGCGGTAGAAGGCGTCGGTCCTGGGTGAGAAGAACAGTGGCAGCCAGCCGTCGCAGATCTCCGCGGCCAGCGCCACGTTCTTCGGCCCCTCGGCGGCGAGGTGGATCGGGATGCGGGTGCGCAGCGGGTGCACCGTGGACTTCAGCGGTTTGCCGAGCCCGGTCCCACCCGCCAGCGGGAGCTGGAAGAACCGGCCGTCGTAGGTCACCGGCTCCTCCCTGGCGACCACCCGGCGCACGATCTCCACGTACTCCCTGGTGCGGGCCAGCGGCCGCGGATAGGGCTGGCCGTACCAGCCTTCCACCACCTGCGGGCCGGAGGCGCCGAGGCCGAGCACGAACCGCCCGCCGGTGAGGTGGTCCATGGTCATCGCGCTCATCGCCGTCGCAGCCGGGGTGCGCGCCGCCATCTGCACGATGTTCGTGCCCAGCCGGATCCGGGAGGTTGAGGCACCCCACCAGGCCAGCGGGGTGAAGGCATCCGAGCCATAGCCCTCGGCCGTCCACACCGAGTCGAACCCGAGCTGCTCCGCCTGCACGATCGCGTCCAGCGCGCCGGGCGGCGGCCCCGCGGACCAGTACCCGATGTGGTAGCCGAGTTTCACGCGCGCCTCCCGGTAGTACTTCACTGGACCTGCGGTGAGTAGTGCGTTGGCGAGTCCCGTTCCGCCCGCGGCGGCAGGTTCCGCCGCGGGGTGTGCACCAGCGGCGCGTCCGCAGGGTCCTTGCCCAGCGCCCGGCGCCAGCCAGCGCGGGCCCGCGGGTGGTACCGCCGCTCGAAGGGCACCAGGGTGAACGCCGCGTTGATCGCCTTGCCGAGCAGCCGGTGCAGCCGCTCGTCCCGGGATGACCAGGAATAGCCGAGCCGGGCGCGGACCGCGGGCGGGAACAGGCCCACGGTGAGCCAGACGAACCCGCGGGCGACCGGCACCCGCACCAGCTTCCAGGCCCGTTCCGGCAGCCAGCGCAGCCCGCCGGGCTTGGGCAGCCGCTCGATCTCCAGCACGTCCCTTGTCGCCTTGTTGTCCTCGAGCACCTCGGCGCACATGTGCTCCCAGTAGGCGCGGAACGCCTCCCAGGACTCGGGCACCGGGCGCATGCTCATGCCGTACATCCGGTACCACTGCACATGTTCCTCGAACAGCTGCCGCCGCTGCGCCTCGGTCAGCCCGCCCGCGAAACGCTCTGCGGTCAGCACCGTGCCCATGAAGAAGGTGGAGTGCGCCCAGTAGTAGGTGTCCGGGTCGAGTGCGTGATAGCGGCGCCCGTACCGGTCCACGCCCTTGATGGTGTCGTGGTAGCCGCGGACCTCCAGTGCCGTCCGGTGCGCGCGGGGGCCGTCGTAGACCACTCCGCCGATCGGGTAAAGCGAGCGGAACAGCCGCTGCCAGCGCTCGGCGAAGAACCGCGAGTGCTGCTCGACCCCTGCGCCCAGCCCGGGGTGCATGTTCTGCATCGACCCGGCCCACAAGGCGATCAGCAGCCCACGCCAGTCACCGAAGTACTTCCAGGTCAGCGAGTCCGGCCCGAGCGGCTGCGATGGCGCCGCCCTCCGGTCCTCCACCTCTGTCATGCTGGACTCTCCTTGCCGCGACAACAGACTGACCACATCTGTTGTCAGGTTAAGGTTGACAACAACCGTAGTCAACGTTGGAGAGTCAGCGCGATGGCCGAGACGGCGGCCCGAACCTGGGGCGGGACCACGCTGAGCGACCGCAGGGCCGCCCGGCGGGAGCAACTGCTGGAGGCCGGACTGGAGCTGCTCGGCACCGGGGGCAGCCCCGCGGTGAGCGTGCGCGCGGTGTGCCGCCGGGCCAAGCTCACCGAGCGGTACTTCTACGAGAGCTTCACCGACCGTGAGGAACTCGTGCTCGCGGTGTACGAGCGGGTTGCCGCCGAGGCACACGAGGTGCTGGTCCGCTCGGTCAGCGATGCACCCCGCTCGGCGACCGAGCGGGCCGAGGCCGCGGTGACCGCGTTCGTGCAGCTGATGCTGGACGACCCGCGCAAGGGCAGGGTGCTGCTGCTGTCCCCGATGACGGATCCCACGCTCAGCAGGCGCGGGGTCGAGCTGCTGCCCGCCTTCGCCGCGCTGATCCGCGAGCAGCTGCCGGGCAAGGCCGACGAGCTCGACCGGGAGATGACCGCGATCGGCCTGGTCGGCGCGCTGGCCAACCTGTTCATCGCGCACCTGGACGGCAGCCTGGATGCGTCCAGGGACCGGCTGGTGGCGCACTGCGTGCGCCTGCTCAGCCGCGCGGACGCCCTGCACACCTAGCCCCGGTCCCGCTCGGCGGCCATCCGCACCGCGATGTCGATGATCATGTCCTCCTGGCCGCCGATGTACTTGTGCTCGCCGACCCGGTACAGGATCTCGTGCGCCGGTACGCCGTAACGCTGCGCGGCCCGCTCGGCATGCAGCAGGAAACTGGAGTACACCCCGGCGAAGCCCTGCACGATAGAGGAACGGTCCATGACCGGCAGCCGGGTGATGAACGGCTTCACCACGTTCTCCGCGGCCTCCATCAGCACGTCCTTGTCCACCCCGGTCCGGATGCCCAGCCGCTCGAAGGTCGCCGCCAGCACCTCGGTCGGCGAGTTGCCCGCACCGGCGCCGAGCGCGGCCAGCGACCCGTCGATCTGCCGCGCGCCCGCCCGGTAGGCCAGCACGGAGTTGGCCACGCCGAAACTCAGGTTCTGGTGCCCGTGGTAGCCGACCTGGGCCTGCTCCCCCAGTTCGGCGACCAGCGCGGCCACCCGGTCGGCAGCCTCCTCCAGGATCAGCGCACCCGCCGAGTCCACCACGTATACGCACTGGCAGCCCGCGTCCACCATGATCCGGGCCTGCTTGGCCAGCGCCTCCGGTTCGGAAAGGTGCGCCAGCATCAGGAAGCCGACCGTCTCCATGCCCAGCGCCCGCGCCTCGGCGAAGTGCTGTGCGGACACGTCCGCCTCGGTGCAGTGGGTGGCGATCCGTACCGCCGAGGCACCCAGCTCGGCCGCGGCCTTCAGGTCGGTGACCGTGCCGAGGCCGGGCAGCAGGAGCACGGCGATCGCGGCCCGGCGCGCCTGCGCCACCGCGGCGGCGATCAGCTTCCGCTCGTCGACCCGGGAGAACCCGTAGTTGAACGTGGAGCCGCCGAGCCCGTCGCCGTGGGTCACCTCGATCAGCGAGACCCCGGCCTCGTCCAGCGCGCGCACGGTGTCCCGCACGTGCTGTTCGGTGAACTGGTGCGCCATGGCGTGGCTGCCGTCGCGCAAGGTGGTGTCGACGAGTCGGACGTCCCGCTCGGTCATGCTCGCACCGTCCTTCGTTCCAGGATCCGCCCGGCGAGCAGCTCGCCCACCCTGGCCGCGGCCGCCGTCATGATGTCCAGGTTTCCCGCGTAGGCGGGCAGGTGGTCACCGTTGCCCGCCACCTCGAGGAACACCGCCACCCGCCCCTGGCCGCCCCAGTCCGGCCGCGGGTCGTCGAACTGCGGGTCCGCCCGCAGGGTGTACCCGGGGACGTAGACCTGCACCTCGCGCACCATCCGCTCGATCGACTCGCGGATCGCCTCCCGGTCGGCCCCGGGGTCGATCGCGCAGAACACCGTGTCCCGCATGATCATCGGCGGTTCCACCGGGTTGATGATGATGATCGCCTTGCCGCGGGCGGCGCCGCCGACCCGCTCGATACCGTGGGCGGTGGTCTCGGTGAACTCGTCGATGTTCGCCCTGGTTCCCGGCCCCGCCGAGCGGGAGGCCACCGAGGCCACGATCTCCGCGTACGGCACCTCGGTCACCCTGCTGACCGCGCGCACGATCGGGATCGTCGCCTGCCCGCCACAGGTGATCAGGTTGAGGTTCGGCGCGTCCAGCTGGTCCGGCAGGTTCACCACCGGGCAGGTGAACGGCCCCACCGCCGCCGGGGTGAGGTCCACGGCTTGTATTCCCGCCGCCGCGTAGCGCGGCGCGTTGGCCCGGTGCGCGCGGGCCGAGGTCGCCTCGAAGACCAATTCGGGAAGCTCCGGCTGGGCCAGCAGCCAGTCCACGCCCTCGGCCGAGGTGCGCAGACCGAGTTCGGCCGCCCGCGCCAGCCCGGCGGACCCCGGCTCGACGCCCACCATGTACCGCAGGTCGATGCGCTCGCTGCGGCGCACCTTGGCCAGCAGGTCGGTGCCGATATGGCCGGGCCCGACGATCGCCGCGACCACCCCACGCTCGCTCATCAGCGCTCCCTTCGCTTCCCAGGGCTCACCGTCCTCCTCCCGGTGCGGCATACTCAACGCATGTGTGCCGCTGAGCGGGACGGCGAGCGGGCGGACGGGAGTGCTGGAGCGACCGCCGACCGGCTGGCCAGGCTGCTGACCGCCTTCCGACCTGGGGACGAGGCGCTGGGCGTCTCCGAGCTGGCGCGGCGCACGGCGCTGCCGAAGTCCAGCGTGCACCGGCTGACCGGGCATCTGCGCGCCCACGGGTTGCTGGAGCCCGCCGGGCGGGGCGGGCTGCGGCTGGGACTCAGGCTGTTCGAGATCGGGCAGCTGGCCACCCGGCAGCGCGGCATCGTGGACGCCGCCCGGCCGTATCTCGCCGACCTGCGGGAGGCCACCCGCAACACGGTGCATCTGGCGGTGCTGGAGGGCACCGAGGTGGTGTACCTGGACATCCTGCGCGGCCCGGACGCGCCCCGGTTGCCCTCCCGGATCGGCGGCCGGTTCCCCGCGCACGCCACCGCCGTGGGCAAGGCGATCCTCGCGCACTCGCCGGAGTCCGTTGTGGACACCGTGGTGCGCGCCGGGCTGCCGAGGGTGAGCGGGCGCACGATCACCGCGCCGGGGCTGCTGCGCAGGCAGCTCGGCAAGGCGCGGGCCGAGGGAATCGCCTACGAGCGGGAGGAGTCCGGCACCGGCGTGGTCTGCGCGGCGAGCCCGGTGCTGGACGGGGCAGGTGGGGCATTGGCCGCGATCTCCATCTCCGGCTGGACCAACCGGATGCGCACCGAGCGGGTCGCGCCCGCCGTCCGCACCGCCGCGCTGGCGCTGTCCCGCACGCTCAGCTAGCGGGGGGTGCGCCGGTGGTCAGTCGGCCCGCAGGACGAAGAACAGGAAGCTCGGGGCGGTCGCGAGCAGGTGGTAGTCCTCGGGGAACAGCTCGCGCGCGGCAGGCACCGGCTGGGGCTCGCTGAGCACGGAGATCCGGAAGCCCGCCGCGGTGAAGGCGTCGGTCATCGCGTGCAGCGGCCGGTTCCAGCAGGTCACCCGCGCGGTCTGGCCGGCCATGGTCCATTCCTCGGTCGACTCGTAGGTCGCGAAGTGGTCGGGCCTGCGCCCGGCCATGCGCGCGATGACGTACTCGGCCGTGGGATGACCGACCGAGGCGATGAGCCTGCCGCCCGCCCGCAGCACGCGCCGCAGCTCGGCGAGTGCCGGTCCCCAGTCCCGCAGGTAGTGCAGCACCAGGGACGCGATGACGTCGTCGAACGAATCGTCGGGGAAGGGCAACGGGCCGGCCAGGTCGGCGACCCGCAGGTCCGCCTCGGCACCGAGCCGCCGCCGGGCCTGCTCCAGCATCCCGGCGCTCGCATCGACCCCGGTCACGATGGCGCCCCGGTCACGCAGTGCCGCGAACAACGGACCCGATCCGCAGCCCGCGTCGAGGATCCGCCTGCCGGTCACCTCCCCGGCCAGCGCCAGGGTCGCGGGCCGCTCGTAGTAGGCGTTGTTCAGGCTGCTCTCGTTCTCGGCCGAGTACGCCGCGGCGAAGCCGTCATACAGGGCACTGCTTTCCGGCACCCGAGTCACGGAATCCACCATGGCACAGCCCGCTCACGTCCCGCTTCCGCGCTCAGCGCCGCTCGGGCGCGTACGGCACGCCGAGTGCCCGCGCGCGCAACGCCACGCAGGCCATCTCGCCGAGCAGGCTGATCCCGATCAGCAGCGGCAGCGGCCGGGCATCGGGATTCATCCCGCACTGCTCGGCCAGCAGCCCGATCCCGCTGTTGACCACGATGGACACCACCCAGACCAGTACGGTCCAGCCGGTGTAGCGCTGCCACAGCACCCCGTCCCTGCGGAACAACCGCACCGTCCGGCCGCGCAGGTACCCCACCCCGCAGCCGGCCAGCCCGCCGATGCCGAGCCACAGCACATCGGTGCCGGTCACCGCCACCTCGCGCAGGCCGAACCCGCCGATCCCGAGCAGCACCAGCGGCAGCACGAAGACCTCGCGCGCGGTCAACGGCTCGCCGAGAAACCGCCGCACGATGGCGAATCCCACGACCACGACCAGCACGACCACCAGCCAGGCACTCATCAGGCCACCCCTTATGTAGCACGTATGTGCCACATAAACTAGCATGACTATGCTATAAAAGCCGCATGCCCAAGGTGGTCGATCCCGCCGCCCGCAGGCGGGCGGTGGCCGAGGCGGTGTTCCGGGTGATCCAGCGCGAGGGCCTGGCGCGCGCCTCGCTGCGCAATGTCGCCACCGAGGCGGGACTGGCCATCGGGTCGGTCCGGCACTACTTCGGCAGCCACGACGAGCTGATCGGCTTCGCGCTGCGTGCGCTCAGCGAGAATGTCCGGACCAGGGTGCTGCGGCATGCGGAGCGGCTGCTCGCCACGGACTCCGGGGTGGACCGCAGGGCACTGACCGTGGAACTACTGGCCGAGCTGCTCCCGCTGGACGAACGGCGGCGGCAGGAGTCGGTGGTCTGGCTCGCCTTCCTCACCGAGGCGCGGACCGACCCACGGCTGCGGCAGTACACCCGCGAGCTGCACCAGACGCAGCGTGCCCTGGTCCGGCGGGTACTGCTGGAGGCGCGCAGGCTGAACCGGGTCGCCGACTGGCTGGACATCGGCCTGGAGACCGAGCGGCTGTGCGCCCTGCTGGACGGGCTGACCGTCACCGCCACCCTGCAACCCGAGCTGACCGACCGGGAGACCACCCTCGCGGTGCTGCGCAGGCACGTCGAGACCCTGGCCGCCACCGGAGCCTACGAGTAGCCGGACGCCGGGTCCCTTCGCGCGGGCGAAAAGGGTGTCCGGTACCTTTTGCCGGTCGCGGTCGGTACCGGCGGGCGGCGCTCCCCCGCCGCCCGCGTCAACGTCCCCTCAAGGACGCGCGGACGGGCGTCAACGCCGCGTGAGCCCGTGCCATGGCAGGCCGCGGCGGACGCATGCTTGGTCCGGGACACCGAGGTGGCCCCGGACACCCCAGATACGGCACAGACTTCCGAATCGAAAGTGAGTACGGGTCGATGAGTCCCCTGGTATGGGCGATCCTGCTGGTCGGCGTTTTCGTGGTCATCGCGCTGGGCCTGCGCACCGTGCAACGCGGCGCCGCGGCCCGGCCGGAGCCGGAAGCCGAACCCGCCGGGTTCGCCGAGACCGCAGCGGTGCCGGAGACCGCCCCGGTCGCCTCCCGCTGAGGCGGGTCAAGAAGGCACGTCCGGCACGCCGACCGAGGAACGCAGGCAGCGCCACTCGGTCTCGCCGAGTGGCCGGCCCGGACAGCCGTCAACGTGCCGGTCCCGGTGCGGGGATCATGCCGCCGTCGGCCGCCAGCGACTCGTACCGGCGCGCGACAGCGCCGAAGGCGGCCTTGGGCGTCCAGTGCTCCGCGCCATCGGGGCCTTGGCCGCCCGGCCGGGTGATCTTGACGATGCCGAAACTGGCCAGATCAGTGTCCGTGGCACGGTCGGCCGTGTGTACCAGTGTCGGCTCGCTGAAGGCGAACACGAACGTGCCGTGCACGCCTGCCGATGCCAGCGCGTCGATCGAACCGGTCAGGTAGTCGGCCTGGACCTGCTCGTCGCGGGCCACCTCGGTGGTGATGCTCGGCGGATCGGTGCGGTGGTCGAGGATGTCGTATCCGGACGCGCCCCGATCGGCCGCACCGCGGTAGGCGCAGCAGCCGAACTCGGTGATCAGCACGGGCTTGCCGCCCTCGACATGCCGCCGGACCTGATCGACGTAGACCGGGGCGTTGCGCTCGTCGCGGTAGGTGTCCAGGCCGACATAGTCGAACCGGGACCAGTCGACCGACTCCCAATCGCCCGCACCATAGGTGATGGGGCCGTCGAAGGTGGCGCGGACGGCGGTGGCCAAGCGGCCGAGCAGCCCGTCGAGGGCGCGGTCGAACGTGGACTTCCGCCTGCCGATCAGCCGCGGGAGCCGCCGGCCGCGGTGGTCGAACGAGCGTCCCGGCACGATGCCGCGGCTGGTGAGGGTCAGCTCGCAGCCGAGGTTGATGCCGACGCGCCCGTGCTGGGAGCGCAGGCGCTCAGCTGCCGGACCCAGCTCACGTAGCGCGGCCTCGATCGCGTTGGGCCGGGCCTCGATGAGCCGGGGCTGAAGCCAGGCGAACAGGCCCAGCTCGGCGGCGATGGTCCCCGCCTCGACCAGCCGCGCAGGCTCGGTGGCCATGATGGAGACCGCGTTGCACGACAGGTCATCCCTGATGGCGGTCATATCCCGGCGCACGTCGGAGGGGCGCCAATGGGGGCGGGAGTGGAAGTCCTTGGCATAGCGGACACCGGCGTCGTAGCAGACGCCTCGGACGGGAAGGACGGTCAACGGGAGAACCTCTCGGTGGTGGCCTGCCAGCTACACCGGGCAACGCAACCACCAACCGGCAGGTTCCCTGGCCCGTACCAGGGCAGGAGCCGGTGGTCCGGCCCGCCTTCCGCAGCCGGGCACGTACCGTATCGTCCAGGATCTAGTATCCGATGCCGACCGAGGAACGCAGACGGGCGTAGGCAGCCGCGTCCGCGCCGATCGCGTCCAGCCCGGACAGTGCCGCGCCGAACACCGGTGGCAGTGCGGTCACCCTGACCGAGGCACGCGGAGCCACCTTGAGGCAGCGCCGTTCGATCTCGCCGATCACGGCGCCGTCCACCCCGGTCAGCACTCCCCCGCCGAGCACAACGGCCGGCGCGCCGGTGGTCATGTCCAGCTTGCGCAGGCTGACCGTGACCAGCAGGCCGACCTCCTCGATCAGCCGGTCCACCACCTGCTGCGCCACCGCGTCCCCCGCGGCCGCGACCCGGAACAGCAGCGGGCACAGCTCGTGCATCGCGCTCGCGGGCAGCTGCCGGAAATGCCTGCGCTCCACCACCTCACGCGCGGAAGCCAGGCCGAAATGGCGCAGCACGGCCGGCAACAGCGCGGTCCGCGGGCCCCTGCCGTCCTCGGCCCGCACCGCCCACCACAGCGCCTCCTCGCCGAGCTGCATACCGCCGCCCCAGTCGCCGGAGATCCGGCCCAGCGCGGGAAACCGGTGGGTCCGGCCGTCCGCGCCCACCCCCACGCAGTTGATCCCCGCCCCGCACACCACGGCCACCCCGATCCCGTCCGGCGTGCCCGCGCGCAGCAGCGCGAAGGTGTCGTTGCCCACCCGCACCGAGCCCGACCAGCCACGCCCGGCCAGTGCCTCCCGCAGTGTGTCCTCCTCCTGCGGCAGGTCCAGCCCGGCGAGATAGGCGGAGGTGTGCACGCCGAACGGGCGGCCCGCTGGCAGGCCCGCCGCGGCGAAGGCGTCCAGCACCAGTCCCTCGAACACCTCCAGTGCCCGCGGCACCCCGACCGCCTGCGGGGAGGCTCCTGGCCCGCGGGAGCGGCCCAGCACCACCCCCGCGGTGCTCATCAGCAGCACGTCGGTCTTGCTGTTGCCACCGTCGATCGCGATGACCACCTCACCGCCGGTACCGTTCACCGGCGGGCCCATGGCAGGTAGGGCGCGTTCAGCCGCACCAGCTCGTCGGCAAGGGTGTCGGCGTACTCGTACTGGCCGACGAGCGGATGTGCCAGCAGCGCGTCCGCCACCCGGTCCCTGCCGCCGTGCAGCGCGGCTGCCAGCGCCAGCTGCTCGTACGAGGTGACCTGGGAGATCAGCCCGGAAAGCAGCGGCGGAACCGGCCGCGCCGGCAGCGGCCTGGCACCTGATCCGTCCACAGTGGCCGGAACCTCGATCACCGCATCCGCGGGCAGGAACGGCAGGGTCTGCCCGTTGCGCACGTTCACCACATGTTCCTCGGCCGGCCCGCCTCCGGTGAGGGCATGCACCAGCTGCACGGCGGCCTCGGAGTAGTACGCCCCGCCCCGCTGCGCCAGCTGCGCCGGCTTGTGTACCACGGTGGGGTCGGCGTACAGCTTCAGCAGCTCCGCCTCCACCTCGCCGACCACCTCGGCCCGCGGGCGCTCGGTACGTTGCGCGCGCACCACCTCGTCGTGCGCGTAGAAGTACTTCAGGTAGTACGAGGGGACCATGCCCAGCCTGCGCAGCCACGGCAGCGGGGTCCCGACATGCTCGGCGAGCCGCGGCCCGTGCTCGGCGAGCAGTTCGGGCAACCGGTCGGTGACACCCTCCTCGCCCGCCACCAGTACGGCGCGTTCCCAGCTGAGGTGGTTCAGCCCGACGTGCTCCAGCCGCACCGCACCGGTGTCCACCGCCAGCAGCTCAGCGAACAGCCGTTGCAGCCCGATCGCCACATTGCACAACCCGACCGCGCGATGCCCCTCGTCCAGCAGTGCCCTGGTGACGATGCCGACCGGGTTGGTGAAGTTCACCAGCCAGGCGCCCTCGCCCGCCACCTCGCGGACCCGGCGCGCGATGTCCAGCACCACCGGCACCGTGCGCAGCGCCTTGGCCAGCCCGCCAGCGCCGGTGGTCTCCTGCCCTACGCAGCCGCAGTCCAGCGGGAAGGTCTCATCGGAATGCCGGGCCACCTGACCGCCGACGCGCAGCTGCAGCAGCACGGCCAGCGCCCCCTCGGCGCCCTCGGCCAGGCTGGTGGTGGTCCGGATCCGCGCCGGGTGACCGGCATGCGCGAGCAGCCGGGCGCAGCAGGAGCCGACCGTGGCCAGCCGGTCGGTGTCCGGATCAACCAGTACGATCTCGCCGACGTCCACACTGGACCGTCCGGTGGCGATACCGTCCACCAGCTCGGGTGTGTAGGTGGATCCCCCGCCGACCACCGTGAGCTTGCTCAACCTTTGACTCCCGTGAAGGTGATACCGCGCACGAAGGACTTCTGCGCGAAGACGAACAGGACGATCACCGGCGCCATCACCAGCGCGGTGGCCGCCATGGTCAGGTTCCATTCCACGTGGTGCATGCCGCGGAAGGAGGCCAGTGCCAGGGACAGCGTCCAGCTGTCCCGGTTCTCGCCGGTGAACAGCAGCGGCCCGAAGTAGTCGTTCCAGGTGAACAGGAAGCAGAACATCCCGGTGGCCACGATCCCCGGCTTGGCCATCGGAATGACCACCCTGGTCACCACCTGGAACTGGTTGCAGCCGTCGATCCTGGCCGCCTCGAGGTACTCCTTCGGGATGGTCAGGAAGAACTGCCGCAGCAGGAAGATGCTGAACGCGTCGAAAAGGAAGTAGGGCACGATCAGCGGGGCCAGGCTGCCGGTGAGCCCGAGCCGTACCCACAGGTCGTACAGCGGCACGACCACCACCTGCGGGGGCAGCATCATGGCCGCGATGGTCAGCAGGAAGAACAGGGTCTGCCCGCGCCAGCGCAGCTTCGCCAGCGCGTAGGCCGCCGGGATCGCCGACAACATGATGCCGAGCGTGGCCAGCCCCGAGTAGGTGAGGCTGTTGAACAGGTACAGGTGCAGCGGCGCCTCCTCGAACACCCGCACGAAGTTCTCCAGATGCCATTCCTCCGGCCACAGGCTGGAGGTCATCGCCTGGTCGCTCTCCATCACCGCGGTCAGCAGCACGAAGACGATCGGCAGCAGGAACAGGATGCCGAGGCCGAGACCGAGGCTGTGCGTGGCCACCCAGTACAACCTGCGGTCCCAGCTCGCGCGCCGGGCCGCCGCGGGCCGCGGCGGCCGCGGTCCGGTGGGTGTGGTCGCCGTCGTCGTGCTCATCGGGCCGCCTCCTGCACATCCGAGGCTTTCCGCAGCTGGCGCACCAGCACGGCGGTGAACGCGAAGGAGACCAGGAACAGCAGCACGGCCATGGCGGCGGCGTAACCCATGTTGAAGTAACGGAATCCCTGCACGTAGAGCCAGATCGGGTAGGTCAGCGTGGAGTTCTGCGGTGCGCCGATGGTCTTGGTGTTCCCCGCGACGTCCGCGGCTCCCTGCGCGACCGAGGCGGCCACGACGGCCTGGGTGAAGAACTGCAGCGCGAAGATGATCGAGTTCACCACGCCGAACAGCAGCACCGGGGAGATGGACGGCAGGGTGATGTGCCAGAACCGGCGCAGCGGCCCGGCGCCGTCCAGCGCGGCGGCCTCGTAGTGCTCCTGCGGCACGTCCAGCAGCGCCGCCAGGATGATGATCATGAGCTCGCCGGAGCCCCACATCACCAGCAGGGTCAGCGCGGGCTTGGACATCGCCGGATCGTTGAACCACAGCCCGCCCTCGATGCCGAGCAGCCGCAGGAACCGGTTCACCGGCCCGAACTCCGGGTTGAACAGGAAGACGAAGGCCAGGGTCGCGGCGGCGGGCGGGGCCAGCGCGGGCAGGTAGCACAACGTACGCACCAGACCCACGCCCCGCCGCAGCCGGGAGATCACCGAGGCCACGCCCAGGGCGAAGACCACCCTGGTCACGGTCAGCACGACCACCAGCCAGGTGGTGTTCCACGCGGCGGTGGCCACCAGCGGCTCGCTGGTGAACATCCGGATGTAGTTGTCGAAACCCACCCAGGACGGCGGGTTCAGCAGGTCGTAGTCGGTGAAGGAGTAGTACAGCGTGGCGATCAGCGGGTAGCCGAAGAAGATCAGGAACCCGAGCAGCGCGGGCGCCATGAAGGCGAGCACGGTGACGCGACGGCGGCGGGAGCGCCGCGCCCGTTCCCCTTCCAGGGTGGGCGCGACGCTCTCCTTCGCCCGGCCGAGAGTGGCGGTCATGGGTCTCGCTCAGTTCCCGCCGCTCTTCTGCGCCAGCGCGTCGTTGATCTGGGCGTCCACCTCGGCCAGCCCCTTGTCCAGGTCCGGGACCTTGCCCGCCTGCCAGCGGGCGGCGAAGTCGTTGACCGCCTTCAGATGCGCGTCCCCGATCACCGTGGTGGGATTGGGCAGCAGCTTCCCGCCGGAGAACAGGTCGAGGAAGGTCTGGAACTGCTCGTCCACCTCCAGCCGGGGGTCCTCCAGCGCGGGCAGCGTGCTGGGCACGTTGCGCAGCCCGTTGCCCAGCTGCACCAGCGTGTCGGTGTCCAGGGACATCTGCTTGATCAGTTCCCAGGCTGCGCCGGGATTCTCCGCCCCGCGCGGGATGGCGATGATGGTGCCGGTGGTGAACGCCCCGCCGTAGCGGTCCGGCTTGCTGTCCGCGACCGGCGGCGGCGCGGTA
The DNA here is from genome assembly GCF_018885265.1 of Amycolatopsis aidingensis. GTDB lineage: Bacteria > Actinomycetota > Actinomycetes > Mycobacteriales > Pseudonocardiaceae > Amycolatopsis > Amycolatopsis aidingensis. The sequence continues at coordinate 4,069,988 of NZ_CP076538.1, forward strand.
CCGTACTCCAGCTCCGGTGCCTGATCCGCAAGGAAGGCCGTGCGGTACTCCCCGTCGAGCATCATCGCCACCTCACCGCGGTGGAAGGCGTTGTCGGCGGAGAACTGGTCGCCCAGTCCCGCGGTGAACCGTTCCAGGTTCTCGTAGCCGTAGAAGTCGACCAGCCGCTGCTGGAACCGGAACATCTCCTTCCACTCCGGACTCCCTGCCAGGTTGGACCTGCCCTGCTCGTCCAGCCAGGTCGCGCCGAAGTTCGGCGCCCAGATCTGCGCCTGGTTGGCGTAGAACGGCATCGAGGGCAGGAAACCGGCCACCTTGATCGAGCCGTCCGGGTTGAACTCGGTGAGCTTCTTGGTGTACTCGAACAACTCCGAGGTGTTCTTCGGCGGCCCGGAAAGGCCGGCCCCTGCGAACATCTCCTTGTTGTAGTAGAGGCCGTAGACGTCAGCGAGCATCGGCATGGCGCACCGCTTGCCCTGGTACTCGGTGTAGGAGCGCACGGCTTCCGGGATCACACTCAGATCGATCTCGTCCCGCTCGAGATAGGGCCCGAGGTCGGTGAAGCTGCCATTGTCGCACCAGGTGCCGAGGTTGTCGGTGTAGAAGGAGATCGCCACGTCCGGCGGGTTACCTGCGCGGATGGAGGCGGCCAGCTTGTCGTCGTCCTGGTTGCCCTCGTGGTTGATCTCGATGTTCGGGTACTTCTGCTTGAGGTTGTTCAGGCCCTTGGTCACCACGTCGTACTCGCGCGAGGCGAACTTGCTGTACACGGTCAGCGTGAGCGACTCGTCGGCGGCGGGCGCGGGTGCCGCCTCGCCGTCCTGTTCTGGCCCGCTGACCGCGCCGGAGCAGGCCGTCGTCAGCATCGCCGCGGCCGCCAGTGCCGCCAGGGCACGGGCCTTCTTCTTGGGGGTCCGGATGGAGCGCATCTGCCCTCCTGTGATCACTGGATGGGGACGGTGGAGCGGTTCCGGGAGCTCACCGGCTCCCGGAGGGAAGTCCGAACACCTCCTCGCGCACGGTGGCCAGCGCCGACTGCAGCGCGCCCGCCCGCACCGCGTCGGCCGGTGCGGCGGCCAGCTCGACCGGGGTCCGCGGCACCACCAGCTCGTGCAGCTCGTGCGAAACCAGCTCGAGCAGGAGATCCCCGCCCGCCCTGCTGACCTCGCCGCACAGCAGCACGGCCTCCGGGTCGAGCACGCTGACCACGTTCGCGATCCCGGCGGCGACCCGGCGGGCGAGGTCGGTCAGGAACGCCCTGCCGGCCTCGCCCGCCTTCACCGCCGCACCGACCGCCGCCCAACCGGTGTCGGCGGAGATCTCGTGTGCCTCGGCGAGGGCGAGGATCGCGGGCGAGTCGACCAGGTCGCCCCAGCGGGCACCGAACCGGTCGAAACCGGTGTCGGTGCGCGCCCGGTCGGGCACCTGCAGCCAGTCGATCTCCCCGCTCCCGCCCGATGCACCGCGGCGCAGCCTGCGGTCCAGCACCACCGCGCCGCCCGCGCCCTCGCTGAGCCACACCAGCACGAAATCGTTCAGCTCGGTGGCCCCGCCCTCGGCCATCTCGTGCAGGGCCACCAGGTTCACGTCGTTCTCCACGGTCACCCCGGTGCCGAGCGCGGCGCCGAGGGCAGCCGGGAGGTCGAAGCCGGACCAGCCGGGCAGGTGCGGTGCCGACTCCAGCCGCCCGGTGGCCGGGTTCACCGCCCCCGGTGCCCCGATCACCACCTGGTGCAGCTGCGCCGGCGTGAGCCCGGCGGCCCCGGCTGTGCCCGCCAGTGCCGCGGCGAAGGCGGCCACCACATCGGTCCCGGCCAGCACCGGCACCTCGGGCGGCTCCGCCCTGCGCTGCGCCAGCGCCCTTCCGGTGATATCGGCGATCACCATGTCCGCACCGTGCGGGGTGAGGTCCACCGCGGCCACCCTGGCGACCGCCCCGTTGACCGCCCAGAGTTGCGCACGGGGCCCGCGCCCGCCGTCCCGCACGCCGTCCTTCACGACGACGCCCTCCTCCTCGAGACGGGCGAGCAGCTGCGCGGTCGCCGGCTTCGAGAGGCCGATCACGTCCTCGAGGTGGGACCTGGTCAGCGGTCCCTGCTTGAGCAGCGTGTCGATGGCCGCCCGGTCGTTGATCTCCCGCAGCAGCCGCGGGCTCCCCGTGCGCACTCGCCACCCCCCTGGGCCGGTGCCGACCCGACCGATTTAGATAGGAAACTTTACAGACGGTTTCGAGACACTGTAGTGGTCTACACCACACTCGTCAACGGGCGAACTCCGGGAAAAACACGAGAACCATTCACATAGCGGGTACCGGGTCGGGGCCGCCGCTGGTATCCAGAAACCACCCCTGCATCGAGACGGAGTCCCCATGCGCAGAACCGGGATACTGACCGCCCTGCTCGCCACCCTCCTGCTGCTCTCCCCGGGCCTCGGGCACGCCGCCCCGGACACCGGACCCTGGGTGCCGATCGGTTCGGACCGGGCCCGCCCGCTGGACGAGAGCCAGGGCCTGGCGACCGTGATACGGCCGGACGGCGGCTTCATCCGCTACACCGGGGTGGGCACCATCCCGCCAGGACTCGCCGTGCGCGGCTGGAACCATGTCGGCGACCCCGGTGCGCGCCACGGCTACTACGTGGAGCCCTACCAGCGGGACGACCGCGGGCCGAAGTTGTTCCGGGTGCAGGCGCCGGACGGTTCCTGGGCCGAGTACACCCACCAGCTGGAGTCGTGGGAGGCGAACAACAACTCCTTCGCGGCGGTGTCCCCGGACGGCCGCTGGCTGGTGACCGGCGAGTGGGGCACCAAGGACCGGCTGCTGGTACATCCCATGCCGGGGATTGTGGCCACCGACCCGGCCGCCGACCTGCCGCTCGCCTTCACCATCCGGCTGGACCGGCCGGTGCGGGACGTCCAGGGCTGCGCGTTCTTCTCAGCCACCCGGCTGCTGTGCTCCTCCAACGACCCCGATGGCTCGCTCTTCGGCGTCACCAAGCCGTTGCTGCGGCTCGACCTGCCCGGCCCGCTCGCCGGGCAGGAGGTGACCGCGCGGGTCAGTGCCCTCGGCCGGCTCCCGCTGGAGAGCGCCTGTTCCGGCGAGTTCGAGACCGAGGGCATCGACTACGACCCGCGGGACGCAACCCTGCGCGTCGTGGTCCTCTCCCCCGGCTTCTGCCTGCTCACCGACAGCAAGACCTGGCGCTTCCGCCTGCGCTGACCAGAGGACTTGGCAGGATGGGGACATGATCGCAGTCAGTCCGCAGTTGCGGGAGTTCTGGACCGAGCGGCTGTTCCCGACCCTGACCACCCTGCGGCCGAACGGGCTGCCGCACGTGGTCCCGGTGGGCGTCACGGTGGACGAGGACTTCGCCGTGGCGCGGGTGATCTGCAGCCGGGGCAGCGTCAAGGCGCGCAACGTCCGCGCGGCCGGACCGGCGGGCGCGCCGGTGGCGGTCAGCCAGAACGGGGCCGGGCGCTGGTCCACCCTGGAGGGCAGGGCGGTGCTGCGCGAGGACGCCGAGGCGGTACGCGAAGCCGAGGAGCGCTACGCCCGTCGCTACCAGCGGCAGCCGAGGCCCAACCCGGAGCGGGTGGTCCTGGAGATCACCCTCACCCGGCGGCTCGGCATGGCCTGAGCCGCTTCCGCCCAACCGGCTCAGCCGAACACGGCCCGCCACTCCTCGAGCGACCGCGGGCGGAACACCATGTTGCGCTCGCGCACCTGGGACAGCGCGGCCGAGGGATCGGCGGAGTACAGGTGGCCGGGGTAGACCACGGGGTCGCCATCCAGCCCGGCCAGCCACTGCAGGCTGCGGTACATCGCGTCCGCGTCCCCGCCGGGGAAGTCGGTGCGGCCGCAGCCCTCGAGGAACAGGGTGTCCCCCGCGATCAGCTTGCCGTCCAGCAGGAAGCACTGGCTGCCCGGGGTGTGCCCAGGGGTGTGCAGCAGCCGCAGCGGGATCGCCCCGACCTCGAGCCGCTCGTCGTGGTCGTGCCCGACCAGGTCGTTCGCGGACAGGCCGGTGACCCGCCGCACCCACTCCGTCTCGTCCCGGTTGACGTGCACCGGCACCGGTTGCAGGGCCATCAGCTCGGGCAGGCCGGGCAGGGCGAAACCCATCATGTCGCCGCCGACGTGGTCGGGATGGTGGTGGGTGGCCAGCACCCCGGTCAGCCGCATCCCGTCCGCGGCCAGCGTGTCCAGCAGGTCCTGGACCGCGTAGGCCGGGTCGACGATCAGCGCCTCCCCGGTTTCCCGGTCGCCGATGAGGTAGCTGAAGTTCGCCATCTGGGTGGCCACCTGGTCGCCGACGGCGAAGTCGCGGCCCGCGAGCAGCTGGCGGAAGTAGAGCCGGTCGGACATGGCCCGATGGTATCCGGGTCAGAATGATCCCGATGGAGGCGATCGAACGGTGGCGCACCGAGCTGGCGGCCTGGCGGATCCCCGAGCACATCCTGGCCGCGGCCGAGGACTCGCCGTGGGTGCTGCCCCGGCCGGTGTTCACCCGCAGGGCCGACCGGCAGTTGCGCAGCCCGGAAGGCGCCTCGCACCCGGCCGCGTGGGACGCGCTGGACCCGCCCGGTTCGCTACTGGACATCGGCGCGGGGGCCGGGTCGGCCTGCCTGCCGCTGGCACCGCGGTGCACCGGGCTCACCGCAGTGGACGAGGACGCCGAGCTGCTCGCCGAGCTGGACCGCAGGGCGGGCACACACGGCCTGTCCGCCCGGCTGGTGCGGGGCAGCTGGCCCGCGGTGGCCACCGAGGTCGCGCCGGCCGATGTGGTGCTCTGCCACCACGTGCTCTACAACGTCGCCGAGCTGGAGCCGTTCGTCACCGCGCTCACCGGGCACGCCCGCAGGCTGGTCGTGGTGGAGCTGGCTGACCGGCACCCGCTCACCGCGCTGAACCCGCTGTGGCGGCACTTCCACGACATCGACCGGCCGGAGGGCCCGAGCGCGCGGGACGCCGTCGCGGCCCTGGCCGAGCTCGGCATCCACCCCGGGGTCCGGCGCTGGCGGCGCACTCCGGCCGCCGAGCATCCCGATCCGGAGGCACTGGTGGAGGCGACCAGGCGCAGGCTGTGCCTGCCGCGCTCCCGCACCGCCGAGGTGGCCGCGGTACTGCGCGAGCGCGGCGAGCTGGACGCGGCAAGGGACCTCGGCGCCTCAGGATCCGAGATCGTCACGCTGACCTGGCGCGGCACCGCCTGAGGCCAGCCGGGAGGGCCACCACACCCGGCTGCCGATGTCGATGGTCAGCGCGGGCACCAGCAGCGAACGCACCAGCAGGGTGTCCAGCAGGACGCCGAAGGCCACGATGAAGGCGATCTGGGCGAGGAACAGGATCGGCAGCACGGCCAGCGCGGCGAAGGTCGCGGCCAGCACCACCCCGGCCGAGGTGATCACCCCGCCGGTCACGGTCAGCCCGCGCAGAGTGCCCGTCCTGGTCCCGGCGTGGACGGTCTCCTCCCGGACCCTGGTCATCAGGAAGATGTTGTAGTCGATCCCCAGCGCCACCAGGAACACGAAGCCGAACAGCGGCACCCCCGGGTCGGCGCCGGGGAAGTCCAGCACGTGGTTGAACACCAGCGCGGAGACGCCCATGGTGGCGCCGAAAGACAGCACCACGGTGGCGATCAGCAGCAACGGGGCCAGCAGCGCGCGCAGCAGCAGGGCGAGCACGGCGAAGATCACCACCAGCACGATCGGCATGATCACCGCGCGGTCCCGCTTCGAGGTCTCCTGGGTGTCCAGCTGGATCGCGGTGCGGCCGCCGACCTTGGCCTCGGCGCCGGGGACGGCGTGCACGGCGTCCCGGATGCGCCGCACGGTATCGATGGCGGACTCCGAACCGGCCGGGGCGGTCAGGATCGCGTTCAGCTGGACCTTGCCGTCCACCACCTTGGGCCGGCCTTCCTGGCCGGTCAGCGGGGTGACCTGGGAGACACCCCGCACCTCGGCGGCGGCGGCGACCTCCGCGCTCTTCCCTGCCTCGGCGATGATCACCGCGGGTGAGCCGGCCCCGGCCGGGAAGTGCCTGGCGAGGACCTGTTCGCCGGTCACCGAGTCCACCTCGGTGAGGAACACATCGGACTGGTCGGTGCCGCTCGCCCGCAGCTGCGGGACGAAGGCGACCCCGGCCAGCAGCACCACGGTGGCACCGATCCAGATCGCCCGCGGCGCCGCGTTCACCCAGCCCGCTACCCGCGCCCACAGCCCGCCTTCCTCCTTGTGCGGCGAGCCCAGCGCCGGGCGCAACGGCCAGAACGCGGCCCTGCCCAGCAGCACCAGTGCCGCGGGCAGGAAGGTCAGCGAGGCCAGCAGGGCGGCGGCGATGCCGATGGCGGCCACCGGGCCGAGGCCACGGTTGGAGTTGAGGTCGCTGAACAGCAGGCACAGCACGCCGAGGATGACGGTGCCCGCCGAGGCCGTGATCGGCTCGACGGTGGCCCGCAGCGCGGTGCGCATGGCGGTCCAGGATCCCGGGGTGTCGCGCAGGTCCTCCCGGAACCGGGACACCAGCAGCAGGGCATAGTCCGTGGCCGCGCCGAAGACCAGGATGAACAGGATGCCCTGGCTCTGCCCGTTCAGCGCGAGCATCTCGCCGTCGGCCAGCAGGTACACCACCAGGCTGGCAAGGCCCAGCGCGAACACCGCGGACAGCAGCACCACCAGCGGCAGCACCGGACTGCGGTACACCATGATCAGGATGAGCACCACGACCGCGGCCGCCACCAGCAGCAACAGGCCGTCGATCCCGCTGAAGGCCTGCACCAGGTCGGCGAGCTGGCCCGCGGGGCCGGTCACCAGCACGGTCAGCCCTTCCGGTGGCGCGGGCAGGGCGTCGCGGACCTCCTGGGCCACGTCGCCGGGGTTGCCGTCCGCGGTGATCGGCACCACCAGCTGCGCGGCCTGGCCGTCCGGGGCGGTGATCGGCGGCGGCAACGGCCCGCGCACCCCCGGCACCTCCCCGGCGCGCTGCGTGGCGGTGGCAAGGAACCGCTGGTCGGCCGCGGTGATCCCACTGGGGCGTTCCAGCACCACGACGGCTGGGACGGTCTGGCTTTCGGCGAAGCGTTTCTGCAGCTCGGTGACGGCGGTGGCCTCGGCGGATGCGGGCAGGAAGGCCGCGTTGTCGTTCTCCGCGACCTCGCTCAGCTTGCCCGCGAACGGCCCGCCGAACCCGCCGACGGCGAGCCAGACGATCAGCAGCAGCGCGGGGACCAGCCAGCGCCGCCTTCGGATACGCGCCGGGCCGGTCTCGGTGGGCGGCTCATCGGAGATCATGGGATGCGGTACCTCGCCTGTCGGGACGAACGAGCCGGGTGGCCTCCTCATCCGGCAGGTTATTCAGCAGGCTGACGATTTGCATCGCGAAGGGCTGTGAGGATGGACACCGACCCGGATTCCGGCATCGAGTCCTGGCCGACCGGGCGGCTGCTGTCGGTGGCTGCGCGGCTGGTGGAGGCCAGATGGGCGGTCCTGCTCGACCAGCTCGGGCTCAGCCATGCCGGCCTGGTCGCGCTGCACCTGCTGGGCACCGAGGGGCTGGCGCAGAGCGCCCTGGCCCGCCGGTGCCGGGTCACCGACCAGACCATGAGCCGCACCCTGGACCGGTTGCACCGCTCCGGGTTCGTGGAACGCACCGCCGATCCCGCCGATGGGCGCCGGACGCTGGTCCGGGCCACCGAGGCGGGACGCGAGGTGCACCGCAGGGCCGCGGAGGCGGAACGGCACGACCCGGTCGTCCAGGCCGCGCTCGGCCAGGACGAACGGTTCCGCCGCAGGCTGCTGCACATCGTCACCGAACTCGGCCCCGAGCACGGCTGACCCGGACAGCGGGGGCCTAGGATTGGCGAGCCATCGACGTGGATGGAGCCTGCATGTCCGTACCTGCCGACCGGGAGCCGGGCCGGGACGCCCTCCGGGCGCACCGGGCGCGGGCGCGCGCCGAGCCGGCGGGCACGCTGGAGACGGCACGGCACGTCGCCGAGGACCTCGCCGACGGCCTCGCCGGGCCACGGGCCCGCGCCGCGGCACGCGGCATCCGCAGGCTGCTCGGCGTGGAGGGCGTCGGGCTGGCCGACCTCTCCGGCGGGCTGGTCCGGTCCGGACGGCTGCCAGCGGAGGCGGACACCGCGGCCATGGTCGAGGACGTGCTGCACACCGAGAGCCGGTGCACCCGCGGCCAGCTCGTCGCGCTCCCGCTGATCGTGCACGACGAGATGGCGGGTGCCCTGCTGGTCGCGGGCCGGGCAGGCAGGGCTGCGCTGCGCGAGGTGGCGGGCGTGATCGTGGCGGCGCTGGAGCGCGGCCACCTCGAGGCATCCGCCGAACATGCCGCGCAGGCCGAGCTGCGCGCGCTGCGCGCGGAGATCTCGCCGCACTTCGTGTACAACGCGCTCACCGTGATCGCCGGGCTGGTGCGCTCCGAGCCCGCCCGGTCCAGGGAGCTGATGCTCGACTTCGCCGACTACATCCGGTACAGCCTGGCCCGGCACGGCGAGTACACCACGGTCGCCGACGAGTTCCACGCCATCGAGACCTACCTCGCCCTGCAGCGCGCCGTGCTCGGCGACCGGCTGCGGGTGCAGGTCAGGGTGGCGCCCGAGGTACTCGCCGTGGCGATCCCGTACCTGGTGCTGCAGCCGATCGTGGAGAACGCGGTGCGGCACGGCATCGAGCCCTGCGCCGGGGGCGGGCACGTGCAGGTGACCGGCGAGGCGGAGGGCGCGGACTGCGTGATCAGCGTGGAGGACGACGGTGCCGGGATGCACCCGGCTGCGGCCGAGGCCGTCCTCGCCGGGCACGGCGGCGGCAGCATGGGACTGGCCAATGTCGACCGCAGGTTGCGTAACGTGTACGGGCCATGGTTCGGGCTCGTGGTGGAGACGGCCGAGGGCGACGGCACCAAGGTGATCGTCCGGGTCCCCATGTTCCAGCCGGGAGTGATGCCGTGAAAGCCAGCGGTCTGCACGTACTCGCCGTGGACGACGTGCCGGCGGCGCTGGAGGACCTGTGCCAGCTGCTCCGGGACGCCCCGGAGGTCGAGCGGGTCACCGCGGCCGCGGACCCGCTCGGCGCGCTGCGGATGATCCGCGGCGAACGGTTCGACGCGGTGTTCCTGGACATCGCCATGCCCGGCCTGGACGGGCTGGAACTCGCCGCGCTGCTCGGCAAGCTGGCCGAACCGCCGGTGATCGTGTTCGTCACCGCCTACGACGAGCACGCGGTGGCCGCCTTCGGTGTCGGGGCGGTGGACTACCTGCTCAAACCGGTGCGCGCGGAACGCCTCGCCGACGCGCTGGCCAGGGTCGGCCGGATCGCGCCGGCCGGGGAACCAGCCGACGACCAGCCGGACGCGCTGGCGGCGCTGCCGGTGGAGTCCGGCGGCCGCACCCGGTACGTGCGGCGGGACGAGGTGCGCTTCGCCGAGGCACACGGGGACTACGTCCGGCTGCACACCCCCTCCGGGGTGCACCCGGTGCGGATGCCGATCTCCCGGCTGGAGGAGTACTGGGCGAACGCGGGGTTCGCCCGGACGCACCGCGGCTACCTGGTGGCGCTGGAGGCGGTGCGCGAGCTGCGCAGCGATTCGGTCGGCGGGCTGCTGGCGCATACCGACCTCGGGGACGTGCCGGTCAGCCGCAGGCATGCCAGGCAGCTGCGCGAACGGCTGCTGCGCGCGGCCCAGCGCGGCGAGTTCGGCCGTCCCGAACAGCGGACCTGAACCGGACGGTGCCCGGATGACCACCAACCGCCGCGTCGCGGTCACCAGCCCGCAGACCCGTCTGGCGCACGCCAGGCGCAGGCACCGCGGGCGGTGGCGGCCCGCGACGCTGGACCCCGCCGATGCCGAGCGTGCGGTGCGGCTCTACCGGGCGCAGCGTACCCGCTCGGCGCTGGCGCTGGCCCTGCTGTTCGCGCTCGTCTTCGGCCTGCCCGTGCTGCTGGCGGCGTTCCCCGCCCTGGACGAGCTGCGGCTGCTGGGCATCCCGGTGTCCTGGATCGCGGTGGCCGTCCTGCCGTTCCCCGCCATGGTGACCCTGGCCTGGTGGCAGCTGCGCCGCGCCGAACGCACCGAGGACGCCGAGGGCCCGGGGTGACCGGCACATGATCACGGCCTTCGCGGTGGCGCCGGTCGTGCTGGTCACCCTGCTGATCGGGCTGCGCGGGGTGGCGGCCATGCGCACCACCTCCGACTTCCTGGTCGCCTCCCGGCGGGTGTCCCCGCTGCTGAACTCCGCGGCGGTGTCCGGGGAGTACCTGTCCGCGGCCTCCTTCCTCGGCGTGGCCGGGCTGGTGGTCAAGGACGGTATCGGCGCACTGTGGTATCCGGTCGGGTTCACCGCGGGCTACATCGCGATGCTCGCGCTGGTCGCCGCCCCGATGCGGCGCTCGGGAGCGCTGACCGTGCCCGACTTCGCCGAGGCCAGGCTGGCATCCCCCGCTCTGCGCAAGCTGGCCGCCGTGGTGGTGCTGGTGATCAGCGGGCTGTACCTGGTGCCGCAGTTCCGCACCGCGGGGCTGGTGCTCAGCGTGGTCGGCGAGCAGCCGTACTGGGTCGGCGTGGTGATCGCGGGCGCGGCCGTCAGCATCACCCTCGTGCTGGGCGGGATGCGTGCGGCCACCTACGTGCAGGCGTTCCAGTTCTTCTTCAAGCTGCTGCTGTTCATCGTCCCTGCGGTATGGCTGCTCACGCAGGTCGGCCCGCAGGTCCGCACGGAGGCCCTGCACCCGGTGGAGTTCACCCACTTCGAGCGGGACACCGCGGTCACCTTCCGGGTCCCGGTCACCCTGGAGGTGCCACCCGGCGCCGCCCTGCGCGAGCCGGACGGCACGATCAGACCGCTGCCGGAGGGGGAATGGCAGGTGCCCGGCGGCCGGACGGTGGTGTTCCCTGCCGGATCCCCCGCCCCCGACCTGGCGGGTGAGGCCGCACCGGGCGGCCCCGGCTGGGAGCGGCCCCTGCTGGACCTCGCCGAGACCGGCTACCCGCTGCTGGGCACGTTGTCCGTGCTGGCGGCCACCATGCTCGGCACCATGGGGCTGCCGCACGTGCTGATGCGGTTCCATACCAGCCCGGACGGGCGCGCGGCCCGCCGGACCGCGGTGCTGACCGTGGCGCTGCTCAGCGTGTTCTACCTCTTCCCGTGGATCTACGGGGTCCTCGGCAGGGTGCTGGTGCCCCATCTGTATCTCTCCGGCGCCACCGACACCGCGGTGGTGGCGCTACCCGCGCAGGTGGACACCGGCGCCTGGGGAACCTTCTTCACCGGCCTGCTCACCGCGGGGGCGTTCGCCGCCTTCCTGGCCACCTCGCTCGGGCTGGTGCTGGTGGCCTCCGGCGCGATCTCGCACGACCTGGTGCCCGGCGGGCTGCGCCAGCTGCGGGTGGCGGTGGTGGGCGCCGCCGCGGTGGTGGTGCTGCTGGCACTTCCCGCGTTCCGCTTCGACGCGGGGACGCTGGTGACCTGGGGGTTCACCGTGGCGGCTGCCACCTTCTGCCCGCTGCTGGTGCTGGGCATCTGGTGGCGCGGGCTGACCGTGCCCGGCGCGATCAGCGGGGTGGCCACCGGGCTGATCGCCTCCACCGGGGCGTTCACCCTCACCCTGCTCGATCCACCGGTCGGCGGCTGGGTCGCCATCCTGCTGGCCCAGCCCGCGCTCTGGGCGGTTCCGCTGGCTTTCGCCGTGATGACCGTGGTGTCGCTGTTCGGCAGGCCACCGCCCTGGGCCGCGGCCGCCATGCTGCGGCTGCACCTGGACGAGAACCGGCGCTCGCTCATCGCCGACCGGCAGGCCGTTGCCAGGGACCTCGGCCACTCGTCGTGGTCCGCCCGCCGCTCGTCGGCCGTTCGTCGCATCACACGCCGGTTGGTCCGCTGACGATTCCGGCATATCGCCTGCCTTCCTAGGGTGACGCAGGACACGAAGCCGTGCGCCGAAGAGGAGCCGAGGCATGAGTGAACCGATAGCCCACTCCCCGTCCACCCCACGCTGGGAAGAGGTCCACCAGAGCGCGGATTTCAGAGAGCTGCGTAAACGGCTACGGAGCTTCGTTTTTCCGATGACGGGTTTCTTTTTGGTGTGGTATTTGCTGTATGTGTTGCTGGCGGATTATGCGCCGGGTTTCATGGCCACGCCGGTGTGGGGGAATATCAATGTGGGGTTGATTTTCGGGTTGTTGCAGTTCGTGTCCACGTTTGTGATCACGGGGTTGTATGTGCGGTATGCCAACCGCAGGCTGGACCCGATCGCGGACCGGATCCGGGGCGAGATCGAGGGGGAGGCGTGATGAGCGTGCAGGGTATGCCGCTGGCCCAGGGTGTCCAGGGTGGTAACCCGGCCCTGAACATCAGCATTTTCGGGGCGTTCGTGCTGGTGACGCTGGTGGTGGTGTTCCGGGCCTCGCGTAACACCCGCACCGCCTCGGACTACTACGCCGCGGGGCGGTCCTTCACCGGCCCGCAGAACGGCACCGCCATCGCCGGGGACTACCTCTCGGCGGCCTCGTTCCTGGGCATCACCGGCGCGATCGCCCTGACCGGCTACGACGGGTTCCTGTACTCCATCGGGTTCCTGGTGGCCTGGCTGGTGGCGCTGCTGCTGGTGGCCGAGCTGATGCGCAACACCGGCAAGTTCACCATGGGCGACGTGCTGGCCTTCCGCATGCGCCAGCGCCCCGTGCGCGCCGCCGCGGCCACCTCCACCCTCGCGGTGTCCTTCTTCTACCTGCTGGCCCAGATGGCCGGCGCCGGCATCCTGGTCTCCCTGCTGCTGGGCATCTCCGGCGAAGCGGGCCAATCCCTGGTCATCGCCGTGGTCGGCATCATCATGATCATCTACGTGCTGGTCGGCGGCATGAAAGGCACCACCTGGGTCCAGATCATCAAAGCCGCCCTGCTCATCTTCGGCGCCGCCCTGATGACCCTGTGGGTCCTGGGCCGCTACGGCCTCAACCTCTCCACCCTGCTCGGCGCCGCCGTGGAGCGCGCCGGCACCGACGGCGCCAGCCTCCTGGGCCCGGGCGCCAAATACGGCGCCACCGACACCAGCAAAATCGACTTCCTCTCCCTCGGCCTGGCCCTCGTCCTGGGCACCGCCGGCCTGCCGCACGTCCTCATGCGCTTCTACACCGTGCCCACCGCCCGCGACGCCCGCCGCTCCGTCGTCTGGGCCATCGCCTGGATCGGCCTGTTCTACCTCTTCAGCCTCATCCTCGGCTACGGCGCCGCCGCCCTCGTCGGCCCCGACACCATCGCAGGCGCCCCCGGCGGCGCCAACGCCGCCGCCCCCCTGCTGGCCCTCGAACTCGGCGGACCCCTCCTACTCGGATTCATCGCCGCCGTCGCCTTCGCCACCATCCTCGCCGTCGTCGCCGGCCTCACCATCACCGCCTCCGCCAGCTTCGCCCACGACGTCTACGCAGGCGTCATCAAAAAAGGCCGCGTCGACTCCAAACACACCGAAGTCCGCGTCGCCCGCATCACCGCCTGCATCATCGGCGCCCTCGCCATCGCCGGCGGCATCGGCGCCAAAGACCAAAACGTCGCCTTCCTCGTCGCCCTCGCCTTCGCCGTCGCCGCCTCCGCCAACCTCCCCACCATCCTCTACAGCCTCTTCTGGAAACGCTTCAACACCACCGGCGCCCTCTGCTCCATCTACGGCGGCCTGGCCACCAGCCTCCTGCTCATCATCTTCTCCCCCGCCGTCTCCGGCACCCCCACCTCCATGCTCAAAAACATCGACTTCGCCTGGTTCCCCCTCTCCAACCCCGGCCTCATCTCCATCCCCCTCTCCTTCCTCCTCGGCTGGGCAGGCACCCACCTCTCCCACGAACACCTCGAACACAAATACGCCGAGATGGAAGTCCGCTCCCTCACCGGAGCCCACGCCGAAAAAGCCACCCAACACTGAACAGGCACCGGAGCGACTAGAGCGGCTCTGAAGTCTGGGTCAATCCCCTGAAAGAAGTCCTGAATGGCCACCTGCGCATCGGGTCTCCCGGCGTATGGTGGCCTTCAGGGCGTTTGCCGGGCGATGGTTTTTCCCGTTGTGGCACGGGTAATCGCGCGGCGAGAACCCGATCAGCAAGGGAGTGACCGATGAACGACCAGACAGCGACCAGGACCGAGCAGTCGACGACCTTGTCCCGGGCCGAGCCTGCCCGCCACGGTGGCGGTACCGCGGAGCCGGGCGGTGCCACCCCGCTCGCGGGAATTCCCTCTCCCCGGGTCGAGGACGAAGAGTTCGAGCCGACGATCATTCGCGGTCGCGAGTAACCTGCTGGGTGTGCGGACCGGCATCCTCCTCCTGGCGCTCCTGCTCACCGCCTGCGGGGCGCCGGACCAGACGCCACCCGGCGAATCCAGGACCACCCCACCGGGCAGCGACCCCACGTCCACGGCACCCCCGGCCACATCCCGGCCGACGGAGCCGGGGACGCCGTCCAAGGCGCCCACCACCGCGCCACCCGGCCAGGGTGAGGTGACCGTCCGCGGCGTGGTCCAGCAGGGCGTCGAGCCCGGCTGCCTCGTGCTCAGCGGCGCCGACCGGGTCTACCTGCTGCTCGGCGAGCACGCGCGGCTGAAACCCGGCGCCGAGGTGCTGGTGCGCGGCACGCCGGAGCCCGACCTGATGACCACCTGCCAGCAGGGCACGCCACTGCGGGTCGCCGAGGTGCGCCCGGCCTGAGCCGGGAATGAGCACGCCGTCACCGGGTACCCCGGGGCAGAGGAATCCCGGAGGTGATACCTGATGGCGAGAACGAACGAGACCACCGCGCCCGCCACCCCGCAGCAGGTGGTGGCCAGCTACCCGAGCTACCAGCAGATAGAGCAGGCCGTGGACTACCTGTCCGACCAGCACTTCCCGGTGGAGCGCACGATGATCGTCGGGCGCGGGATGGAACTGGTCGAGCGGGTGACCGGCAGGCTCACCATGCTCCGCGCCGCGGGCCGTTCGGCGGGGCCCGGCGCCGTGGTCGGTGCCCTGATCGGCTGGCTGTTCGGCTGGTTCGGCTGGCTGGACCCGCTGATCGCGAGCCTGCTGCTGGCGCTGTACGGCGCCGTCTTCGGCGCGGTCATCGGTGCCCTGCTCGGCCTGATCGGGCACGCGCTGACCGGCGGGCGCCGCGACTTCAGCTCGATCCCCAGCTTCCGCGCGCGCTCGCACGACCTGCTGGTGGACACCGAGGTTGCCGAGCAGGCGAGCAACCTGCTGCGCTCGGAGGGAGCACCGGGAACCGGCGAGGCACCCGTCCCGCGCTGACCGCTACTCCCATTCCCAGCCGACGCCGAGCACCCCGGGCGGCACCTCGCGCGCGATCCGGTGCACCCACCGGCCCGAGGTCACGGTCAGCTCCTCGTCGGTATGCGAGCTGCCGTGCGGGCCGTGCCTGCTGAACCCGAAGCAGCGCACCGGTGCCGCCCCCTGGGCGAACCGCACGCTCAGCACATAGGTGTCGGCCGGGTACCGGAAACCGCGGCGGTAGTCCAGGCTGGTCACCGTGGAGTCCACGGTGAACTCGTACTCCAGCAGGTGCGTCTCCCCCACTCGCAGCCTGCGGTCGAACAGCAACTCGGCGGCGATCACCGCCGCCTCGTGGTGCCGCCGCACCTTGCCGAGCCGGCAGTTGTCCCTGGCCACGGGCGTGATGTCGGCTGCGGCGCTGCCCGGTTCGGCGCAGTACACCGCGAGGTGCCGGTCCGGGTCGTCCTCCATCGCCCGCAGCACCACCCTGGTGCGCACCGAGTGGATGGCGCGGTCCGCGCCCACCGACACCATGTCCTCCTGGCAGAACACCCGCAGCTTGTGGTCGGAGGGACCGAGTACCGGATCGATCGCCTGCGCCAGCGCCCATGCGGGCTCCAGGATGCCGTCGTAGCGACGTTCCGCGGACTGCCGGTTGGTCCACCGCCCCCGTGGCCGGGGCGGGCCGAGTAGCCCGGCGAGGGCGTGGGTGTGCAGCCCGAGAATGCTCTCGATGGCGCGCACCGCCCGCAGCGAGTCCGCCCGCTCCGGCCGGCTGCGGCCCTGCTGCCAGTAGCTGAGGCTCGCCATGCTGACCCGGATGCCACGCTGGGCGAGACGCTGGCGCAGCCCCTCCAGGGTGAGCCCGCTGCGCTCGATCGCGGCCCGCAGCGCCCGGTGGAACGGCCCGGTCCGCAACAGGATCTCCACGTCCGGCGGGTGCCGTTCGCTCCGGGCCACGGCAGGCGTCTCGCCTGCCGAAATGGTCATGCGGGACACGATATGCCTCCCGTTTCCACCCAATAATCTGTGAAAGAAAACAGTTTTTCGCGCCCGCCCCGCGGTCCGCGCGAACGGGCGCGCGGCTGCTGGGCAGGTGAGACGAGTTCTTCCGGGCCCGCGCCTGTCAACAGTATTCGGCCCCGCATTCAACGGACACAACCGACGATCGTCGGGCAGCTTGACGTGCCGGTAAGCAACCGTTTTTCTGCTCTACCCCTGCACCTCTCGATACCCGGGAGAAACACACATGTCCCCATCCATGACGTGGCGGCGCCTGCTCGCCGTCGCTGCCGGCCTGACCACCACGGCCGGGCTGCTGCTCGTCCCACAGGCGACCGCGGACACCGAACCGGCGGAGAGCCTGGACGGCTCGGTCCGCGCCGCGATGCTCACCGAACGCGGGCCGCAGACCCGCGACCTGTTCGGCACCGCCTCGCTGAGCGAACCGCTGGTCGAACCCACCCGGTTCGCGGACTCCGAGTGGGCCTTCGGCACCACCACCATCCCGGCACCCGCCGCCGAGCACACCTCCCCGCAGACCGCGCTGTTCGTCGCGCAGCACGGACCGCGGGGCTGGCGGGTGGAGCTGGACGGCACCGCCGGGTTCGTCGAACTCGCCGAGCGGGCACCGGAGTCCGTGGTCAGCTCCGCCGAGAAGGAGCTGTTCGCCAGCAACTTCGCCGCGGCGAACCAGGCCGCGCCGATGGCCGACACCGGGCTCGGGCTGCCCTGGCAACAGGGCGTCGCCTGGTGGATGGGCGGTGGCCCGCACGGCAACAGCGGCAATAGCCGCCCGTTCAGCTCGATCGACTTCAACGGCGGGGACGGCCGGGTGCTCTCGGCCGGCCCTGGCCGGGTGTACAAGAGCTGCGTCCGCGGCCGCAGCGCGCTGGTGAAGGTGGTGCACCCCAACGGGTACAGCACGACCTACTACCACATGTACAACCTGACCAACCTTTCCGACGGCAGCTCGGTGCGCACCGGCACCTACCTCGGGCACATCGGCAACGAACTGCCCTGCGGCGGGTCCAGCTCGGGCGCGCATGTCCACCTGTCCCTGCTGCGCGGCGACTCGCACATCAGCGTGGACAACATGACCATCGGCGGCTGGACCTTCCAGGAAGGCGCCCGCGCCTACGGCGGTTACGCCCAGCGCGGCGGGACCACCGTCGGCCGCGGCGGCAGGCTGACCAACTACGGCCCGGGGGACGCGCCCGAGGGGCCCACCGGAACGGTGGACAGTGGCCAGTACGACCGGGTGAACCTGCGCTCGGGGCCCGGGCTGGACTACTCGATCGTCGGCACGGTGACCGATGGCACGGTCGTGGGAATCGACTGCACCGCGCGCGGTGACTACGTGGACGGGGTGTGGGGCAGCACCGACCTGTGGAACCGGCTGGACAGCGGCAGCTGGATCAGCGACGGGTTCCTCTACACCGGGTCGAATGATCCGGTGGCCCCGGCCTGCACCTGAGCCTGTTCCTGAACGCTCACCTTCCCCGCCGGGGGCGATACTCGCCCCCGGCGGGGACCGCGCAATCCAGTGGCGCACCGGGCTGCGCGAGGTCAGGATGAAGGTATGTCGTCCGGCACAGCCAGCGAAACGGCAGGCACCCGGTCCCCGGGAACACACCAGGCCCGGGTGGCCGAACTCCGCGCGCAGCTGGCCCGGCTGCCGTCCGGGGCACCGGTCCGGCTCGCCAAACGCACCTCGAACCTCTTCCGCGGACGTTCCGGCCCCGGGGCAGGCGGCCTGGATGTCTCCGGCTTCACCCATGTGCTCGAGGTCGACCCGGTCGGCAGGACCGCCGAGGTCGAGGGAATGGTCACCTACGAGCAGCTGGTGGACGCCACCCTGCCGCATGGCCTGATGCCGCTGGTGGTGCCCCAGCTCAAGAGCATCACTCTCGGCGGTGCCGTCACCGGCCTCGGCATCGAGTCCACCTCGTTCCGATGCGGCATGCCGCACGAGTCGGTGCTGGAGATGGAGATCCTCACCGGCGACGGGGAGATCGTGCTCGCCCGGCCGGACAACGAGCACCAGGCGCTGTTCCACGGCTTCCCCAACTCCTACGGCACCCTCGGCTACGTACTGCGGCTGCGGATCGAGCTGGAGCCGGTGCTGCCGTATGTGCGGTTGCGGCACCTGCGCTACACCGAGGCGGAGGCCTACTTCGCCGCGCTCGCCGCCGCCTGCGACACCCGCGTGCACGGCGGTGAGCCGGTGGACTTCGTGGACGGCACGGTGTTCGGCCCCGGCGAGCTGTACCTGACCCTGGGCACCTTCACCGAACACGCCCCGCATACCAGCGACTACACGCACCTGGACATCTACTACCGCTCGATTCCGCGCCGGGCGGTCGACCATCTCACGGTGCGGGACTACCTGTGGCGCTGGGACACCGACTGGTTCTGGTGCTCGGCCGCGCTCGGCGTGCAGCATCGTCCCGTGCGCAGGCTGCTGGGCAGGCGGCTGTTGCGCTCGGATGTCTACTGGAAGGTCGCGGCGTTCGAACGCAGGCACGGCATCACCCGCGCGCTGCGCGGGCTGCTGGGCAGGCCGCGCAGGGAACCGGTGATCCAGGACATCGAGGTGCCGGTGCGGCGCGCGGCGGAGTTCCTCGACTTCTTCCAGCGCGAGATCGGGATCAGCCCGGTCTGGGTCTGCCCGATCCGTCAGCGCGGCACCGCCCACTGGCCGCTGTACCAGCTGGATCCGGCCACGCTGTATGTGAACTTCGGCTTCTGGTCCTCGGTCCAGCTGGCTCCCGGCGAGCCCGAGGGCAGCCGCAACCGGCTGATCGAGCGCACGGTCACCGAGCTGGAGGGGCACAAGTCGCTGTACTCCGACAGTTACTACGACGAGGACACCTTCTGGCGCCTGTACAACGGCGCGGCCTACCGCGAGCTCAAGAAGCGGTACGACCCGGCGGGAAGGCTGCTCGACCTGTACCAGAAATGCGTAGGAGCACGTTAGAACGACATCCGCAACCGCGAGGCAAGGGGTGAAACAGTATGCGCCGGTCACGGCCGAAGCTTGCCCGGACCTTCGAATACGTCCTCGGGCCCCAGACGCCGCTGAGGATCACCGCCTACGACGGCAGCAGCGTCGGCCCACCCGACGCCCCGGCGGGAATCGAGCTGACCTCGCCCACCGCGCTGAGCTACCTGCTGACCGCGCCGGGGCAGCTCGGCCTCGCCCGCGCCTATGTCACCGGGCACCTGCGGGTATTCGGGGACGTCTACACCGTGCTGCGCACGCTGGCCCCATGGGCGAACGGCCTGGACTGGCGGTCGGCCCTGCGGGTGCTGCGCGACCTCGGCCCCGGCCACCTGCGCAGGCTGCCGCCACCAGCCGAGGAGATGCCCGGCCGGTTCCGCCGCGGGGTGCGCGGCCTGCGGCATTCCAAGGGCAGGGACTCGCAGGCGATCTCCCGGCACTACGACGTCTCGAACCGCTTCTACGAGCTGGTGCTCGGGCCGTCGATGGCCTACACCTGCGCCTGTTTCCCCACCGAGGACGCCACCCTGGACCAGGCGCAGGCGCACAAGTTCGACCTGGTATGCCGCAAGCTGGACCTGCGGCCGGGCATGCGGCTGCTGGATGTCGGCTGTGGCTGGGGCGGCATGGTGGCGCATGCGGCCAAGCACTACGGGGTGCACGCGCTCGGCGTGACCCTGTCCCGGCAGCAGGCGCAGTGGGGGCAGAAGCACATCGTCGCCGAGGGGCTGGCCGACCGGGTGGAGGTCCGGCATCTCGACTACCGGGACGTGACCGAGACCGGCTTCGACGCGGTCTCCTCCATCGGCCTCACCGAGCACGTCGGCGCCCGTAACCTGCCAGGCTACTTCCGGTTCCTCGCCGGGAGGCTGCGGCCGGGCGGACGGCTGCTGAACCACTGCATCACCCGGCCGACCACCCAGGACCCACACCGGACCGGGCCGTTCATCGACCGCTACGTGTTCCCGGACGGTGAGCTGGAGGGCATCGGCGAGATCCTGGCGGCCATGCAGGACAACGGGTTCGAGGTGCGGCACGAGGAGAACCTCCGCGAGCACTACGCGCGCACCCTGGCCGGGTGGTGCGCCAACCTGGACGCCGCCTGGGACGAGGCGGTGGCCGAGGCCGGCCTTGGCAGGGCGCGGGTGTGGGCGCTGTACATGGCCGCGTCCCGGCTGTCCTTCGAGCGCAGGCACATCGAGCTGCACCAGGCACTCGGCGTGAAGGTGGGCGAGGACGGCGACGCCAGGATGCCGCTACGCCCGGACTGGGGTGTGTAGCCCAGGCGCTCAGGGCCTGCGCTCGAGGTCCGGCAGGCGGGGAAACGCGATCCGTAGCCGGGAACGCATCAGCGGGATGCCGCCGGTACCGCCGGAGTGCAACCCGCGCGCGGCCAGCTCGGCATGCCGGGCCTGCCAGGACCACATCGCCAGGGCCAGCCGCTTCATCGACCCGGCCAGCTCCGGCACCCCCTCCGCCGCACAACTGCGGCGGCGCAGCACCCGCAGCAGCGCGGCCTCCAGTGGACTCGGGGTGCCGGCCAGCCCCATCACCTCCAGCAGCCGGGTGAGCTGCTCGGAGTGCCCGGCCCCGATCGAGCCGACCCGGCAGCGCAGCCTGGCCAGCTGCTGTTGCGGCAGCTGCCACAGCAGCGCCAGCTGGCCGGTGAGCTGGGAAAGCACCGCGGTGGCCCGGTCCACCCTGCGGGTGGCGGCGGCGAGTTCCGGCCGCGCCGAGTCCAGATCCTGCACCGCCGAGCCGAGATCCAGCAGCACCTGGCGCAGCAGCAGCTCCGAAGCCTGCTGCACCACGATGAACAGATGTTCACCCGCATACGCGTCACCGGGACCCGCCTGTCCCTCGGCGGCCCGCGGGCACTGTAACCGGAGTAGCTCGCCCAGCCGCAGGTAGCGGCCGTAACGCCCCGCGGCCATTACACCACCTCCGGAAGCACACGGTAATCGAACGAACTCCTCGGGTGAAGATCCACTGGTCATGAGGCCCACGCGAGGTGGCAACCCAGTGTGACCCACACCACGCTGATCACCGCCCGTACACCCGATCACGTGAAAGATCCGGGCCGGCGCGTCACGAACCGTTCCGGGGGCCATCACTCCAGCATCGAGCCCGTTCGCCTTCGCGCGAACCAGACCGGAGGGGTGACACGTGAGCACCGACGCCGTACACCAGCATCAGTTCGTGTCGCTGAACGGCTGCGCCCTGCCCGTTCGTTCGCGTTGTTCGTACCTGAGGAGAGAGCCGTTCGCGGTCGGCATCGCCTTCCAGGTGGAACGCGGCCAGTGGGTGGAGTGGTCCTTCGCACGGGACCTCCTGGTGGCCGGGCTCAGCGAGCCGGCCGGGATCGGCGACGTCCGGGTGCGCCCGGATCTCTCGGTCGACGAGGACTACCTCATCCTCGAGCTGGAGTCCCCGGACGGCTACGCCGTGGTGGAGATGCTGCGCGAGGATGTGGAACGGTTCCTGGACGCCACCATCGCGCTGGTCCCGCTCGGCGCCGAGGAGGACCACTTCGACGTCGAGTCGCTGATCGACGAGATCACCAACGTCTGAGCCGACCCGCTACGACGCGGCCCGGGCGGCCGCCGAGGTGTCCGCCGCTGCGGCCCGCCCGCGCCGCAGCGGCACTACCAGCGGTGTGCCGGTCTCCGGGTCCTCGATGACCCGGCAGGGCAGGCCGAAGACCTCCTCGACCAGCTCCGCCGTGACGATCTCGGTCGGCTCTCCCTCGGCGGCGATCTCGCCACCCGGCCGCATCACGATCAGGTGGGTGGCATACCGGCAGGCCTGGTTCAGGTCGTGCAGCACCGCGACCAGCGTGTGCCCCTTCTCCTCGTGCAGGTCCGCGCACAGGTCCAGCACCTCGACCTGATGCGCGATGTCCAGGAACGTGGTGGGTTCGTCCAGCAGCAGGATGGCGGTCTGCTGGGCCAGCACCATGGCCAGCCAGACCCGCTGCCGCTGCCCGCCGGACAGCTCGTCCACCAGCCTGCCGGACAGCTCCAGCACGCCGGTCAGCCGCATCGACTCGGTGACCACCGCCTCGTCCTGCTCCGACCACTGCCGCAGCAGCCGCTGGTGCGGGTAGCGGCCGCGCGCGACCAGGTCCCCGACGGTGATCCCGCCCGGCGCGATCGAGGTCTGCGGCAGCAGCCCCAGCCTGCGGGCCACCTCCCGGGAGCGGTACGTGGAGATCACCGAGCCGTCCAGGTACACCGCTCCGGTACGCGGTTTGAGCATCCGGGCCAGCGCCTTGAGCAAGGTCGACTTTCCGCAGGCGTTCGGCCCGACGATCACGGTGAACGAGCCGTCCGGGACCGCCACTCCGAGGTCGGTGGCCACGGTCCGCTGGTCGTAGGCCAGCGTCAGGTTGTCCGCGTACAGCCGGGTCATCGATGGTGTCCTTCCTTGCCGAAGCCGCCGGGCGTGGTCACGCCCGGCCCCTGCGCCATTCCGAGGTGAGCAGCCAGATCAGGTAGAGCCCGCCGAGCGTGCCGGTGGCGGTACCGACCGGCAGCTGGGTATCGTCGAACAGCCGTTGCACCGCGAAGTCCCCGCAGGCCAGCAGCAGCGCCCCGAGCAGAGCCGCTGGCAGCAGGCCGGCACCGGCCGCGCGGGTCAGCCTGCGGGCCAGTTGCGGGGCGGCCAGCGCCAGGAACCAGATCGGCCCGGTGGCCGCCGTCGCCACGGCCGCGAGGCCGACGCTCACCCCCAGCAGCACCAGCCTGGCGCGCTCGACGCCCACGCCAAGGCCGGTCGCGGCCTCGTCCCCGAGTTCCAGCAGGGCCAGCCTGCGGCTGTAGTACATGCCGAGCGGCAACAGCACCGCCACCGCGAGGCCGACGGCCAGCACCTGGTCCCATCCCCGCCCGTTCACACTGCCGACCAGCCAGGCCTGCGCCGCCAGCGCGTCGGTCAGGCTCGCCTTGGTGATCAGGTAGGAGTTCGCGGCCAGCGCCATCGCGCTGATCCCGATGCCGACGAGGATGAAGCGGTATCCCTGCACCCCGCCGCTGTAGGCGAGCAGGTAGATCAGCACGGCGCAGCACGCCCCACCGACCAGCGCCCCACCGGAGATCTGCAGCATGCTGCCGTCCAGCAGCACGATGACCACCAGCGCTCCGGTGGCCGAGCCGTAGGTGAACCCGATGACATCCGGACTGCCGAGCGGGTTTCCGGACAGCCGCTGCAACACGGCACCGCTCGCGCCGAGGGCCGCGCCGACGAGCAGCGCGGTCAGCAGGCGGGGCAACCGGAGCGTGTGCACGATGAACTCGGCGCCTGACGCGCCCTGCCCGAGCAGCGTGGACAGCACTTCCCCGAAGGAGAGTTCGTATTCGCCGGTGGTCAGGGAGAGCAGGCCGATACCGAACACGCCCACGGCCAGCGCCACGCATACCGCGGCGCTGCGGCCGTCGAACCGCAGCGAGACCGCGCCGCCCCGGCTGCGCAGCACCCGCCCGGCCACCGCGGTGCCTGCCCTCACAGCGAACCCAACTTCCGCTTGCGGCACAGCGCAATGAACAGCGGCGCGCCGAGGAACGCGGTCACGATGCCCACCTGCACCTCGCCGGGACCGGCGATGACCCTGCCCAGCACGTCCGAGCCGACCAGCAGGGTCGGCGCGAGCACCAGCGAGTAAGGCAGCACCC
This sequence comes from Amycolatopsis aidingensis, assembly GCF_018885265.1. Taxonomy (GTDB): domain Bacteria; phylum Actinomycetota; class Actinomycetes; order Mycobacteriales; family Pseudonocardiaceae; genus Amycolatopsis; species Amycolatopsis aidingensis. The sequence continues at coordinate 4,093,916 of NZ_CP076538.1, forward strand.
AACGCTGGTCCGGTCCGACGATCATCCTGGCGATATGCGGTACGGCGAGCCCCACGAACGCGATCGGCCCCGCCGCGGCCGTGGCGGCGCCGCACAGCAGGGTGGCGGCCAGCGCGCCGAGCGCCCTGGTCCGGCCGATGTGCGCGCCCAGCGCGCGGCCCAACTGGTCGCCCATGGCCAGCGCGTTCAGCGGTCGCGTCAGCAGCAGCGCGAGTAGCACCCCCGCCACCACCAGCGGCAGCACCGGCCACACCACGTCCAGGTCCCGCCCGGCGAGCGAGCCCACGTTCCAGAACCGGAACTCGTCGAATGCCCGCGGATGGAGCAGCAACACGGCGGTGTTGAAGGCGTACAGCACGGCGGTCACCGCGGCACCGGCCAGCACCAGCCGTTCCGGGGTGGCCACCGCCCTGCCCGCCGAGCCGATCGTGTAGACCACCACGGTGGCCACCGCGGCACCGGCGACCGCGAACCACAGGTAACCCGGCACCGTGGACACCCCGAGGAAGGCGATCCCGACCACCACCCCGGTGGCGGCGCCGAGGCTCACCCCGAGCACCCCGGGTTCGGCAAGCGGGTTGCGGGTGATCGCCTGCATCAACGCGCCGGACAGCCCGAGCGCGACCCCCACCAGCACGCCCACCACGGTGCGCGGGATCCGGTAGGCATGGATGATGACGGCGTTCTCCGACCCGTCGGGGTGCCACAGCAGGTCCCAGGTGGCACCGAACGGGATACCCCTGGTACCCAGCCAGACGCTGAGCAGGAGCACCAGTGCCAGCGCCCCGAAGGCCGCCAGCAGGCCGATCCCCCGCAGGGCGCGCAGGCCGCGGGAAGCCGGCGGCTGGAGCGACGCGGTGCCGCCGTCAACCGCCCCGCCCGCGGGGGCGGCGCGCTGCGCCACCGACACGAAGACCTCCTGCCCGGCCGCCCGGCCCGCGACCTTACTTAAGGTTAGGCTAACTGAAGGCCGTCGGCTCAAGGAACATGCGTGCCCGATTCACCGAGGCCGAGGTCGGTGCCGTGAGTGACCAACGCACCGTCCTCGGCGCTCACCGTGGCAACGACCTCGATCGCCCCGATCTCCTCCGGTGGCACCCGGTGCGGGTCGTCCCCGAGCACCACCAGGTCGGCCAGCTTCCCCGGCTCGATCGTGCCGAGCTCGCGCTCCCGGTGGCAGGCGTGGGCCGCGCCAGCGGTGTAGGCGTACACGGCATCGGACACGCCGACGGCCTCACCCGGACCGACCGGCAGGCCTGCCTCGGTGGTGCGTTGTACCAGGAACTGGATCGCCCGCAGCGGCGCGCCGCTGGTCACCGGCCGGTCCGAGCTGCCGACAAGCGGCACACCGTGGTCGAGGAACCCGCGTCCCCGGTACAGCCACGGCGCCCGCTTCGGACCCATGATCGCCGCGTAGTCGTCCCCGAGGTAGGTGAGGAAGTTCGGCTGCACCACGGCGCTCGCCCCGACGCGGGCGAACCGCGGGAGTTGGTCCGGCCGCACCAGCCCGGCGTGCTCGACGCGGTGCCGGGCATCCGGCCGCGGCCGTTCCCGCTGCGCCTGCTCCAGCGCGTCCAGCGCCAGGTCCACCGCCCTGTCCCCGATCGCGTGCACGGCCAGCTGCCACCCTGCCCGGTGCCCCTGCACGATGGTGGTGGTCAGCTCCGCGGGGTCGGCGAACAGCTGCCCCGAGTGCTCCAGCCCCACGTAGGGCTCGGTGAGCGCCGCCGTGCGGGGCATCATGCCGCCGTCGGTGAACACCTTGAGCGCGCCGATAGACAGCCGGTCCCCGCCGAAACCGGTACGCATCCCCACCCCGACCGCGCGGGCGATGTCGTCGGCAGGGTGGGCTCCGGCCGGCCGCAGCACGTCCGCGGCGATCATCGCCTGCACCCGCACCGGCAGCCTGCCGGCGGCCAGCGCGTCCTGGTACGCGACGAGCTCGACCGGGCTGTGCCCGATCAGCCCGCCGCCGATCCCGGCCTCGGCCACCGCGGTGATGCCCTCGGCGCGGCAGGCCCTGCCCGCGAGCTCGATGGCCGCCACCAGTTCCGCGGTCGAGTAGGGCTGGCGCACCGCGCGCACGGCGGCCATTCCGGCCTCGGCGAACACCCCGTCCTCGTGCGGCAGGTCGGCAGGCAGTTGGTCCAGCACGGCGCTGTTCACCACGCAGGCGTGGCCCGAGTCGTGTACCAGCAGGATCTTCCGACCGGCGGCCACGGTGTCCAGCTCGGCGGCGGTCAGGTGGCGGCCGAGGGGCCGCTGGTCGTAGCCGCCGATGTCCACCCACTCCCCCGGCTGCCTGCGCTGCGCCGCCTCGCGGATCACGGCCAGCATCCTCGGCACACCCTCGTGCGGGTTCACCATGGTCCGGCCGGCCGCGAGCCCGGTCCAGGCCAGGTGCACGTGCGCGTCGAGGAAGCCGGGCAGCACGGTGGCGCCCTGCAGGTCCACCTCGCGCCGGGCGGGCAGGGCCGAGACCGCCTCGTCCACGCCGACGATCCGGCCCCGCCACAGCCCGATCTCGCGGGCCACGCTCCGGCCGGTGTCCATGGTGTGCACGGTGGCGTTGACCAGCCGTACGTCGAGCATCCGTCCTCCCGCTGCGGGTCCGGCTTCCGGTGTTCCGACTTAGAGTAGCCTTACCTACTAATCGGCGAAGCTGGGTGGAGGTGGTCACCGTGCGCGCGCAACCCGCCGAACCGACCGGTCCCCGGGTGCTCCGCGGCGCCGTCGCCGGCCAGCGGGGCCGGATCGCGGTGGCCTGCGTGCTGGCCGCCGGGCACCAGGGCGGGGAGGCACTGGTGCCGGTGGTGATCGGCGTGGTGATCGACCAGGCGGTGGCCACCGGGGATGCCGGTGCGTTGCTGTGGTGGTTGGCCGGCCTGGCGGGGTTGTTCGTCACGTTGTCGTTCTGCTATCGGTTCGGCGCCCGTGCCGCCGAGCGGGCCGCCGAGCAGGCGGCGCACGGGTTGCGGATCCAGCTGAGCCGTCGGGTGCTCGACCCGCACGGCGGCGCCGAAGCCGGCCGGTTGCCGGGTGCGCTGGTGAACATCGCCACCGGGGACGCCAAGCGGGTCGGCGCGGTGTGCGGGGTGCTCCCGTTCGGCTTGGCCGGGTTGGTCGGCTTGCTGGTCAGTACGGTCGCCTTGCTCCGTATCTCGGTGCCGCTGGGGTTGCTGGTACTGCTCGGCACCCCGCCCCTGCTGTGGCTGGCCCACCTGATCGGGCGACCGCTGGAGCGGCGCAGCGGGGTGGAGCAGGAACGTGCCGCGCACGCCTCCGGCGTGGCCGCCGACCTGGTGCGCGGGCTGCGAGTGCTCAAGGGCATCGGCGCCGAGGCCGCCGCGGTGGACCGGTACCGGCGCACCAGCCGCACCTCACTCGCCGCGACCCTGCGCGCGGCGCGGGCACAGGCCTGGCACGACGGGGCGATTCTCGCGCTGACCGGGGTGTTCATCGCGCTGGTCGCGCTGGTCGGCGGGCACCTTGCCATCGAGGGCGCGATCAGCATCGGCGGGCTGGTCGCGGCGGTCGGGCTGGCCCAGTTCCTGCTCACCCCGTTTCAGATCTTCTCCTTCGTCAACGCGGAGCTGGCGCAGGGCCGGGCTTCGGCGGAACGGGTGGCCTCGGTGCTGGCCGCGCCGCCCGCGGTGGGACCGGGGCGGGCACGGCTGCCGGCCCCGGTGACCGGGGCCGTGCGGCTGTGTGGGGTTCGGCACGGCGCGCTACGCGGGATCGATCTCGACCTCGCGCCGGGCGCGCTGACCGGGGTGGTGACCACCGACCCAGCCTGCGCCACCGATCTGTTGGCCTGCCTCGGCAGAGAGGCCGACCCGGCGCAGGGCACGATCGAGGTGGACGGGGTGTCGCTGGCCGAGCTACCACCGCAGGAGCTGCGCGGCGCGGTGCTGGTGGCCGCGCATGACGCGGATCTGTTCGAGGGCAGCCTGCTGGACAACGTGGCCGCGGGGACGGAAGCCGCGGAGGTGGAGCGCGCGCTGGCCGCCGCGGCGGCGGACGAGGTGGCCGCGAGCCTTCCGCACGGGTCGGCGACCCTGCTGGCCGAGCGGGGCCAGTCGCTGTCCGGCGGCCAGCGTCAACGGGTCGCCCTGGCTCGCGCGCTGGCGGCGCAGGCCCCGGTGCTGGTGTTGCACGACCCGACCACGGCCGTGGACGCGGTGACCGAGTCCAGGATCGCCGCGGAGCTGGTCCGCATGCGGGCCGGGCGCACGACGATCCTGGTGACCACCAGCCCGGCGTTGCTCGCGGTGGCCGACCGGGTGGTGCTGCTGGCCGAGGGCATGGTGGCCGCCGACGGCCGGCACACCGACCTGGTGCGGGAGAGCGCGGACTACCGAGCGGCGGTGTTGGCATGAACCCCCCACCACGGGAGCTGCTGCCCACGGCAACCGGGGCACGGACCAGGGCGGTGCTCGGTGAGCTGCTGCGGCCCCGCCGGGGTCTGGCCGCGGGGTCGTTCCTGGCGCTGCTGGTGGCCACCGGAATCGGCCTGCTCACCGCGCCGTTGCTCGGGCACATCGTGGACCTGGTGGTGGGGCAGCGTGGGCCGGGGGCGCTCACCGTGCCAGTGCTGCTGCTGGTGCTGGTGGCCCTGGCGCGTGGGGTGACCAACGCGTTCGGGCTCGGCCTCGTTGCCCGGCTCGGTGAGGGGATGCTGGCCACACTGCGCGAGCGGTTCGTGGCGCGGGCGCTGTCGCTCCCCCTGGAGCAGGTGGAGCGGGCCGGTTCCGGTGACCTCACCGCTCGGGTCACCAACGATGTCACGGTGATCGCCAAGTCGGTCCGGGACGCGCTGCCCGAGCTGGGGCGTTCCGCGCTGACCATCGGGCTGACCCTGGTCGGGTTGACCGTGCTGGACTGGCGTTTCCTGCTCGCCGCGTTGCTGGCCGCGCCGATCCAGTGGCATACGGTGCGCTGGTACATGCGCAGGGCGGTGCCGCTGTACGCGGCGCAGCGGGTCGCCGTCGGTGCGCAGCAACAGCAGTTGCTGGACACGGTGGGTGGAGCACGGACCGTGCGCGCGTTCCGGCTGGCCGAGCACCAGGTGGAGCGGGTGACCGAACGCTCGCGGAGCGCGGTGGACCTGGCGCTGCGCGGGATCCGGCTGGTGACCCGGTTCTTCGCCCGGCTGAACCTTGCCGAGTTCGTCGGGCTGGCCGCGGTGCTGGCGACCGGGTTCCTGCTGGTGGACGCGGGTGCGGTCAGTGTGGGCACGGCGACCGCGGCGGCGCTGTACTTCCACAGCCTGTTCAACCCGATCAACGCGGCGCTGGCGCTGGTGGATGACGCGCAGGCCGCAGGGGCCAGTTTGGCCCGGCTGGTCGGTGTCGCGGACCTGCCGCCGGAGCGGGAGACCCCGGGGGCGGTGAGCCCGGTGGACGCGTCGGTGAAGGCCGCCGCGGTGCGGCACGAGTACCAGCAGGGGCACGAGGTGCTACGGCAGGTCGACCTGGACATCGGCACGGGGGAACGGATCGCGCTGGTTGGCGCCAGCGGTGCGGGCAAGACCACGCTGGCCAAACTGATCGCCGGCGTGCACCGGCCCACCGGCGGGTCGATCCGGCTCGGCGGGGTCGGGCTGGCCGAGCTCGGCCCCGCGGGCGTGCGCCGCAGCGTGGCGCTGATCAGCCAGGAGGTGCACGTGTTCGCCGGTCCGCTCGCGGAGGATCTGCGGTTGGTCGCGCCGGGGGCGGACGAGCGGGAACTGCGCGCCGCGCTGGCCCGTACCGGCGCGCTCGCCTGGGTCGATGCGCTGCCGGAGGGGCTGGACACCGTGGTCGGGGACGGAGGGCACCGGCTCACCGTCACCCAGGCCCAGCAACTCGCGCTGACCAGGCTGGTACTGGCAGACCCGCCGATCGCGATCCTGGACGAGGCCACGGCGGAGGCGGGCAGCGCGGGCGCGCGGGCGCTGGAACGCGCAGCGGACCAGGCCCTTGCCGGGCGTACCGGCCTGGTGGTGGCGCACCGGCTCACCCAGGCCGCCGCGGCCGGCCGGATCGTGGTGCTGGACGCGGGCCGCGTGGTGGAAACCGGCACCCACGAGCAGTTGCTGGCCGCCGGTGGCCGGTACGCCACCCTCTGGCGGGCCTGGTCGGACACCCGCACCTGACCCACCCATCGTGTTTGCCGTTCCCGCGCACGCGTTGGCCGCTCACATCCGCGCGTTGGCCGCTCACATCCGCGCGTTGGCCGCTCACATCCGCGCGTTGGCCGTTCCCGCGCGGGTGTTGGCTGCCCACGCCCCGCCGTTGGCCGCTCCGGTAACCGGGTGGCCGCCCAGGCACCCGAGTTCCGGATTCTCGCCAGCTTCCCTGACTGGCGGAGCCTGGGTTTCAGCCGGCGAGGAAGTCGCGGATCTTGTTGCTGATCGCTGGCCAGTCGCGGCTGAGCCAGATGAAGTGGCTGTCGGCGGCGCTTTCGACCAGGTTACTGTGCTGGACCGTCGAGGCGAGTGCTTCGGCGTGGGTGAACGGTACGGAGCCGTCGTTGCGGCTGGCGATGATGAGGGTGGGCTGGGTGACCCGGCCGACCCGGTCGCGAATGGCGGCGAGATCGTTGCGGAAACCCTGGCCGGACCGCATCCGGGAGAACAGCTCGAGCAGCGTCTGGCGGTCTTCGGCGGTCAGCGCCGTCAGGACCCGCCGGGCGGGAAGAGTGGTGAGGTCGCCCAGCAGCATGCGCAGGCCAAGGCCTGGCGTGGTGCGGATGATCGCGCGTACCGCCGACCAGGTGAGGTGTTCGGTGGCGGGGGCGAATGCGAGCCGGGCGGCCAGGCGGGTTGGCGTGTCCGGCCAGGGAAGAGGGCCGACCGCGCTTTGCAGGATGACTCGCTCGACGAGGTCCGGGTGGCGGACAGCCGTCGCCATCGCGGTGGGGCCGCCGGCCGAGACGCCGACGGCGGCCGCGACCCGGGTGATGCCGAGGTGGTCACACAGCGCGCGGGTGACGTCTGCGAATCCGCTGGTCGTTGTGCCGGTGGCCAGGGGGGTGCGGCCGTAGCCCGGGCGGGAGGGCACGAGTACCGAGTAGCCGGCATCGGCGAAGGTCTGCTCACCGAGCGCGAGTCCGGCGTGCATGTGCCCGCCGTGGAGCATCACGACCGTGGAACCGCCACGTTGGTCAAACCGGTACTCGACCGTCCCGTGCTCCAGGTCCGCGGTTGCGGTGAGACGTGCGACGCCGGTCATGCCAGCCATGATGCTCTGTCGGTGCTTCGGCGAGCCGGGTGGCACGTTTGCATGGTTCACCAACCTGTGTCTGCCACGTTCGGTCGCTGCGCGCTACGCCCCGGTCGCGCCGTCGATCCGCTCGCGCAGCAGGTCGGCGTGACCGTTGTGCCGGGCGTACTCGGTGGTCATATGCACCAGTAGCCACCGCAGGGAAAACGGCTCCCCGGCGCGCCGGGTGACGCCCATCCGGTCCAGGGACGCACCGGCCACGATCTCCCGGGAGCGGCCGCACTCCGCACGCCACACCGTGAACGCCTCGCCGACATCCCCGTCGAGCCGATCGAAGTCCTGCTCGGGGTCGTCGTCGGAGTAGTACAGCATCGGCACGCTCTCCCCCGCGAACTGGATGCGGAACCACCACCGCTCCACCCCGGCCAGGTGCCGCACCAGGCCGTGCAGGCTGAGCCCGGACGGTGGCACGCCCTGCTCGGAAAGCCGTTCCGGATCCACGTCCGCGCACTTGAGCGCGAAGGTCTCCCGGTGCCAGTCCAGGAAGGTGGTCAGGATCTCGCGCTCGTCCCCGGTGCGCGGCACGTCGGCGCGGGTACCCGCGGTCCACTGCTGCGAGTAGTTCTGCGGCGGGATCTCGGTCATGGCCCGAGCCTGCCAGAGCCCACCGACGGAAACCGGGGACGCGAACGGCCAAAGCCTGCGCGTGGAGGGCCAACGCATGCGCGCAGGCGGCAAACACGCGCGCGCAGGCGGCAAACACGCCGGGGAAGCTGCGGTTACGGGAGGAGGGTCGACAGCGGGCGGGTGGGGTCGGCGGTGGCGGCGCGCAGGACGGCGAGCAGGTGCTCGACCAAGCCCTGCACGGTGGCGCGGTCGAAGCGGTCGGTGGTGTAGATCAGCTCGCAGTGCGCCGGGCCGCCGGCGCGGGGCTCGTAGCTGCTCAGCGTGAGTTCCGCGTCCGTCCGGCCGGTGGGCAGGGCGCCGAAGCTGCCGTGGCCACCGGTCAACTCCGCCATGTCGGCCTGCTCGTGGTGCACCATCATCACCCGGGGCACCGGGCGGTCCAGTTCCGCGAACGGCAGGTCCTGCCGGTCGAGGGCGGCCAGGTCCACCGCGCGCACCCTGGCGAGCAGATCCGCGAAGGCCGGGTCCCCGCCGGTGTCGGTACGCAGCACCACGATGTTCAGGAAGCACCCGACCAGATCGGCCAGCCGGTCGTCCTGCCGTCCGGCCACCATGGTGCCGATCGGCAGGTCGGTTCCGGCTCCGCGCGCGGCCAGCACGGTGGCCAGCGCCGCCTGCAGCACCATGAACAGGCTGGTGCCGGTCCGGCGCGCCAGCCCGTCGACCCGCGCGCGCAGGTCCGCGTCCACGGCGAAGCCGACCAGGTCGGCCGCACCGCAGGGCTCGGAAGGCCGGGGGCGGTCGGCAGGCAAGGTGGGCTCGGCAAGGCCGTCCAGGGCCTGCCGCCAGTACGCCAGCTGTGTGCCGGCCACGCTGTCCGGATCGCCGGGGTCGCCGAGTACGTCCCTTGCCCACAGCGCGTAGTCCGGATACCCCACCGGCAACGCGGGCCAGTCCGGCGCCGTCCCGCCGAGCCGGGCCGTGTACGCCGTGGTCAGGTCGCGGAACAACGGCACGACCGACCATTCGTCCACGCCGAGGTAATGCATGGTCAGCAGCAGCGCGTGGTCACCCCGCTCCCCGATCAGCAGCCGCGGACGCCAGGGCGGCCCGGCCTCGAGGTCCAGCGGCCGGGCGGCGAGCTCGGCCAGCCGGGGCTCCAGCTCGGAACAGGTCTCCACCGCAAGGGACGGCGGCTCGGCCGGCTCCTGGTACAGCACGCCCTCCCGCTCGACCAGCCGGGTGCGCAGGGGTTCGTGCCTGCCCGCGACATCGCGCACCGCCGCGGCCATGGCGGCCGGGTCGAACCCGTGCGGGGCGCGTAGCACCAGGGCGTGGTCGTGCCGGGCGCGGCGGGACCACTGCCAGCGTTGCACCGGCGCCGCGGGCAACGGGGTGCCCCGCTCTCGCGGCGCGAGCTGCGGGCGGGTCGGCCTTGCCTCCCCCAGTTTCGCGGCGATCCCGGCCACCGTGGGGTGGTCGAAGATGTCCCGCACGGTCAGCTCCGCGCCGAGCACCGCGCGGATCCGGCCGAGCAACCGCATCGAGGCCATCGAGTGCCCGCCGAGGTCGAAGAAGTTGTCGTGGACGCCCACGCCCTCCAGCTGGAGGATCTCGCCGAACAGCTCGGCGAGTGCCCGCTGCTGGGAGGTGACCGGCCGGGCCGAACCGGTCAGTTCGGCGAAGTCCGGTGCGGGCAGCGCGGCGCGGTCCAGTTTGCCGTTCGGGGTGAGCGGCAGCGGCCCGTCCAGCGGGACGACCAGCGCGGGCACCATGTAGTCCGGCAGCAGCGCCGCCAGGTACGCGCGCAGCCCCGCCGGATCGAGCTCGCCCGCGGCCGGCACGGCGTAGCCGACAAGGCGCACCACGTCCCCCGCGCGGTCGGCGACCACCGCGGCCCGTGCCACCGCCGGATGCCCGGACAGCGCGGCCTCGACCTCGCCGAGCTCGATCCGGAAACCCCGGATCTTGACCTGGTTGTCCACCCTGCCGAGGAAGTCCAGCGTGCCGTCCCGGCGCCAGCGGGCCCGGTCCCCCGTCCGGTACATGCGGGCACCCCGCGCCCCGAACGGGTCGGCGAGGAACCGCTCCGCGGTCAGGCCCGGTTTGCCGCGGTACCCCAGTGCCAGCCCGCGGCCGCCGACGTACAGCTCGCCGACCACCCCTGGTGGCACCGGGCGCAACCCGGCGTCCAGCACGTAGCACTGCGTGTTCGGGTCCGGCCGCCCGATCGGCACCGGCCCGCGCCACCCCGGCTCGGCAGGCCACAGCGTGGAGTTCACCGTGGCCTCGGTCACCCCGTATGCCGCGATCAGGTTCACCGTCGCCGCCCACCGATCGATCAGCTCCGGCGGCACGGTCTCGGTGCCGACCAGGATGGTGGAATCCGCGGGCAACGTGCACTCGGCAGGCAGCGCGGACACCAGCGCGGGCGGCAGAATCATGTGCGTCACCCCACGCTCGTGCAGGAAGTCGGTCAGCGCGGGGCCGGCAAGGCGCGCCTGCTCCGGGATCAGCACCAGCCGGCCGCCGTGGCACAGCGCCATGGCCAGCTCGAACACGAACACGTCGAACCCGATCGAGGCGAACTGCAACACCCGGGAGTCACGCCGCAGACCCATCCGCCGCACCGCGGTGGCCACCAGGCTGCCGATGCCCTCGTGTGGCACCAGCACGCCCTTGGGCCGCCCGGTGGAACCGGAGGTGTAGATGACGTACGCGGACTGGTCCAGCGAGTACACCTGGATGTCCACATCGGACTCCGAGGTGGCCGAGAGCTCGGCGGCGACCGGTGGTGAGTCCAGCAGCACCGTGGTGGTTCCTGGCACCTCCGGGATCTTGCCCGCCACCTGCTCGGTGCCCACCACCAGCCGGGCACCGGAGTCCTCGATCAGGTAACGCAACCGGTCGGCGGGATGCGCCAGGTCCAGCGGGAGGAAGGCGGCGCCGAGGTCGAGCACGCCGAGCACGGTGGCAATCAGGTCAGGTCCGCGGTCCATCGCCACCCCGACCACGTCGCCGGGCCCGATGCCGCGCGCCCGCAGCAGCCGCGCGATCCGGTTGGCCCGCGCGTTCAGCTCCCGGTAGGACACCGTGTCCGCGCCGTCCACGACCGCCACCGCGGCCGGTTGGCCTGCCACCATGCGCCGGAACAGCGCGGGGAGCGAAGCCTCCTGGACCGGTTCCCTGGTGTCGTTGAACCCGGTCAGCACCAGCCGCCGCTCACCGGCGGTCAGCACCTCGACCTCGCGCAGCGGCCGGTCCGGGTCGGCGGTCACCGCGGCGAGCAGCAGGCCGAGCCGGTCGGCGAGGCTCGCGATGGTTTCGGCGTCGAACAGCTCGGTCGCGTACTCCAGCCGCCCGGTGAGCTGCCCGCTGTCCAGCCGCTCGGTGAAGCTGAACACCAGGTCGAACTTGGCCGCGCGCGCCTCGAACGGCACCTCCTCGGCTCGCAGGCCGGGCAGCTCCAGCACCTCACCGGTGCGCGCGTGGTAGCCCACCATCACCTGGAACAGTGGGTTGCGCGCCAGCGAGCGGGCCGGGTTGAGCGCCTCGACCACGGCCTCGAACGGCACGTCCGCGTGCGAGAACGCGGCGAGGTCGGTGTCCTTCACCCGGCGCACCAGCTCGGCGAAGCCCGGGTCCCCGGTCAGGTCCGTGCGCAGCACCAGGGTGTTGACGAAGAACCCGACCAGATCGTCCAGCGCCTCGTCGGTGCGACCGGCGATCGGTGCGCCGAGCGGGATGTCCTCGCCCGCGCCCAGCCGGTGCAGCAGCGCGGCCACGGCGGCGTGCAGCAGCATGAACATGCTGGCCCCGGTGCCTCGCGCCAGTTCCCGCAGCGCGGCGCATACCGGGGGCGGGAGCTCGAACTCCAGCTCCGCGCCGGTGAACCCGGGGCGGGCCGGGCGTGGCCGGTCGGTGGGAAGGTCGAGCTCTTCCGGGGCCGAGGCCAGGGTGTGCCGCCAGTACTCGAGCTGGCGCGCGGCCGTGCTGCCGGGCTCGGCGGGATCGCCGAGCAGCCGCTGCTGCCAGAGCGCGTAGTCGGCGTACTGCACCGGCAGCGGATCCCAGTCCGGCGCGTGCCCCGCGATCCGCGCGGTGTAGGCGGTGGTCAGGTCCCGCAGGAACGGCCGATCGGACCACTCGTCGGTGGTGATGTGGTGCAGCAGGACCACCACGACATGGTCCTCCGGCGCGAGTTCCAGCACCCGCGCCCGCACCGGGAGCTCGGTGCCCAGCTCGAACGGCCTGGCCACGGTCTGCCGTACCTGCTCGGCGAGCTGGTCCGCGCCGACGGCATCCACCACGAAGGGCACCCGCGCCCGCGCGGCGGGAACCACCCACTGGGCCGGCACCCCGTCCCGGGTGGCGAACACCGTGCGCAGGGCCTCGTGCCGGGCCGCCACATCGTCCAGCGCGGCCCGCAGCGCGTCCCGGTCCAGCCGGCCACGCAGCCGGAACACCAGCGGGAAGTTGTAGGCCGCCGAGGTCTCCTCCATCTCGTGGATGACCCACAACCGTTGCTGCGCGTACGACAGCGGAAGCTCGGCAGGCCGTTCCGCGGCGACGAGCGGCGGCCTTGCCTGCTCCCCCTGCCCGGCTCGGGGGGCCAGCTCCGCCACGGTGGGCGCCTCGAACAGGTCCCGGATGGACAGTTCGGCGGGCAGCGCGGTGCGTGCCCTGCTGATCAACCGGGTTGCCAGCAGCGAGTGCCCACCGAGGTCGAAGAAGTTGTCCTCGACGCTCACCCGCTGCGCGCCGAGCAGCTCGGCGAACAGCTCGCACAGCACCCGTTCGGTGCGGGTGCGGGGTTCCCGCCCTGCCGTCGTGTCCAGGGTGGGTGCGGGCAGCGCGGCGGTGTCCAGCTTGCCGTTGACCGTCAGCGGGAGCTCGTCCACGGCCACCAGCGCGGCGGGCACCATGTAGCCCGGCAGCCGGTCCTTCAGGTAGCCACGCAGCCCCGGCAGCAGGTCCTCGGCGCAGACGGCGTAGCCGACCAGCCGGCGCACCGGCCCGCGGGTGTCGGCAACGACCGCGGCCTGCCCCACCCCGGGATGCCCGGACATGGCGGAGGACACCTCACCCAGCTCGACCCGGTATCCGCGGATCTTCACCTGGTCGTCGGTGCGGCCGAGGAAGTCCAGGATCCCGTCCGGCCGCTGCCGCACCAGGTCCCCGGTGCGGTAGGCCCGGGAGCCGGGCGGGCCGAACGGGTCGGCGACGAACCTGGCCGCGGTCAGCCCCGGCCGGTCGTGGTAGCCGCGGGCGAGGCCGATCCCGGCGATGTAGAGCTCGCCGGGATAACCGGGTGGGACCGGGCGCAGCCGGGAGTCCAGCACGTACGCCCTGGTGTTCCAGATCGGCCGCCCCACCGCAGGAGTATCACTGTCTGTTGTGGACGCTCCGAGGGTGTTGATGGTGTACTCGGTCGGCCCGTACAGGTTGTAGCCGTAGGTCCCCTCGGTCTCGGCCAGCCGGGTCCACACCGCCTCGGGTACGGCCTCGCCGCCGAGCAGCACCAGCGGTGGCACGTGCCCCTCCAGCAGCCCCTGCTCGAGCAGCAGCTGGGCGTAGGTCGGGGTCACGTTGACCACGTCCACCCGGTGGGCCTCGCAGTAGGCAACCAGCGCCTCGGCGTCCCGGCGCAGCTGCTCGTCGCAGACATGCACCTCGTGCCCCTCCACCAGCCAGAGCAACTCCTCCCAGGACATGTCGAAGGCGAAGGACACGGTGTGCGCGATCCGCAGCCTGCGCCCGCCGGCCGCCGCGACGGTGGGGCCGAAGATCGCCTCCTGGTGGTTGAGCTGCATGTTGGTCAGCCCGCGGTAGGGGGTGACCACGCCCTTCGGCCGCCCGGTGGAACCGGAGGTGTAGATGACGTAGGCGGGATGCTCCAGCCTGCCCGGCACCCCGTGGGCGAACGCGGGCCGCTCGGCATCGGTGAGCGGGTCCGGAGAGAGCGCGGCCAGTTCCGCCCGCACCGCGGGGTCGTCCAGGCAGATCGCGTCCGCCGAAAGACCCACCGCGGCGGTGGACAGCAGGCACAGCGGACCGGTGTCGGCCACCATCAGCCGCAGCCGCTCCACCGGGTGATCCAGGTCCAGCGGCAGGTAGGCGGCGCCGGTGCGCAGGACCGCGAACAGCGCCACCACCATGTCGATCGACCGCGGCAGCGCCAGCGCCACCACCCGCTCGGGCGCGGCACCCCGGCGCAGCAGCAGCCGGGCCATCCGGTTGATCCGGGCGTCCAGCTCGGCGTAGCTGAGCCGCTGCTCACCGAAGACCAGCGCGGTCTCCTCCGGGGTGCGGGCCACCTGCGCGGCCAGCAGGTCGGCCACGGTCTCGTCCGGAACCGGCCGGGCGCCGGTGTCCCACTCCCGGCGCAACGCCTCCGCCTCGGCCGGCAGCAGCACCTCCAGCGAACCGAGCGGCGCCTGCGGGTCGGCGGTCAGCCGGTCCACCAGCAGGTGGAACCGCTCCAGCAGGCGCTCGGCCGTGGCCGTTTCGATCAGGTCGGGCCGGTAGTCCAGGGCCACCCGCACCACCTCGCCAGGGGTGACCACCAGGGTGAGCGGGTAGTGGGTCGCGTCCACGCTGCCGACGCCGGTGATGCCGTGCCGCCGCGTCAGCGCGGTGAACGCGCCCTCGTCGGCGAAGTTCTGCAGCACGTACAGGGTGTCGAACAGGCGGGCGTGCCGGGTTTCCCGCTGCAACTCGCCGAGGCCGAGGTACTCGTGGTTCATCAGCTCGGCCCGCTCGGCCTGTAGCCGCCCCAGGAAGTCCACAACGGACTCGTAGGGATCGAGGGTGACCCGCACCGGCACGGTGTTCAGGAACATGCCGATCGCGCTGGAGATGCCGTCCACCTCGGCGGGCCTGCCGGCCACGGTGGCGCCGAACACCACGTCCGCCCGGCCCACCGTGGCCGCGAGCACCAGCCCCCATGCCGCGTTCAGCACGGTGTTCACGGTCAGCCCGTGGCCGCGCGCGACCTCCCGCAGCCGTTGCCCCAGCCGGTCGGGCAGGTCGTGGCGGTGCCGCAGCGGAATCGCCGGTTCGGTGCCCTGCTCGGCGACCAGGGTCGGTTCGGCCAGCCCGGACAGCGCCCGGCGCCAGGCCGCCCGCGCCGCGTCGGTGTCCTGCCTGGCCAGCCAGGCGAGGTAGTCGCGGTAGCTGCCGGGCCGGTCCAGCTCGCCGTCCGCGCCCGCGGTGTCGTACAGCGCGAGCAACTCGGCCAGCAGCAGGCCCTGCGACCAGCCGTCCCAGAGCACCAGATGGTGGCTGAGCACCAGCCGGTCGCTGCGCTCACCCATCCGCACCAGCAGCAACCGCAGCAGCGGCGGGTCGGCCAGATCGAACCGGCGTTCCCGGTCGGCCGCGAGCACGGCGGCCATCCGTTCCCGCCGCTGGGCCTCGGGCAGGTCGGACAGGTCCACCTCGGCCAGTGGGACCGGGGGATCCGCGGCGATGAACTGCACCGGGCCGGGCAGGCCCTCGCTGGTGAACCCGGCACGCAGGCTCGGGTGCCGTGCCAGCAGCCGGGCGCAGGCCGCGCGCAGCCGCTCGGCGTCCAGCCGGTGGTCGAAGTCGAAGGTGTCCTGCGCGGTGTAGACATCCAGCCCGCCCCGGTCGTAGCTGGCGTGGAAGTACAGGCCCTCCTGCAGCGGGGACAGCGGCCAGATATCGGCCATCGGTCCTGGCGCGACCCGCTCCACCCGCTCGATCTCACCCTGGTCGAGCCGGACCAGCGGAAGGTCGGACGGCGTCAGCGCGCGGGTGCCCGGTGCCTCGGCGGCCAGCTCGCGCAGGGCGTCCACCCAGCCGGCGGCCAGCTCGCCGACCTCGTCCTCGGTCAGCGTCCCTTCCGGCCAGGTCCAGGTCGCGGTCAGCCGCGGGCCCTCCGGGGTGTCCGCGCAGACCGCGTTCACCTGCACCGGGTACGGCATGGCCAGATCCACGTCGGGCGCCATGGCCAGCGCGTCCGATTCCGCGGCCGGTTCCCAGTCCACCGCCGAGTTCGCCGGGAGCCGTCCGAAGTAGTTGACCAGGACCTGCGCGGTGGCCGCACCGGCGAGCAGCGGGGCGGTCTGCGGGTTCAGGTAACGCAGCATGCCGTAGCCGATGCCGCGCTCCGGTGCGGAACGCACCGACTCCTTCACCGCCTTGAGTACCTCGATGGCGTCCGCGCCGCCGGGCAGCCGCACCGGTTGGAGGCTGGTGAACCAGCCCACGGTGCGGGCAAGGTCCAGCCCCGGTTCCAGTTCCTCCCTTCCGTGCCGTTCCAGGTCGACCAGCAGGTCGGTGCCGGGATCGCGCAGCCGGTTCACGGCACGGCGCAACGCGGCCAGCAGTACCTCGGTGACGTCCGCACCGACCGCCGACGGAACGGTGGTGAGCAGCGGGAGCGTGTCGGCCACCGGCAGGGTGACGGTGTGCTCGCGCGCCGCGCCTGCCGTGCCGCCGCGGTCCAGACCGGGCCGTAGGTCGGCACCGGGCGCGAGAACCCCGGTCCAGTAGGGCAGCTCGGCCAGGCGGGTCACCGAGCCCGCCTGCTCGGCGACCAGGCGCGCGAACCGCCGCAGGGACACCGGGACCGGTTCCAGTGCGGGCGTGTCGCCCGCGTGCACCGCCTGCCAGGCCGCGGCAAGGTCGGCAAGCAGCACCCGCAGGGACACCCCGTCGACCACCAGGTGGTGCACGGCGAGCAGCAGGCGACCCTGTCGCGGGCCGCGGTCGAACCACACCGCCTGCAGCATGATTCCGGCGTCCGGGTCCAGCCGGCCGGCCGCGGCGTCCGACTCGGTGGCGATCAACGCACGCAGGGCCGCGTCATCGAGGCCACCGGCGTCCACCCTGCGCAGCAGGTCCCCGCGCCGACGCTGCCTACCGGGCGGGTGGCCAGCGACCAGACGCCCGCGCCGAACCGGGTGAGCACGCAGCGCAGCCCGTCGTGCCGGTCCAGCACGGCCTGCAGGACCGCGGTCAGCGACTCCGCGTCGGCCGCGGCGGGTGTGCCGACCAGCAGGGGCAGGGTGAACCGGCGGATCGTGCCCCCGTCGGTGCGCAGCTGGTGCACGATCGGCAGCAGCGGCACCTCCCCGACGCCGTCGTCCGGCTCGGCCACGGGGGAGGGCGGATCCGCCGTGGCCCCGGCCAGCGCGGCGAGCGCGGCCGGGGTGCGATGCTCGAACACCTCGCGCGGCCCCAGGTTCAACCCGGCGGCGCGGGCCTGGCTGGCCACCGAAATGGACAGGATGCTGTCCCCGCCGAGGGCGAAGAAGTCTTCCTCCGGGCCGACCCTCTCCACGCCGAGCACGGTCGCGAAGATCGCGCAGAGCCGCCGTTCGGCCTCGCTTTCCCCGGCGCGGCCCGCCGCCCGCTCGGCCGCCGGTTCCGGGAGCGCGTGCGGATCCACCTTCCCGCCAGGGGTACGCGGCAGGGCGTCCAGCAGCACCACGGCGGCGGGCAGCATGACCTCGGGCAGGTCGGCCGCCAGCGCCGCGCGTAGCCCGGCGGTCGTGGGGTGGTGTCCCGGCGCGGGAACGGCGTAGCCGACCAGCCGGGTGGCGCCCCGCTCGTCCGCGCGGGCCAGGACCGCGGCCTCGGCGACCGCGGGCAGCGCGGCCAGCCGGGACTCCACCTCGCCCGGCTCCACCCGGGTACCGCGGATCTTCACCTGGTGGTCGGTACGGCCGAGGTAGCTGAGCACCCCGTCGGCGTCCCAGCACACCAGGTCCCCGGTGCGGTAGGCACGAGCCCCCGGCGGACCGAACGGATCGGCCACGAACCGCTGCGCGGTCAGTCCAGGCCGCCGGTGGTAACCGCGGGCGAGCTGCTCCCCCGCGATGTACAGCTCACCCGGCGTACCAGGGCCGACCGGGCGCAGGTAGCCGTCCAGCACGTACAGCCGGGTGTTCCACACTGCTCGCCCGATCGGCACGCTGCCATCGGGGGCGGCCTCGCCCACCGGCCAGTGGCTCACCTGCACCACGGCCTCGGTGGGGCCGTAGAGGTTGTGCAGCGGCACCCCGGTCAGCTCCGCCCACCGGGAGGCCACCGCACCGGGCAGGGCTTCACCGCCGCTGAACGCCCTGCGCAGTCCGCGCCACCAGCCGGCATCGGGGCCGTCGGTGCTTTCCCGCAGCAGCGCCGCGTACATCGCGGGCACCAGGTCCACGGTGGTGACCCGCTCGCGGCGGACCAGCTCGGCGAGGTAACCGGGGTCCCGCTGCCCACCGGGCCTTGCCACCACCACCGCGGCGCCGGCCAGCAACGCGCCGAAGATCTCCTGCACCGAGGGGTCGAACCCGGCGGAGTACTGGTGCAGCACCCGATCCCGCGGCCCGAGGCCCACGGTGTCGCGCAACCAGGCGAGCTGGCCGAGCACCGCGCGGTGCGTGACCAGCACCCCCTTCGGCCGCCCGGTCGATCCGGAGGTGTACAGCAGGTAGGCCGGATGATCCGGACCCGCGGGCTCCCCGTCGGCGGGTCCGGACGCGGGCACAGGATCGGTGGATTCCGCGTCGAGCACAAGCCGCGGTGGTTGCTCCCCCGCCGGGAGCCGCGGGGCATCGGCCGAGGTGGTGACGGTCAGCAGGGCACCCGAATCGGCGAGCAGGAAACTCACCCGTTCGGACGGGTACTCCAGGTCCACCGGCAGGTACGCCGCGCCCGCCTTGAGCACCCCGAGCAGGGACACCAGCAGCTCGGGCGAGCGGGACACCGCGACCGCGACCACCCGCTCCGGTGCGGCGCCCGCGGCCCGCAGCCGCAGGGCGAGCGCCTCCGCCCGCCGGTCCAGCTCGGCATAGCACAGCTCCTGGCCCGCGAAGACCACGGCGGCGGCCTGCGGGGTATGCGCCGCCCGCTCGGCGAAGGCGGCGGCCAGGGTGGTGGCCGGCACCGGCCGGGTGGCCCCTGCCAGGAGTTCCCGTGCCTTCCGTCGCTGCTCAGGGGGGAGCGGGTCCAGCCGCGCCACCGGCCGCCGGGGCTGCTCCAGGATGGTCGTCAGCAGCCCGCGCAGCCGCTCGGCCAGTTGCCCGGCCCGGCCGGGCAGCCGGGTTCCGTCCTGCTCCAGCCGCAGTTCCAGGCAGGCACCGGGGAACACGGTCAGCGCCAGCGGGTAGTGCACGGCATCCCTGGTCCGCGTGCCGGTGATCTCCAGCGCACCGTCCGCGCTGCGCAGTGCCCCGGCGTTCGGCTGGTTCTCCACCACCACCAGCGCCTCGAACAGCTCGCCGAGGCCGGCGAGCCGCTGGATCTCGGCAAGGCCGAGATGCTGGTGGGCCAGCAGCCGGGCCTGCTCGTCCTGGAAGTCGGCGAGTACCTCGGCGGCCGGCTGCTCCGGCCGCCAGCGCAGCCGGGCCGGCACCGTGTTGATGAACAGGCCCACCATCGACTCGATCCCGTCGACCTCGGCCTGCCGCCCGGACACGGTGCTACCGAACAGCACGTCCTCGGCGCCGGTCAGCTCGCCGAGCAGGAGCCCGAACGCGCCCTGCACCACCGTGCTCAGGGTGAGCCCGTTGGCGCGGGCGGCCTCGGTGAGCCGCGCGGTGTCCTCGGCGGGGAGAGTGATCCCGACCCGTTCCGGTTCCCCCTGCCGTGCGGGCACCGGTAGCCTGCGCGGTTCGTCCACTCCGGACAGTGCAGCCCGCCAGGCCCGGCGCGCGGCCTCGGTGTCCCTGCCCGCCAGCCAGGAGAGGTAACGGTGCGGGACGGCGGGTTCACCGCGCGGGCCGTCCAGCAGTTCCCGCAGCATGATCGACACCGACCAGCCGTCGGCGATGATGTGGTGCAGGGTGAGCACCAGCCTGGCCTGCCGGGGTCCGAAGTGGATCAGGGTGGCCCGCAGCAGCGGGGGCTCGGCGAGATCGAACCCGCGGGCGCGGTCGGCCGCGGCGATCTCCGCCGCGCGCGCCCGCTGTCGCGACCCGCCCGTTCCGGAGAGGTCGGCCTCCTGCCACGGCAGCCGCGCGGCGCTCGGGACGAGCTGCACGACCTCTCCCCCGGTGCGTTGCCGGAAACCGGCGCGCAGCAAGGGATGCCGGTCCAGCAACCCCTGCGCCCTCGCCCGCAGTCGCGGTCCGTCCACCTCGCCGGTGAGCTCGAGTTCCTGCTGTACCGCGTAGACATCCTCGGCGTCCCCCGCGCCCGCGGCGTGCGTGGCCAGGCCGGCGTGGAAGAAGAACCCGGCCTGCAACGGCGTCACCGGGAGCACCTCGTGCCCGTGGGCGCCGAGTTCCGCGCGTTCCTCCTCGGCAAGCGGCACCAGTGGCGCGGGTTCCTGGTCCTCCGGTGCTGTCGCGGTGCGGCCGGTGGCCTCGGCCCGCGCGGCGAGGGCGGCCGGGGTGCGGTGCCGGAACACCTCCCTCGGAGTGACCGCCAGCCCGGCGGCGCGGGCCGCGCTCACCAGCCGGATGGCCACGATGCTGTCTCCGCCGAGGGCGAAGAAGTCGTCTTCGGCGCCGACCGAGGGCAGGCCGAGTACCTCGGCGAAGGCGGTGGTGAGCGCGTGTTCGGCCGGGGTGGCAGGCGGGGTGTCACCGGCAAGCGCCGTCCAGTCAGGGGCCGGCAGGGCCGCGGTGTCCAGCTTGCCGTTCGGGGTGAGCGGCAACGGCCCCGGATGGTCCAGGATCAGGGCCGGGACCAGGTGTTCGGGCAGGCGCACCGCGAGCTCGGCCCGCGCCCGCACCGGATCGGCCGTGCCGACCAGGTAGGCGACCAGCCGGGTGTGGCCGCGTTGGTCGGTGCGGGGCAGCACGGCGGCCTGCGCCACCCCGGGCAGCGCCATCAGGGCGCTTTCCACCTCACCCGGCTCGATCCGGTGGCCGCGGATCTTCAGCTGGTTGTCGGCGCGGCCGAGGAACTCCAGGTTCCCGTCCCGGCACCAGCGCACCCGGTCGCCGGTGCGGTACATGGTGGCCCCCTGCGGGCCGAACGGGTCGGCCACGAACCGCGCCGCGGTCAGGCCCGGCCGGCCGAGGTAGCCGCGGGCGAGGCCACGACCCGCCACGTACAGCTCCCCCTCCACCCCGGCCGGGACCGGGTGCAGGGCGGAATCCAGCACGTAGCAACGGGTGTTCGGGTCCGGTCGCCCGATCGGCACTGGCCCGTCCCGGTCCGGCTCGGCGAGCCACAGGGTGGAGTTGACCGTGGCCTCGGTGAGCCCGTAGGCGGCCACCACCCGCAACCGGCGGGACCAGCGTGCGACCAGCTCGGCCGGCACGGCCTCGGTTCCCACCACCAGTACCGCTCCGGCAGGCAGGTCGCAGTCCGGCGGCAGTGCGGCGACCAGCGAGGGCGGCAGGATCATGTGCGTGACCCCGTGCTCGGCGAGGTAGCCGGTGAGCTCCGCACCCGCGACCCTGCGCTCGGCTGGCACCAGGACCAGGGTGCCGCCCACGCACAGGGACATCACCATGTCCCACACCGCCACGTCGAAACCGACCGAGGCGAACTGGGCGACCCGGCTGCCGCCGTCGACGCCGAGGCGCGCGCGAGCGGTGGTGATCAGGCTGCCGATCCCGTCGTGGGTCACCAGCACGCCCTTCGGCGCACCGGTCGAGCCCGAGGTGTAGATGAGGTACGCGGCCTGCTCCAGCGCGATCGGCACCCCGGGGGAGGTGTCCGCTGCGGCGGCCAGCTCCGCCGCCACCCGCGGATCGTCCAGCGCGAGGTATGCACCACCGCCGCCGTCCCACTCGCCGGACCCCGCGCCGAGCTCCCTGGTGGTGACCAGCACACGGGCGGCGGAGTCGGACAGCAGGTACCGGACCCGCTCGGCGGGAAGGTCCGGATCCAGCGGCAGGTAGGCCGCACCGGTCTTCAGCACGGCCAGCAGGGTCACCACCAGGTCCGGGGTGCGGGGCAGGCACACCGCCACCACGTCCTCGGCGCGGACGCCGCGGGCGAGCAACACCCTGGCCAACCGGTTGGCGGCGGCGTCCAGCTCGGCGTACCCGATCCGCTGCCGCTCGCAGACCACCGCCACCGCGTCCGGGCGGCGCGCCGCCTGCCGCTCGAACGCGGCGGGCCAGGTCAGCTCGGGTGCCTCCCGCGGGTCGGCCGCGAACTCGGTGAGCAGCCGCGCGCGCTCCGCAGGCGCCAGCAGCTCGATCGAGCACAGTGGACGATCCGGGTCGCGCGCCAGCAGCTCCAGCACCCGCAGCAACCGGTCCCGGTGGCCCGCGAGCTCGGCCTGGTCGCAGACCCCGGCATCCGCGTCAAGGTGAAAGATGATCCGGTCGCCGTCCTGCGCCTGGTCCACCACGACCGAGAGATCGTTCAGCGGACCGGTCCACAGGTACTCGATGGAGAACTCGTGCGCCCCGAAACTGACGTCCCCGTGCGGCGGCAGCACGTTGACCGTCGGCCCGGCCAGCTCCCGTATCCCGCCATCGAGGCCGAGGTCGCGGGCGAGGTCGTCGCCCCGGTACCGGGAGTGCTCCCTGGTCGCGCGGATCTCCTGGTCGGCGGCGGCCATCAGCTCGGTGATGGTGTTCTCCGGCCGCGCCCGAAGGCGCAGTGGCAGAACGTTGGACACCATGCCGGGGACGGTCAGCGACGCGGCATCGGTGCGCGCGGGCACCGGGAGCGCCAGCAGGACGTCCTGGCTTCCGGTGAACCGGTGCAGGTAGCCCGCGACGGCCGCCACCAGCAGCCGGGACATCCGCAGCCCCGCCCTCGCCGCGACGGCACGCAGTGCCCCGGTGTGTTCCGGCCCCAGGACGACGGTCTCCCGCCGCAGTTCGGCCGCGGGCGCCTGCGCCTGCCGCACCAGCGCCGCGGGCCGCGGCAATCCGGCGAGCCGGGCGGCCCAGTGTTCCCGGTCGGCGGTGAACCGCGCGGAGGACCGGTAGGCCGCGTCCGCTTCGGTCAGCCGGGTCAGCGCCCAGTCACCGGGCCGGGCGGAGCCGCCGCCGTACAACTCGCCCACGCGCCGCGCGATCAGCACGGCGCCGTAGCCGTCGAGCAGGGTGTGGTGGTAGCGCTGGTACCACCACACCCGCTCCTCGCCCACGCGCAGCAGGGCCTGCGCGAACAGTGGCGGGCGGGAGAGGTCGACCGGGGCCGACCTCTCCCGGCGCATCCACTCCTCGGCCGCGGCCGCCGGATCCGGCTCCGCCCGCAGGTCCAGCACCGGTACCGTGCACCGCGGCGGCACGGGTCGCTGCCACGGCGTCGCACCCTCGGCCTCGATCCGCACATGCAGGCATTCCGCCTCGGTGACCGCGGTCCGCACGGCCGCGGCGAACCGGCCGAGGTCCACCGCGCCGCGCAGCTCGACCCTGAGGGCGATGTTGTACACCGCGCTGTCCGGGTCGATGCGCTGCGCAAGCCAGATTCCGGCCTGCGCCGCGGTCAGCGGGAGGCGGCTCGACGAGCTGTGGGACACGATCGGAAGCCTTTCTGCGACGTCACCCGATCCGCGGCGGCATCGGCTGCGCGGCGGCTACTGCACGTCCTCGAGCATCGGCACCACCTGGTCGATGGCGTACGGGATGCTGAGCACCGTGTTGAAGGACAGCGCCGCACCGATGTCCGGGTTCTCGTACGGCAGGAACAGATCGCGGTCCTCCCGCGACACCGCCAGCTTCTGGTACAGCGGGTCGGCCTTGAGCTGCTGCTCGACCTCGGGGGTACCGACCAGCCACACCAGCCGGTCCACATCGACCAGATCGAACCGCTCGAAGCTGAAGTCGGCCACGTTCTGCGAACCGACGGCCTGCTTGTACTCCTCGTCGACGGTGAAGCCCATCTCGGTGAGGAACACCATCTTCGGGTCGTTGGGCGAGAACGCCGAGAACTTGCCCGGCTCGTAGGGCTCACCGACGGCGACCGTCTTGCCGGCCCATTCCGGGTGCTCCTCACGCACCCGCGCGAACCGCTGGTCGATCTCGGTGATCAGCTGCTCGGCCTCGTCGGCCTTGCCGAGCGCGGCGCCGATGGCGCGGGTCATCTCCTGCCAGGGTGCCTGGTAGTTCTCGTGCCCCTTGGGCTGGGCCACCACCGGCCAGCGCTGGGACAGGGTGTCGTACTGCTCCTGCTGCATACCGGAGTACTGCGCGATGATCAGATCCGGATTCAGCTCCGCGATCTTCTCCATGTCGTACTCGTCCCGCTCACCCACGATCTCCGGCCGCGTGTCGCCCCAGAGTTCCTTCGTCCACGGCCACTTGCCGTAGGGACGCTCCTTGAACCAGTCGACCGCGCCGACCGGCTTCACCCCCAGCGCCAGCGCAGCGTCCTGATCGGATAGACCAAGAGTGACAACCCGCTGCGGCGCGGACGGAATTTCCGTCGTGCCGTACTTGTGCTCCACCGTGACCGGGAAGGCGCCGCCCTGACCGTCCGCGGGGGCGTCCCCGGTCGAGGAGTCCTCCGTGCCGCCGCAGCCGGCGAGCACCGCGGCGAGCAGTAGGCCCGCGAAGGCGGCGGGCCACCGCTTTCGCGCCGTGCGGGTGGGGGTGTCAACGAACATGCGACTTACCTTTCCTCATCACTCGGGAACTTCGTGTTGCCCGGCATCAACCGGACGCGGTGCCGCTGACCGCGTACCGGGGACGAACCCGGGTTACCCCCTTGGCGCGCGACGGGATCCGATCGGTGATCGACCGCAGGATCTCGCCGGCACGCACGGCGTTGTTGGACAACAACGACGATGTGATGCCGTGGCTGTGCTCGGTTCCCCCGCCCTGCAGGTAGACCCCGGGCCGCACCCCGGGCGCGGTGTGCACCCGGTAGTCCCGGTCCACCAGCGCCCTGCCCCGGTCGTCCCGCAGGCAGTACCGCCCGAGCTCGCCCAGTTCCGTCAGCGGGTCGTCGGGCCGGTACCCGGTCGCGTACACCACGACATCGGCGTCCAGCTCGGTACGCTCCCCCGTGGTGAGCGATTCGACGGTGGCGCGCACCCCGCTCGCCGTTTCGGTGACCTGCACCGGGTGGCTGACGTTGAACAGCCGCAACCGTTGCGTGCCCAGCACCTTCTCCTGGTACATCCGCCGGTACAGGTCATCGATCAGGTCCAGATCCACCACCGAGTAGTTGGTGTTGCCGTGGTAGTCCAGCAGCCGTTGCTTGACCTCCTCGGGTGCCGCGTAGAAGGCGTCCACGGCGTCCGGGTCGAAGATCCGGTTGGCGAACGGGCTGTCGTCGGAAGGACTGTAGCCGTAGCGGGTGAACACCGAGCACACCTCGGCCCCGGCGAACCTGCCGTGCAGGAAGGCGGTGACCTCGGCGGCGCTCTGGCCCGCGCCGACGACCACGAACCGAACCGGCTCGCGCTCCCCGAGATGGTCCACCCGGTGCAGGAGCTCGCTGTTGTGCCAGATCCGCTCACCGCGGGTGACCCCCTCCGGCAGGTTCGGCCGCAGGCCGGTGGCTACCACCAGGTTGCGTGCCCGCCAGAACGCCGTCTCACGCATCCCGACGCCGGTGCGCGACTCCACGTCGAAGTAGACGATCTCGTCTCCGCCGTTCGCGCCGTCCCCGATGTCGCGCCCGTACACCGGCCGGACCGCCACCACCTCATGGCCGTAGGCGACCTCGTCGTCCAGCCGGGCCGCGGCCCACTGGAAGTAGTCGTGGAACTCCGCCCGCAGCGGGAACAGGGTCTTGTGGTTGACGAAGTCCACCAGCCTGCCCTTGCTCTGCAGGTAACACAGGAAGCTGAACTCGCTGGCAGGGTTGCGCAGGGTCACCAGATCCTTCAGGAAGGACACCTGCATGGTGGCGTCGTCGATCAGCATGCCGCGGTGCCAGCCGAACTCCGGCTGGCGCTCGAGGAAGTGCGCGGTGACGGCCTCGGCATCGGCGGCGTGCGCGTTGTGCTCGGTCACCGCGATCGCCAGCGCGAGGTTGGACGGCCCGAACCCCACCCCGAGAAGGTCGTAAACCGGTGTCTCGTCGCTCAGAAGTGCCTGTGACATAGCCGTCCCATCACGCGCGTCCAGTGAACCGAGGAAACCCTAACCTAAGTTAGCCGAACCTCAGTTGCTACATTCGGGGTGACGTTCGTCCCCTTGGTCGACGTTGCGAAATTAGGTCAGGCTTGCTTAACTACCCCCGTTTGGCGCCGTTACGCGAGGAGGACCCGTGCGCATCGTCATGTTCGGTTACCAGACCTGGGGGTATCGAACCTTGCGGGCGCTGCTGGACTCCGAGCACGAGGTGGTCCTTGTGGTCACGCACCCCCAGTCGGACCACGCCTACGAGCGGATCTGGTCCGACTCGGTCGCCGAGCTCGCCACCGAGAACGGCGTCGAGGTGCTGCTGCGCAACCGCCCTGGGGACGAGGAGATGATGTCCCGGCTCAAGGAGGCCGATCCGGACCTCATCGTCGCGAACAACTGGCGCACCTGGATTCCGCCGGAGATCTTCAACCTTCCCCACCGGGGCACGCTGAACGTGCACGACTCGCTGCTGCCGGCCTATGCCGGGTTCTCCCCGCTGATCTGGGCGCTGATCAACGGGGAGGAAGAGGTCGGCGTGACCGCGCACATGATGAACGAGGAACTGGACGCGGGCGCGATCGTGCTGCAGCGTGCGGTCCCGGTCGGACCGCGGGACACCACCACCGACCTGTTCCACAAGACCGTCGACCTGCTCCCTTCCCTGGTCACCGAGGCGGTGCAGCTGATCGCCTCCGGCCGCACCGACTGGGTTCCGCAGGACCGTTCCCGGGCCAGCTTCTTCCACAAGCGGGCGCTCGAGGACAGCCGGATCGACTGGACCTGGCCCGCCGCCGACATCGACCGGCTCGTCCGCGCGCAGTCCGACCCCTACCCCAACGCGTTCACCTACCACCGGGGCGAGCGGCTGCGGATCGTGCGCGCCTCGGTGTCGGCCGGCCGCTACGGCGGCACCCCCGGCCGTATCTTCATCCAGGAGGGCGAGGGCGTGGTGATCGTGGCGGGCGCCGACGCGCGGTTCGGCCGCAACCACGGGCTGCTGGTCGAGCGGGTGCGCACCGAGGACGGCACGGAGCACGCCGCCACCGAGTACTTCCGTACGATGGGTGGCTATCTCACCAACCACCCCACACCTCCGGCCGCTTGACAGTACCCCGGTAAGTCCACAACGGACTCTCGACCGCCCGCGACCGGGTAATTTGGCGGTATGGCGGATGACGCACTGACGCTCGGCGTCGAGGAGGAGTTCCTGCTCGTGGACGCCGAGGGCCGGCTTTCCGACCTCGGCCCGGACATCGTGGGGTCCGAGTCGTGGCCGGAGAGCGGGCTGCAGCGCGAGCTGGTCCGCTGCCAGGTGGAGACGGCGACCCCGGTCTGCGCCAGCATCGAGGAACTGCTCGCGCAGGTGCGCAAGCTGCGCAGGCAGCTGACCGACCGGGCGGTGGCACGCGAGGTGCGGCTGATGCCCAGCGGTACCCCCGTGCTGCCCGAGCCCGGTGCGCCCCCGATCACGCCGAACCGGCGCTACCACCGGATCGCGCGGCAGTTCGGCGCGATCACCGACACCGCCGGCACCTGCAGCTGCCATGTGCACGTCGGCATCCCGGACCGCGCCGCGGGAATCGCGGTCAGCAACCGGATGCGCGGCTGGCTGCCGGTGCTGCTGGCGCTCACGGCGAACTCACCGTTCGACGGTGGGCGGGACACCGGCTACTGCAGCTGGCGGCATGTGCGCTGGGCCCGCTGGCCCTCCGCAGGCCCGCCGCCGGTGTTCTCCTCCGTCGACCACTACGACGCCGTGGTGCACACGCTGCTGCATGCGGGCGCCGTGCTGGACCGCGGCATGGTGTACTGGGACATCCGGCTCTCCGACAAGCAGCCCACCCTGGAGGTGCGGGTCGCCGACGTCCCCGGCACTGCCGACGAGGCGGCACTGCTGGCCGCCATGGTGCGCGGCCTGGTGACCACCGCGTTGCAGGACGGGGCCGGGCCGCCGCGGCCCGGCCCCGAAGTACTGCGCGCCGCGCTCTGGCGAGCCGCGCGGGACGGGCTGGACGGCCTGGGTTTCGACCCGCGCACCGCGAGCCTGCGGCCGATGCGCGAGCAACTGGCCCGGCTCACCGCCTACATCCGCCCCGCGCTGCGGGATGCCGGTGACCTGGAGTTCGTCACCGAACGGCTGGCCCGGCTGACCACCGCCGGTGGCGGCGCCCGCAGGCAACGCGCCGCCTATGCCGAGCGCAGGATGCTGCGCGACGTGGTGGACATGCTGGCCCGCCAGGCCAACCACTGAAGTGCCTGAACGTGGCGTTCACGACGTCTGACGTCCCAATAGTGCCGTTCGCAAAACCTGACGTCCCGATAGCCACGTTCAGGGCACCTGGGGCCCGGGGTACCGGTCAGCAGGTGTTCAGCATGGACTGCAGGGCGGACTTCTCCGCGGCCTGCACGCTCAGCCCCCAGTGGTACTTCGAGCGGATCCACATCTTGCTGTAGGTGCAGTGGTAGGACGAGATCGGCTTCCACTGTGTGGGGTCGTCATCGCCCTTGCTGCGGTTGGAACTCGCGCTGGAAGCGCGCAGCTGCGGGTAGGAAAGGTCGTTGGCGAAGTTCTCCCGCTTGCTCGCGCTCCAGTACCGGGCGCCGGAGCGCCACGCCTCGGCCAGCGGCACCACGTGGTCGATGTCCACGTCCGCTGCCGAGTACACGGTCACCCCGTCGTAGGGGCTGTACCACCGGCCGGAGTCCGGGTAGCAGTCCGCGCCCACCCGGACGTCGATGCCGTCGCGCTTGAGCACCTCCTCGCGCACGTTGCAGTTGCCGGACACGGCGTTCCAGTGTGGGAACGCCTCCCGCGAGTAGCCGCTCATCGAACCCTCGCCGGCCACCGTGAGGGCGTTCAGCTCGGCCTGGGCGGTGGACTTGTGCGGGATGTTCGGCGCGGTGGCCGAGGCGGGCGGAGCGAGCAACGCGCCCGCGGTCAGCGCCGCCGCGGCGGTCGCCAGCGCGGTGAACCATCGGCGCCGGGGTGGGTGCATCATCGGTTCTCCTGGGGATCGGGAACAGACCGGACAACGCAGCGACCGTCCCGCATCCGGGTTTCCGGCCGGTACCGCCTGCGAGGCGATCGGCCGAACTCTGTGCCAGGGGCCGGTGCACCAACCCCTGTTGTCATCTTGACAACAGGGGTTGCGAGCCGGACCCTTGGCCTGCGTCACGCGACATCCGCGGCAAGGGAGCCCCGATGACCAACCGCACCGCCCTTCCGGAGACCTTCTGCGCGGCCTTCCAGGACACCACGGCCCGGTGGCCGGAGGAGGTCGCACTGCGCACCCCCGACGGCGAAACCAGCATCACCTGGCGGGAGTACGCGGAGCGCGTGGCCGATATCGCCGCGGGGCTGGCGGGTCTCGACGTGCGGCACGGCGACACGGTCGCACTGATGCTCACCAACCGCCCGGAGTTCCACCTCGCCGACGTCGGCGCGCTGCACGCGGGCGCCACCCCGTTCTCGCTCTACAACACGCTGGCCGCGGAGCAGGTCAACTACGTGCTGCGCGACTCCGGCGCGCGGGTGGTGATCTGCGAGCAGCAGTTCGCGCCGAAGGTACTTGCCGCCGTCCAGGACACCGCAGTGGAACACGTGCTGTGCGTGGACGGCAGCCCGGAGGGCACCCGGCCGCTGGCGGAACTGGAACCCGATCCGGGTTTCGACGACGAGGCGGCCCGGCTGGCCGTGCGCCCGGAGGACACACTCACCGTCATCTACACCTCGGGCACCACCGGCCCGCCCAAGGGAGTGGAACTCACCCACGCGAACATGCTGGCCTCGGTCGCCGCCACGCTGGCGGTGCTGCCGGCAGGCCAGTCCGACCGGATCGTGTCCTACCTGCCGGACGCCCATGTGGCCAACCGCTGGGGCGCGCACTACACCAGCCTGTGCACCGGTATGCAGATCACCACGGTCGCCGACCCGAAGACCATGATCGCCGCGCTGCCGAAGGTGCGGCCGACCTTCTTCGGCGCGGTGCCGCAGGTGTGGTACCGGCTCAAGGCGGCCATCGAGGCCACGCTCGCCGCCGAGAACAGTCCGGCGAAACGCAGGCTGGCGGGCTGGGCCATCGAGGTGGGCATCCGGCACGCCAGGGCGAGCGCGGCTGGCGGGGTGCCCGCCGCGCTGCGCCTGCGGCACCGGATCGCGGACGCGCTGGTGCTGTCGAAGGTGCGCACGAAGCTGGGCCTGGACCGGGTGCGGATCGCCGCCTCGGGTGCGGCACCGATCGCCCCGGAGGCGCTGGAGTTCGTGCTCGCGCTGGGCATCCCGGTATGTGAGCTGTGGGGCATGTCGGAGACCTCCGGCGCGGCCACGATGAACCGGCCGGACGCGATCCGGATCGGCACGGTCGGCCAGCCCGTGGACGGGATGCGGGTCCGGCTCGCCGCGGACGGTGAACTGCTGGTGCGCGGGCCGCTGGTGATGAAGGGCTACCGCAACGACCCGGAACGCACCGCGCGGACCATCGACCCCGACGGCTGGCTGCACACCGGCGATATCGCGGAGATCGACGGACAGGGCTACGTGCGTATCATCGACCGCAAGAAGGAGCTCATCATCAACGCGGCCGGTAAGAACATGTCGCCTGCCAACATCGAGAACACGGTCAAGGTGGCCTGCCCCCTGGTCGGGGTCGCCGCCGCGATCGGGGACAACCGGCCCTACGTGGTCGCGCTGATCGTGCTCGACGCCGAAGCCGGGGCGGCGTACGCGGCCGAGCACGGCCTGCCGGACTCATCCCCCGCCACGCTCGCCGCCGATCCCGGGGTGTACGCAGCCGTCGAAGCCGGGATCAAGGCGGCCAACGACAAGCTGGCCAGGGTGGAACAGATCAAGAAGTTCGCCATCGTGCCCGCGCTGTGGGAGCCCGGCGGCGAGGAGCTCACCCCGACGATGAAGCTCAAGCGCAAGCCGATCGCCGAGAAGTACGGCGCGCTGATCGAGGAACTGTACGCGACGTCCTGACTGTTTTATTCGCCCGAACGCCAGAATGTCTTATTCGGCAAGAATAGCCGGTTAATAAACGCCGAATGGTACTGGCCGCGGATGCCGGTAATGGCTAACCTCGCGGGGGAATTCGGATCCCCGGGAGTGAGCGTGCCAGAGGCCCCTGCCGATACCGCGGCCCCGTCCCCCGCGACGAACGAGCGGGAACCCGGCTCCCGGCTGCCGCGGTGGTGGCGGCTGGCCCTGCTGCTGGTGGTGGTGCCACTGGCGGTGGCCCTGGGCCTGGTGGCGCTCGGCGCGCTGGTGCCGGAGCTGCCGGTGGCCGGCGCGATCGGCACCGGGCTGATCGGTACCTTCCCGCTCTATGCGGTGCTGATCGCCGTCCTGGTCGTCCTGCTCGGCACCGTGCTGTGGTCCACCGGCTCGCGTTACGGCGGCGGGATCGGCATGACACTGGGCGGTTTCGGCACGGCCGCCGCGCTGATCGTGCTGATCAGCCAGCTGAGTTTCGCCGCGACCCAGGGGGTGTCGATCTCCTGGTGGCAGTTGCTCACCGTGCCACACCAGCCCGCGGCGCAACCGGACCGGACGGTGCGCTACGCCACCGTCGGCGGGGTCGAGCTGAAGCTGAGCGTGTGGTTGCCGGGCCGGCCTGCGACGCGGCCCCGGCCAGCCGTGGTCTGGGTGCACGGGGGCGGGTTCGTCGCGGGGCACCGCGACGAACTGCCCGGAGTGGACCGCTGGCTGGCCGATCGCGGGTACCCGGTCTTCGACATCGACTACCGGCTGGCGCCGCCGCCGCGCTGGCGGGACGCCTCCCAGGACGTCGCCTGCGCCCTGGCCTGGGTCGCAAGGCACGCCGCCGAGTACCAGGTCGCGCCCGGCCGGATCGCGCTGGTCGGCGGTTCCGCAGGCGGCAGCCTCTCGCTGAACGTGGCCTACGGGCTGGCCGACGGTGAGATCACCAGCGGCTGCGGCGGGAGCCCGCCCACCCCCGCGGTGGCGGTCGGGTTCTACCCCGCCGCCGATATCGCAGGCATCTACCACGACGGCGGGCCGTTCGGTTACCAGCACCGGGTGGGCAACGCCTACCTCGGCGGCTCGCCGGAGCAGTTCCCCGGCCGGTACCGGGCGGCCTCGGCCACCAGCAGGATCCGGCCGGGGCTGATGCCGACATTGCTGGTGACCGGCGCCGGGGACCACCTGATCGAGCAGGGCAGGGTGACCGGGATCGCCGACCGGCTGACGGCCGCCGACGTTCCACATCGGACTGTCGTGGTGCCCTACGGGGAGCACGCTTTCGACATCTCCTTCGGTGGCGTCGGCGGCCAGATCAGCAGGCAGGTCCTCGGCCAGTTCCTCGACCGGCACCTGCCCGCCGGGAACCGGTGAACATCGCTAGCTGCGGCTGAGGGCCCGGTTGGTGATCGCGAACACCGTGGGCGAGAAGGCCATGGTGATGTGCCCGGGGGTCGCCTTCGGGTTCACGTCCTGTACCGAGATGTTGTCCACATTGGGACCGTCGAGGTAGCTGGTCTCGATCGGGGTGACCAGCACGTCGTACTTCGATGTGAGCACGGTGTAGTGCACGTCGCCGACCGTCTCGGTGGGACTGTTCAGCTCCTCGATGAACGGCGATCCGGTGACCAGCTGGGTGCACACCTCGCACACCGTGGGCAGCAGCACCTCGTCGAAGCCGGGGATCTGCTTGGCCAGCTCGTACAGTCCGGACAGCGAGGTGCCGTGGTTGGGCGGCGCCCAGGCCACGAAGTTGTCCACCTTGCTCGCGCCGCCGAGGTTCTTCAGGTAGTAGCGGGGCATGATCCCGCCCTCGGAATGACCGACGAGGTCCACTGTGGATGACCCGGTGGCCGAGCGGACCTTGTCCACGAACATGTCGAGTTGCCGCGCCGAGTACTGGATCGGCTTGAAACCGCCGACGAGGTCGACGATGGGCAACCGGATCGAACCGTAGGTGATGGTGAAAACGCAGTAGCCGTTCGCCTTCAGGTACGGCGAGAAAGCGCTCCAGTGTCCCGCGGAGGGGGCGCTGAAACCGTGCAGCAGGATCACCGGTCGCGGGTGCTTCGCCGTGGGCTTGCAGGACCAGTCGTTGGCACCGAGCGGGGCCGGGTTCTCCTGCGCGGGCGGCACCTCGGCGGCCGCCGTGGCCGCGGGGGCTTGCTGCTGCGCCGTCGCGGCTGGGGCCGCCGCGACCGTGCCGGCGGCGACCAGGGCCACCAGCGGGGTCAGATACCGCAGACGAGTACGCACGGTCACTCTCCTTCGAACGGGCGGGCGGGAGCACCCGCCACTACCGGGGCGCCTCGGACGCTACTCCGGAGTAAGAAATACTTTCAAGAAGTTCTTCCAAGATGTTTGCGCAGACCGCCCCGGCGCATGGGTAAGCTGGGCGGTATGCCGCAATCGTTGAGCCCGCGCACCCGTTCCCGGCCCCGGCGAGACGCGCTGCTGGAGGCGGCGATCGAAGTCATCGGCGAGCACGGGGTGGCCGGTACCACCCACCGCGCCGTCACCGAACGGGCCGGCGTGCCGCTGGCCACCGCGAGCTACTACTTCTCCTCGATCGGGGAGCTGATCTCCGAGGCACTGCGCCAGTTCGCCGCGCAGCGGTCCGAGACACTGTCCCCGCCGGCCCGCGCGGACGGGGCCGAGCCGTTCCGGCCCGCCGAGGTGGCCGAATGGGCGGCGGAACGGTTCATCGAGGTGCCGAAGTCCACCCGGCTCGCGTTCTTCGAGATGGTGATCGGCTCGGCCCGGCACCAGGAACTGGCCGAACCCAAGCAGGTCGCGTTGCGCAGCTACTACGAGGCGGCGCAGGCCGGGCTGGCTGCGCTGGACTGCCCGCAGGACCCGGAACGGGCCCGCGCGCTGGTCGCGCTCTGCCTCGGGTTCAGCCTCCTGCGGCTCGCCGACCCGCAGGAGGACGACCGGGCGCAGCTCGGCGCCGCGCTGTACCAGCTGTTCAGCGGGCAGGGGTCAGCGCAGGAGTGACCGGCGGCCGCTGCTCGGCGCCCGGCGGCTCCGGCGGGGTTCGCCCGCGTTTCCCGTGCACCAGCAGCAACAGCCCGAGCAGCACCGGGAACAGCACGTAGGTGTTGCTGAGCACGAAGGTCAGCGGGTTCAGCGCGGCAGCGGCCTCCGGGCCGGTGACCGGCACGTGCATCGGCCGGAGCACGAACACCGTCAGGGTCACCGGCAGCAGCCAGGCCGCGGCCCGGTTCCCGCAGCCGGCCTCGGCGACCAGCAGGACCACCAGCGGCACGGCCCACACCCAGTGGTGCACCCAGGAGACCGGGCTGATCAGCAACGCGAGATACCCGGTCACCAGCAGCGCGTGCACCGGCCTGCCGCCGCGGTGGTAGCGGCGCACCAGCACCACCGCCCCGACCGCGAGCACGGCACCGATCCCGTAACCCACGTACTGCGACCAGGACGCGTCCTCGGTGAGCCTGCGCACCACGGCGCCGAGGGACTGGTTCCAGACCAGCGCCGTCGGCCCGATCCGGGAGGAGTCGAACACGGTGTGCGTCCAGAACCGGATGGTGTCGTGCGGGATGAGCAGCAGCATCAGGCCCTGCGAGCCGAGGAAGGTCGCGGCCGCCCTTGCCGCGTCGGCCCTGCGCCCGGTCAGCGCCAGATGCACCACGAAGATCAGCGGGGTCAGCTTGGTCGCCGCGGCCAGCCCCACCAGCACCCCGCCGCCATGCCGCAGGCGCCCGGTGGCCCCGCAGACCACCAGCAGGTCCAGCACGATGAGGGCCATCAGCACGGAGTTGATCTGCCCGTAGCCCATGGTGCTCCACACCGGTTGCAGCCCGAGCAGCGCCAGGCCGAGCAGTACCGCGCCCCATCCGGGCTGCAGCCAGGACGGCCTGCGCGGTGCCCTGCGCAGCACCAGATAGGCGACGAGCACCACGGCCAGCACCGACACCACGTTCAGCAGCGCCCAGCCGATCTGTTCCGGAACCGCCACCAGCGGCACGAAGGCCAGCGCGGCGAACGGCGAGTAGGTGAAGGGGAGGCGGGCGTACCCGGGTGTGAAGGGAACGATGTCCGAGTCGTACAGCGAGAGCCCGTGCAGCAGGGTCTCCGCACCGGCGCGGTACACCGCGGTGTCCACGCCACCAGGAATGTTCTCCAGGTAACAGCTCAGCCCGCTGATCACACAGCCGGCCGCGGCGATGGCCAGCAGCAGCCATCTCCCCCAGCGAAACCGCACGGCGTCTCCCCCGGTCCTGACCACCCGAACCCAGCGGTCAGGAAATTACCAGGTCGGACTCCGGCCGGTGATCGACCCCCGGCCGAGCGATGCCTGCCCGGCCACCACGGCGAGCCGTCGCACCCGCCGTCGCCGCCCCTCACCGGGCAGGCACCCGCCGGTCACATCACATCGACGTGATAGTTGGCGACCCGCGCCGAACTGAGCAACCCGCCGTGACATTCCGCGACGGAAGGACCGAAACCGACCTCGGTCCAGTTGCCCCGCGCGTACCAGGAGGAAAGAATTGACGAGCAATGCGCCACTACCCGGTACGAATACGGCGGATAGGGCACGTGGTAACAGTTCACCGAGATACCCTGGCCATAGGAGAAGCCATAACGGAACGCATGACAACCCGGAGGAGGGTGATCCGAAGCCGAGGCCGGGACCGCTGCGAGCCCGACAACGGCGACGACACCCGCGAACATACCGACAATTTTGCGTACCATGATGACTCCCACCCCGCGAACCGAGGAAACGATTACTTGACAACTAGCAGAGTAGAAGGACGAAGGAATTACTTGCAATCACCGGATAAGCGACAATTAATCGCTGGGGGTGACCGCGGCTGCTCCAAGTGAGGGAGCGGGCAACCGTCCGGAGTGGTCGGTCGAACCGGACAATTCTCCGGTCCGTAGTGTCCGGCCGCAGCCGGGGTCTCGTAGTCGATCACGATCGCTCCGACCAGTCCCTGCTGAGCGCCTCCTCCAGCAGGGTCTCCACGATCTTGCTCTCCGGTACGGTACGCACCACCTCGCCCCGGACGAAAATCTGGCCCTTGCCGTTACCCGAGGAGACCCCGAGATCGGCCTCCCTCGCCTCGCCGGGGCCGTTCACCACGCAGCCCATCACGGCCACCCGCAGCGGAATCGGGAAATCCTCGAAGGCCGCGGCGACCTCCTCGGTCAGCCGGTAGACGTCGACCTGCGCGCGGCCGCAGGAGGGGCAGGACACGATCTCCAGCCTGCGCGGTCGCAGGCCGAGGGACTCCAGGATCTGGCTGCCCACCTTGATCTCCTCGACCGGAGGCGCGGAGAGCGAGACCCGGATCGTGTCGCCGATCCCCTCCCCGAGCAACACGCCGAAGGCCACCGCCGACTTCACGGTGCCCTGCGGCGGCGGCCCGGCCTCGGTGACGCCGAGGTGCAGCGGGTAGTCGCAGCGCTGCGCCAGCAGGCGGTACGCCTCGATCATCACCAGCGGGTCATGATGCTTTACCGAGAGCTTCAGATCGCCGAAACCGTGCTCCTCGAACAGGGAGCACTCCCACAGGGCCGACTCCACCATGGCCTCCGCGGTGGCCTTGCCGTACTTGGCCAGCAGCCGCCCGTCCAGCGAGCCCGCGTTCACTCCGATCCGGATCGGGATCCCCGCCGCCGAGGCCGCTCGTGCGATCTCGGCGACCTTGTCGTCGAACTTCTTGATGTTGCCGGGATTCACCCGCACGGCCGCGCATCCGGCGTCGATCGCGGCGAACACGTACTTCGGCTGGAAGTGGATGTCCGCCACCACCGGGATCTGCGATTTGGCCGCGATGGCAGGCAGGGCCTCCGCGTCGTCCTGCGAGGGCACCGCCACCCGCACGATCTGGCAGCCTGCCGCGGTGAGTTCGGCGATCTGCTGCAGGGTCGCGTCCACATCGGCGGTCACCGTGGTGGTCATGGACTGCACCGACACCGGGGCGCCGTCACCGACCGGCACGTCGCCGACCAGGACACGCCGGGACGGCCTGCGGGCCAGCACCGGTCCCGGCATGCCCAGTTCAACGAGACTCATCGAGCAACCTCCGGAAAGCATCGACACGTCGGACACAAATGCGGGCTCTTCACCGCACCGCCGAGGGCAGGGTGAAGTGAATGGTTTCGCGGGTCGTCTCCCGCGCGTGCACGGTGACCGGCCCGAGCGCGCCCAGCGCGGCGATCACCTCGTCGACCAGGCCCTCCGGGGCCGAGGCGCCAGCGGTCAGGCCGACCGTGCCCACTCCGGACAGCCAGTCCGGCCGGATGTCGCCCGCGTCGTCGATCAACTGGGCCGGGGTGCCCTGGCGCTGGGCCAGCTCGACCAGCCGGACCGAGTTGGAGGAGTTGGCCGAGCCGACCACCAGCACCAGATCGGACTCCGCGGCCACCCCGCGCAACGCGTCCTGGCGGTTGGTGGTGGCGTAGCAGATGTCGTCCGAGGCGGGACCGCGCAGCAGCGGGAACCGTTTCCGGAGCGCGGCGATCACTTCCTCCGTCTCGTCCACCGACAGGGTGGTCTGGGTCAGGTAGGACACCCGGCTCGGGTCGGGCACCCGCAGGTGTTCCACCTCGGCCACGTCCTGCACCAGCACGGTGTGCTCCGGCGCCTCACCCAGGGTTCCCTCGACCTCCTCGTGCCCCGCGTGCCCGATCAGTACCACGGTGTCGCCGCGGCCCGCGAACCGGCGCGCCTCCGCGTGCACCTTGGTCACCAGCGGGCAGGTCGCGTCGATCACGTGCAGCCCGCGCCGCCCGGCCTCCTCCCGCACCGCAGGCGAGACACCGTGCGCGGAGAACACCAGGGTGGCCCCGTCCGGGACGGCGTCCAGCTCGTCCACGAACACCGCGCCCCTTGCCTCGAGGTCGGCGACCACGTGGGTGTTGTGCACGATCTGCTTGCGCACGTAGATCGGTCCGCCCCAGTGCCGCAGCGCCCGCTCGACCACGTCGATGGCGCGCTCCACGCCGGCGCAGAACGAGCGGGGCGCGGCCAGCAGCACCGTGCGCGGCCCGGCGACCCGGCGCCAGGCAGGATCATCCGCATTGATCATGTTCGTCCACTCCGATGAAGGAAATAGGGTCAGCGGTCGCGCCGGGTGACCAGCCGGGCCAGCGCCTCCAGTTCGGCGCCTGCCCGTGGTCGCGGGCCTGCCGACGCGAGGTCGCGCAGTGCCCGCGCAAGCAGCTCGTCGGCCTGTTCCTGGCTCCACTCCCGCGCCCCCGTCGCGTCGATCAGTTCCGCGGCGCGGATCAGCTCCGCACCGGACAGCGGCTGCTCGCGGTAGTACAAGGTGGCCAGTTCCTCGCCCTGCGGGGTGTCCGAGGTGAGCGCGGCGACCACCGGCATGGATTTCTTGCGGTTCTGCAGGTCCGAGTAGACCGGTTTCCCGGTCACAGCGGGCTCGCCCCAGATGCCGAGCAGATCGTCGACGAACTGGAAGGCCAGTCCCAGCTGCGCACCGAACCGGCGCAGCCGGTCCACCTGCTCGGGCCGGCCACCGGCGAAGGACCCGCCCAGCGCCGTGGTGCAACCCAGCAGCGCCCCGGTTTTACCCTCCGCCATCCGCAGGCATTCCGCCAGCCCGACATCGGAACGGGTTTCGAAGACCAGGTCGGCGCTCTGCCCACCGACCAGCTCCTGCACCGCGGTGGCCAGGGTCCGGATCCCCTGCTGCGCCGCCGGATGGCCGCTGCGGGCGAGCACGTCCAGCGCGAGGGTGAGCAGCGAGTCCCCGGCCAGGATCGCCGCCCCGACCCCGAACAGGCTCCAGGCCGTCGGCCGGTGGCGGCGGGTGACGTCGCCGTCCATCACATCGTCGTGCAACAACGAGAAGTTGTGCACCAGCTCCACGGCAACGGCCGCCGGTACCGCGTCCGCGGGCCGCCCGCCCATCGCCTCGGCGGCCAACAGCACCATGGCCGGCCGGATCGCCTTGCCGGCGGCCTCGTCCGATGACCGCCCGTTCTCGTCCCACCAGCCGAGGTGGTAGCCGGCGATGTGCCGCATATCCGACGGCAGCGTGTCCACCGCCGCTCGCAGCGCGGGATCGACAAGGCCGCGGCTCGCGGACAGTACCTCCCGCACCGGCCTGCCCTCGGTCATCACCTCCGGGGTGGCCATCAGCGGCTCAGCCTTCCCGGCCGATCTCGACGTGCTCGAGTACGCCGAGCGCGTCCGGGACGAGGACGGCCGCCGAGTAGTACGCGCTGACCAGATAGGACAGGATCGCCTTGCTGTCCACGCCCCGGAACCGCACCGACAGCCCTGGCTCGTACTCGTCGGGCAGCCCGGTCTCGTGCAGCCCGATCACCCCCTCGTGCTCCTCTCCGGTACGCATCACCATGATCGAGCTGGTTCCGGTATCGGTGACCGGGATCTTGTCGCAGGGCAGCAGCGGCACCCCGCGCCAGGACATGGCGTGGTGACCGCCGACGTCCAGCGCCTGCGGGTAGATGCCACGGCGGGTGCATTCCCTGCCGAACGCGGCGATCGCGCGCGGGTGCGCGAAGAAGAACTCCGACCTGCGCCGCTTGCTGAGCAGTTCGTCCATATCGTCCGGGGTGGGCGGGCCGGTGCGGGTCTGCACCCGCTGCCGCGGGTCGGTGTTGGCGAGCAACCCGAACTCCGGGTTGTTGACCAGTTCGTGCTCCTGCCGTTCACGCAGGGCCTGAATGGTCAGCCGCAGCTGCTGCTCGGTCTGGTCCATCGGGTTGTTGTAGAGGTCGGCCACGCGGGTGTGGATCCGCAGCACGGTCTGGGCCAGACTCAGCTCGTACTCCCGCGGGCCGGCGTCGTAGTCCACGAAGGTCGCGGGCAGGCTCGGCTCCCCGGCGTGCCCCGACGCCAGCGCGATATCCGCCTCACCGAGTTTGTTCCGCGGCTCCGGCCGCTGCGCGCGGACCCGGTCCAGATGCTCGCGCAGCCGCTCGGACTGGCCGAGCAGGTCCTCGAACCGCTCCCTTGGCAGGGCCAGCACGGTGCACGGGGTCACCGCCTGCACCGTGAAGTCCCACAGGCTTCCCGCCTCCAGTAGCACCGCGGAACCGAAGTGCTCGCCATCGGCCATGGTGGCGAGCACGGTGCGGTCGCCGTACTCTCCCGCCCCCATGCGGTTCACCTTGCCGTGCGCGATCAGGTACACCCGGTCCGCCCGGTGCCCGAACTCGGCGATCACCTCGCCCGGCTGGAACTGCTCTTGCTCGAACCGGTCGGCCAGCGCATCCAGCACGTCCTCGTCCTCGAACCCGCGCAGCGGGGCGAGCTCGCGCAGTTCCTGCGGGATCACCCGCACCGAGGAACCGGTGTGCACGAAGGTCACGGTCCCGTCACCGACGGTGTAGGTGAGCCTGCGGTTCACCCGGTAGGTGCCACCCCTGGTTTCCACCCAGGGCAGCTTCCGCACCAGCCAGCGCGGCGAGATGCCCTGCATCTGCGGCACCGACTTGGTCGTCGTCGCCAGCTGCCGCGCGGCCGCCGTGCCGAGGCTGTGCGGTGGCCTGCCCTCAGCGCCCGCTTCCGGCTCGGCCGTTTCCGTTGTCGCCGTCACAATGGAGCCCACCAATCTGTGCTGTTGCCCGTGGAACGCTGTGCCTTGTGGAAAGCGTCAAGCGCGCCGGCCCGTTCGCCGGCGGCGCCTGACGCCGTAGGTGCGGCCGCTCAGCCCGCCCGGCCGATCTCGACCCGCTCGAGAATGCCGAGCGCGTCCGGGACCAGCACGGCCGTGGAGTAGTACGCGCTGACCAGGTAGGAGATGATCGCCTTCTCGTTGATGCCCATGAACCGCACGGAAAGGCCCGGCTGGTACTCGTCCGGCAGCCCGGTCTGGTGCAGCCCGACGACGCCCTGCTTCTCCTCGCCCGCCCGCATCAGCAGGATCGAGCTGGTACGGGTCTCGGTGACCGGGATCTTGTTGCACGGGAACATCGGCACCCCGCGCCACGCGGGCACCATATGCCCGCCGATGTCCACGCTCTGCGGGTAGACCCCACTGCGGGTGCACTCCCTGCCGAAGGCCGCGATGGTGCGCGGGTGCGCGAGGAAGAAGGTCGGCTCCTTCCACACCGTGGCCAGCAGCTCGTCCAGGTCGTCCGGAGTGGGCGGACCGGAGCGGGTGTGGATGCGCTGCTTGAGGTCGGCGTTGTGCAGCAGGCCGAACTCCCGGTTGTTGATCATCTCGTACTCCTGCCGCTCGCGCAGGGCCTCGATGGTCAGCCGCAGCTGCTGCTCGGTCTGGTTCATCGGCTGGTTGTAGAGGTCGGCGATCCGGCTGTGCACCCGCAGCACGGTCTGCGCGACGCTGAGCTCGTACTCCCGCGGCGCCGCCTCGTAGTCCACGAAGGTCCCCGGAAGATCCGGCTCTCCGCTGTGGCCGGAGGCCACCTCCACCTCGGCCTCGCCGTAGTCGTTACGCGCCGAGCTGAGACTCGCCCGGTACCGCTGCACGTGCTCGCGCAGCTGGCCAGACTGCTCGAGCAGCTGGTCGAAGGCCCGCTGCGGCAGCACCAGCACGGTGCACGCGGTGGTCGCCTTGACCGTGAAGTCCCAGATGCTCTGCGGGTCCAGCAGGGTCTCGTCGCCGAAGTGGTCCCCGTCGGCCAGCACGTCCAGCGCGGTCTCGTCGCCGTACTCGCCGGGACCGTACCTGCTCAGCTTCCCGTGTGCGATCAGGACGGCCTGGTCGGAGAGGTGGCCGAACTCCACCACCACGTCACCCGGCTCGTACTCGCGTTGCTCGAACCGGTCGGCCAGCGCGCTCAGCACCTCCTCGTCGTCGAACCCGCGCAGCAACGGCAGCTCGCGCAGTTCCTGGGGGATCACCCGTACCGCGGAGCCCGTGGCGGAGAACGTCACGCGCCCGTCGCCGACGGTGTAGGTGAGCCTGCGGTTCACCCGGTACGTGCCACCCTTCGTCTCGACCCAGGGCAACATCTTCAGCAGCCACCGCGAGGAGATGCCCTGCATCTGCGGCACCGACTTGGTCGTCGTCGCCAGTTTGCGCGCGGCCGCCGTGCCGAGGCTCTGTGGCCGCTCGTCCCCGACGTTGGACTCCACCGGCTCAGTGACGGTCACTACGTACACCACCAATCCTAATAATACGAGCGGAGCAGAAGATCATTTTTCGGGATTGACCAAAGACGACACTGATCGAATCGAACAGTGATCATTAACGACAATACATCCGGATCGTCGGCCCAATTTCCCCCCGAGGGTTCCGGTGGGACCGCCAACTCAACATAGCAAGCGGAAATCGGGGCACAAACACACGATCGGGTACCGGCACACTCTCACTCGAATGCCAGGGCTTGCGGGTAAAAATACCGATCCGTTCCCGGCGTCCACCTGGGACCGCTGTACCGGCGGGCCGCCATGCCACCGGGTGGGTGGCCACCGGGCGACTGCCGACCTTGCACCGGCGAGCGCAGTGTGGACACGAGCGGACGAATGTCGCCGATACCCTCCGGAACCGACAGCCCTGAGCTGCGCAAACCGGACATCGATGAGGACGTTCGTCCGGAAGGGACGGTACGTACCCGCCGTCGCGAGCCACGGACCACGATTGGCGCAGCGTGGTCGGCAACCGCGTGAAGATCATATCGACTCACCCCTCGCCCACGCGGCGTACACCATTCTTCACTGCTCCGTTTCGGCGAGACCCGAAGCAACCGTATTCATCTCTCGGATGAATTGTCCCCGGCACGCTTGTCGGTGCCGCCCACCCGTCACTAACTTCGTCACCACATCGGGTGGCGAGCGGCGGTGCGGAATCGGCTGCGTCACGTTCTGGGGTTGGGCGGGACTCTGCTCCCCGCTCCCTGCTCCCCGCTCGCGGAAAGGAACGGAATGAACATCTATCTCAGTGGGCTGTTGTGGATGCTGGGCGCCGCGGTGGTCGGCGGCGTGACCGCGTACCTGGTGCGCAGGTTCGGCCGGGACGAGGGCAGGCTCGACAACAACGACGCCGCTGGGCAGGTGTTCACCATCATCAGCGGCCTGCACGCGGTGCTGGTGGCCTTCGTACTGATCTCCCTGTTCGA
The DNA here is from genome assembly GCF_018885265.1 of Amycolatopsis aidingensis. GTDB lineage: Bacteria > Actinomycetota > Actinomycetes > Mycobacteriales > Pseudonocardiaceae > Amycolatopsis > Amycolatopsis aidingensis. The sequence goes on from NZ_CP076538.1 coordinate 4,136,725, forward strand.
CGCGGTACACGCCGCGCGGGACGGGTTGCGGCAGGAGGCGGGCAGCGTGATCGCGGTGGTGTGGGCCGCCGACTCGCTGTCCGAACAGGCGAGCCAGCGGGTCCGGGAGATCAGCGAGTCCTACCTGGAAACGGTGATCCGGCAGGAATGGCCGCAGATGCGGGCCGGGGACGAGGTCACAGGGCCTGGGTGGACCCAGTTGCAGCAACTGCACCACACCATCAACGACGCTGCGATCGAAACCGACGAGGAGTACTACGCCACCCAGAAGTCCGAGGCGGTGCGCCAGGTGCTGGCGACCTACCAGGCACGAGAGGAACGGATCACCAGGCTGGTACACGGTGATGTCGGCGCGGTGGTGTGGTTCGCGCTGGTGCTCGGCGGAGTGATCGCCATGCTGCTGCCCAACCTGTTCGGCGGTACCAAGATGATGACCCATGTGGTGATCGTGTCCACGCTGGCCGGCACGATCGCGCTGCTGCTGTTCGCCATCCACCAGCTGCAGAACCCGTTCGGCGGCGCGGCCAGAGTGGAGCCCGAGGCGTTCGAGGCCGCGCTCGAACGGTTGCGTCAGGCACCATGACGGCTGCCCGGCCTCGCCACCGGCACCGCGGCCCTGCGCTGCTGGCCACCGTCCTGCTGGTACTCCTGCTCGGCCCGCCGGTGCTCCCGGCCCGGGCCGCGCCGGGCTGTGCCATCCTGCGGGTGCACGCTGGCTCGGTGCACGGTCCGTCCACATTAAGCCGGGTGGAACTGCCCGCGGGCACCGCGACCCGGATCCGGCGGTTCGGGTACGAGGTGAACGCGATCGGGTACTCCCCGGCGCAGGGCCGTGGCTACGGCATCGCGACGCAGGAACGGCACGGGTACCGCCCCGGCTCCTGGCACCGGCGGGGGCAGGTGGTGAGCTTCGATCTCGAGGGCACCGTGCGGGAGCACGGGCCGCTGCGGCATTCCGGGCGCAGGCCGCCGTGGGTCTCGATCCGGCAGGCCACCGCCGGCGCGATCTCCGGCACCCGCTGGTATGTCAAGTGGGGCAGCAGCCTGCAGGTGGTGGACATCGACCCGGACAGCCCCTCGTTCCTGCATGTGCTGCGCAGCACCGCGCTACGCCCGGCCTCGGTCGCCGGCGCGGTGCACGACTTCGACCTGGACCCGGCCGACGGCGCCCTGTACGGGGTGTCGACCAGGCCGAAGGGCCGGGCGGCCGTGGTACGCATCGATCCGGGCAGCGGTGCGGTCCGGCGGCTGCCCGGCCCGCACCTGCCGCGGGCGAGCGCCTACGGGGCGGCCACCCTCGGACCGGACGACGCGCTCTACGTCACCGCCGACGTGGCCCGGCAGCGCAGCCGGTTGTACCGGGTGCCGCGGGATGGTTCGGCGGCGACCGAGTTGTCCGCCGGATCGCCGGTGGTCAGCTCGGACGCCACCGGCTGCCTGCCCGTGGTGCGGCCGCCCGCGCCACCGACCCCGGCTCCCCCACCGCCGGTACCCCCGTCACCCGTACCGCCGTCACCCGCGCCACCGGCGCCAACCAGCACCACCCCGGCCGCGCCGGAACCGGTGGTCCCGCCCGCGACCACTCCGGAACCGGAGGGAACCACCCCGCCACCGGCGCGGCCGGTGCCCCCGCGATCGCCCGCGCGCCCCCCGGTGAGCGAACCCGCGCCGACCGGCTGGTCACCGCCGCGCGCACAGCAGGCCGCCGAGCAGCGTGCCGACGCCACCGAGCGCAAGCGCCGCTGGAGCCTCGCCGTACTGGTCGTGATCATCGCCGGAAGCGCAGCGGCCCGGCACGTCGGCCGCCGCTGACCCGCGCCCGCACGGGAACAGCCAACACGTGCGCGTGGGCGGCAAACACGCCGGTCCGGTCGTGTTTGCCGCCCACATCCGCGCGTTGGCCCGCCACGCGCATGCGTTGGCTCCCCACGTCCGCGCGTTGGCCATCCATGCACGCGAGTTGGCCGTTCCGGTAACCGAGTTTGCTGTTCCCGTAGGCGAGCTTGCCGCGCGCCAAGGCGGGGGACCCCGGATCGCTCCAGGGTCCCCGCCTCGATCGGTGCGCCGGGAGCTCAGCCCGCCGTCCGGCCGTCCTTCACCGTGGTGAGGAAGGCCCGGTAGGTTCGGTCGGTCAGGGTCAACGTTCCGCCGTCCCGGTTCTTGGTGTCGCGAGTCCTGGTCCGCGTGACGCCGACCGCCAGCTCGACGCACTCATTCGCGTTACCGCTGCGGCTACTCGTGCGCCACCTCTCGTGCGTGTCCATCGTCCCTCGTCAGCTCGTCCAGTGCCGCCTGTATCCGGGCCGCGGACTCCGCGGCCGGTAACGCCACCGCCACCGTGTCCTCGAATGCGCCGAGAAAGGCGGCGACATCCTTGCTCATTGTCCACCAGGTCGCCACCGGCGGCGGATTCGAGGTAGACCGAGTACGGGTCCTCGGGGTCGTCGAAATCGAGCACGATGGCCGGGCCGGACATGGCCCACAGCTCCGGCGGTGAACGGCACGATCTGGATGGTGATGTTGTCCCGCCCGCCCATCAACTGGCCGGGCACGGTGAACAGCGCGAGACCGTACTCGGCCACCGCGTCCCGCTCGTCGCGGCGGAAGGCGACGTACTTGGCATGCAGGTCGGCCTGGTACTCCACCACCGTGGTGTCCTGCCGCGCGGCCCGCAACAGACCGACCGCCTCGGCCCGTTCCTCTCCACCCACGCCCTGACCACCGACCAACGGCGCCTGGCCGCCATCAGCATGGACGCCCTGCTCGACGAACTCGCCCACCGCCGCTGGGAGAAATGGGCCTTCGGCATCGCCACCCACCCCCTGGGCATCGCCTTCGTCCCCAGCCAGTAACGGCAGGCCACTCAGAACAGATGTCCGAAGGCCAGCGCGATGCCGAAGAACAATCCGGCCCAGCCGAGGAACCGCAGGACCCCGAACCGCCGGACGTGGGTGACCCCCGCTGGAGGGTCCGCCGGCGCGGCGGTACGCACCTGCTCGATCCGCTCCCGCACCCGGCGTTGGTACCGGTTTCCCCAGAGCGCGTTCCACAGCGAGCTGCCGCCCACCCCAACGCCGATCTCGGAACCGTCCCGCAGCACCAGTGCCACCGCGGGATCCACCTCGACGGAGCTCACCTCGGACCACGGTATCCAGTACCGGTTGAACCAGTTCTGCACCAGCACGCCGCGTTCGAACAGCACCGTCTTCGAGGTCAGGATGGCGCCGATGAACCACAGCCCGGCCGAGCCGATCAGCAGCACCGCGAGGTACTCGCCGAACGGCAGCCTGGCATGCGGCCCGTTGATCGCGCCGCCGAAAACCAGGAAGCCGATGAAGATCGTGCAGACGAGCCCGAAGCCGAACTCGAACCAGCGACGAACCGTCGCCTTCCTGGTCCCCAGTGATGCGGTGTTCAGCAATACCTCGATCCCTTGAACGCACAGGTGAACGCGTAGCCGACCCAGCCGAACAAGCCGGACAGGAACTGGTTGACCAGCAGGTTCACCCTGGTGACCACCCAGTCTATTCGGGTCGACTGCACTCTCGTGTATCTCGTCGTATGGGTCTTGCGAACGAACGGCGACTTGCGGTTACGCAGGCTCAACGCCCCCTTGCCCCCGACATACCGGGCGGCCGCGGCGCCGCCACCGATCGAAGCCAGGTTCGCCGCCGCCTTCCCCCAGTCGATATTGTGCCTGGTTGATATCCCTTCCGCGACGACAGTCGTCACCGCTACCGCCGCACCCGCCACGGCACAGACCCCGGCGGAGACCACAATGCACCCGACGGCCAGCCCGGCGGTGATGTAGTCGCCGTACTCGTTGGCCTTGTCGGCCACCCAGCCCGCAGCCTCGTCGACGGCGTTGCCGATGCCCTCGGCGATATCGCACACCAACCAGCACTTGCCGCTCAGGTCCGTGGTGTTGACCGGATTCGCCCCGGCGTACTCGTAGGCGTTCGCCGAGCCCTCCGGGTTCGGATCCACGGAAAGGAACCTGCCGAGCAGCGGGCTGTACGGCCGCGCCCCCATCTGTACCAGGGAGAGTGAACCCGCGTGCTCGTAGGGCCGCTGGTGCTCGCCGAGCCAGCCGTAGTCCATCTCGCCCGGCTGGTTGTCCGGTACCGCGTCCGGATCCACCGCACCATCGGCGCCGATCGGCTGGCCGTAGGGACCGTAGTGCCGCAACGGCCCGTCCTGGCGCCCCTCGCCGTCGCTGGTCAGCACCAGGTCACCACGAACGCTGGGGTGGTCCCAGGTGGTAGTGGTCTCTCCGGCCCCGGTCCGCAGGGTGTACAGCACACCGCCCGGTAGCGACACCGTCCTGCTCAGCAGCCGCTTGTCGGCGCTCAGCGTCACGGCCGCGTTGTCGTTGTCGCCGAGATAGCACTGCAACACCATGGCGGTGCTGTCGCCCTCGCTCACCCCGCGGGAGGTGATCCGGTCGATCGCGTCCCGCTGGTAGCTCACCGAGGCCGCCTCCGGCCCGGTGGTGCGGGCGGTCAGATTCCGGCCCGCGGTGTCCCAGCCGAGGTAGGTACTGTGCCCACCCTCGGTGATCTCCACCGTGTTGCCCGCCGCGTCGTAGTCGAACCCGGCCGCCAGCGCGCCATGTGTCGCCAGCAACCGGTCCGCGGCGTCGTAGCAGTAGCCGGTCTCGGCGGTACCCGACGCCGTCGTGTCCACCAGCGCGACCCGGTTGGTGTTGCGGCCCGCGTTCGCCCTGGTGCCCTCCGGGCAGCTCGCGGCCGCGTCCGAGGTGAAGTCGTAGCGGTAGTGGTGCCCGCTGAGGTAGGCCTCGGTCATCCGGCCGACGCTGTCGTAGGCGTAGTTCGGGCCTTCGGGCCGGGCATCCACCCCGGCCAGGCTCTCGTCCACGACGGTCCCCGCGCGGGTACGGGACACCGCCGAGCGGACCTCGGTCCCGTCGGCGAGGCGCCAGGTCCGGCTGGTCTCACGGCCCGCGACGTCCCTTCCGACCGCCGACAACGCGGAGCCGTTGGCGTAGGCGACCGAGGCTAGCTCGCCAGCCTGGTTGTAACTCGCCGTGGCCAGGGTGGTGTCGTTCAGGGTGGTGGACAGCAGCCTGCCCGCGTCGTCGTAGGCGAAGGTGCTGACCTGCTGCGCGTCTGCGGCGTCCGGCAGCACGACCGTCTCGGTGGCCACCCGCCCCATCGGGTCGTACTCCTTCTCCGTCCGCACCCCGTGCACGTCGGTGTAGCTGACGGTCTGGCCGAGCAGGTTGGTCTTCGTGGTGACGGTGCCGTGGTGATCGGAGACCGAGGTGGTCAGCGGGTCACCGTCCACCGCGTAGTCGTAGCGCACCACCCGCTCGCCATCGGCCGAGTTCGCCGGGTAGGTCTTGGTGGCGATCCGGCCACGCGCGTCGTAGGTGGTGCACGCCCAGCCCGCGCCCGCCAGATGATCGGCGACCGCCCTGCCGAGCAGGTCGTACACCTGCTCCTCCACCCGGTTGGTGCCATCGGCCGCGCTCGGCGCGGTGGACTTCTTCACCAGGCCGGACTGGAGGACGGGATCGGCCTCCGCGGTACACGGATTGTCCCTGGTTTCGGTGTCGCCGTAGTACCCGTAGCTGGTCTGCGCCCCGCTGGGCATCGTGCGCGTCGTGCGCCGCAGGAAGCCGTCGCCTGGGGTCTCGTAGGTGACGGTGCCCGCCATCGCCAGGCCATCCGGGTTGGCCGTAGCCCGCTCGACGATGCCGAAGGCCGGGTCCAGGTTCTCCCCGTAGGTGGTCACCATCCGCTTGTCGGGCACGCCCTCGGACTCCCGTTCGGTGGTCGAGGTGACCAGGCCGTAGTCCGGGGTGAGCTGCTCCCGCGGCACGACAGTCCAGTCGAAACCGCCGAGCTGCTTCCAGGTGAAGTTCAGGTTGTCGCTGGCACGAGTCTGGTCACCGGTCAGCGAGTAACGCTGGTACTCCACCCGCAGCCGGTGCTTGCCCGCCGAGAGCTGGATCGGTTTCCGCCCGTCGTTCACGGTGCCGGCGCCCGCGACGTGCCCGGCGATCTCCTTCTCCGGCAGCTCCCGGTCGTAGAGCGCGACCTCGTCCAGTTCCGCCTGTGCCGTACCGCCTTCCGGGCGGCGGCCGATCGCCAACGGTGCGCTGTTGGCGGCGCCGGACTCGGCGAACGTACCCTCGCCGACCTTCTCCCCGTTGAGGTAGAAGGTCACGTTGTTCTCGGCGTCCCTGGTGACCGCGACATGGCTCCATTCGTCGGCCACCACCGACTTGTCCGACTTCAGCCACTGCCAGTCCGACGAGCCGCCGACCTGGCGCAGCTCCATGTTCAGGTCCGGCGTCAGGGACAGCTCGAACGGCATCGCCGCGCTGTTCGACCCGCCGTACTTCGAGATCAGGTCGTGCCAGCCGTTCCCGTCGAGGTTGTGCCGGGGCTTGACCCACAGCTCGATCGTCATCGGCCCGGTCAGGTCCAGCGCGTCGGCGTCCGGGACCTCGGCCTTGCCGCCGGTGAAGTCCACCGCCCGGTTGTTGTCGTCCGGCATCGCGCCGGAGCGCTCCTGGGTGTACCCGCCGGAGTAGGCGCCCTCCCGTCCGTTGCCGGAATGGTCCCGCAGGGTGCCGTCGGTGTCGGCGAGGCGCCAGTAGGCCAGCGGGCCGGAGTCGGCCACGCTGGGCGCGTAGGTCCGGTTGGCGACCAGGTTGTCGTCCACGTATACCCGCATGCCGTCGGTGACGTCGTCCTCGGCGGTGCCGAAGACGTACTCCCCAGCCTCGTCCACCTGCACCAGCCCGGTCATCCGGCCGGAGAACTCGTCCGGGTCGATGCCCGGCGCCGGCGGGGTGCTACCCCAGTCGGTGTTCGGCGCCGAGGTGGAGTAGGTCTCGGCGGCCCCGGACATATGCGGGTTCGTCCACCACGTCCCGGACAGCCCGGTGTAGCCCTCGTCGTACCGGCTGATCTTGTGCGGGGTGTCCTCGCAGCCCTCGGGCGCGGGGTCCAGCGGAATCCGGTTCTCCCCGAAGCAGTGCTCAGGGGCGGGGCCGGACTCGTGCATCGGGTTGCCCTGGGAGTCGTGCACGATATGCGTCACCCGGCCCGCCGGGTCCTTCTTGATGACCATCTGGTCGTCGTGCCACCAGGTGTAGTGCGTCGTCGCCCCGGTGGCGTCGGTGTCGGTCAGCATCCGGCCGGAGAGGTCCTTGGTGATCCGGCGGACGAAGCCGGTGTCCGGATCCATCCCGGCGACGTCGATCTCGGTCCAGTCCGGACCGTAGGTGTAGTCCTTGCGCTGCCGCTGCGAGGGGGTCTGGGTGAACCCACTCGGCTCCGGGGTCTTCGTCCAGATCGCCCGCCGGTTGCCGTCGTAGCCGAACTGGTGGTTCGGCGCGGTGCTGTTGCGGTCGGCCGGGCTAGCCATGATCCAGTCCATCGACAGCGGGGTCCGCATCTGGTCCAGCAGATGCGTGCTGCCGAAACCGTACTGAGTCCACTCGCCGCCCGGGTTGCCGAGCGCGCCGAGCTTGCCATTCAGGTAGTACAGCGAGGAGGTGGCGCCGTCCGGCAGGCGCACGGCACAGAGATACCCCGCCGGTGCGGGCCAGTCGTAGGCACTCCACGGGTCCCGCTCGCAGGCCGGGTCCATCGTGTCCACGTTCCCCGAGGAGTAGTGCAGGGTGATGGCCCTGCCGGAGACCGGATCGAGGACCTTCGTCAGGCGCGGGACCACCGCCGACGTGTCCAGTGTGGACCATTCCATCCGCGCGGCCGCCGGCTTGCGTGCGTCGGACGGCGCGGTGATCGACTCGAGTCCTCCGGAGGAGTTGAACACGAAGGTCGTGCCATCCGAGTCGATCAGTGTCAGCCTGCCGTCCTCGTCCCGGGACAGGGTGCCGTACTCCCCTGGCGGCGGCGCGTACCCGCCGTCGGACTTCTTCGTGTAGGAATGCGCCGCACCGGAGGCGTCGGTCAGCACCACGGAGTTCTCGGTGAACGTCGCCTTGGTGTAGCTGGCGCCTGCCACGTCGGAGCCCACCGACATGGACCAGCCCGGAGGTAGCGAGGGCGCGTTCGGCGAGAGCCAGGACGCGGGCACCGGAACCGGGCTACCCCCGTCCTTCTCGGCCCAGAGTTTCATATGCGCGAAGACTGCGCCCTCGCGGTACTCGATGCGGATCGGGTACGACCGGTTGGCCTCCAGTTGCCTGGCGGTGGCACCGTCGAACTTCGGTGGGTCGTCCAGCGGGACCCAGGTGTTCCACTGGTCGTAGACACTCTCGTCCCCGATCCAGATGCGCAGCCCGTCGTCGTGCACCCCGCCGAAGCGGTAGCTACCGGACTCGGGCACCCGGAGGTAGCCCTGCCAGCGCACCCGGAAGCCGTCCTTGGCGATCACCGGGTCGTAGGGCGAGGTCTTCTGCCAGTCGAAGGAAACCTGGGAGTCGGTGCGCACCAGCACCGGTTCTTCGTCCTTCTCGATACCCTCGGTCGAGTCCCCGGTGAAGTACTCGCCGACCAGCCCGGTCTCGTCCACGGCCTGCGAGTTGTAGGTCAGGTCGACCGAGACGTCCCCGCCAACGGTGTGCATCGGCGGCGTACCGGTCGTGGTGATCAGGTTCCCGGTGGAGAGGTTGACGTTCACCGGACCGGTCTCGTCCCCGGGTACCGCGTCCTGCAGGCCGAGCCGCAGGTCGACCTTCAGCTTGCGGGCGGGAGCGTACAGGCTGCGAGTGTCCGGGCCCTTGTCCCTGGACCGCACGGTCCAGGTGTAGTTCACCCCGTCCTCCAGCACGCCTGGTGGGACCTGCCAGGAAGGGGTGTCCAGCCAGCCGGACTGGGCCACCAGGCCGGAGCGGCCGTCCGCGCCGGTACCGATGGAGAACTCGTACTGCACCGTGTCGTTCTCGGCGTCATCCACGGTCCCTGCGCTCAGGGTCGGGCGCTTGTCCGCCACCACCGCCCGGTCCTGGGGCGCCTGTAGCGCGGGTACCCCGGGCGTCTCGTTGTAGCTGGCGAAGTTGTAGACCGGTGAGTAGCTCCATTTGTTGTCCGGCATATAGGGATCCCGGACCCTTGCCTGCCAGTAATATCGCTTGTTCCACTGCAGGGTCGGGGTATGCCAGTCCGCGACCGTGCCTCCCTCCCCGACCTCGGCCTGGTGCGAGGCGAAGTGCCGGTTCATCACGTCCGGATCCTCGGAGAGGAAGAACTGCACCGTCATCGGGTCCGAGTTCGGGTCGGTGACGTCGACGCCGATATGGAAGTTCCTGGTGTGCCACCGGCAGTCCTCACCCGAGCAGCCCCGGTTGGCAGGCTGGCTCGGCCAGTCGTTGAAGTCGACCGTGACCACCGAGGCGCCCCCGTCCGGACCGGCCTCGGCAGCGGCCATCTTCTTCCATGAGCCCTGCCCGTCCCCGGCGGTGTCGATCATCAGGCCGTGGTAGGCCCAGGCACCGGAGGAGAAGTTCCGCACCCAGTCGGTAATGTCCACATGGGACCACTTCTTCCGTACCCCGGTGCTGTCCCGCCATGCGCCGCCGACACAGGGCCGGTTGTTCCAGGTGATGGTCGACTTGTTCCAGGCACAGGGCACGTCGTGCAGCCGGAACCGGGTGGGTGTGGTGAGGTTGGAGTGCACCCAGAAGCCGTGCCACTCGGCTTTGATGATCTGCTTGTTGCGTACGTGCGACAGGTCGTAGTACGCGAAGGTCTGGTTCCGGCCCGCACCCGGCCAGTACCCGATCTTGTTCAGGTAGCCGCGGCCGTCCTCCCAGTACACGTCGTAGTTCGTGGTGGGGAAGGCACTGGAGACGAAGGCGTCATACGCGGCATACAGCGTGTGCGTGTGCAGGCCGGGGTCGACCTTGATCGGGAACTGGCGTTCCGGCGCGTTGATCCAGTCCCGGTCGGCGGACAGCACCACCCGCCAGCCACGCTCGTCGGACTCCAGCCGCTGGGACACCGGGCCGTTGCGCCACTCGCCGGAGCGGGTGTCCTGCGCCGAATCCCACATCACCGGTGCGGGCACGGTGAACTCCACCCGCCCCTTGTCCCCGTGCACCAGGATCCGGCCGTCCTCCTGTTGCCGCGGCCGCAGTCCCTCGTCCAGGTGCAGCCGGAAGGTCCATTCCGGATCGTCGATCGCCTTGTGCAGCACGAAGGTGTGCTTCACCCCGGTGGCCGAGGTACGCAGCTCCAGGTCCACCCCGGGCTGGACATCCGGGTAGAGCGCGACCTCGCCGTTCAGCTTCGGGGCCCGCTCGGCGAGTCCCTCGAACTCCAGCCGGGCCGAACCGGAGCCATCGCCGGAGCGCACCTGGATCTCCGGGCTGCTCGCGGTGCGGGCCGGCAGCTCCATCGGCACCGCGGCGGCCTTGGGCTTGATCCGGCCGTGCTTCCGCTCCAGCGAGGCGTCCGCGGGCACCATGGACCGGCCGTCCTCGCCGGGCACGTTGACGACTTCCTGGTACAGCTTGGCGGTTTTGGTCCCGTCCGGGTTGGCGAAGATGGTCGCGCTGGGGTGCCGTTCCACCACCCTGGACTCACCCTGCACGAAGCCGCTGCCGCGCTTCTGCTGGCGGGCGGCGGCGTCCGGATCGGCGATCTTCTCCGGTTGCGCCGAGGGCCGTTCCCGCGAGTAGTCGCCCGCGGGCATCTCCGGCCGCACCGACGATCCCGGTTCGCTCGGCAACGGTTCCACCCGGCCGCCTCCGGGCTCGGCCCGGGCGCCCTCCGGCGCGGCAACCCCCACCACCAGTGAAAGACCCAGCGCGAACACCACTACCGCGATGATCGCGTGTAAGAACCCCGAGCGGGCAGGACGAGACCGTCTCATCAGCACGAATGACCCCTCTGTGGCAGCCCCGGCAGGACCGGCGAGCAAAGCATCCGAAAACTACGTTGCGGCCATTGAGGACAGATACCGCCGAACGGAGCAGTCGGCGATCAAGTCGCGTATGTCACCGGAAAACCATTCCGGTGAACAGCGCCCCCGGTGTAACGATATTGTGCCGATCCCACCGAAATCGAGTCCCCGAGGTTCCCGCGATGACCGTGCTGGATCCGCCCGCCGACCCGGCGGGGCCGCGCACAACCGCGGCCGGCCGGGCGAGACGCGGCCCGGCCACGCTGCTCGGCCTGCTCGCGCTGGTGCCGTTTGCCCTGGCCACGGCCGAGGCGATCCGCGCCCCGCGGATGCACCTACTGCTCGACTACTGGCACGTGTTAGCCAAGATCACCGGCGATGACGGCTCCCTCGCGCCGGCGACGTTGGTCGGTTATCACCTCGACCAGCCATTCGTGCTGCCATCGTTATTTTTCTGGTTCGATGCCGCGATCCTCGGCGGAGACAATCGCGCGCTGGGCGCGTTCACCGTGGCGCTCGCGGGGCTGATCGTCGTGCTACTCCGGATGATGCTCCCCGGCACGCTCGATCCCGGTAAAAGATGGGCCTTGACGGCCGGATTCGCCTTCCTGATCCTGTCCTCGCACGCCGCCGAACTGTGGACACAGGCGACCAACGGCATCAGCTGGGTGCCGGCGGTGCTGTGCTCGGTGCTGGCCCTGCTGCTTGCGCAGCGGGATCGGCCATGGCCGGCCTACGCCGCCGCGGCGGCGGGCTGCCTGTCCTTCGGCGCGGCCTTTCCGGTGTGGTTCGCGCTCGCGCTCACCGCCTGGCTCACCGGCCGGGGCCGGGTGGCCGCGCTGCTGCCCGCCGGTGCCGGACTCGCCGTGCTGGCGTTCTGGTTCGCCACCAAGCCCGCCGGGCCACAGTCCCTGGCCACCTCGGCACTCGACCCGCACGGCAGGCTCTCGGTTCTGGGTGCGTCGCTGGGTGGCCTGTGGTCGGCCGAGGTCGCGGTGCTCGCGGTGATCCCGGGCGGGGCCACCGCCGCCGTACTGCTGCTGGCCGGATGGTCAGCGATCCGGGAACGGCCGGCCGGTCCGGCCGAACCGGCCGCGCGGGCCGGGGCGGCCTGGGTGGGGCTCGGCGGTTACGCCTTGCTGCTGGCCGGGATGCTGGCGCTGGGCCGCACCAGCGAGGCTCCGGTACCCGGCGGGAACGTCGGGCTGATCAGCCGGTACGTACTCGTGTCCGCGCTGGCCACCTGCGCCGCCCTCGCGCTGCTGGTGCTGCACCGCCCCCGGCTGCCGCTGCGCCAGGTGGTCGCGCTGGTACTGGCCGTCTCCTTCGTCACCTACGTCGTCGGTGGCACCAAGGCCAGCACCGTGCGGGACAGCTACGCGCCGCTGGAGGTGTCCGCGGTCGCCCTGCGAGTGGGCGCCGAGGATGCGCTGCGCGAGTTGCGGATCCAGCCCGGGGTCCGGCCCGCCGCGCGGGCCATGGGCACGTATCCCTTCACCGACGACTTTTCCCTGGGCTGCGGCGGCCGCGAGCTGGGCGACCGGATCGACCCGGCGGCCGCGGTACCGCTGCCCGGGCCGGAGTCCGCGGCCCCCGGCCGCGGGGTGGTGGACACCGCACCGGTCACCGGGGGTGTGCTGCTGTCCGGCTGGGCGATGCTGGAAGGGCGGCAACCGGACTGCGTACTGGTGGTGGACGGCACCGGCACGGTGGTCGGTGGCGGGGTCACCGGGCTGCCCCGGCCGGACGTGCCAGGGCCCGCCTCCGGCTGGCGCGCGGCCGCCGCGCCGGACGTCGCCCGCCCTGCCGTCATCCTCGCCGCCGGGCCGGCCCTCTACCGCCTCACCCCCGCCGAGACGCCCTGAACGTGGCGATCAGGACGTCAGGCGTCGCGAACGGCACGATCGGGACATCTGACGTCGCGAAAGCCACGTTCAGGGCTTCCGGAGCCTGCCTGGTGCGAGGTAGTCCACTGTGGACTTTTGCTGGCTGGCACATAAGGGCTCCCTATGGCTCTTTGCTATGGGACGAGGGCCGGGCGACGGGCCATGGTGTAGAGGACATGTGGTCCAGACCATTGGAGCACAGTGTCCAGGCAACTGACGGTCGCACATTGGGAGCCCTACATGATGCACCAGATCGACCGCCGAAGAGGTTTGCTGACCCACCGGTCGGCAAGCCTCACCGCGGCGGTACTGGCCGTGGTCACCGCCGTGGTGGCGGCCCTGCTCACCCTGGTCGGCAGCCCGCCCCGATCACACGCAGCCGAGCACGAGGAATGCCGGCCGGACGGCCTGTACAACGGGTCCGGAGTGGACGTTCCGTACTGCGAGGTCTACGACACCGACGGCAGGGAGAAGCTCGGGGCCGGGCACTCGCGAAGAGTGATCGGGTACTTCACCAGCTGGCGGACCGGCGAGAACGGCGCACCCACCTACCTGGCCAGCGACATCCCCTGGGACAAGGTCACCCACATCAACTACGCCTTCGGGCACATCGACGAGCAGAACCGGCTCTCCGCAGGGGAGGACCATCCCGGCAACCCGGCCACCGACATGGAATGGCCTGACGTCCCGGGCGCGGAGATGGACCCCTCCCTTCCGTACCAGGGGCACTTCAACCTGCTGAACAAGTACAAGAAGCAGAACCCGGACGTCAAGACACTGATCGCGGTCGGTGGCTGGGCCGAGACCGGCGGGATCCTGGAACCGGACGGCACGCGGAACCCGACCGGTGGGTTCTACAAGCTGACCGAGAGCCAGCAGTCGATCGACACCTTTGCCGACTCGGCGGTGGAGTTCATCCGCGAGTACGGCTTCGATGGGGTGGACATCGACTACGAGTACGCCACGTCCGCACAGTACGCCGGGCACCCCGAGGACTACTGGATCTCCAACCAGCGCCGGGGCGAGCTGATGGAGGGCTACGTCGCGCTGATGCGGACGCTGCGGGAGAAGCTGGACGCGGCGAGCGCCGAGGACGGCAAGTACTACGAGCTGACCGCGGCGGTCTCCGCATCCGGCTGGATCCTGCGCGGTGCGGAGACCTATCAGGTGACCGAGTACCTGGACTTCGCCAACATGATGACCTACGACCTGCACGGGTCGTGGAACCAGTTCGTCGGCCCGAACGCCGCGCTCTACGACAACGGCAACGACAACGAACTGGAGTACTGGGACGTCTACGACACCCCGGTGTACGACGGCATCGGCCACCTCAACGGGGACTGGGCGTACCACTACTTCCGCGGTGCCATGCAGGCCGGCCGGATCAACCTGGGCGTACCCTTCTACACCCGCGGCTGGCAGGACGTCTCCGGCGGCACCAACGGGTTGTGGGGCGAGGCTCCGCTGCCCGACCAGGACCAGTGCCCACCGGGAACCGGCGGCAACGTCGGCTCCGAGGTCCCTTGCGGGAACGGCGCGGTCGGTATCGACAACCTGTGGCACGACGAGACGGCCGCGGGTGACGAGGTCCCCTCCGGAGCGAACCCGATGTGGCATGCCAAGAACCTCGAGGAAGGCATCACCCCGGACTACCTCGAGGACTACGGGCTGGACCCGAACGAGGAGAAGAACCAGATCACCGGCGACTACGTCCGGCACTACGACAGCACGCTGACCGCACCCTGGCTGTGGAACGAGCAGAAGAAGGTCTTCCTGTCCACGGAGGACGAGGAGTCCCTTGCGGCCAAGGCACGGTACGTCGCGGACAAGGGCCTCGGCGGCGTGATGATCTGGGAGCTGGCCGGGGACTACGCCTTCGACCAGGACGCGAACGGCGGCAAGGGCCAGTACTTCATGGGCACCACCTTGCTGGACACGCTCAACGCCGAGCTGAGCGGGGCGGCGCCGTACGGCAACACCAAGGCGAACGAGCCGATGCCGGAGGAGGTGCTGGACGTCGACGTGGAGTTCACCGACTTCGCGCTCGGCGACAACAACTACCCGATCAACCCGACCATGACGATCACGAACAACTCGGATCAGACCATTCCCGGTGGCGCCACGATCGAGTTCGACTACGGCACCAGCGCCCCCGGCAGCATGATCGACCAGTCCGGAATGGGACTGTCGGTCACCGAACGGGGACACTCCGGTCCGAACGTGGGCGGGTTGGACGGCGATTTCCAGCATGTCTCGCTGCGGGTACCGAACTGGCAGTCCGTCCCGGCAGGCGGCGAACTGTCCCTGAAGGTCCGCTACTACCTGCCGATCGCGACGCCGGGCAACTTCACCTTGACCTTCGGCGGGCAGTCCTACGCGATCACCGCGGACTACCCGCGCGGGTCCGGCGGCGGCACGCCACCGACCAGCACACCGACCACCCCCACCTCGACCACCCAGCCGCCGGCCTGCACGGAGCCACCGTGGTCGGCAAGCACGGTCTACAACGGCGGCGAGACCGTGTCGCACGACGGCCGCCTGTGGCGCGCCAAGTGGTGGACCCAGGGCGAGGAGCCCGGCACCACCGGCCAATGGGGCGTCTGGACCGACCTCGGCCCCTGCTGACAACTGCTGTGAGTGGCCCGTTCCCTGCATTTTCGCAGGGAACGGGCCACTCACAGCAGTCGGCGTGACGGGTATCAGGCGGGTTGATGGGGGCTGTGTATGCCACTGACTGGCGGTGTCGCTTGCTCCGTAATTGGTCTATACCTTGTCGCGCCGGTGGTATTCCCTGCACACCTGGAGTGAGATCACTGATGCACCGAAGAATGATCAATCGCGTGACCGGAGCGTGCTTCGCGGCAGCGCTCGCGGTCACCACCCTTTCCATGACACAGGCGGCGGCCGAACCGGCCGCGACCGCCGGGACCGAGGCCGACGCGGTCACCGCCGCGCCGGGGATGCTCGCCGCGATGCAACGCGACCTCGGTCTCACCGCTGAACAGGCACGCACCCGGATCGTCAAGGAGAACCGGGCCAGCGCGCTGGAGCCGGTGCTCGAGCAGCGGCTCGGCGCCAGCTACGCCGGGGCGTGGATCAGCGAGAACGCCGACCACCTCGTGGTCGCCACCACCGACCCGGCCGAGGTCGACCGGGTGCGGTCCGCGGGCGCCGAGGCCAGGGTGGTGGCCCGCACCGAGGGCCAGCTGAACCAGGTCAAGGCCAAGCTGGACCGGATCGCACCGCCGAGCTCGGTGCCGGGCTGGTACGTGGATCCGAAGGGCAACGAGCTCGTCGTGCTGTTCCATCCGTCCACGGCGGACGCGGCACAGTCGTTCGTCCAGGCGGCCGGGGTGGACCCGAGCTGGGTCCGGCTGGTCGAGTCGCCCGAGACACCGCGCCCGCTGTACGACGTCCGCGGCGGCGACGCCTACTACATGGGCAGCGGCGGCCGGTGCTCGGTCGGCTTCTCGGTGGAAGGCGGGTTCGTCACCGCGGGCCACTGCGGCAGCGTCGGCACCAGCACCAGCGGGCACAACCGGGCCGCGCAGGGCACCTTCCGCGGCTCGCTGTTCCCCGGCAGCGGCGACTACGCCTGGGTCGAGGTCAACTCGAACTGGACGCCCACCAACGTGGTGAACGGCTACTCCAACGGCAACGTCACCGTCGCGGGCTCCCAGGAGTCCTCGGTCGGCTCGTCGATCTGCCGGTCCGGCTCCACTACCGGCTGGCACTGCGGCACGGTGCAGGCCAAGAACCAGAGCGTCAGCTACCCGCAGGGCACGGTCACCGGGATGACCAGGACCACCGTGTGCGCGGAGCCCGGCGACTCCGGCGGCGCGTACCTCACCGGCCAGCAGGCGCAGGGCGTCACCTCCGGCGGTAGCGGCAACTGCAGCTCCGGCGGGACGACCTTCTTCCAGCCGGTCAACGAGATCCTGAGCGCCTACGGGCTGACTCTGGTGACCGACGGTGGCGGTGGCGACCCGCCGCCTCCGCCGCCCCCCGGTGACTGCGGCGACCTCTCGCCGTGGAACGCCAGCACCGGCTACGCGCCCGGCGACATGGTGTCGCACAACGGGCATCAGTGGGAGTCCACCTGGTACTCCACCGGTGCCGAGCCGGGCGCCCCGGGTTCCTGGGCGGTCTGGCGAGACGCGGGAGCCTGCTGAGAAGCCGATTTGCGCAAATTCCCCGTGGGGGCCACCGAGTATGGTGGCCCCCACCTTTTTGTTCGGTGAGCGGGTGACGAGCCACCCGGTAAAGCATTACCGACGGCGACGTCCGCGGCCCGACTTCCGGCTCTGACCAGCGCTTCGACGGCAAACCCGGCCGCAGGCGAATCGCCGGACCATGGGGACGGCCGGAACCCGGAATAGTGGGCAAAATTACGCTGGAACCCCCCGTCGCGGCGCGCCGATCTTCCGCGCATAAGATTCTTCGTCGGCACCCAACCGATTCGCCGTTATCGAACGGCAGATCCAGAGAAGGTGAACTTTGGCCGTCCCTGTCCAGCAACCCAGCACCGACGACGACCCCGCAGCCGCACCCGTCATCTCGGCACGCGGCCTGTGGAAGGTGTTCGGCCCCAGAGCCGCCGAGGTGCCCCGCTCCGCCGAGCTGCGGGAGCTGAGCCGGCCGGAGCTGATGGAGCGGACCGGCTGCACCGCGGCCGTGCGGGAGGTCGACTTCGACGTCTCGCCCGGCGAGGTGTTCGTCGTGATGGGACTGTCCGGTTCGGGCAAGTCGACCCTCGTCCGCTGCCTCACCCGGCTGATCGAGCCCACTGCGGGCGAGCTCTCCTTCGAAGGCGAGGATCTGCTGGCCGCGGACGCCAAGCAGCTGCGTACCTTGCGGCGCAACAAGTTCTCCATGGTGTTCCAGCACTTCGGACTGTTGCCGCATCGCAGCGTCGTCGAAAATGTCGGTTTTGGACTGGAGGTACGCGGCGTCGGCAAGGCGGAGCGGCTGCGGCGCGCGAACGAGGTCATCGAGCTGGTCGGCCTGGACAGCTACCGCAACTCCTACCCCGACCAGCTCTCCGGCGGTATGCAGCAGCGCGTCGGACTGGCCAGGGCGCTGGCCGGTGAGCCGGACGTGCTGTTCTTCGACGAGCCGTTCTCCGCGCTGGACCCGCTGATCCGGCGGGAGATGCAGAACGAGGTCATCCACCTGCACCGCACCGTCGGCAAGACCATGGTGTTCATCACCCATGACCTTTCCGAGGCGCTCAAGCTCGGCGACCGGATCCTGATCATGCGGGACGGCCAGATGGTCCAGCTCGGCACCGGCGACGAGCTGGTCGGCGCGCCCGCGGACGACTACGTCCGCGACTTCGTCCGGGACGTCCCGCGCGCGGACGTGCTCACCCTCAAGTGGATCATGCGCGAGCCGCGGCCGGGCGACGAGCTGGACGGCCCCGAACTCGGGCCGGACACCCTCGCCAGGGAGGCGACCCGCAGCGTGCTCACCGCTGGCAAGCCGGTGAAAGTCGTGCGGGACGGCGAACTGCTCGGGATCGTCAGCGACGAGGAGATCCTGACCCTCGTCGTCGGCCGGGGGGACGAGGAGTGATGGCGGTACTGGACGCCGCGAGGAGCACCGTCGGCGCCGCCGCGCGGCACCCTCGCCGCGGGCTGGTCGTGCTGGGCATCCTGGCCTGCTGGCTGCTGCTGTGGCTGTTCCTGCGCGGCACGCACACCCTGGCGCTCGGGCCGGCCCAGCTCACCTCGCTGCACGAGTGGCTGAATGAGGTCCGCGACGCGATCGGCGCCAACCGCAACAGCAACCCGATCTTCCTCTACTTCTTCAACGAGATCCGGCTGGTCATCGACGAGTTCGTCACCTTCATCCAGTCGCTGTTCGCCCGGCCGGCCTACGGCTCGCCGATCCCGGTGCTCGGCTGGCTCGGCGTGGTCGCCGTGGCGGGCTACGTCTCCTATGCGGTGGCCAACCTGCGGGTCGCCCTGCTGGCCATGGGCGGCCTGGCCTTCCTCGGGTTGCAGGGGCTGTGGCAGGAGAGCATGGACACCCTGGCGCTGACCACGGCCGCGGTGCTGATCGCCCTGCTGTTCGGGATCCCGCTCGGCATGGCGGCGGGGCTCTCCGACCGGTTCCACCGGCTCATCACGCCGGTGCTGGACTTCATGCAGACGATGCCGCCGTTCGTCTACCTCGCGCCGCTGACGCTGTTCTTCCTGATCGGCCCGGCCTCGGCGACCATCGCCACGCTGATCTACGCCGCTCCCCCGACGATCCGGCTCACCGCGCATGGCGTGCGGTCGGTGCCACGGCCGATGGTCGAGGCCAGCGAGTCACTCGGCGCAACCAGGCGGCAGACCCTGACCAAGGTGCTGCTGCCTGCCGCCAAGCGCACCATCGTGCTCGGCATCAACCAGACGATCATGGCGGCGCTGGCGATGGTCACGGTCGCCGCACTGATCGACGCCCCCGGGCTGGGCAAGACCGTGGTGAGCGCACTGGGCACGCTCGAGGTCGGCCAGGCGTTCAACGGCGGGCTGGCCATCGTGGTGCTGGCGATCGTGCTGGACCGGGTCACCACCGCGGCCAGCGGACGGGCCGAGCGGGCCCGGCTGGCCACCCGCGGGCTTGCCGCCAGGCTGCGACCCGCGGCTCTGCTCGGCGGCGGGATCGCCGCCGCGGTCGCGGTGTGGTTCTCCCGCACCTATGTCTGGGCCGCGGAGTTCCCGGACGAGGTGAGCATCGGCGACGACATCGCGTTGGCCGTGGCGAACGCCACCGACTGGGTGAAGGAGAACCTGGTCACCGTCACGAACGGGATCAAGAACGGGGTGACCGAGGCCCTGATCAACCCGCTGCAGGCGCTGCTGGTGCAATCCCCATGGTGGCTGGTCGCCGGCGTGGTGCTGGCCATCGCGATCGTGCTCGGCAACCTGCGCGCGGTGCTAGTGTCCATTGTCTGCATCGCGCTGCTGATCGGCTCCGGGCTGTGGCAGAACAGCATGATCACCCTGGCGGCCACCCTGGTCGCCACCACGATCGTGGTGCTGCTCGGCCTGGTGGTCGGGGTCTGGATGGGCCGCAGCGGCAGGGCCGACCGGATCATCCGGCCGCTACTGGACGCCGGGCAGACCATGCCGCCGTTCGTCTACCTCGTGCCCTTCCTCGCGCTGTTCGCGGCCTCCCGGTTCACCGCCATCGCGGCCGCCGTGGTGTACGCGGCCCCGGTGACCATCAAGATCGTCGCGGACGGGATCCGCGGGGTGCCCGCGACCACCGTCGAGGCTGCCACGGCCACCGGCGCGAGCACCTGGCAGACCATCACCAAGGTGCAGTTGCCGATGGCGCGCAGGGCGCTGACCCTGGCCACCAACCAGGGCCTGATCTATGTGCTGTCCATGGTGGTCGTCGGCGGCCTTGTCGGCGCGGGCGCGCTCGGCTTCGACGTGGTCGCCGGCTTCTCCCAGGGCCAGCTGTTCGGCAAGGGCCTCGCGGCGGGCGTCGCGATCGTGCTGCTCGGCGTCATGCTCGATCGCATCTCGCAGGCCGCCGCGAACCGGTCCGGCCGGATCACGACCTGAAACAAGGTAAGGAGGTTCCCTCGTGGGACAGAACAGGACCGCCACCACCAGGCTGGCGCTCGGCACCGGGATCGCGCTGGTCGCGGCGCTGGGCCTGGCAGGCTGCGGCGGGGCGAAGGTCGGCGAGTCCGGTGGCGATTCCGCCTCCGGGGAGTGCGGCACGTTCAACCTGGCCATCAACCCGTGGGTCGGGTACAAGGCGAACGCCGCGGTGATCGCGCATGTCGCGGAGACCGAGCTGGGCTGCACGGTGAACAAGAAGGATCTCAAGGAGGAGATCGCCTGGCAGGGCTTCGGCAGCGGCGAGGTCGACGCCATCGTGGAGAACTGGGGGCACGCCGACCTCAAGAAGAAGTACATCGAGGAGCAGCAGACCGCCGTCGAGGCGGGCTCCACCGGGGTCGACGGTGAGATCGGCTGGTACGTGCCGCCGTGGATGGTGGAGAAGTACCCGGACATCACCGACTGGAAGAACCTGAACAAGTACTCCGACCTGTTCCAGACCTCCGAGTCGGGGGACAAGGGCCAGCTGCTCGACGGCGACCCCTCGTTCGTCACCAACGACGAGGCGCTGGTGCGCAACCTGGACCTGGACTACAAGGTGGTCTACGGCGGCAGCGAGACCGCGCTGATCCAGGGGTTCCGGCAGGCTCAGGAGCAGAAGAAGCCATTCCTCGGCTATTTCTACTCGCCGCACTGGCTGTTCCAGGACATCAAGCTGGCCAAGGTGCAGCTGCCGCCGCATACCGAGGGCTGCGACGCCGATGAGCAGAAGGTGGCCTGCGGTTATCCGGAATACGACCTGGACAAGATCGTGAGCAAGAAGTTCGCCGACGCGGGCGGGCCGGCATACCAGCTGGTGCAGAACTTCAAGTGGACCAACGAGGACCAGAACGTGGTCGCCGGTTACATCGCCAAGGACAAGATGTCGCCGGAGGCCGCCGCCAAGAAGTGGGTGGAGGAGAACCAGGACAAGGTCGAGGCGTGGCTGCCATGAGCGCCGGGTAAAGCAGGAGCGCTGAGCTCGACCAGCTGACGGTACGGAAGTCGGCCGCCATTCCTACTGGCGGCCGACTTTCCGTTTACCCGATTTGCCTCCGGACCTGCGCAAGCCCGGCCCGGAATCTTGTCCACGCACCGCGGCCCGCGGCGGTTACTTCTTGCCGTGGTAGGCCTCGACCACCTCGGCGGGGATACGACCACGGTCGGAGATCTCGTAACCCTGATCCCGCGCCCAGGCACGAATCGCCTGATTCTGCTCACGGTCGGCACTCGCCGGCCGGGCCCCATTGCGCGCACCGCGCTTCGCGGTGCGCTTGCGGCCACCCGCCCGGCGGGCGTGCTCCACGTACTGGGCCAGAACGTCCCGCAACTCTTCCGCGTTCTCCTCGGAAAGGTCGATCTGGTAGGTGACGCCGTCCAGGCCGAACTCGACGGTCTCCTGCGCTTCGGAACCGTCGATGTCGTCAACCAACGAGACCAGGACCTGCTGTGCCATCTTTCTCCTCTTTCACTGAGCACTCGTCCAACGGTGACATGTCATAACAGCTGAGCCACATGCCCCATCGTGGCAGACCGGGAACCCACAGATGTCGCTCATTCACCCGGCTACCGCCAATCGCCAGTAGATTTCTACCACCCGATCTCGGCAATCATACCCGGAAGGCCACCTTCATGTTGACACCGTATACCCGAGCGTCGTCGTTCGAGCAAGGGATCCGGTCTCCGCATGATAGACACCGGACCGCGCACATACCCAGCCGAATTCGAGTTCCATTCGGCTTACACCCTTCCACTAGTGCCGAGATCTGTCGGAACCGAGGTTCGGCATCCGGGCAGCATCTACCCGTACGATGTACGGCACCAATGTTCTCGATACTGGCACGATGTGCGACGGAACACTTCGGACAGCATCGCGCACACCATCGAGGGAAACCGGGAAGCCGGTAGAACGCTCGTTTGGTTCCGCTGAGCCGGCCTCAGTGCCTTTTCCTAAACTCGCGGACGCGGTCGGCTCGGCCGGGCTCGGACACCGTCACGATCGTCACCATCGCAGGTCATGCGCCCGGTCTCGCCGCCGCGGGCTCCTCGCCGCTGAGCGCAGCGGCGCGAAGCGCCTCGGTTCGGGTGGCGGTGGGAGACGGGCGGGCGAGTTCTTCCACTCACCCTGAGCAGTGAAAGTCCAGTTCGGGAACGCGCTCTCAGGCAAGACCGCGCAGGATGGCCGATGGCGGGCGGGTTCCCCGGATGCTGGCCACCATTTCCAGTACGCGACGGGTCTGCCGAACCTGGTGCGCGCGAAACACCGCGGCCCCGCTCACGGCCGCGACGGCGGTGGCGGCCAGGGTTCCGTCCAGTCTGCCCGCCATGTCGACGCCGATCGTCTCGCCGACGAAATCCTTGTTCGACAGTGCCATCAGCACCGGCCACCCGGTGTCCACCAGCCGATCCAGCTGGCGCAGCAGTTCCAAGCCGTGCCAGGTGTTCTTGCCGAAGTCGTGGGTGGGATCGATCAGGATCCCGGCCCGAGGCACGCCCTGCGCCACTGCACGCTCCGCCTGCTCGGTCACCTCGTCCACCACCGCGGCCACGACATCGGGATAACGGACCCGGTGCGGCCTGCTGCGCGGCGTCAGCCCGCCGGTGTGCGAGCACACGTAACCCGCGCCGAACTCGGCGGCCACCCCGACCAGCTCGGGGTCGTGCCCTGCCCAGGTGTCGTTGATGAGGTCGGCTCCGGCGTGGCAGGCCTGCCTGCCGACCGAGTGCCGCCAGGTGTCCACGCTGATCACCACCTCGGGGAACCGGCGCCGGGCCCAGGCGACGGTCGGCACGACCCGCCGGACCTCCTCGTCCACGTCCACCTCGGGACCGGGACCCGCCTTCACACCACCGATGTCGATGATGTCCGCCCCGTCCGCGACGGCCTGCTCAATGGCGTCCCTGGCCCGCTCGTCGGTGAAGGTGGCTCCCCGGTCGTAGAACGAGTCCGGGGTGCGGTTGATGATGGCCATCACCAGCGCCCGGTCGGTAGCCACACGCTTGCCACGGAACACCAGCTCCGGCACGGCGGGCGGCACCCAGTCGGTCACATCCCCCATGGTGCCAGGCCCCACGGACGCTCGGCTTCGATCTGGGTGGCCAGCGCCAGCAGCAGGCCCTCACTGCCGAGACCGCCGACGAACTGCACGCCCAGCGGAAGGCCGGCCGGGGTGCGATAGGTGGGCACACTCATCGCGGGCCGCCCGGTGATATTCGCGAGCTGGGTGTACGGCGTGCGCGCCAGGTTGGCCAGTACCACCTGGTCGGCCGCGCGGCTGGACATCAACCGGCCGGCGAGCCCAAACCGCAGCATGACCGTGCCCGCGGCCCGCATCCAGGCCGGGACATCGAGTTCCCCGATCCGGGAAGGCGGATGCGCCAGCGTCGGGGTCAGCAGCAGGTCATAGCGCCGATGAAAGCTGGCCAGTGCCCGGTTGTAGTCGTTCCACCGCTCGTGCGCCGCCAGGTAGTCCACCGCGCCCAGTGCCCGGCCCGCGGCGGCCATCATCCGGGTATCCAGTTCGAAGCCACCCGGCCCCGCGCCGGTGTCCCGTCGAGTGGCCGCCACCTGCCGGGCGAGGTTGGCGAACCACATGGTGAGGAAGTCGCGGGAGAGCGCGCGCTCGTCCAGGCCGGTCTCGGCCGGCTCGACCACGTGGCCGAGGCCGGACAGCAACTCCGCGGCATCGGTCACCGCGGCCACCGCCTCCGGATGCACCGCCATCCCCACTGGGGAACGTGTCGTCCATCCGATCCGGAGCCTGCCGGGGTCGCGGCGCGCGGCCTCCGCATAGGGCTGCGCGGGACGCGCCGCGAGGTAGGGACCGCCCAGGTCCGGCTCGCCGGTCAGCAGGTCCAGCATCACCGCGGTGTCCCGCACACTCCGCGACACCACCCCGTTGGTGGCGGCACCATGCATCGGCTCGGCGGCACCGGGCCCGGCGGGCACCAGGCCACGACCTGGCTTCAGCCCGAACAGCCCGCAGCAGGCGGCCGGGATCCGGATCGAACCGCCGCCGTCGTTCGCCCCGGCGACCGGCACCACCCCGGCGGCCACCGCGGCCGCCGACCCGCCCGAGGAGCCGCCCGGAGTGTGCTCCCGGTTCCACGGGTTGCGGGCCGGGCCGTGCACCTCCGGCTCGGTGCTGGGTTTCGCGCCGAACTCGGGGGTGTTGGTCTTGCCGAGGATCACCAGGCCGGCGTCCAGCCAGCGCCGGACCACCATGCTGTGCTCGGCCACCGGCCGGTGCTGCAGGGCCCGGCAGCCCGCACCGGTTGGCAGGCCGGCGTAGTCCTGCAACAGATCCTTGATCAGGAACGGCACCCCGGCGAGTGGACCGGATAGCTCGCCGGTGGCCCGCGCGCGAGCCACCTCGTACATCGGCCGCACGATCGCGTTCAGTTCGCCGTTGACCCGTTCGGCGCGGGCTATCGCCGCCTCGAGCAGTTCGGCTGGGGACACCTCTCCCCTGGTGACCAGGCCGGCCAGGCCGACGGCGTCATATCGGCGATAGTCCGCGAAGTCCATCCGGCAAGGCTAGGTGATCGCGTGGTGCGCGGGCGGGATCAGCTCCCGGTCCGCGGTCGCGGCGGGCGGGGCCTGCGGAACAACTTGGCCAGCAGGCCCGGTGCCGCCTCCTGCACCGGCTCGACCGGCCGCGCCGCGCGTAGCACGTCCACGCACCGGGCGCAGGCCTGCCCCGGGGGCGCCACCGCGGGAGCGATCTGCACGAGATGGTCGCAGATGGCGCGGTAGTGCCCGGGAAACGGCGCGGTCGACGCCGCGAACTCCTCATCCGTCACGGCGTGGTCCCTGCCGTCCCGCACGCAGCGAAACCAGGTGGTGTAGACCCGTGTCGCCACGGCCGCCGTCTCGGACACCTTCGCCGTGAACTCCATTCGTGCGCTCAACTCACCCGCCTCACACCGGAGCTACCGCAACCACAGGTACGCAATGAGGGTCAAAGGCTACGGAGTAGCCAGGCAATACGTCAACGAGTGTCGTCACGTTGACACTTTTGGCGTAACTCCGAGGGGTCAGAACGGCGTATCGAGTACCCGGAAGCCACCCGGCCGGGCCTCGGCGAGGTGCAGCCGCTGCCGGAGCATGTGCGGTCCGGCCAGCTCGACCTCCCCGCGGGGCAGATCGGCGCGCAGCCGCCGCAGCTCGCCCGCCACCCCGTGCCGGTCGCCGCGCAGGTTGCGCACCGCCGCCGCGTACAGCAGGACCGTCTCGTACACCGCGGCCGACATCGAGGACACCGGCGGCGCCCAGCGGCCGAATGCCTCCCGGTACCTGGCGAGCAGTTCCCGGTTGCGCCGGGTGGGAAGTTGCTGGAAGTAGCCGAGCGAGGTCCACAGGCCGGTGGCGGCGCGATCACCCATCCGCTCCCGGGTCGACTCGTCCAGCAGCAGGGACAGGGTGCGGCAGCGGTCCCGCAGGCCCATCGCGAGGCTCTGCTTCTGGAAGGCGACCTCGTCGGCTCCGGCCAGGGTGGACAGCACCAGGTCCGCACCCGAGCGCATGATCTCCTCGATCACCGCGGTGAAGTCCCGCGTGCCCAGCGGGACGTACCGCTCGTCCACGATCACGTTGCCGCGTTCGGGCAGCACCGCCCGCGCCGCCGCATGTGCCCCGTGCGACCAGGAGTAGTCGTCCCCGACGAGGAACCAGTGCCGCGCCCCGGTGTGCCGCATGAACGGCACGACCGCCGCGCGCAGCTGGTCGCCGGGCCGCTCGCCGAGCCGGAAGACGTGGCCCGGCCCCGCGCCGCCCTCGTTGATCACCGCATGCACCAGGGGGATCCCCTGGTCCTCGACCGCGTGCTGCACCGCGGTGAACGTCGCCGAGGTGACGCTGCCGATCAGCACCCGGCAGCCCGCGCGCAGCAGTCGGCGCGCCTCCATGGCGCCCACCTCGGGGCTGGTCGCGTCATCGCCGACGAGCAGCCGCACCCGGCTGCCGTGCAGGCCGCCCTCGGCGTTCAGTTCCTCCACCGCGAGCTCCGCCAGATGCTCGCAACCGATGGTGGACACCGCCGCGGGCCCGGACTGGCTGGTGAGCAGGCCGATCCGGTGGGTGCCGTCCTCTTCCGGCTCCGCGGCAGGCCAGCCGCAGCGCCGGGCCAGCCATTCGACTCCGCCGTCCTCGACCTGCGCGGTGAGCCGCACGGTGGTCCAGCCGGCCGCGGCGGGCTCGAAGCCCACCCGCAGGCTGCCGCGCCAGGGCTCGTCGTGTGCCACCACGATCCGCCGCCCCGGGACGAGCCCGCTGATCCGGCCCAGTATCTGCACGGTGTAGCCGTGCCGGCCACGGCCGACCGGCAGGTGGAACGTCACCGCCGCGCCGAGGGCGAGCCGGTCGCACTCGGCGTCGAAGACCCATCCGGACCCCCGCCCGGTACCGAACAGGCTGAACACCTCGTCCGGGGTGGCCGCGATCGACTCCTCGGCCGAGAGCACCACCGAGCCCAAACTTCTACCCAGCCTTTCCGGAATGTTTGGGCAACGGTTCGGCGGGCGCGGTTTCGGCGCTCGTTTTCAGATCCGTGAGCGAGGACTGAAACAGCTCCTGCAAGAAGGTCAGCGCCTCCCGTGCCGGGCCTGCCGAGTCGAGCGAGTAGTACCGGTTGCGCCCCGCCTTGCGCTCGACCACCACACCGGAGGTACGCAACACCCGCAGATGACTGGAGACCGTGGTCCTGCCGACCCGCCCGACTTTGGCCGCGATATCCCCGGCACTGCACTCGCCGTGCCGGGCGAGCACCGAGAGAATCTCCCGTCGCACCTCGTCGGCCAGCGCATCGAACGCCCGGTCCGCAGTCATCCGCCCACTCCGTTCGAGGGGAAAAGCCAATAGTCGAGCTATATCCTAGCAATCGGCAGACAAATCAGCGCGGCCGGGACCACGGTGGATACTTCTTCGGCCAGTCTACCGCGTACGATAACCCCGGGAGAAACTGACGTAAATACCAACTCGTCGGTAGCCTTCCCGGCATGCGTCTTCTCGCCAGACTGGGCAGCCCGCACATGGTCCTCGCGGTACTCACCGCGATCACCGGCGGGTACATGGGACTGGTCGTCCTCAACAATGTCACCGATTTCGGCACCAACCAGGCATTCGTCCGGCACGTGCTGGCCATGGACACCACGTTCGAGTCAGCGAACCTGATGTGGCGGGCGATCACCGACCCGGTCCTTGCGGACATCACCTATATCGCCATCATCGGCTGGGAGGCGCTCACCACGGTCGCGCTGCTGGCCGGGTTCGTCGCCTGGGTGCGCGTGCTGGCCGGCCGCGCCGCCACGAGCACCGCCCGCCACCTGTCCACTCTCGGCTGGCTCATGCAACTGGTGCTGTTCGGCGGCGGGTTCATCGCCATCGGCGGCGAATGGTTCCAGATGTGGCAGTCGGCCGACTGGAACGGGCTGGCAGCGGCCATGCGGAACGTCCTGCTCGCCTCGGTCGGCCTCATTCTCGTCCACCTGCCGAACCGGGACACCGCCCCGGCCTGATCCGGAAGGCGCGCTGGTCCCGGGTCAGGACCTCCCGGCGAGTAACTCGGCCGCGGCGCGCAGGCTCACGAGGGAGCCGCCATGCGTGTCCACTCGGCAACCCGCCCCAAGGTCCGGTCCCGGAATCCCGGTCTCCACGTGCACGACCCGCGCGCCGAGCGCGACCAGTTCGGCGACCAGCCGGGTCACCTCCGGATGCCGGTGCGCGTCCCTGGTCGTCACCACCACGTCGCCGCCCCGCGCCTGCGCCGCCAGCGCCGTCGCGTCCAGCTCCGCGACGGCCGCGCTCATCGTGCGGGTTCCCGGCAGCAGTTCGGCCAGGTGTGGCCCGAGTCCCCACGGCACCGCGCCGGCCGCCATGCTCGGCGCCACCCGCAGGTCCACGACCAGTGGCGGTCCGGTCAGCCCGGCCTGGCCACGGATCCGGATCGCGCCGCGCGCTGCCGACCACCCGGCCCCGGGGTCGATACTGTCCCCGGCCGGCGCCGGTGCGGTACCGAGTTCGGCGACCCTGGCCGCGGCCTCGGCGAGCCTGTCCCCGGCCAGCTCGCCTGCCAGGACCGCCCGCACGATGGCGTCCACGACCCGGGTCACGGCCGCCTCGTCGGCGACCTCTCCTCCGATACACAGCGCGTCCGCCCCGGCGGCCAGCGCCCGCACGGCCGCCGCGGCGAATCCCGGCACGCTGCCGAGTTCCCCGGCCACGGCGCCCATCTCCAGCGCGTCGGTGACCACCGTGCCGGTGAAACCCAGTTCCCCACGCAGCACCCCGGTGATCGCCTTCGGGTTCAGGGTCGCCGGCTCGTCACCCCAGTCCGGAACCACCAGGTGACCCGGCATCACCGCGCGCACCCCGGCCCGCACGGCCGCGCCGAACGGGACCAGCTCCGTCGCGCGCAGTTCCGCGTCGGTACGCCGGAGCACCGGGAGCGTGAAGTGGGAGTCCGTTGTGGAGGATCCATGCCCGGGAAAGTGCTTGGCGCAGGCGGCGACGCTATGTCCTTGCAGTCCGGACACGAAGGCAGCCACCTGTTCGGCCGCGGCCGCGGGATCGGAGCCGAAGGAACGCACCCCGATGATGGGGTCGTCCAGCGCGAGAGTCAGGTCGGCACAGGGCGCGAGGTTCAGGGTGATCCCGCACCGGGCGAGCCTGCCGCCGAGCCCCGCGGCGACCCGGCCGGTGAGCCCGGGGTCGGCCACGGCACCGAGCGCCAGCGGGCCCGGCACCATGGACCCGGTCCGCGCGTCCAGCCTGGTGACGTCGCCGCCCTCCTCGTCGATGCCGATGACCACCCGGTCGCGCCCGCTGCGCAGCCGCGCGGTCAGCGCCGCCACCTGCTGGTCGTCCACCACGTTCCGGGCGAACAGCACCACGCCGCCAAGCCCGCGCTCCAGCGCGGCCAGCACCCAGTCCGGCGCCTCGATGCCGTCGAACCCCGCCAGCAGGACCCCCGCGGCGAGCTCACGCAGCTCACCATCCACAACGGACACTTGTCATCCTTTCACAGCTCCGGCGGTACCACCCGCGACCAGCTTGCGCTGAACCAGCAGGAAGAACACCAGCGCGGGCACGGAGTAGAGCACGGCACCTGCCATCGCACCACTCCAGTCGGTGCCGAACGCGGTCTGGAAGGACTCCAGCCACACCGGCAGGGTGTACTTGGACGAGTCGCGCATGAACACGAAGGCGTACAGGAACTCGTTCCACGCCGTGATGAAACCGAACACCGAGGTCGCTACCAGCCCGGGACCGAGCAGCGGCAGGGTCACCCTGCGGAAGGCTCCCCAGCGGCCGCAGCCGTCCACCATCGCGGCCTCCTCCAGCTCGACCGGGATCCCGTTGACGAAGCCGCGCAGGGTCCAGACGGTGAACGGCAGCGTGGTGGCGAAGTACACCAACAACAAAGACGGCAGCGTGTTCAGCAGCCCGAGATCCTTCATCAGCAGGTACATCGGGATGAACAGCGCCTCCAGCGGCGCCAGCTGGGCCACCAGCACCAGCAGCACGAAACCCTTGCGCCCGCGGAACCGCAGCCGGGCGAGCGGGACGGCCGCGAGCAGGCCGGCGACCAGCGAGCAGGCGACCGCGCCGAGGGTCACGATCAGGCTGTTGGTCAGGTAGGTGGTAAACCCCGGCTTGCTGATCGCGGTGCCGAAGTTGTCCAGGGACACCGAGAGCGGAATCAGGTCGTACTGCGCGGACAGCACCTCGAGCCGCGGTTTGAGCGCGCTGGTGATCATCCAGTACGTCGGGAAGGCGAACACCGCGGCCACCAGCAGGCCGATGCCGCCCAGCAGGATCCGCCGTGGCCTGGTCCGGCGCGACAACAGGCTGCTCATGCTTGTCCCTCCCTGGTCCGCAACAGCAGTTGCAGGTACCGCGCGGTGAGTACCACCAGCAGCAGCACCATCAGGGTGGCCACCGCGGAGGCCACCCCGAACCGGCTGTCCGCGATCCCCTTGAGGTACAGCAGTACCGGCAGGGTGGTGCTCTCCCCGTCCGGGCCGCCCTCCCGGATGGCCCATACCTGCGCGAACACCTTGAAGTTCCACAGCACGGAGAGAAACGTCGTCAAGGTGATCAGCGGCCGCAGCGCGGGCCAGCTGACCGCGCGGAACGCCTGGGACGGCCGGGCCCCGTCGATGCTGGCCGCCTCGTACAGGTCCTTGGGCACGCTGAGCAGCCCCGCGTACAACGTGAAGGTGACGAACGGGACCGCCTGCCAGATGATCAACAGGCTGATCACGCCCAGCGTGCTCACCCCGTCGGAGAACCAGGAGTAGCCCGCGAAGCTCTCGAAGCCCAGTTTGACCAGGGTCTTGTTCAGGATCCCGTACTGCTGGTCGAACATCCACTGGAACACCGTGGTGGAGGCGATAATCGGCATCGCCCAGGCCAGTACCAGGGTCACCTGCAGGATGATCCGGACGGCAGGTGGCAGATGTCGCATCAGCAGCGCGATCAGCAGGGCACAGCACATCACCCCGCCGACGCAGGTGGCGGTGAAGGCCAGCGTGCGCAAGGTGATCGTCCAGAACTCCGGGTCGGCGAAAATCTCCTGGTAGTTCGCCAGCCCGACCCAGATCACCTCGCCGCGGACCAGCGCACCGAGGTCGAGCCTGCGCAGGCTGATCCCGACCACCTGTATCGCAGGCCAGCCGAGGAAGGCCGCCAGCACGATCACCGCGGGCGCGAGCAGCAGGTAGGGCGCGGCGCGTTCGCCGGTGAGCCGCCGGAACACCGAGCGTGCCTTGCGGCCACCGGACGGTGCCGGCGGGTGCTCACCCGCCGGCACCGTGGGAAGTACCGTTGTCATATCGGCCCAGTGCGGCGGCTCAGCCGGCCAGCGCGCTGGTGAGCGCGGAGTTGGCGTCGGCCGTGGCCGTGTCGATGTCCTTGGCCCCGGTCAGCACCGCGGTCAGCATGTCCTTCAGCGGATTCTGCCCGGCCTCGATGCTGCCCCACTCCGGGCTGGCCGGAACGGCCCGCCCGTTCTGTGCCGCCTCGGCCATCGCCTTGCCGAACGGGTCGGCTTCCAGCGCGCTGATGTCCGTGGAGGTGCCGGGCACCATGCCGCCCTCGGCGATCTTGCCCTGGTACTTGGCGCTGCTGATCAGCTTCAGGTACTCCTTGGCCAGTTCCGGGTTCTTGCTGTTGGCCGGGATGGCGAGGTTGGAGCCACCGAGGAACACCGGTGCGTTCTCACCGGCGACCTTCGAGGGGATCGGGAAGGCTCCGGTCTTCCCCTCGATGTCCGGGGCGTCCTTGGCCACCTCCGCCATCTCCCACGGCAGGCCGATGAACATCGCGACCTTGCCCTGGCCGTAGATCCCCGACTGCGCCGGGGTCTGCTCGTCGGCATCCTTCGGGGCGGTGGTGCCGGAGGACTCCACCAGCTCCTGGTAGAAGGCCAGCCCCGCCTTGGCCTCGGGCGAGTCCAGCGTGCCCTGGAAGCCGCCGTCGGTGGCCTGCGCGATCTCGCCACCCTCGTCCCAGATGAAGGACAGCAGCGTGTACCAGTTCTGACCAGGCATGTACAGCGACTGGAACTCGGGGTCGTCGCCGAACTTCTCGTTCAGCTTCGTGATCGCGTCCAGCCACTCGGCCCGTGAGCTCGGCGGCCCGCTGATCCCGGCCTCGGCGAACATGTCCTCGCGGTAGAACACCTCACGGTTGGCGGCGAAGAACGGCATCCCGTACTGCTTGCCGTCGTACTCACCGGAAGCCCGCAGGCCCTCCAGCCACTCCGACTCGTTCAGCTCGGCGGCCGAGCCGGAAAGGTCGGTCAGCACCTGCTCGGCGGCGAACTGCGGGGTCTGGGTGTTGCCGAGCTCGATCACGTCCGGCGGGTTGTCCCCGGCCAGCGCGGTCGTCAGCTTCTCCTGGATCCCGTTCCACTGCTGCACCTCGTAGTTGACCGTGACCCCCTCGTTGGCGCCCTCGAACTCGCCGTGCAGCTCATCGGTGAGCGTCTCCGGCGCGGAGCCCTCCATCATCCACACGGTCAGCGTGCGCGGGCCGTCCCCCGGCTCCTCGCCACCCGCGTCGCCGCCGGAACCGGCACAACCGGTGGCCAGCATCGCCACCGCCGCAGCCGATACCGCGCCCTTCACCCAACGTTTCACTCCTGCCACCCTCCTCGCCCGGACCACTGCCGGGTAGTTGTCTAAGTGGTGTAGACCAATGGACGTAGAGCGTGGTCCGGACCACAGGTACTGTCAAGCCGGTTGCCAATCCGTTGCAAAGCCCATCATCCGGCGGTGACCTGGCGGAATAATCGCATTCCGAAAGATCGCTGGTCGCACCGATAACGAGGCATTCACCCCCGGACCGCGGGCAGGTCTGGTTAATCGTTGACCGATGCCCGGGTGTACATTCCGGGGCCATGAGAACGGGAGGGTTATGCACAATCCAGGCGACGGGGGCTGCCCGGAGCCTGCGGAGGGCGGCTCGGGGCGCCTGGATACGAGGTGAGGTACGGACGGTAGCCGAACCTACGGCTGTGCATAGCCCTCCCTTGCATAAGACTCTGGGTGTCGTTGCGTGCGTCCTGTTGCTGACGGCAGGCTGCGCCACCACGACGGAATCGGGGAACGGGCGGGACAAAGCGGCGCTGGTGATCGCACAGGGCGGTATCGGGGACGAGTCCTACAACGATCTCGCGCTCCGCGGGTTCGAATCAGCCACCGCGGAACACGACGTCGAGGGCAGCCCGATCGAATCCGAGCAGATCGTCGCGCAGGGCGAGCAGATCCTGCGCCGCGCGGCCACCACCGGCTTCGGCCTGGTGATCGACCTCGAGTTCTCGCACGGCGAGGTCCTGCCCACCGTCGCCGCCGAACATCCGGATGTCCGATGGGCGATCCTGAACACCGAGGTTACGGGCGAGAACGTGCTCTCGATCATGTTCGCCGAGCACGAGGGCTCCTACCTCGCGGGCGCGCTGGCCGCGCTGATGACCACCCAGGACAGCAACCCGAAGATCAACCCGGACAAGAAGATCGGCGTCATCGGCGGTACCAAGTCGGTCGGCATCGACAAGTTCGTTTCCGGCTACGTGCAGGGCGCGCGGGAAACCGATCCCGAGGTCGAGGTCCTGGTCAAGTACAGCAACACTTTTGGCGACCCGGCCACCGGGAAACAGCTCGCGTCGGCCATGTACGACCAGGGCGCGGACATCGTCTTCCAGGTCGCGGGCGGCACCGGTTCCGGCGTGATCCAGGAGGCCGCCGACGCGGGCCGCTACGCCATCGGGGTGGACACCAACCAGGACGACCTCGCACCGGGCCATGTGCTCACCAGCATGGTCAAGCGCAGCGATCAGGCCGTGGCCAGGACGGTGCGGATGTTCGCCGAGAACCGGTTCCCCGGCGGGGAGACCATCCACCTCGGCCTTTCCGAACGGGGTGTCGGGCTCACCGACTTCGCGCACACCAAGCAGGACATCCCGCAGCGGGTCCGCGCCCGGATCGACGCGCTGCGCGAGGAGATCGTCAGCGGCGAGCGGGACGTCTGGAACGTGGTGGACCAGGGTTACCCGAGCTGGCTGGCCGGCTGAACGGTGGCCGCCCCGCTCGGTGCGCGTGCCGTGTGCCGCAGGTTCGGCCAGGTGATCGCCAACGACGACCTGAGCATGGATGTCCACAGTGGAACCGTGCATGCCGTCGTCGGGGAGAACGGCGCGGGCAAGACCACCCTGATGCGGATCCTTGCCGGCCTCGACCAGCCCGACTCCGGCACCGTGGTGCTGGACGGCGAACCTGTGCGGCTGCGTGGCCCGGGCGAGGCGGCCGCACGCGGTATCGCCATCGTGGAGCAGGAACCGGCCATGGTCGGCGAGCTCACGCTGCTGGAGAACCTGGTTCTCGGCGCGGAACCGCGGCGCGGCCCGCTCATCGACTGGCGCGGCGCCAGGGCGCGGGCGCACCGGGTGGCGGCCGAGTCCGGCCTCGACCCGCCGTGGGACACCCGGGCGGCGGACGCCCCGCTGAACGCGCGCCAGCAGGTGGCCATCCTGCGCGGGCTGCTGCGCTCGGCCCGGGTGCTGATCCTGGACGAGCCCACCTCGGCGCTGGCGCCGGAACAGGTGCGGCAGCTGTTCCGGCTGCTGCGCGGGCTGCGCGCGGCCGGGCGCACCGTGGTGTTCATCAGCCACAAGCTGACCGAGGTACTGGACATCGCGGATGTGGTCACGGTGCTGCGCCACGGCAGGGCCGTCACCACCGTGCAGGCCGCCGCCCTCGGGCAGCGCGAGCTGACCGAGCTGGCGGTCGGCGAGCACGTACCGGAAACCGGGTTCGCCCCGGCCGCCCGGCCGGGTGGCCCGGCGCTGACGCTGGCGGCCGTGGCCGCCCCCGGAACGCCGGGCCTGCACGAGGTGTCCTGCACGGTGCGGGCGGGCGAGATCGTCGGGATCGCCGGCGTCGCCGGAAACGGCCAGGACGAGCTGCTCGGCTGTGTCACCGGCCTGCGCCCGCTCACCGCGGGCCGGATCCTGCTGCACGGTAAGGACGTCACCGCGGCCACGGTGGCCGGTCGGCGGGCGGCCGGGCTCGGCTACATCGCCGCCGACCGGCTCCGCGAAGGGCTGGCGCTGGACGCTTCCCTGGCCGACAACGCGATCGCGGGCGCGCACCGCGGACCGGTCTCCCGCCGGGGCCTGCTCGCCCGCGGCGCCGTACGCGCCGCGGTCGACCGGATCACCGGTGAGTATGCGGTGCGGTACGGCCGCCGCACCGATCCGGTGCGCACCCTTTCCGGCGGCAACCAGCAGCGGCTTGTGCTCGGGCGCGAGCTGGCGCGCGGGCCCGGCCTGCTGGTGGCGGCGCACCCGACCCGTGGGGTGGACGTGCAGGGCATCGCGTTCCTGCACCGGCGGCTGCGTGCCCTGCGCGACGACGGCGCCGCCGTGCTGCTGGTGTCCGAGGAACTGGACGAACTGCTCGCGCTCAGCGACCGGATCGTGGTGCTCTCCGGCGGCCGCGTGGCCGGGGAGACCGGCGGCGGACCGCACAACCGAGCGGCCGTCGGTGAGCTGATGCTGGGCCGGGGCGGCGGCCGGTGAGCGCACTGCTGCCCGGCAGGCTGTTGCCCGCGCTCGCCCCGATCCTCGCCGCACTCGCGGTCGGCGCGCTGGTCCTGCTCGCCACCGGGGACAACCCGCTCACCGTCTACCCGCTGCTGCTGCGCGAGGCGTTCGGCGACCTCGACCGGATCGCCGCCACCCTGGTCGCGACCACCCCGCTGCTGTTCACCGGGCTGGCCACCGCGGTCACCTTCCGCGCGGGGGTGTTCAACGTCGGGGCCGAGGGCGGGTTCGTGCTCGGCGGCCTGGCCACGGCCGTCGTGGGCGCGCACCTGACCGGACTGCCCGGCCCGCTGGCGATACTGCTCGCCCTGGCGGCGGGCACCGCCGCCGGAACGGCGGCCGCCGCGGTCCCCGGCTGGCTGCGGGCCCGGTGGGAGGTGAACGAGGTGGTCATCACGTTGATGGTCAACTTCATCGCCCTCGGCCTGGCCGGCTGGCTGGTGACCTCCTTCCTGCAGGCCGAGGGCGTGGCCAACTCGGCAACCCCGCTGGTGCCGCCGCAGGCCTGGCTGCCGGTGCTGCTTCCGCCCGGCCTCACCGTGGGCGTGCTGATCGGGCTGGCCCTGCTGGCCGGGTACGCGGGCTGGATCCGCTACTCGGTGCCCGGCTACGAGCTGCGGATGACCGGGCACAACCCGGAGTTCGCGCGGGCGCAGGGCATCCGCACCGGCAAGGTGGTGCTGGCCGCGATGCTGGTGTCCGGCGCGGTGGCCGGGCTGGGCGGTGGGGTGCACACACTCGGCGTGGTGCATCGCTTCGTGGAGGGCTTCTCCCCCGGCTACGGCTTCACCGGCATCGCCGTGGCGCTACTCGGCCGCAACGGTGCCCTCGGCGTCACGCTCGGCGCCGTGTTCTTCGGCGCGATGTCCTCCGCGGGCGCCACCGTGCAGTTGTTCAGCGACATCCCGCTGGACATCGTGCAGGTGCTCACCGGAGCGGTGATGATCTTCGCGGTGGCCAGGTGGGCCCGGTCCCTGGACGTGACGCGGTGATCGAGTCCCTGCTCGCCTCGGCACTGCTGCTGTGGACCCCGCTCGCGCTGGCCGCCACCGGCGGGCTGATCAACCGGATCGGCGGCATCGTGAACATCGGGCTGGAGGGCCATATGCTCGCCGGCGCGCTCGCCGCGGCGCTGGCAAGCGGGGCGGCGAGCCACTGGCTGGCCGGTGTCGCCGCCGCGGCCGCCACCGGCGCCGGGCTCGGCCTGCTGATGTCCCTGCCGATCACCCGGCTCGGGGCGAACCCGATCGTGGTCGGTCTCGGGTACAACATCCTGATCGCCGGGGTCGCTGGCTACCTGCTGAGCAAGCTGTTCGAGGTGTCAGGGACGCTGCGGGTACCGGGGCTGGACCCGCTGCCCCGGCTGGACCTGCCGCTCGTCGCCGATGTTCCGGTACTGGGCGTGCTGGTCTCCGGCAAGGACCCGTTGTTCTGGCTCGCCGTCCTGCTGGTTCCCGTGGTGGGCCTGCTGCTGCGGCATACCCGCGCCGGACTCCGGTTGCGGGCCGCGGGCGCCGGTGCGCGGACCGCGCGGTCGCTCGGCCTGCCTGCCACCCGGATCCGGGACGGCTCCAGCCTACTGGCCGGGCTACTCGCCGCCGTCGCCGGTGCGCAGCTGTCCCTGGGCCAGGTCGGGCTGTTCCACACCGAGATGGTCGCCGGGCGCGGGTTCATCGCGCTCGCCGCCTTCTACTTCGGCAGGTCCCGGCCGTGGCCGACAGCCGCGGCCTGCCTGCTGTTCGCCGGGTTCGACGCCGGTCAGGCCCGTTTCCAGACCGGGGGTGGTGCCGCGCACCTGCTGCAGACCCTGCCGTATCTTGTAGTGGCCGTGGTACTGGCGGTAACCGGCATCCGGGAAAGTCGTCGCCGAACCCGAAGGGCAGGCTGATCATCGCAACCCCAGGAACCGCCCTGATCCTCGTGGACGTGCTCGAGGCGTTCTTCACCCCTGGCAAACCCGCCTACTACCCCGAGTCGGCCGAGGTACTCGACCCGCTGCGCGGGCTGCTGGCCAGGGCGCGGGAGCGGGGGCGGCTGGTGGTGCACGCGGTGGAGCGGCACTATCCAGGGCTGGCGGACTTCGAGCACAAGAAGCTCCCGCGGCACTGCGAGATCGGCGACGACCAGGCCCGCTACGTCGAGGGGTTCGAGCCTGCCGGGCTACCGGACGAGATCGAGGTGCCCAAGCGGCGCTACTCCGCCTTCTACGCCACCGACCTGGACCTGCTGCTACGCGAGCAGCGGATATCCAGGGTGGTGGTCGCGGGTGTGAAGACGAACGTCTGCGTCCGCGCCACCGTGCAGGACGCGTTCGCCGCGGGCTACGAGGTGCAGCTGCCGAGGGAGGCGACGAACTCCAACCGTCCGCACCTCGCCGAGGCCAGCCTGGAAGACATCGACCGGTACTTCGGCAGGGTCGTCTCACTCGAACAAGCATGGGAAAGCCTGTGACGACACGAGTCGCGGTAGTGGGGTACGCCAGCGTGGACCACGCGATGGCGACCGAGGAGTTCCGCGGGGCGCGCGGCACCACTCTGATCAGGGAACGGTTGTCCGACCCGTGGCCGGACATCGGCGGGATCGCCTACGCCGCGCGCGGCCTGGCCGAGGCCGGCCTCGACGTCAGCGCGGTGACCTGGGTCGGCGCGGACGCCCTGGGCCAGGAGTACACCGAGCGGCTGGCCTCCGCCGGGGTGAACACCGCCGGAGTGGTGGCGGCCGGGGAACGCACCCCGTCCTGCTACCTGTTCTACGGTCCCGAAGGCGACACGGTGGTGGTCTACGACCCCGGGGACCGGATGCCGACCGGCCTCACCGAGGTACAGCGGGAGGTCCTGGCAGGCTGCGACTGGGTGTGCCTGCTGGTCGGCCCGCGCTCGGCCACCATCGACGTACTTCGAATGCTACGC
The DNA here is from genome assembly GCF_018885265.1 of Amycolatopsis aidingensis. Lineage (GTDB taxonomy): Bacteria > Actinomycetota > Actinomycetes > Mycobacteriales > Pseudonocardiaceae > Amycolatopsis > Amycolatopsis aidingensis. The sequence goes on from NZ_CP076538.1 coordinate 4,175,073, forward strand.
CCCGAGCAGCGGCTCGCCTGGGGAGTCAAGGGTGATCCGGACGCCTACACCGCCGCGCTGGTGCATCGCCTGCTGTTCCGGCTCAGCGTGCTCACCTTCAGCGCGCGGGAGCGGGTTTTCCTGGAGCGGATGCTGACCCCGCGCACACTGCGCGACCGGACGCCGGCCGAGGCGCTGCTGGTGGAGACCAACGGCGCGGCCGGAATCCGGTTCTGGCACGGTGCGCACCGGGGCGCGCTGTCAGTCACCCCGATCGACGCGGTGGACACCACCGGCGCCGGCGACGTGCTGTTCGCGGCGACGGTGGCCAGCATGATCGAACAGCCGGAGGACGGCGAGCGGGCCGTGCGCCACGGGGTGGACGCGGCCACTGGGCTGCTGCGCGGCCGCCTGCCGGCCACCCTGCGGATCCGGACGGAGTAGCCGGTGACCGGTAGGGCCTGGTTCCTCCGGTGCGGCCCGGAGGACGTCGGCGAGCGCGCCGTGCTGGTGGGCGACCGCGGCCGGGTCACCGCGGTCGCCGAACTGCTCGCCGAACCGCGCCTGCTGAACACCGACCGCGGGCTGACCACGGTGACCGGCCGGTACGCCGGGCAACGGGTCACCGTGACCGCATTCGGGATGGGCGCACCGGCGGCCGTGCTCGTGCTGGAGGAGCTTGCCGCGCTCGGCGTGCGCACGTTCCTCCGGCTGGGCACCGCGCTGGCGGTCGGCGGCACCCGGCTCGGCGACCTGGTGCTGGCCGAGGGCGGGATACGCAACGAGTCCACCTCGGCCTGCTACGCCCCGGCCGGCTTCCCCGCGGTCCCGGACGCCGGGCTGTACGCGGCGACGCGGCAGCGGCTGAGTGCCGCGTCGCACTCCTGGGTGTCCGGACTGTTCGCCTCCCAGGACGGCTTCTACACCGAGATGGTCGCCGCCAGCCCGGAACGCGCGGCCGCGGTATCGGCGCACCTGGCGGAGCTGGCCCGGTACCGGGTCCGCGCGGTGGACATGGAGACCTCGGCCGTACTGGTCGCCGCGCGGGTGCTCGGAGCGCGGGCCGCCTCGCTGTGCCTGGCCAGCGTGACCGCCGCCGACCAGCGTCGGATGGCCGACGCTAGTCGGGGCCGGGCGGAACTCGACCTGATGCGCACCGGGCTGGACGCGCTGACCGGCGACCCCGGCTGAGCCGCCCGTGGGCTCAGGCGCTCAGAACAGGGACACGTGCCCGCTGGTCTCCGGGGTCCAGTCGTCCGGCGAGCGGGGCGCGGGCGCCTTCGGCGTGGTCGGCCAAGACTGCTTGACCTCGTCCAGCAGACAGGGCACGTCCTGCAGCTCGAGCAGCTCGTCCTGGCAGCGCTCGCACTCCATCAGGTGTGCCTCGAACGCCACATGGTCCGGCTGATCGAGCACTCCGAGCACGTAAGCGGCGATGTCAGCGTGGCTGGTCCCGGCCATCCTCGCGTTCCCCCCGATCTCGCAACGCACGACGTAGCGCACGAACGGCGTGGTAGATTCTCGATTTGACCGTACCCGGCGGAACGCCGAGAGACACCGCCGCCTCGTTCACGGTTCGATCACGGATGTATGTCTGCAATACGGCATCACGTTGCTCCGGTGAAAGGGTACTGAGCGCCTCGTACACCACGAGTGCGGCCAGTGTTCTGTCTGATTCGTCGGGAACCCCGACCGAATCCGCATCGACCTCCTCGACCTCTTGCGGCCGGGCCTTTCGACTTCGCCAGCCATCGATGACGATGCGTCTCGCCACCGTATACAACCAGGCCAGCAACGTGTCAGGTCTGCGATCGAGCTTGTGCGCGTTGCGCCAGGCCCTGATCAGCGTCTCCTGCACGACGTCTTCGGCCCAATGCCGGTCCTGACCAGTCAGTTTGAGCGTATACGCCATCAACTGCCTGCCGAATTCCTGATACAAGGTCCGCACGAGGTCGTCCGAGCCAGCCGCGCTGGCGTACTGACGGACCACGGGGTTGAGTGTCCGGCTTGGGTGGGCCACGGGGAACATCCTTGTGGTGTGCTGGGCTATGTGTCCAGTACCGATATCACGAGATTATTTCTTTGAACCAGACCGGATCATCCGCCGTATATCCCACTGCAGGCCCCGCAAACGTCGCACCCCGAGCGACCAGACCGTCCACTATGGAACATAAGGTCCATAGTGGATTCACTGTGCCCGCTTGCAGCGGTTTCGCCGGTTGAGGGGGCTGTCGGCCACGCGCACACCAGGGAGGAACGGATGACCGACAGCGCGGAACGGATCGTGATCGTCGGCGCGGGCGTGGCCGGGCTGCGCGCCGCCGAAAGACTCCGTGAGCTGGGCTTCGACGGGGAAGTGGTGATCATCGGCGACGAACGCCGCCGGCCGTACCACCGCCCCGCGGCGTCCAAGCAGCTGCTCGGTGGCACCGCAAGGGAGTCGGACCTGGCCTTGCGGACATATATCGACCTCGACGCGCGGTGGCGGCTCGGCACGATGGCCACCCGGCTGGACACCACCCACCGACTCGTGCATCTGCCGGGTGGTGAGGAGCTGCGCTACGACGGGCTGGTCATCGCGACCGGGGTGGTGCCGAAGCACCTCGCCGGTGCTCCCCGGCACGATCCGCGGGTACGGGTGCTGCGGACGGTCGAGGACGCGGTCGCGGTGCGGCGGGCGCTGGCGGGCAACAGCAAACCCGCCGTGGTGCTCGGCAGCGGGCTGATCGGCTGCGAGTTCGCGGCCACGATGCGCCACCTCGGCAGGGACGTGACGATCGTGGGCCGCTCCTCCACCCCGCTGGACCGGCTGGGCACCGCGGTCGGCTCCGCGGTGACCAGGCTGCATCGCCAGCACCGGGCCGGGCTCGCCCTTGGCACCTCGGTGCGGCACTGGATCAACCTGAAGGACGGCATCGGGCTGCACCTGGCCAACAGCAGGTTGCTGGTCGCCAGCTGCGTGGTACTCGCGATCGGCAGCGTGCCGGCCACCGACTGGATGCGTGGCTCGGGCCTGGTACTCGAGGATGGCGTGCTGTGCGAGGCGACCCTGTTCGCCGCGGGGGTGAACGACGTGGTCGCGGCCGGGGATGTGGCCCGCTGGCCGAACCTGCGCTTCGACGAGGTGCCGCGGCGGGTGGAGCACTGGATCAACGCCGTGGAGATGGGCCGCGCGGCCGCGGAGAACCTGCTGGCAGGACAGCAGAGCGCGCGGCCATTCACGCCGATACCACGGGCCTGGTCCGGGCAGTACGAGGTACGGCTGCAGACGGTGGGGCTGCCGGCGCTCGGCACAGACACGGTGCGCCTGGCCGAAGGGGTGACCGGATACGTCCGCTCCGGCAAGCTGGTCGGCGCCTGCACCTGGGACCGGCCGAAGGCGATGCTGCACTGGGCCGAGGAGCTGGAACGCCAGCTGCCGGTGCCGGAGCCCGCCCGGCCGAGCCGGCACGCCCGCGAGCCGGAGATCACCCCGCTGGCCACGGTGCCGACGGTCCCGGCGCGGACCACGACTCCGCCGCTGGGCGACCTGTGGTTGTCCGGTGCCTAGGCGTACTGGATCACTCGTGCCGCGAGTTCAGCACCCCGCCGATGAGCTCCAGCGCGGTTCCGGTGTCCGGACCGAGCTCGCCGGAGAAGGACACCGCGCCGAAACCGGCCTCGGCCAGCCGATCCAGGCCCGTGGCCAGGTCTTCGGCGTCCCCGGCCGCCATGAACAGGTCGACGGTGCGGTCGCTGATCTCGCCAAGCCGTTCGGTCGCCCCCTCCCGCACGGCCGCCCGCGCCGCCTCCACCTCGGCCTTCGGCACCTGGTGGAAGTCCAGCAACGGGCCGAGATGCGGCAGGAACGTGGCCAGCACACCCCGGGCGCCCCGGCGGGCGTACTCCCGGTCCGGGTGTACGAAGGTCCAGTTCTCCACGACGAAGTCGACCTCGGCGGGATCGCGGCCCGCCTGCTTCGCACCGGCCGCGACATGCTCGGCCAGCATGCCGGCGTAGGCCGGATCCCACTGCGCCGCGACCCGCAGGCCGTCACAGTGCGCCCCGGCGAGTTCGGCGCCCTTGGGGCCGAGGGCGCCGAGGTACACCGGGATCCGGCGACCGGTGCCGAACCGCAACCGCGCCGCGCCGTCCAGGCTGAAGGTCTTTCCCTGGTAGCCTGCGCCGTCCCCGCTGACCAGCGCCCGGATCACGTCGATCGCCTCACGCACCCCGGCCAGTGTCGCCGGGTTACGCATACCGAGCAGCTCGTACATCGAGCCACGCCCGATCCCGAGCACGGCCCGCCCGCCGGAGAGTTCGTCCAGATGGGCCAGGTTCGCCGCGAGCTGCGCCGGATGGGTGAGATAGGGGTGCGTGACGTTCGGCCCGAGCTGCAGCCGCGAGGTGGCGCGGGCCAGGTCGCACAGCACCGGCCACACCGGCCTGCGCAGCAGCACGTCGTGCACCGTGATGTCCTCGAAGCCCAGCTCCTCGGCCCTGCCGGCCAGCTTGGGGTAGGCCTCGATCGGCAGATTCCCGTGCAGTTGCAGGAGGTAACGCATCCTCACCTTTCGCTGGTCGCCATGCCCGCGCGAGCGACGCGGCGCAGTTCGTCCAGATCGCGGGTACCAAGCAGGTCCGGGCCGCGCCCCGAGGCGACCAGGTCCTCGCCGAGCGCGGTGCCCATCAGCGCCAGGATCGCGGCACCGGTCGGTGCCGGGACGCCAGCCAGCCGCGCGAGTTCCACGTTCAGCACCAGCCCGCACCGGATGTCCTCATGTACGTAGCGGTGTTCGATGTGCACGGACTCACGCCACAGGTTGGAGGCCAGCAGCCGCGCCTTGGCGTCCGGCGGGTACATCGAAGTGTCCTTGCCGAGGTGGTAGTCCAGCAACGGCCAGTGCGGCTCGCCGAACCCCAGCCGCTCGCGCAGGGCGATGCGCTCGGTGTCCAGGGCCCGGGTCGTGGCCAGCACGGAGGGCGAGGTGCCGTCGGCGTGGATGTCGAAACGGTCGCCGAAGGATTCGATCGCCCCCAGGTTGTGCACGATGAGCGGGGGATGGATGACCGGACCCCAGTTGGCGAGGGCAGCATCCAGCCCGTCGCGTACCCGCACAGCCATCGGAAAAGCGGCGGCGAAGCGGGCATATGCCTGGTCTGCGAGCGGGCCGGTGCCGGGAATCGAGCCGACCGGCAACCGGCTGGCCGTGACCGGGATGCTGACCTCGCCCGGCGCCGTGACGCGCGCAAGGTACGGCAGGGTTCCGGTCTCCAGAAAGGCCACATCGGGCCGCAGCCGTGCGCCGAACCAGGTGCCGAGGGTACCCGGGGTGAAGGCCACCGCCTGCCCGGGCTCGAGCACGGGGGCCAGTGCGTCCAGCAACTCGGGTTGCGCCGAGGCGGGCACGGGCGCGACCACGAGGTCACAGCCCGCGACCGCGGCGCTCAGGTCGTGGGTCACCAGTGCGACCGTGACCTCGCCGCTGGTCTCCCCTGCCACGTACCGCACGCTCCCGCCCGGTGGCAACGGGGCCCGCCTGCGCCACCAGCGGACCTCGTGCCCACGGAGGGTCAGATCGACGGCGGTGGCATGGGAGCCGTTCCCGCCGCCCAGTACGGCCACGATCACCGGTGCCTCCACGATCCGGGCTGCGTGTTGCCGGCGAAGTAGATCATCACCGCGCAGCCTAGCCGAGCGGGCGAGTCCGCTGAGCAGACCGTGGCCGCGGGACCGCGAGGGCCACGCTTGACCAGGAGCCAGTTAGCACACTATGGTCTAGACCACATCGGCAAGCGCAACCCTTTCTCGCCCTGCTCACAACCGAGATCAAGGGGAAGACGGATGTATCCCTGACACGCCTCATCGAGGGGGCGGAACCCGGCCGTGGGCCCGATCCTCGGTCACGACCGCTTGCCGTACCTCATTCCCTTTTCCCGCCCTGCGGCGAGTCCCTGCGCTCGCCTGGGAACTGTGGATGTGTCCGAGAAGGAGCTGAGATGAACCTGAAGAAGAAGCTCGCGGTGGCCGCTGCCGGCGCGGGCGTCGCCCCGCTGATCGTGGTCGCGCTACCCGCGGGCGTGGCCAACGCGCACGGCTACGTGTCCTCGCCGCCGAGCAGGCAGGCACAGTGCGCACAGGGCACCGTGCCCTGTGGCTCGATCAAGTGGGAGCCGCAGAGCGTCGAGGGTCCCAAGGGCCTGCGTAGCTGCAGCGGTGGCAACTCCCGGTTCGCCGAGCTGGACGACGACAGCAAGGGCTGGCGCGCGACCTCGGTCGGCAACTCGGTAACGTTCAAGTGGACGTTCACCGCGCGGCATGCCACCGCCAACTACCAGTACTTCCTGAACGGCCGCAAGATCGCCGAGTTCGACGGAAACGGCCAGCAGCCGCCCCCCACCATCTCGCACAACGTCAACCTCGGCGGGGTGAGCGGTCGGCAGAAGGTGCTCGCGGTGTGGAACATCGGTGACACCGGCAACGCCTTCTACGCCTGCATCGACCTCAACGTCAACGGCGGCGGTGGCGACCCGGACCCGGAGCCGACCACCACGACCACGACCCCGCCGCCCACCACGACCACCACTCCTCCGCCCAGCAGCGGCACCTGGGAGGTCGGCACGAACTACCAGGTGGGTAGTGAGGTGACCTACAACGGCACCACCTACCGTTGCCGCCAGGCACACACCGCCATCGCAGGCTGGGAGCCCGCCAGCACCCCCGCCCTGTGGCAACAGGTCTGAGTTCGCCGCGGGCCCGCGTCCCTTCCGGGCGCGGGCCCGTCGCGGGAAACAAGGCGACCATGCGCTCTGTCCTGTTCGTCCTCGTCGCCGCGGCCATGGTGGTACTCACCGGCTGCGGCAATGCGCCCACTGACGCCCCCACTGCGACGCCTCCGGGGAGCACGGCACCCACCGGGGCACCGCCTCCACCGGCCGAGCCGGCCTCGGCGCGGTTCAACGACGCCGACGTGCAGTTCCTGCAGATGATGATCCCGCATCATCAGCAAGGCTTGGACATAGTGCGCCAGGCCAAGCAGCGTGCGGGCAGCGCCGAGGTGCGCCAGCTCGCGAGCGCCGTCGAGGCGACCCAGCAGTACGAGGTCGAGACCATGACCACCTGGCTGCGCGGCTGGAACCAGCCGATCACCGCCGACCATTCCGCACCCTCCGGCCACTCTGCGCCCTCGGAGTCCGCTGAGCACGCGGAACACTCCGAGCACGCAGATATCCACACCACAGACCCCGAGGTCATCGAGGAGTTGGCCCGGACGGCGGACGAGGACTTCGACTCGACCTTCCTGAACGTGTTCACCGGTCATCAGCACAACGCCGTGGCCATGGCTCGAAAAGAGGCCGACGAGGGCGAGAACCCGGAAGCCAAGAACCTCGCCGAACGCATCGTGCAGTCCCGTACGGCGCAGATCGAGCAGATGCTGAAGATCCTCGGCGGTTAGCGCCATCCGGCGACGGAATCGTGGCCTATCGTGGAGAAATGGTGCAGAAGATCGCTCGTCTCGGTGTCCGGCAGGTCGATCTGGCGGATTGGCGGTGGTTGCTGGGAGCGCTGCGTGCTCGGTTCGAGACCAGTTCGTTCGCAGCAGGGTTCGCGTTCGTTGCGGCACTGGGGCAACTTTCCGACACGGTCGGCCATCATCCCGATGTCGATCTGCGCGCAGGACATGTCCAGCTCGTGTTGCGCAGTCCTGACGTTGACGGGGTCACCGAACGGGACGTCCAGCTAGCCGAACGGATCAGCGCGCTCGCATCCGAGCACGGGCTCACTCCGCGCCCAGAGCAGGTACGGGTGCTGGAACTGGCCCTGGACACACCTGCATCGGAAATGGTGTTGCCGTTTTGGGCGGCCATTCTTGACGGTGATGGTGACGACGCGGGCGGCGACGTCATCGACCCGGCGGGGGAACTCCCACCATTGTGGTTTCAGGTCACCGACTCGACCGCGCCTGATCGGCAGCGCTTCCACCTTGACGTCACGGTCCCACCGGAAGCCGCCGATCGGCGCATCGCCGCAGCGGTCGCCGCAGGCGGGACCGTCGTCGACGACCGCCGTGCCCCAGCGTTCATCGTGCTGGCCGACCCGGACGGCAACAAGGTCTGCATCTGCACCGCGCTGGGGCGGGACGCCCCAGAATCAACACCATAACGGCGCGAACGGTCCATTCACTACCGAAATAGAACCCGATCGAGTGGTGCGAATTCTCGTCAATTCACATCAGATATTTTCGGCGTACGCTCGAACCCCGTGAACGAACCCAACCTCAACACCGACATCCCAGGGTGGACGACGGACGAGTTCCTCGACACCCCCACCGACGACCTCAGCGAACAGGAGGCACTCGCCTTCCTCCACGGCATCACCCGCATGCAAGCCATGCTCGACGGCGCCCGCCTCAACGCGATCCACCGCTTCGCCACCCTGCGCGCCGGCGACCCACGGGTACCGGGATTCCTCGCGGCAGAGCTGAAGATGACCCGAGCCAAAGCAGGTGGCGACCTAGCGCTGGCCCACACTCTGCACACCCGACTGCCCCGAACCCGGCAGGCTCTGGCCACCGGCAACCTCGATCTCGCCCGCGCCCGGCAAATCGACCGCGCCACCACACCACTTACCGACGAGCAGGCCCGCCACGTCGACGAACGTATCCTCCCGCAGGCCTGCGACCAGAACCCGCGCCAGCTCTACGACCTACTCCGCAGAACCATCATCGAAGCCGACCCCGACGGTGCCCGGAAGCGTACCGAAGCCCGCCGGGAACAACGCGGGGTCAACCTCCAACCAGACAAAGGCGAGATGTGGTGGCTACACGCCTACCTTCCCGCCGAAGACGCCATCGCCATCGACAGCCTGATCGACTTCGTTGGCCAGCAAACCCGAACACCCGGCGACCGACGCACCTGGAACCAATGCCGCGCCGACGCCCTACGCGACCTCATCATCGGCACCCACCGCGACCGCGTCCAGACCCGTAGCTACCTCACCGACAACGCCACCGACGTCCTCGGCCTGGACGACCTCCCCCGGCGATCCACCCGGCTACGGCCCCCTGCCCGCCGACCACATCCGCGAACTCACCGACGCGCGCCAAACCGTCTGGCCCGGCGTCCACACCGACCGGCCTGACCAGCCCTGCCACGCGGTCACCACCAGCTGCCGCGTCACCAGTCAACTGATCGAGGCAATCCTGGCGACACGACGACGTACGCCAACGTCCGGCCTGCACCGCCGCAACCAACCCCGCGCTTGGACAACCACAACCAAAACCCGTCCCCTCATCTGCACCGGTCACACGGCGCCAACACAGCAACTGACATCCTTCGGCATTGCGGCGACCACGATTGCCCGAGCTGTAACGCATCGGAACGTGTCACGACATGCTGATGGAACGCGCCGACTGAGAAAGCTGGATATGGCTGCTACTACTACCGAACCAGAGCACGGCTTCGTCAACGTTGCGACCCACGTCGGAGCACCCGGCAGCGCCGTGCTGGCATTGGGTGCGGACGACGATGGCGACGCTGTGGCGTTATGGCATGTCAGCCCGCAGGGCACCAGAACCGGGGCCTGGGTGTTCTCCCAAGATGAGGCATTCGCGTCGAAAGATACCGCGCGACAACTCGTTGGCCTGCTCGAACGGCGCGCGCTCACCGCGCGACGGCCAGAGGATGTGAACGACGTCGTGCAACGTCTGGTCGCCACCGCCGACCTGGCCACCGAGCCGTGGTGGGAGCGCCAAATCTTCTCACCGATGCAGGCCTTCGGGGAGATCATGACACGTCGATCGGTTTACGAATCGACCGTGTCGGCGGTCAGGGACGGCGGGCGAAGCGCGGCACCCCTGGAATGGACACAGGACTTCGCCGCGAGCTCGGTGCCCGAAGAATTCGAGGGTATCCGTCGCTTGTCCAGGACCGGGAGGACAGCAGGCACCGCCGTGGTCGCGGAGGCACTCGTGGTCTGCCGGGTGCTGTACTGGCTGGTTCAGGTCTGGAGTGAGACCGAGCAGGTCAAGAACCGCAGGACCTACGTGCGGGATGCTCACGGCAAAGCCGAGGCGCTCCCACCGTCCTGGCTGGCCGCGGTGCGGACGGCGGGCGCGAACAGGCTGCCGTTGTGACGGCGCCGGCCGGCTACGCGGTCGTCGACACCGAGACGACAGGTCTGTTCAGCGGTTACCGGCACCGCATCGCCGAGATCGCGATCATCCAGCTGGACTTGGCCGGAACGGTGACCGGCGAATGGTCGACTCTAGTCAATCCCGATCGGGACCTCGGGCCGCAGGCTGTGCACGGAATCCGCGCCGCGGACGTTCGACGGGCGCCCCGCTTTGAACAGATCGCGGGTGACGTGGCCGAACGGCTCCGAAACCGGGTGGTGGTGGCACACAACTGGCCATTTGATGCGATGCATCTGCGTTCCGAGTTCGAACGAATGGGGATTGAGGTTCCGCTGCATCCCGATGCGGGCTTGTGCACCATGCGTGCCGCCGGTGTGGCGCTACCCGGGTCACGTCGTTCACTGATCGACTGCTGCGCTGCGGCGGGTCTGCCCGAAATGAGCTGGCACACCGCCCGTGACGACGCCATGGCCGCCGCTTTTCTGTTCCAGCACATGATGCTTCGGGAGCCGACGGCGGTCGAGGTGACCCCTGACCAGCTGCGGACTGCGGCGTGGCAATGGCCCCTCCTCGACCATCGCCAGGTAACGCCGGTACGCCGCATGCCCGCAGGACAGGTCGAGCCGCACTTCCTGGCCCGCCTGGTCGAACGCATCCCCCGGGACACACAACCAGCAGTCGACGGTTACTTCGCCATGTTGGACGGCGCGTTGCTCGATCGGCAGATCTCGGCCACCGAGGCCGACTCGCTGCTCGACATCGCCCAGGAACTCGGCTTGCACAAGGCCGACGTCCTCGCCGCCCACCGGACCTACCTGCGTGCCCTGGCACGTGCCGGATGGGAGGACGGCGTCATCACCGAGGACGAACGCCGGGACCTTGACGCGGTCGCGGCTCTGCTCGGCCTCGACCACGACAGCGTCGACGCGGTACTCGAGCAGGAACGGAATGCCCCGGCAGCCCCCGGTATCGACCGGATCACCGCGACGGTCAGCGTCGGCGGGCTGGTACTCCGCCCGGGAGACAAGATCGTCCTGACCGGTACGATGCGACGCGACCGGGAGGAGATCCGGGAGCAGATCACGGCGGCCGGCCTCAGGGTCACGACGGCCGTGAGCAAGCGAACCCGGGTCCTCGTCGCGGCTGACCCCGATTCGCTTTCCGGCAAAGCAAAGGACGCCCGGCAGCACGGAATCCCCGTCGTCGGTGAAGAAACATTCCTCCGGCTCCTTGACATGAGGCTGGATAAGGGCGCCGTCAGCGATGCGTACTGAGGAAACGTCTGGCCCTTACCGTCGCCGGCTCGGCCGCGCTGGCTACCGTGCCACGAGTTCCTGGCGCTGCCTGCCAAGCCCCTCCGCCTCCAGTTCCACCACGTCGCCGACCTTCAAATACGGGAACCGGCCGGACAGCGCCACGCCCTCCGGGGTGCCGGTGAGCAGCAGGTCACCCGGCTCCAGCGCGAGATACTGGCTGAGGTGCCATACGACGAATCCCACGTCGAAGATCATGTCCGCGGTGCTGGAGTCCTGCCGCGGCTCCCCGTTCACCCAGCTGCGCAGCCGCAACCGGCGATGATCGACCTCGTCCGGGGTGACCAACCAAGGGCCGGTCGGCGTGAACCCGGGCGCGCATTTGCCCTTGCTCCACTGGCCGCCCGAGTCGACCAGCTGGTGGTTCCGTTCGGAAAGGTCGTTGGCCAGCACGAAGCCGGCCACGTGGGCCAGGGAGTCCTCGGGTGAGTCCAGGTAGCTGGCTCGCTTCCCGATCACTACTCCGAGTTCGACCTCCCAGTCCATCCGCAGGCTGCCCGGCGGCACGGCTACGGCGTCCGTGGGCCCGCCCACGGTGTTCGGCGTCTTCAGGAACATGACCGGGGACTCTGGCCGTGGCGAGCCGGATTCGGCGGCGTGCGCCGCGTAGTTCAACCCGATACCGATCACCGCCCCCGGCCGCGCGATCGGCGGGCCGACCCTGGTCGGGGCCACCGCGAGCTCGGGGAGATCACCCGCGGCGGCCAGCTTGCGCACCGCTACCAGGCCGTCGGCTGCGAAGAACTGCCCGTCGAGGTCACCGGTGAGGCCACTGAGATCGTAGGTCGCCGAGTCGCCCAGTAGCACCGGCCGTTCGGCACCTTGCGGACCGAGCCGCGCCAGTTTCACGGTTCCTCCTCCAGCCAGTCGTCGGGACCTCTCCCCCAGCCTACGGACCCGGTGAGCGGGTCACGGCGCGAGCTCGGGGACCGGCAGCCTGCGTGCCTCGTGTGCCGACCGCAGGCCTAGCTCGGCCAGCTGCACCCCGCGAGCACCGGCGAGGAAGTCCCAGGGGAACGGCTCTCCGGAACCCACGTGCCGCAGGAACAACTCCCATTGCCGCTTGAATCCGTTGTCGAACTCCTCGTTGTCCGGGACCTCCTGCCACTGCGCCCGGAAGTCCTCACCCGCGGGCAGGTCCGGATTCCATACCGGTTTCGGGGTGGTCGCGCGGTGCTGCACCCGGCAGCGCCGCAGGCCGGCCACCGCGCTGCCCTCCGTGCCGTCCACCTGAAACTCCACCAGCTCGTCTCGGAACACCCTGGTCGCCCAGGACGAGTTGATCTGCGCGACGATCCCGCCGTCCAACTCGAACACGCCGTACACCGCGTCGTCCGCGGTGCACTCATAGCCGGCACCCCGCTCGTCCACCCGTCGTGGGATGTGCGTGGCGGTGAGCGCCTGCACCGAGCGCACCGGGGCGATGATGTCCTCCAGCACGTAACGCCAGTGGCAGAACATATCGCTGGTGATGCCGCCGCCGTCCGCGGCACGGTAGTTCCAGGACGGGCGCTGCGCCTCCTGCCAGTCCCCCTCGAAGATCCAGTACCCGAACTCGCCGCGCACCGCGAGGATCTGCCCAAAGAACCCGCCGTCGACAAGGCGCTTCAGCTTCCGCAGGCCGGGCAGAAACAGCTTGTCCTGCACCACGCCGGCGGAGATCCCGGCGGCACGGGCGAGCCTGGCCAGCTCGAGCGCGCCCTCGGTACTCTCCGCGATCGGTTTCTCGGTGTAGACATGCAGACCGGCCGCAATGGCCCGGCGCACCGACTCCTCACGGCGGCTGGTCACCTGCGCGTCGAAGTAGACCTCGGCCCCGGGGGTGGCCAGCGCTTCGTCCAGGTCGGTGGTCCACCGGTCGAGGCCGTGCTCCTCGGCGATCGCGGCGAGCTTGGCCTCGTCCCGCCCCACCAGTACGGGTTCGGGCAGCAGCACGGTACCATCGGCCAGCCGTAACCCGCCCTGCCGCCGGATGGCTACAATGGACCGTACGAGATGCTGCCGGTAACCCATTCGCCCGGTCACCCCGTTCATCACGATCCCGATCGACCGCTGCTCGTGTCCCGCCATTCCTGTCCTTCCTTCCTGTTCACTCGGCCACCGTCGCGGCGCCGAGATGCTCGCGGATCCGCCGGGTGGCCGTGGCGAACTCCGGTTCCGCTATGGTGGGCGGACCGGGAGGCACTCGATCGAGATCGCCGTTCCGATGGGTGAATGCGCTTTCTGAATGCGCTTTCAGGTAGAGTATGCACGGGTTCCTTCTTGGTCAAGAAGTGCTCGGAACCTCGCCCGCCGTGAGGAGTTGTGCATGGACAGCCATCCGCATGTGACGCTCGAGGACGTCGCCCGCGCCGCCGAGGTGTCGCTGGCGACCGCTTCCCGGGCACTGAACGGCACCACCAAGGTGCGCCCCGACCTGCACGAGCGGGTGCTCGCCGCCGCGGAGAAGCTCGCCTACACTCCGAACGCCCACGCGCAGGCGCTTGCCGGCGCCTCGCACCGGACCGTCGGCGTGATCTGCCACGACGTGAGCGATCCCTACTTCGCCGCGATCGCCCGCGGAGTGATGCGAGTGGCAGACGAGAACGAACTGCTGGTCATGCTGGCCAGCACCTTCCGGGATCCGCAGAAGGAAATCGCCTACGTCTCCACCCTGCGCGCCCAGCGCACCTCGGCCATCCTGCTGGTCGGTTCCGGTTTCGAGGACCGTTCCTGGGAGCGGGCGCTGGCCGCGGAGATCGAGCCGTACCGGCGCGGCGGCGGCAGGGTGGCCGTGGTCAGCAGGCACCGCGGCCTGCGGGTGGACAGCGTGCAGCCCGCCAACCGGGAGGGGGCGGCGAGGCTGGCCGAGGAACTGCTCAGCCTGGGGCACCGCCGGTTCGCCGTGCTCACCGGACCGCGTCAGCTGACCACCGTGGTCGACCGGCTCGAGGGTTTCCGGGAGACCCTGGCCGAAGCCGGGGTGCGGCTCGCCGAACGCGATATCGTGGAGTCGGCGTTCACCAGGGACGGCGGGCATGCCGCGATGTCCGAGCTGATCTCCAGGGGGCTCGAGGCCACCTGCGTGTTCGCGGTGACCGACGTGATGGCGATCGGCGCCCTCACCGCGGCGCGAGAAGCCGGGATCGCCGTACCGGAGCAGCTCTCGCTGGCCGGCTTCGACGACATCCCGGTGGTGCGGGACCTGACGCCGGCGCTGACCACCGTGGCGCTGCCGCTGGAGGACCTGGGGGCACGGGCGATGGAGCTGGCCATCCGGGACAGCCGCAGCAGCCGCAGCCGGGTGCTGCGGATCGAGGGCGAGGTACGGTTGCGCGCCAGTGTGTCCCGGCCCGCGGACCGGTGGGCGGGGTACTGAGCACGCTGTCCGGCCTCATCATCGACCGGATCCGGACCTTCGCGGTCGGCCTGCCCACGCTACGCTCCTTCGACGTCTCCGGCGGCGCGGTCACCGTCGCCGGGAAGCCGAGCATGCGGGTGCTGGTAAAGGTCAGCGCGGACGGGGTGCACGGCTGGGGCGAGGTCACACCGCTGCCCAGCTGGGCCTACGAGACCACCGAGTCGATCGTCAGCACCATCCGACCGCTACCTCGCCGCCCGCCGTACTCGGCCTCCCCTGCTGGGGCGCGCACTGGGAATGCCGGTGGCATGCTGTGGGACAGGCGCCGGGCGGAGCGCATCCGGCTGGACTGGGTGGTCGGCGGGCAGGGTGTGGAGCAGGTCGCCGACTCGGTGGCGTAGGCAGCACCGTGGGTGGACGCCAACCAGGGATTCACCGCCGCCACGGCACTGCCCTGCCGGTGGTGCTGGACGCGAGCCTGCCCCATCCGGGCGATCTGGCCACCTTTTATCCGACTGGACGCGGTGGACGTCGCGAGCTGGCCCGGCATCTTGTCCTCGACACCTGCTCTCAGCTAACGTATGCGAAAGCGCTTTCGGTAAGCGCTTTCTCAAGTGGAAGGGCTTCGCATGGCTGGGTTGTTGCTACCGACACGGGACGGCGAGCTGGAGCACTGGTCGCCAACCGGGCCGGCCGCGCCAGCGCCGCCACCGAAGCCGCCCGCGGCGCGGGTGGCCTACGCCGCGGCCCATGTCGTCGCCGACCCGCTCTCCCCCGGTGAGCCGGGTGCCGCGTCGGCGCTGGACTGGGAGGCGACCCTGGCGTTCCGGCGGTACCTGTGGTCCTGCGGGCTGGGCGTGGCCGAGGCGATGGACACCGCGCAACGCGGTATGGGCCTGGACTGGCCCACCACCCGGGAACTCCTCCGCCGCACGGGAGCCGAGGCACGAGACTGCGGCGGCAGCTGGGTGGCCGGAGTCGGCACCGATCAGCTGCCAGCCGGGCCCGCCGGGGTGGACGAGGTGGTCGCGGCCTGGCGGGAACAGCTCGACCTGGTCGTCGAGGCTGGGGCGACGCCGGTGGTGATGGCCAGCAGGGCGCTCGCCGCCGCGGCGCACGGACCGCAGGACTACCACCGCGCGTACGGCGCGCTGCTGTCCGGATGCCGCCGCCCGGTACTGCTGCACTGGCTCGGCGAGCAGTTCGACCCGGCACTGCGCGGGTACTGGGGGCACACCGAGGTGCGTGCCGCGGCGCGGGAGCTGTCCGCGCTGTGCGCCGAGCATGCCGCGGTGCTGGCCGGGGTCAAGGTCTCGGTGCTGGACGCGGAGGTGGAGATCGAGTTCCGCCGCTCGCTGCCGCCAGGGGTGGCCTGCTACACCGGGGACGACTTCGGCTACCCCGGCCTGATCGCGGGCGACGAGCATGGGCACAGTGAGGCGCTGCTGGGCATCTTCGATCCGATCGCTCCGGTCGCGGGCACGGCGCTGGCCAAGCTGGACGAGGGCGACCGGGCCGGGTTCCTCGATCTGCTCGCACCGACGGTCCCGCTGGCACGGGAGATCTTTCGCGCGCCGACCCGGCACTACAAGGTGGGCGTCGTGCTGCTGGCCTATCTGGGTGGCCATCAGCGGCATTTCCGGATGCTCGGCGGGCTGGAGTCGGCCAGGTCGGTTCCGCACCTCGCCGAGGTACTGCGGCTGGCCGACCGGGCCGGGGTACTTCCCGACCCGGACCTGGCGGTGGCGCGGATGCGCCCGCTGCTGGCAGCCGCGGGGGTGTACTGATGGACCGGCTGAGCCTGAACCAGATCACCACCAACGGCTGGTCACTACCGGAGGCGGTGGCAGGCTGCGCGCAGGCAGGCGTCGGCTGGATCAGTCTGTGGCGGGACAAGGTTGCCGAAGTGGGGGTGACAGCCGCCGCGGACATGGTGCGGCGCAACGGGTTACAAGTCTCCTCGCTGTGCCGAGGGGGATTCCTCACCGGAGTCGCCCCGGACGGCTCCGATGTGGACGGTATAGCGGACACCGCGGTGGCCATCGAGGAGGCGGCCCGGCTCGGCGCGGAGGTACTGGTGCTGGTGGTCGGCGGGATCGCAGGCAACGACCTTGCCGGCTCCCGGCAGCGGGTGGCCGACGGGGTCGGCGAGCTGGTCCCGCTCGCCGCCCGCCACGGGGTGCGGCTCGGGCTGGAACCGCTGCACCCCATCCAATGCGCCGAACGCTCCGTACTGTCCACGCTGGATCAGGCGCTGGACATCGCCGAGCAACACCCCGCCGAGACGGTGGGGGTGATCGTGGACGAGTTCCACGTGTGGTGGGACCCGCGGGTGGAACAGGCGATTACCAGGGCCGCCGGGCGGATCGCCGGGTTCCACGTCTGCGACCAGCTGGTACCGCTACCCGATCCGCTACTGGGCCGCGGCCTGCCCGGCCAGGGCCCGATCGAACACCGGCGGCTGCGCGCCTGCGTGGAGGCGGCCGGTTACCGGGGGCCGATCGAGGTCGAGGTGTTCAACGCCGAGCTGTGGCGAAGGCCGGGCGCGGAGGTACTGGCCGAGGTGATCTCCTCCTACGCCGAACACGTCGCCTGAGTTTCCCCGCCGGGATGCTCAGTGTGCGCGCACCACGGCAGGCAGCTCACCGGCCTGGTAGCGGGTCCGGCACCGGGCACGCTGGATCTTCCCACTGCCGGTGCGAGGAAGGGAGCCGGGCCGCAGATACGTCAGGTCATGCAGCCGCAGCCCGTGCTGGGTGAGCAAGGCACGTCGCAGCGCCAGCTCGATATCGCGCCGGTCGGCGAGCCGTGGCAGTTCCCGCGGGGCAACCTCGACGAGGACGACCACCCGCTCCGAGCCGGTCTCCTCGTCGACGAACCCGAAGGCGGCAATGCGGTCCCGGCAGAGCACGGGGTGGACCTTCCGCACGGTGTGTTCGACGTCCTGCGGGCAGTGGGCGAAGCCGGCCGCGATGATCAGGTCCTCGATCCGGCCGGTGACGTACAGCAGGCCCTGGTGTAGGAATCCGAGATCACCGGTGCGCAGCCACGGTTGCCGCGGGGTGCCCGCCGAGGGGCTCTCCAGCCGTGCGCCGAAGGTGCCCGGCGGGCGCTGGGGACGACCCCAGTAACCCGCCGCGATATTCGTTCCGTGCAGCCAGATTTCGCCCACCCATCCGTCGTCGAGTTCGGTGCACCACTCCGGTTCCACGATGCGCACCAGTTGTCCGGCGGGCCGTCCCGCGGCGACCAGCCTGCGTGCCCTGGCCGAGTCGGGCGGTGCCGCGCGGGCGGTGGCCGTGCCGAGGCCCTCCGCGTCGAAGGCAGTGATCGTCGGGTCGCCGGTGGTCACCAGCGCGGTCGCCTCGGCGAGGCCGTAGGCGGTGCGGAGCGCGCCCGGTGCCAGGCCATGTGGTGTGAACTCCTCGCGGAACCGCTCGACGATCCCGGCCCGGATCGGCTCGCCGCCGTTCAGCAGGCATTGCACCCCGCGCAGGTCCAGCCCGGTTCGCTCGCGCCGCGGGATGCGAGTGCATTGTTCGAAGGCGAAGTCGGGCGCAGCCCCGTAGCATCGGGAGAAGCGGGACAGCAGCCACAACCACCGCGCGGGCCGTTGTGCGAATGCCAGCGGTGCCAGGTATACCGACCGCTGGCCGAGCAGCATCGGCAGCCCGATGGTCGCCAGCAGGCCCAGATCCTGTAGCGGCGGGAGCCAGTTCACCGCGGTGATCCCGGTGTCGCCTGCTCCGCACGCCTGCCGTGCCTGCCGCACATTCGCCACCAGGTTGGCGTGCGTGATCATGGCACCGGCCGGCGCACCGGACGAGCCCGAGGAGAACCGCAGGTAGGCCACATCCGCGCCGCGCGGTTCCGGTGCTGCGTACCGGGCGGCCGAACCCAGGTCGAGATCGTCCACCGCCACCAGCTTTCTGGCATCGGCCCCGGCGCATTGTTCGACGAACCGCCGGATCACGGGCAGGGCGTCCCGGGTGGTGAGAACGAACTCCGGATCGCATTCACCGAGGACGAGCTCCAGCCTGCCACCCTGCCCCGCCACGTCCGGACCGAGCAGCGGCACCGCGACGATCCCGGCGGCGAGGCAGCCGAGGAAGGCGAGCACGGAGAGGTTTCCTTGCGGGGTCAGAATCGCAGCCCGGTCCCGCGGCCGTGCGCCCGCCTCGTGCAGGCGCACGGCCAGCGCCCTGGTCAACTGGTCCAGTTCGGACCATCGTACGGTGTCAACCAGTCCTTCCCGGTGCCGGGCGTAGTCCACATAGCTGAGCGCGGGCGCCGTGGGCTGAACCTCGGCCCAATGGGATAGCCATCCGACGAGAGTGTCCTGTGTGGGCGGTGCCGGATCGGTGCTGGAGGTCATCGCGTCACCTCAGCGGGGAGGTCTGGGGTTCCGGAGGCAAAGCCCGGAACACCGGATCGTAGGGACCTCCCCGGATCCGGTCCACCACACCGGCCCGGTTTTTCCGTTGTTTTTTCATCGACCAGAACCGGGTAATCCGAGAGTAATGGGATGGCTATTTCAGCACCGCGGGGCGGCGCTGGAGGAACAGCGCGCCGCGGACGATGACCTCCTTGTACCTGGCCGCCAGCCTGCCGGTGAGTACGGCCTCGACCGGGCTGTCGTCGGCCCGGACGAACTGGACGAGCGCGTCCCGCCTGCCGAGGCTGATGCACTGGTTGACATAGCGGAACTTCAGCGGACGCGGCTGTTTGCCCGCCAGCCTGCCTGCGATCGCACCCACCGCCCTCGGCGCGGACGGGATCCCTGTGGCGCAGGCCATCCGCAGCTCCTGGCCGCCCGGCATGCGGGCGGCCGCGGCGTCCCCGATCCCGTAGACCTCCGGGTGCGAGACCGATCGCAAGGTCTCGTCAACCAGCATGCGGCCATGCCCGTCAACGGCGAGCCCCGCGGCCCGCGCCAGGTCGGGCACCCGGAAGCCGGCCGTCCAGACCACGGTGTCGGCGAGGAGATGCGTTCCGTCCGCCAGCAGCAGGCCGTCCGGGCGGACCTCGCTGATCCGCGCCCCGGCACGGACCTCGATGCCGAGACGGTCGGTCACCCTGCGCAAGTGCCGCCGACCGCGTTCGGACAACGACTCCCCCAGCCGCCCGGCGGTGACCAGGAGCACCTTCAGCTCCGGCCGGAACTCGGCCAGCTCGGTGGCGGCCTCGATACCGGTCAGCCCGGCTCCTGCCACGGCCACCACCCCGGCGCCGGACGCGATCCGGTCCCGCAGCCGCTGCGCCTGCTCGACTCCGGCCACGGTGTAGGCGTGTTCGGCCACGCCGGGAACGGAGTCCAGGTCGGCCTGGCTGCCCAGGGCGTAGATCAGCTGGTCGTAGTGCAACGCCCCGGCGCCGTCCAGCTGGACCGTGCGGGCATCCGGGTCGATACCGGTCACCCTGCCGATCACCGGGCGCACGCCCGTGCCCGCCAGCAGGCCGGTCAGGGGCAGCTCGCGCAGCGTCTGGCCGGCGGCGAGCTGGTGCAACCGTACCCGCTCGACGAACCGGTCACGCTCGTTTACCAGTGTCACGTTCGCGCCGGTGCGCCGGGCCGCCAGCTTGGCGGCGATCAGGCCCGAGTAGCCCGCGCCGAGGACCACGATGTGCGGTGTCATCGGTTTCTCCCTTCGTCCTGAGGAAGAACCGAAGACCGGGTCCTGTCGTGACGGCACGGCCGGTGACCTCGGTCACGCCGATCCCGCGGGCTCAGCCGAGCGGCGCCGACACGTGGTCCAGGGCCCAGTTGGCCGAGCCCGGGGTGCGTTCGTTGCAGTAGTAGCTGTGCAGGGTGCCGCCGAAGACGTGCTGGAACACGCAGGCCGATCCCGCCCCATACACCGGGTTCGCCGGGACCTCGAAGAATCCCGTCGTCGGGCTCGTGCTGGTGAGCACGCGGCTCATCCACACGTTCTGATTCTCGTAGGTCTCCACCACGAGGTAGTACAGCTCGCCCACCTTCACCACCTGCGGGGCAGCCACCACCTCCGCGGAGTACACCACCAGTTCCCCGATATCCGCCGGATCGGCTGTGAACAGGCCGTCGAAGTCCGCCGCGGCCCGGACCCTGATCGTGAAGACGTCCCCGTCCCGGCGGAACCAGTAGAGGTACACCCGCCCATCGGCCGGATCCCGGAACAGTGTCGGGTTCCCGTTCTCCCGATGCGGTTCCTTCACCAGCGGGCGCGGCTCGGTGAATCGGGTACCCGCCAACCCGTCGGTACTTTTCCTGCCGACGACGTAGTAGGGCAACCCGTCCGGGCTGCCGCCGCACCAGTACACGTTGTGCACGAGCGCGATGGCCTCGCCGTCCCGCAGCGCCGAGCACCAGCGTTCGCCGTGCCCGGTGAACAGCGGTTCCTCCTGCTGATCCCAGGCCGGGGTGGCGGGATCGTCCGCCCGCGCGATCCCGATGCCGGAACATCCGGAGTGCCCGTAGTACCCGAGGTAGCGGTAGCCCTGGTTCACATCGGGTGCGCGGTCCGGGTTGATGTCCAGCACGCTCAGGGTGTGCGGGCGGTCGTCCGGACCGGTCCACGGCAGCGGCCGCAGCACCCCGCGGTGCGGCTCACCGAGCGAGAAGTAGCCGTCCTCGCCGGTCGGCGAGTCATAGGGATAGGCGTGGAACAGGAAGGTTTTGTCCCGGTATCCCAACGATTCCATTCGTTCGTCGGAGATTTCGCCTTCCCGCAGGGTGATCCAGTCGCGGTCGGTCGGATGCCACCAGCGGTGTACCGCCACCGTGCCCGGTCGCGCCGCGGGAAAGGCGAAGTACTGGAACACTTTGATCGTGTACCCGTACTCTCGCATGCGCTCGTCACTGATCGAGCCATCGGGAACGTCGACCCAGTCCTGGTCCGCGGGGTGCCACCAGCGGTAGTTGGCCACCAGCTCGGTATTCCCGATCAGATACACGTAGAACTGCACCTCGGGGAACGGCTCGTAGCCGTAGGACTCAAGCCGTTCCCGCGCCGGATGACTTCCATGCGCGGGAACGGAGATCCAGTCCCGGTCCCCCGGATGCCAATAGCGATGCACTGGAGTCGCGGCGCCACTTCCCGGTTCGAGCAGAAGTCCTCCCGGCGCCGCGTTCGCGGCCGCACTCATGCGGACAGTTTACGCTCGGGCGGGAATCGGGCCATCCGCCAAAACGCGGAACTCCTTGGCCGGTATCAGTTTCCCCACCGTCCGGCATCGGCTTCTCGTTCCAGTCCGCTGCGGTGCGGTGGCTGGGACCGTTCCCGGACCAGATCCGCGACGATCGAGTACGGCGGCGCCTTCTCCGGCCTGGCCGGCACCTGCGCGAGGATCTCCTCGGTCAGCGTGGTGGCCATGGCATGCCGCGGGTAGGTGCGATGGATGGCCGCGCCGTCGGCCGCGGAGACGAAATCCACGCCGAATCCGAAGTCCATCCCGATCCCGTCGTGGGTGAGCCGGCACAGCGCGCCGCGCCGCCCGGCGATGCCGACCGAGGTATGCAGCGCTATCGCCTCCCAGACGGCGTCCACCTCGGCGGCGGGCAGGCCGTTCTCGGTGAGGAACTCGGCCGCCACGTCGGCACCGTCCACTTCGAACCGTTGGTGCCGGTTGCCCCGCTCGCTGAGCCCGATGTCGTGCAGCACGCAGGCGTACAGCAGCAGGTCCGGGTCGTAGTCCCCGCCCGCGCTCATGCCCTGGTGCTCGGCGAGCAGGCGGGCGAACAGGAAACTGCGGATGCTGTGGTTGGCCGTGGCCGCGCTCTCCGCGGCGACGGCGAGTTCCACGGCCCGTGCGGCGAGCCCGGTCGAAGGAAGGTCGAGCACGGCGGGTTTGTCCTCGTTCATACCGCTCATCATCACGGGTGGGTGGCTCCGGCAGGGATGGCAGGAATGACAGCTTCCGCTACTATCCGGCCATGAACACTCACCGGGTGGCCGTGCTGGTGCTGCCGGATGTGGTGCCCCTCGACCTCGCCATCCCGACCCAGATCTTCGCCGAGGAAGGCGGGATGCCCTACCGGCTCACGCTGTGCGGAACCGAACCGGGGCCGGTGCAGACGACAGCCGGATACGCCGTGCAGGTCGGCGCCGGGCTCGCCGCGGCGGCCAGGGCGGACACCATCGTGGTACCCGGTTACCAGCCCCATCTGCGCCAGGTACCGCCCGCGGTGTGCCGGCTGCTGACCAGGGCACACGAGCGGGGCAAGCGGATCGTCTCCATCTGTACCGGTGCGTTCGCGCTGGCCGCGGCCGGGGTCCTGGACGGCCGCACCGCCACCACGCACTGGATCGCCGCGGACGAGCTGGCCGAGCACTATCCTCGGGTGCGGGTCGACCCGGACGTGCTGTACGTGGACGAGGGCACGGTGCTCACCTCCGCCGGGATCGCCGCGGGGATCGACCTGTGCTTGCACATCATCCGATGCGACCTTGGCGCCAGGACGGCCGACCGGGTGGCCAGGGCCATCGTGGCGGCGCCGCACCGGACCGGCGGACAGGCCCAGTACATCCGCAGGCCGCCCCCGCGGGAGGCCGGAACCTCGCTCGCCGACACCCTGGCCTGGGCCCGGCAGCGGCTGCACGAACCGCTCACCGTCGCCGATCTCGCCGCGCACGCGCACGTCTCGCCCCGCACCCTGGCCCGGCGGTTCCTCGCCGAGACCGGGACCTCGCCGCTGCGCTGGCTGCTGACCGCACGGATCGACCTCGCCAGGCAGCTGCTGGAGAGCGGCGACCTGGGTATCACCCAGATCGCCCACTCCTGCGGGTTCGGTAGCGGACCCAACCTGCGCAAGCACTTTCACCGGCTGGTCGGTACCTCACCCACCGCCTATCGTCAGTCGTTCGCCTTTACCGCCACGGACCCGGCGAGTTCCGGCTCGGCGACAGCGCCTGGCTCCGCCGGTGCGCTCGAGGCGGTGCGGGTACGATAGCTCGCCTCGACCGTGTGGCGTTCCCGCCACAGGTGGTAGACCGCGATGGCGAAGATGACCGAACCCACGACGTTGGCGATGAAGTGCCACCAGATCCGGTAGGTCCACAGCCCCGGCCCGGGGTCGAGGAAACCGAAGAAGGTGGACATGCCGATCGCCTGGTTGGCGCCGAGCGCGACGGTGAGAGTCAGCGCCACGTGCTCGAGCCCGTGGATACCCTGCATCCACACGCCCATCTTGCCCCACTTGCGGGCCTTGGTGTTGAGCGCCCGCTTGGTGATCAGCATGACGCCGACCAGCCCGGCGAGGAAGATGAAGTTGCCGGTCATGTGCAGGATCTCCATGCCGAGTGACGGCTTGGAGGAGTCCACCACACCGAGCCCGTCCGCGAGCCCGGTGCCCCACGGCGTCATCCACGCCCGGTCATTCGGGTGGGCGACCCAGTAGCCCACCTGCGCGAAATGTTCCTGAACATGGCCGAGCTGGCCGATGATCCCGAGAATGACCACGCCTGCCGAGCCGCGGAACAACCACGGGCGAACGGGGCCGCGGTTCGCGTACGCCAGCACGCCGACCGCCGCCCACATGGCGACGGCCCATAGCACGAGTAACACTGCCCCGAGTGTGTCCAGGGTCGAAGGAGCACCGCCCACGACCTAACCTCCCTACACCGACGGTAAGTCTACGTATCGCCGTTCCAGACTTCGCCGGATACGCAACGGGGAGCAACTTCCAGGTTGCGCTGCGTCGCGTACGCGATAACTAGGTAGGCCACCTAATGTTCCCCCGATTGCATGCGATGGGCGGCCACAGCGAGGCTCGCAGGGCCCTGCGGCATACGGCGGCCGGCACGCGCCGTATGCCGGATTCAGCTATCCGGAGGTCGCAGACATGTTCCGAAGACTGCTTCCCCTCGCCATGGGGTTCGCGCTACTGGCGCCACCGGCGGTCACCATCGCCGAAACCCAGCAGGACGAACCGGCTCCCGCCGATCCGGGGGTCTACCTGGTGCGGGGCGCGGACACCCGGGACGAGCGCACGAGCGTCGCGCGTACCGGTGCCGCGATCGACGAGATCGGCGCCGACCACGTCCTGGTCTCCGCGCTGCCGGGTGAGGCGGCCGCGATCGGGGAACTCGGTTTCGAGGTCACCCGGCAGGCGAGCGCGATGGACTTCCCGCCATCGGACTCCGGCTACCACAACTACGACGAGCTGCGCACCGAGCTCGACCGGATCGCCGCCGACCACCCCGGCCTCGTCGAACTCGGCAGCATCGGGCAGTCCTACGAGGGCCGGGAGCTGCCGCTGGTGAAGATCAGCGACAACGTGGCCACCGACGAGGACGAGCCGGAGGTGCTGTTCACCTCCAACCAGCACGCCCGCGAACACCTCACCGCGGAGATGGCGCTGTACATCGCGAACCTGCTCACCGATTCGCATGGCAGCGACGACCAGATCACCCGCCTGGTGAACCAGCGGGAGATCTGGATCATCCCGATGGCCAATCCGGACGGGGTGGAGTACGACGTGGCCACCGGCCAGTATCGCTCCTGGCGGAAGAACCGGCAGCCGAACGGCGGCTCGACCGGAACCGACATGAACCGCAACTGGGACTACAAGTGGGGCTGCTGCGGCGGTTCCTCCGGCAACCCGGCGAGCAACACCTACCGCGGCCCCAGCGCCGAGTCCACCCCGGAGGTCAACGCGATCGCGGACTTCGTGCGCGGCCGCGTCGTCGGCGGTACCCAGCAGATCACGGCGCATATCGACTTCCACACCTACAGCGAGCTGGTGCTGTGGCCGATGGGCTACACCTATGACGACACCGGCCCGGACATGCCGCGGGACGCGCACGACACGTTCGAGACCATCGGCAGGGAGATGGCGGCCACCAACAACTACACGCCGCAACAGTCCAGCGACCTGTACATCACCGACGGTTCGGTCAACGACTGGATGTGGGCAGTGCAGGACATCTTCTCCTTCACCTTCGAGATGTACCCGCGCAGCTCGAACCCCGGTTTCTACCCGCCGGACGAGGTGATCGACCGGGAGACCGCGCGTAACCGAGAAGCCGTCCTCTCGCTGCTCGACTACGCCGACTGCCCCTACCGCGCCATCGGCAAGCAGGACCAGTACTGCGGCTCGGACGAGCCGGGGGCGCCGACCGCGGAGTTCACCGAACAGTGCTCGGAGACCGAACCGTCCTGCACCTTCGACGCGAGCGCTTCGCGGGACCCGGACGGCACAATCGAGTCCTACGCCTGGGACTTCGGGGACGGCAACACCGGTACCGGGGTACGTCCGGGTCACACCTACGCACAGCCGGGTGAGTACACCGTGACCTTGACGGTGACCGATGACGCGGGCAACACCGACGAGGCGACCCGCACGGTCACCGCCGGCAGCCCGCCCGACACCGGGGAGCCGCCCGCGGCCGCGTTCACCGTGGACTGCTACTACGACGAATGTTCCTTCGACGCATCCGGCAGCACCGACCCCGATAGTGACATCGCGTCCTATGCCTGGGACTTCGGGGACGGCCGGTCGGGTACGGGCGCGGCTGCGAGCCACCGCTACCCGGCGCAGTCCGCCTCCTACACCGTCGAGCTGACCGTGACCGATGCGGCGGGCAACAGCGACAACGCCACCCGTCCCGTGCAGTGCTGGAACTTCGGCAGCAGAGCCTTCTGCTTCGCCGGCT
This sequence comes from Amycolatopsis aidingensis, assembly GCF_018885265.1. GTDB lineage: Bacteria > Actinomycetota > Actinomycetes > Mycobacteriales > Pseudonocardiaceae > Amycolatopsis > Amycolatopsis aidingensis. The sequence goes on from NZ_CP076538.1 coordinate 4,201,453, forward strand.
GACCACCCGCCGCTGTGAGTGGCCCGCCCACCCGTCTCCCACCACCACCCAGACGGAGGCGCTGACGCGCCACTGTGTTCCCTGTATTCCCCGCAGGGAACGGGCCACTCACAGCGGTCAGTCCTCGAGGGCCCGGAGCAGCCAGGGTGCCTCGTCTGGATGGAGCCGCAGCTCGATGCGGCCGTCCGCGGAGCACAGGGTGACGGCCTTGCGGTCCGCCGCCTGCAATGTCAGTCCCTCCGGCCGGAACGCGACCAGTTGCCGCTGGCCCTTGCCCCGCCAGGTGACGCCTTCCCCACCGCCGACGGCAACGTGGCCTTCCTGCTCCCGCCCACCCGTACGATCAGGGTCCCGCAGCACGGCATAGAGCTCGGCCCGCTCACCACGGGCCAGCGCCGCCTGCCGCGCGCGGCGCCGCCGCCGTTCCCACAACTCGTGCAGGTCGAGCATGCTCGCGAGGTGCCCGGCAAGGACCACCAGGCCGCGGAACACGGCTGCCAGCAACTCGGACATGCATCAAGAGATACCAGGGGATGGTTTCAGGGTGTGCGGATGACCTCGTAGAGGCTGGTCCAGCCGCTGCGGCCGTGGCCTGCGGCGATGGCCCGGTCGTAGTGCGCCTTCACCGCGGCCGGCAGGGCGAGGTCGATCCCGGCGTCCTTGCTGGCGCCGAGGATGTGCTCGGCCGTCGCGCCCATCATAGTCACGTTGGCCAGCTCACCGGGATAGCTGCGCTGGTCGATCTCCCTGGCCGAGTCGGTCAGGTACGAGGACAGGGTGTCCATGAACCCGGCCGCGTAGGGCTGGAAGGTCTCCGCGGACACCCCCGCGGTGCCGACCAGCGCCGCCGCGTGCAGGTAGGCCGAGAGCGAGGTCAGGAAGATGTCCAGCAGCGCCTGGTAGTACAGCTGCGCGAGCCGGTGGTCCGCGCCGCGGTAGTCGGCCTTCCCGAGCAACCGCAGCGTCGGCTCGTGCGCGTCGAACGCCTCCCGCGGACCGCTGTAGAACACCAGCGAGCCGTCCTTGCCCACCAACGGGGCCGGCACCATGACACCACCCACGATCAACTGGGCGTCCCGCTCGGCCAGCCATTCCGCCGCCACGGCGGTGCGCTGCGGGGTGTCCGAGCTCAGGTTGACCACCACCCGGCCGGACAGCGCCGTGCCCGCCGGGGCAAGCACGTCGTACATGGCCTGGTAGTCGGTCAGGCTGAGCAGGACGAGCTCGTTCGCCGCCACCGCGTCCCGAACCGTGGCCGCCAGGGTCGCGCCCTCAGCCACCAGGTCCTCGGCCCGGCTCGGGGTGCGGTTCCACACGGTGACCGGATGCCCGGCCGCAAGGAAGGTCCGCGCCATGGCCTGCCCCATCGGTCCCAGGCCGATCACGGTCACCGGCGTCTGTGCGTTGGTGCTCATGGTGTCTTGCTCCGTTCCGTCGTTGCCTTCCCGAGCAGCTCGATCACGCTGCTGAGGTCCTCGTGCCCATGTCCCTGCGCCACCCGGCGTTCCATCAGCGGACCCAGCGGCGCCAGCAACTCGGCGCTGATGCCCTGTTCCCGCGCGGCGATGAGGTGGTTGCCGAAACCGGCCGACTGCATGCCGAGGTTGGAAACCACCCCGGTGGCGTAATCGCCGGTGCCGACCCGGCCCGCAGTCTCCTGGACGAACCCGCTCATGCTGCCCAACCACTCGTTCAGCAGCGGGGCGAAGGCTCCCGGCTCGACGCCCGCGCTGCGGACCAGCGCGAAGGCATGCAGCACGCCCATGGTCATCCCGTACATGCCGCCCAGCAGGGCCAGGTCGTACACCGCCGCGAGGCCGGGTTCGGTGCCGACGAACCGGCTGTCGGCGAGCAGATCCAGCGCCTGCCGGTGCCGGTCGAAGGCCGCTCGGGAGCCGCTGTACAGGATGAAGGCCTGCGGCGTTCCGATCATCGGCGGGACGGCCATGATCCCGCCGTCCAGGTAGTCCGCGCCCTGCTCGCGTACCCGGCCTGCCAGCTTCCTGGCCTGGCCGGGGGTGCCGTTGGTCAGGTTCGCCACGGTCCGGCCCGCGAGCGCGGCGCCGACCGGGTGCAGCACCTCACGCACGGACGCCTCGTCCAGCAGACAGACCAGTACCAGCTCGCTCGCGCCGATCGCCTCGGCGGCCGTGCCTGCCGGGGTGGCTCCCTTCTCGGCCAGCACCTCCGCCTTGGCGGGTGAGCGGTTCCATACCGCCGTCGGATGGCCCGCCGCCAGCAGGGTCTCGGCCAGCGCGGTACCCATCGCGCCGAGGCCGAGCACCGTCACGGCGGGTTTGTCGGGGTGAGACATACGTTCCGCTCCGCTCTCCTTCGTGCTTGACGAGACCCACGCTGCCCGCGGCCGCGCATGGTTCGCTGCGGGTCCGCGCACGGTCCGCTGTCGGTGCGCCGGGTTACTGTCGACAGGTGCGATTCGGGGTGCTGGGGCCGCTGGCGGTGTGGGCCGGGGACGGGAGCACGGTGCGCGTACCCGAGTCCAAGGTGCGCGCCCTGCTGGCGAACCTGCTCATCCAGGAGGGCAGGCCGGTCTCCGCCGACCGGCTCGCCGAGGACCTGTGGGGCGACCAGCCGCCCGGCAACCCCGGGAACACGCTGCAGACCAAGGTCTCGCAGCTGCGCCGGGCACTGGACCGGGCCGAACCGGGCGCCAGGGGGATGGTGGTACACGGGCCGGCCGGCTACCGGCTGGACCTCCCGCCGGATGCGCTGGACCTGCATCGCTTCCGCGCGCTGACCGCGAGCGCGCAGGCCGACGACGATCCGCGGCGGCGAGTTGACCTGCTGTCCGAGGCACTCGCGCTGTGGCGGGGCCCGGCCCTGGCCGATTTCGCCGACGAGCCGTTCGCCGCGGCCGCCATCCAGCGGCTCGAGGAGGGCCGGCTGGTCGCGGTGGAGGAACGGGCACAGGCACGGCTGGAGCTCGGCGAGCACGGCCCGCTCCTCGGTGAGCTGGGTGACCTCGTCGCGCGGCACCCGTTACGGGAGCGGCTGCGCGCGCTGCAGCTGCGCGCCCTGTACCTGGCTGGCAGGCAGGGCGAGGCGCTGGCGGGCTATGCCGAGGTACGCGGGCTCCTCGCCGGGGAACTCGGCCTGGACCCGGGCCCGGAGCTGGCCGCCGTGCATCAGGCCATCCTGCGGCAGGACCCGGCGCTGGGCGCCACGTCCGGGCCGGCGACCAGGGCACGCACCAACCTTCCCGCGCCGCTGACCGAGCTGGTGGGCCGGGCGGAGGCGGTGCGCTCGGTCGCGATGCTGGTGGAACGCCACCGGCTGGTCACCCTCACCGGTCCGGGCGGGGTGGGCAAGACCAGCCTCGCGGTGGAGACCGCGCGCGGACTCGACGCGGTGGCCCCGGACGGGGTATGGCTGGTGGAACTGGCCGGGTTGGACCGGCAGTCGTGCGTGCCGCATTCCTGCACCGGGGAGGACTGGATCGCGCAGTTGGTCGCGGCCGAGCTCGGGGTCAGGGAGGACACCGCGGGCGATGCCGAGCTCCCGGCGGGACCGGCCGGGCTCGCGCAGCGGCTCGCCGAGGTGCTGCGGGACAGGGCGATGCTGCTGATGCTGGACAACTGCGAGCAGCTGACCGAGCCGATCGCCGCGCTGGCCGCGCGGCTGCTGCGCACGGTCCCAGGGATGCGCATCCTTGCCACCAGTCAGGAACCACTCGGGGTCGCCGCCGAGGTGATCTGGACCGTGCCACCGCTGGACGTCCCAGGGCAGGACGCCGAGACCGACCCGCGAGAGTTCAGCGCGGTGCGCCTGTTCGCGGCGCGGGCCGCGGCGACCGCGCCCGGGTTCGTGCTGGACCGGGACACCGCCGCCGCGGTGGCCACGATCTGCCGCAGGCTGGACGGGATACCGCTGGCGCTGGAGCTGGCCGCCACCCGGGTGCGCACCCTCGGCGTGCATGAGTTGCTGGCCCGGCTGGACGACCGGTTCCGCCTGCTGGCCGCCGGGCGCCGGGACGCCCCGGCCAGGCAGCGCACGCTGCGCGCGATGATCGACTGGAGCTGGGAGCTGCTCACCCCGGCCGAACGGATCGTGCTGCGCAGGCTCGCGGTGCACGCCGAGGGATGTGGCCTGGAGGCGGCGGAAACGGTGTGCGCGGGCGATGGGGTCCGGCCGGAGGAGGTGCTGGACCTGCTGGCGCGGCTGGTCGACCGCTCCCTGGTGGTCAGCCAGCCCGATGCGGGTTCCGGACCCCGGTACCGGCTGCTGGAGTCGGTCGCGGCCTACTGCCTGGAGCGGGTCCGGGAGGCGGACGAGTCACAGCGGCTGCTGCTGCGGCACGCCGAGTACTACGGCTGCCTTGCCGAGCGCGCCGACCCGCTGCTGCGTGGGCCTGGGCAACGCCGCTGGCTGGACCGGCTCGACGTCGAGACGGCGAACCTGCGGACCGCACTGGACACCGCGGTCCGGCAGGGTGCCGCCGGGCTGGCGCTGCGCCTGGTCAACGCGCTGACCTGGTACTGGTTCCTGCGCGGGCGGATCAGGGAGGCCCGGCGCTCGCTGCGCACGGCGCTCGCCGCGCCCGGAGCTGCCCCCGCCACCGCACGGTCCATCGCCGAGGCATGGGAGGCGGGTCTCGCGGTGCTGGCAGGAGCCCGGGTTCCCGAGGTGGTCAAGGACGGCGTCGCCGCCGCGGAGGCGATCGACGAGCCGTTGCCGCGGGCGCGGGCGCTATGGTTCCTCGGCTATGTGCTGACCACTGTCGCCGACCGCTCCGCGGAGGACCTCACCGCGCGGGCGCTCGCCGAGTTCCGCGACCGGGACGACCGGTGGGGTGTCGCCGCCGCGCTCTGCGACCGGGTGAGCCAGGCGATCGGGCGTGGCGAGTTCACCGGAGCCCGGCGGGACGCGGCGGCGGGCGCCGAGTTGTTCCAGGGTCTCGGTGACCGCTGGGGGCAGCTGCAGTCCTCGTTCGCACTCGGCGTACTCGCCGAGGCCTCCGGCGAGTACGAGGAGGCGGCGCGCCTGCATCGGGCGGGGCTGGGCATGGCCGAGGAGCTCGGGCTGTGGCCGGAGGTGTCCTATCAGCTGTCCTGGCTCGGCCGGATCGCGCTGCTCACCGGGGATTTCGCCGAAGCGAGGCGATTCCACGAGCGCGCCATGCGCCTGGCCGCCGAGCAGGGTTTCACCCCGGGTGAGATGTACGCGGAGACCGGGCTCGCGCTCGGAGCGCGCCGGGAGGGCAGGCTGGCGGATGCCGAGCGGCACCTGCGGCGGGTGCTGGAGTGGCATCGCGAGGTGGGTTTCGAACCAGCGGGTGCGCTGATCCTGGACGAGCTCGGGTTCGTCGCCGAACAGCGTGGGGAGCCGGAGACCGCGCGTGAGCTGCATGAGGAGGCCCTCGCCATCGCGCGTCGGGTGGGCGATCCGCGTGCAGTGGCGCTGGCGCAGGAGGGCCTCGCCGGGGTGCATGCCCTGGCGGGCGAGCCCGTGCAGGCGGCCAGGCTGCTCGGGGCCGCCGCGGCGGCCAGGGAGTCGGTGGGCGCACCGCTGCCGCTCGCCGAACGTGGGGACGTCGACCGGATCACCGCGACGGTCCGCGCCCTGCTGAGTGCGGAGGAGTTCGCCGCCGAGTTCGCTAGGCCGCCCGAGAGTCCCGGCGTTCGGCCGTATTCGTGATGTTGCGGACCATGCCGCCGAAGATCAGCCCGTGGAAGGGCGCGATGCCCTTCCAGTAGAGGTGCCCTGCCAGCCCGTGCGGTTCGAACACCGCGCGCTGCCGGTATCTCGCGCCACCCGCGGGGTCCGGGAGGGCGGACAGCTCGAGCCAGGCGCGCCCTGGCAACCGCATCTCGGCACGCAGCCGCAGCTCGTGCGGCCGGTCCAGATACTCCACCCGCCACCAGTCGAGGGCCTCCCCCAGGTGCAGGTGCCGCGGGTCACGGCGGCCACGGCGCAGGCCGACCCCGCCGAGCAGCCGGTCGATCCAGCCGCGCACCGACCAGGCGAGCGGAAAGGAGTACCACCCGTGCTCACCGCCGATCGACTCGATGACCTGCCACAGCACCTCGACCTCGGCGGAGGTCCGGCGTTCGCGGACGTCCTCGTACAGGGTGCCGCCCGCCCATGCGGGGTCGGAGGGCAACGGCCCGGATGGCGCACCCGGGATGGCCGCGTCCGACCAGCGGGTGGGCACATCGGCGTCGCGGATGCGGCCCAGGGCCAACTCGATCGCGCGCTCGTAGGAGATCCGGCCCGCGTCGGGCTCGGGGATGTAGGCGGAGATGTCGTCGTCCTGACAGACCACCTCGTGCACCAGGGATTCGATCAGTGGCACCGCGATGCTGCGTGGCACGGGGGTGACGAGGTTGACCCACTGCGCGGACAGCCACGGGGTAAGCACCGGGACCGGGAGAACCAGGCGACGTGGCAGCTCGGCGACCCGGGCATAGCGGCGCATCATGTCCAAATAGGACAGTACGTCCGGTCCCCCGATGTCGAAGCCACGGTTGATCTCGCCTTGGAGGGTGGCCGCGTGGACCAGGTAGTGCAGCACGTCCCGCACGGCGATCGGCTGGACCCGGTTGTGCACCCACCGCGGAGTCACCATCAGCGGCAGCCGTTCGGTGAGGTGTCGCAGCATCTCGAAGCTGGCCGACCCGGAGCCCAGGATCACCGCAGCTCGCAGCACGATCGTCGGCACCCCGGATTCAAGCAGGATCCGCCCCACCTCAGCACGCGAGGCAAGGTGAGCGGAGAGGTCGGCGCCCTCCGGTGTGAGGCCGCCAAGGTAGATGATCCGACCAACGCCGGCTTCGCGAGCGCACGTGGCCACCGTCGCCGCGGCCGCCCGATCGCGCTCCACGAAGTCATGCTGGTGCAGCGCATGCACCAGGTAGTAGGCGACCTCCTGCCCCTGGAGGGCGGCGGCCACGCTGTCCGGGTCGGTGACGTCACCGGGAACGATCTCGGCGCGGTCCCGCCACGGTGCCTCGGCGAGCTTGCCGGTGTCCCGCGCCACCGCGCGCACCTCGTGCCCAGCCCGCAGTAGCTCCGGGATCAGCCTGCCGCCGATATAGCCGGTCGCGCCGAACACCACACACCGCATACCCATGATCTTTACCTAATCCGGCCTCCGCCGCAGTGGGCGGGGTGTCAGCAGCGCCCCTAGAAGGGTGGTTTGTCGTTGTCTGGGGTGAGGGGTTCGTGGAGGGGTTCGCGGGGGCTTTGGTGGATGTCTCCGTGGGGTGTGGTGATGGTGGGTATCCCGTCGATGACTTCGTATTTCCATCCCGGCAGGTCTTTGAGGTGGTGGTCGCGTTCGCAGTAGCCGACCAGCTCTTCTTCCCGGGTGCCTCCGCCTGTGGCCCAGTCGGTGGTGTGGTCGTTCTGGCATTGCTGGGAGGGCCGGTGGCACCCGATGCCCTGGCATTCCCGGTCTCGTACCCGTACGAACTCATCCAGTGCCGCCGGGGGCCGGTACCGCGTACGCCCCAGGTCGGTGGGGTGTCCGGTGGCCGGGTCGGTCAGCAACCGTCGCCACACACTGTCCGGATGCGTAGCCAGCTCCCGCGCCAACGCCGCCGGGATATGCCCATGCCCGGCCAGATACCCCGGCTGCTCATCCAGCCCCAGCAGGGAGCTGGCGGCGAAGTACAGGTACACCTCCGTCCGCGGCGCCCGGATCGTGCCGTCCTCTCGGAGGGCCAAATCAGCGAACACGTCCGCCCGCAACTGCTCCAACGTGCGACTGTCCCCTTCTTTCCGCATCCGTCGGGCGGCCCGGTCACACCGCGCATAAATCGCACTGGCCACCTCCGTCGGGAGGTCGGCCATCAGGCTGGACACCCCATCCTCCTGATGCGCCAGCTCCAGCGACCGTTGTGCCCGCCGGGCCCGGGTGCGCCGCGCCGCCCCGTCCGGGTCGACCGCGAGCACCTGGTAGCGCACCGACCGCCGCAAACTCGTCCGGTCTTTACGCTCCAGTTTGTCGCCCATCCGCTCATCCACCTCCCGGGCCTGGTGGTCGGTGAGGACCGCGGTGGGTTCCACCACCGCTTTCACCTTCTCCTGATCAATCCGGCCCTCCCGGAACGCGGCGAGGGTGTTCGGCAACCGGGTGAGGTGCTGCCCCAGCGCCAGGGCTTCCTCCACCCGGTGCCGGGTCCAGTAGAGGCGCCCGGCGATCTCGGTCACCAGCGAGACCCGTTCGTCCCCGTCGTGGGCGAGGTCGGCCACCAGCAGCACCCGCCGCGCCTCCAGCCGGGCGATGGCGCGTTCGTTGGCCTCCAAGGCGTCGAGTGTGGTGAGTGCGTCTTCTGGAGGATCCGTGTGCGGATCAGAACTGTGTCTGTCCATACCCACAATTGTATCGACGAGTCCGACGAAAATTCCCCGCGTGAATGTATACCCGCCGGTATTCACTCGAATGCGTGTTCGACACAGAATGCATGCCAGGCCGGGCCCGGGGTGCCCGTTCCGTGGGGTGCTGGCGCTAGTAACCAGCCCTGCTAGTGGTGATGCGTGCAGCGCCAGTGCCCCACGGCGCGCCGAAGGCGTGCCTGAAACCCAGCCACAACCACCCTCACCCCGTCACCGGCAAACTCGCCTACGCGAGCGGCAAACACGATGTACGGGAACGGCCAAAGCGTGCGCGTGGGCAGCCAACGCGTGCGCGGGAACGGCAAACACGCGCGCGTGGGCGGCAAACACGCGGGTGGGTCAGGGGAGGGCGGCGGCCTGGGCGCACCAGGACCAGACGGCGTCCCGCTCGGCCTCGGTTTCCCGGGTCCAGGGCAGCAGGTGCGCCGGGCGTTCTCTGCGGTCGTGCCAGAAGCGTCCGCTTGGCAAGGGTTCGGGGGTTGCGGCGAGCCAGACGGCGGTGTCGGCCCCCTGCTGGAGGTTCCGCAGAATCGGGCCGGTGAGGCGGCGGAATCCAGGAAGCGAGTCGGCAACGCCCGGGGTGTCCGCCCAGCCGGGATGCATGGTGTGCACGGCGATCCGGTCCGGTCCCCACCGGCGGGCCAGCATCGGCGCGAGGGCCACCTGGATCCGCTTCGTCCGCGCGTACGCGGTCGCGCCCCGGTACTCCCCCACCGTGTACTCCAGGTCGTTCGCGGGCAGCGACTGGGTGTACATCCCGCCGGAGGACACCAAGATCACCCGGCCAGAGTCCGCGGCACGCAGCCCGGGGCGCAACGACTCGGTCATCCGCAGCGGCCCGAGCACATGCGTGGCCAGGGCCAGCTCGTGTCCTTGTGCCGAGGTCGAACGGGTGGGCGGGAGGACACCGGCGTTGTGCACCACCACGTCCACCGCATGCTCGGCGTCCAGCAGTTCCCCCGCCATCCGCCGCACGTCCTCGAGATCGGAGACGTCACAGCGCAGCACCCGGAACTGCGCCCCGGGCACGGTATCGGCGAGTTCGGCACGGGCGCGCTCCCCTTTGGCCGTGTCCCGCACCACCAGGTACACCCGGGCACCGAGCCGGGCGAGACCGGCGGCGGTCGCCATGCCGAGGCCGGAACCGGCCCCGGTCACCACCGCGGCGCGGTCGCGCAGCGCACCCGGCTCCGGATCGGCTGGCCACCCCGGCAACCGCCTGCGCAGTTCGAAGCCCGATCGCGGATATCCCGCCAGCACGCTGCGATCCAGCAGCGTGTCGACCAACCCACCGATCCGCTCCTGCCATGTCATGGTCCCATGGTGGCAGCGCGGGACACCGGCCGCAGGCTCAGGACCCGGCGGCCTCCCCGGACCCGGTGTAGAAGGCGGTGGTCCGCTCCGCGGCCGCCCGCGCCGCGGCCTCGTCCGTGCCCGCGGCCACGCTCGCCGCGCGCCAGCGTTCGCTGCTCTCGGCCGCGAACCGCTTGCCCTCATCGGACTCGCTCCAGGCCGCGACCTCCTGTGGATCGGAGCCATCGCCGGCTTCCAGGTGCAACGCCAGACCCAGCAGGCCGAGATCCCAGCCCACGCCCACGGCGCCGGGTCCGAACTGCTCCCACAGCTCGTCGCTGACATGCGCGATGTGTTCCAGCTCGAACCGGGTCCTGTCATCCGCCTCGCGCGCCAGCCGCACCTCGATCCAGCTGACCTGCCCGCCGTACTCCCAGGTGGCGGCGAAGCTCTCGGGCGGATCGCACCGCTCGATCTTGCCGCCGGCATTGCCCTCCAGCTGGTAGCGACCGCCGAGGCGAAGGTCGCCGGTGACCGGAAGGAACCACCGTCGGATGCGTTCGGCATTGGTGCAGGCGTCCCACACATCCTCCAGTTCCGCGTTGTACACCTGGCTTATGGTGATCACGCGGGCCTGGCCCGCGTCCAGCACTCGGCTGCCGAGCTCACGCCGCACGGCGTTGATCCGGTGAGTCACGTCGATCATGGTTCCCTCCTCGTGTTCGGTTACTGCTCCTCGCCGCGTAGCCTGCGCTCGCGCTTACCCCTGGCCAGCTCGGTCGCCAGTGCGTCCAGATGCGGGGTCCAGAATCGACGGAAACGGTCGAGCCACACGTCCACATCCCGCAGCGGCTCGGAGTTCACCGCGTACAGCCGCCGGGTGCCCTCTGGCCGCACGGTGGCGAAACCGTTCTCCCGCAGCACTTTCAGATGCTGCGACACGGCCGGCTGACTGATCCCGAACTCCTCGACGATCACCGCGCACACCGCGCCGGAGGTCTGCTCGCCCTCGGCGAGCAGCTCGAGGATCCTGCGGCGAACCGGATCACCGAGTACGTCGAACGCATGCACCAGGACAAACTACCAGTCCAGACTTATATAAGTACAGTCTTAGTTTAAGACCTGTCACAGACCCATCGGTAGCGTCCGTTCCGGCCGGCAACGACATGCCGGGCCACACCAAGGAAACGGGGTGAGTCGTGATGAGCACGACGTCAAGACGCGGTGCCAGGCGGGCCTGGCTGGGGGTACCGCTGGCCGCGGCGATGGCGGTGACCTTGCTGCCGGTCACCGGCGCGCCCGCGGCGGCGCATCCGGGGATACCGTCCCCGGTCTTCGACCCGGACGCGGTCTCCTGGGCCTCGATCCGGGACGCGAGCAGCGCCGGGTTCCAGGACAGGCTGGACACCTACCGCAGGCAGGGGTTCCTGCCGGTGGACATCGACATCGAGGTCGACGGCAGGCAGTACCGGGCGGGCGCGGTGTTCCAGCGAAACCTGGACAACCGGGACTGGACGGTGATCAGGGATCTGACCTCCGCCGAGTTCGGCGAGGAGTGGCGGCGGCAGGTGGACCGCCGGATGCGCCTGGTGGACCAGGAAAGCTACCTGCTCGACGGGGTACGCAGGTACGCGGCGGTGTTCGTGGCGAACACCGAGGGATACGGCTGGGCCTCCAAGCGGAACATGACCACCGCGCAGGCCCATGACTTCTACCTCGACCAACGCGCGACCCGGATGCCGGTGGACGTGGACAGCTACGGCACCCCGGACGCGCCGCGATTCGCGCTGGCCTGGGTGGACAATGCCGAGAAGCTGGACTGGCGGCTGCACCGGCAGCTCACCAGCGCCGAGTTCAGCGAGAAGTTCGCCGCCTACCAGGGCAAGTTCCGGGTGCTGGCGTTCGACTCCATGCAGACCGCGCAGGGCCAGCGCTACTCGGCGATCTGGGTGGAGAACCGCGACGGCCGCGGCTGGGCCGAACGTCGCGATCTGACCGCGCAGAACTTCGCCAACTGGTGGCACCGCTACAGCGACGAGGGCTACCGGCTGGTGGGCTTCGACCGGTACCAGACCGTGAACGGCCCGCGCTACACCGGGATCTGGCGGCAGAACAGCGACCGTCCGAACTGGTCACTGAAGAACGAGGTGAACCAGCGCGTACTGCAGGAGCTGACCGCGACGGACGTTCCCGGCATCAGCGTGGCGGTGACCCAGGGCAACCAGCTGCGTTATCTGCGCGGCTTCGGCCATGCCGATGTGAACGACAACGAGTGGATGGACGGCACCTTCGTCGGCCCGTTCAACTCGGTGAGCAAGGCGGTGGCCGGCGCACTCACCATGGACGTCGCCGAGTCCAGCGGCGGCGCGTTCACCCTCGGCCAGAACACCCGCGACCAGGTGCCACAGCTGCCGAACCACCACACCCACGAGATCGGCGAGCTGACCAGCCTGCGCGGCTGTGTCGGGCACTACGGCGAGATCCCGGCAGGCACCTTCGACAATCCGCCCTACCCCACGGCGGAGGCCGCGGTGAACGAGTTCGCAGGCGAGCCGCTGGCCTGCACCCCCGGCACTCAGTGGAAGTACAGCACGCACAGCTACTCGGTGCTCGGCTGGGCGCTCGAGGAGTACCTCGGCGAACCGATCGGCGAGATCGTCGAGGAGTGGGTGACCCAGAAGTACGGGCTGGCCAGCCTGCGGCCGATCGACCTCGGGAACACCGGGGTGCGGCGGATGACCCTGTACTCGACATCGAACACCGAGCTCACCGCTGGTGACTCCAGCTACAAGGTACTCGGCGGCGGCCTGGAAGGCTCGGTAAGGGACATGGCCCGGTTCGGCCAGAAACTGGTCACCGGCCAGATACTCGGCGCGGCCGCGATGGACGACATGCTCACCCCGCCGGACGGGCTGAGTAGCTACGCGCACGGCTGGTGGACCGGTACCGAGAACGGGCACGAGGTCGCGGCCAAGGACGGCAACTGGCCGGGCAGCCGCACCTACCTGCGGGTCTACCCGGAGGACGACGTCGTGGTCGCGGTGATGAGCAACCGGGACGGCGGCGGGCACAGCCCGATCCAGCTCGGTAGGGACATCGGCGCGATGATCCTGGCCGAGCTCGACGCCTGACCGGCGGCTGAGCCGTCCGGGCGGGGATGGCCGGAAACCGTCCCCGCCCGGGCCTTGTCCGGGTATAGTCCCCCGCGCCGCACGCCGGGAGCCGAGCATGACCTCACCTGCCGAGCCAACCGATGCCCACCTGGTCGAACTCGTGCTCACCGGCGATCGCGCCGCGTTCGCCGCGATGTACGACCGGTACGCCGACCGGCTGCATGACTTCTGCGTCTCCATCCTGCGCAACCGGGAGGACGCCGCCGACGCCGTGCAGGACACCTTCCTGCTGGCCGCGGAACGGCTTTCCCAGCTCGAGGATCCGCGCCGGCTTCGGCCCTGGCTCTACGCCGTGGCCCGCAACGCGGCCCTGCGCAGGGCAAAGGATCGTCGCCGCTACGCCCCGGAGGCCGAGATGGCCGAGCAACCCGACGCCGGGCCGGTACCGCCGCAGGCGGCGGAGCAGGCCGCGGTGCGGGACCTGGTATGGAGTGCCGCCGCCGGACTGTCCGATCGCGACCGCGCGCTGCTCGACCTGCACCTGCGGCACGGTCTGGAGGGTGCCGAGCTCGCCGAGGCGCTCGGGGTGGGTGCCGGGCACGCCTACGTGCTGCTGAACCGGCTGCGTGGTCAACTGGAACGCTCACTCGGCGCGCTGCTGATCGCCCGGCTGGGCAGGCGGGACTGCACCGAGCTCGCCACCCTGCTGCGGGACTGGGACGGCCGGTTCTCCCCGCTGGTGCGTAAGCGGGTGGCCCGGCATGTGGACCGCTGCGGGACCTGCGGCGAGCGCAAACGGCGCACGCTCAGCCCGGTGGCCCTGCTCGCCGCGGTGCCGCTGGTGCCGGCTCCCGCCCTGCTGCGCGACCGGGTGCTGGGCCAGGTGGACCTGGTGGCGCACGCCCGGTCCGGCGGTCCGCCACGCCCGCGCTCCGGGCGCCGCCGGGTAATGGCGGCCGGGGCGGTGCTGGTCGCCCTCACCGGTGCCGGTGTGTGGCTGGGCACCCGGGACGCGGCGACTCCGGAGCTGGCAGGCGAGGCGGCCCCTGGCCCGGCGGGCAGTACCCGGCCGGTGACCTCACCGGCCGCGGCGCCGCCGCTCGCGACGTCCGGTTCGCTCACCCCGGCCGGACCTTCCGGTACGGCCAGCCCCGGCCCGGCGGCCGTCACCCCCGCGACCACCGACCCGGCCACCGGGCGGCCGGACACCGCGGGGCCGGTGTTCCTCGACCAGTCGATCCTGCCGCCGCGGGTGGGCATCCGGGGCTGCCCCGACGACCAGGCCGAGATACGTGCCGAGGTCGAGGACGACTCCGGGGTCGAGACGGTGCGCATGGACTGGACCGGGCCCGACGGCCAGGGCGGCAGCACCGAGCTGGTGGCGGCGGATGGATCGTGGCGGGCACCGTTGGGGCCGTTCCCGCGGCGTGGACAGGTGCGCTGGCAGCTGACGGCCGCCGACCGCGCCGGGAACAGCAGCGCGGGCGACCCCGGCACGCTGACCGTGTTCGCCTGCGCCACCAGCACGTCGACGCCGATCCGGGTGAACTGAGCGCTCCGCGAGAAAAGTTGTAAGGTCGCGCGGCGCTGCCCGCTCCTACCTGGCGAAGGATCCCGACGACCCAGGAGGACACCATGGTCGGCACCGCTCCCCTCCCGATCCGGCACGGCATGCCGGTCGCTCTGCTGCTGCTCGGCACCGTGCTGCCGGGCACCGAACCGACACCCGCCGTGGAACCGCCGTCCGGCGATCTGCGGATCGAGCAGCCGTGCTGGACCTACGGCACCTGCCCGGCACCGACCGGGGAATCCGGCAGCACCGAGCCCACGCCGCCCGGCGAGCCGCCGTCCAGCACCACCCAGCAGCCACCGTCGTCCACGGCGACCACCGGAACGACCGGGACCACGGCGACCGGCGCATCCCGGCCGGCGACCACCGGCCCGCGGGGCGGTGCCGCGGCGCCGCCATCTCCGGCCGGTACCACGACGGCCTCCCCCGCCGAGCCCGCACCGGCCGCGGCGAGCCAGCCCACGGGAACCCAGGAGGGCGGCCTGCCAGGATGGGTGGGCCTGGCGGCGTTCGGTATCGGCGCGCTGCTGCTTCTGCTCGGGCTGGCGACCCGCCGCTGGCTGTCCTGGTCCGAGCGCCGTGGCGGGTGGTCGCGATGAACACGGTGACCCAGCCGGAGTACCCACGCCTGCGCACCCTCGGCGGGTTCACCCTGTACCGCGCGGGCCGGCCGGTGCGGGCCGGGGAATGGCGCTCGCGGAAGGCCCGCGAGCTGCTGACCTTGCTGGTGGCGCGCAGGGACGAGGCGATCTGCCGGGAGCAGGTGTGCGACCTGCTCTGGCCGGGGGTCGATCCGGGCGCCTGCCGCAACCGGCTCTCGGTCGCGCTGTGCACGGTGCGCGGGATGCTCGATCCGGACCGGCGGTGGGCACCGGACACCTTCGTCACCACCTACGCCGACGCGATCCGGCTGACGAACCTGCGGGTGGACGCCTACGAGTTCCTGGAAGGGGCCCGGCGCGCGCTGCGCGCCCACCGGGCCGGTGCCGAACTGGCCTACTGCCTGCTGCTCGCCGCGGACGCGGACTACGCGGGGGACTTCTGCGCCGACGATCCCTATCTGGAATGCGCCGCACCGCTGCGGGAGGAGGCGCGGGCCACGCACGTGGCCGTCCTCCGCGCGCTGGCGGTTGCCGCGGGGGAGATCGACGACACCGAGCGGCAACACCGGTGCTTCCTGCGGTTGCTGCAATACGACCCTTACGACGAGTTCGCCCAGGCCGGCCTGGTGCGGTTGCTACGGGGACAGCGGCGACTCGGCGAGGCGACCCGGTTCCAGGCGCGCTGCCGCAGCCGGATGGCCGAGCTGAGCCTGCCGCCCCGCTGAGCGCACCGTCCAACGGGGACGGAAAGCCGTGCCCTCGTCCGCAATCCGTTCGCCGGACCGATTGTGGTCCGGCGCATAACTAAATGCGCGGCGATATCCGGCCGTCTCGGGTAAGCTGGATCAAGTGCGTTCCGGCGCACATTCGATCCGGCCGATGGCCGGAGAGTACGAGAGCCTGTCGCCGGGAACCCAGTAGGGGTCCGAAGCGTTGCACCTCGTACCGACTGAGCACCGTCCTCGCCCTCCGCGTGTCCGTTCGTTCCGGCGGGCCGCTTGGCGAGCAAGGAGAACGACGTCAATTACGCCGTGAAGGGAGGCGGCACCTGATGAACACCACGATAACCGATTGGCGGCATCGTGCCGCCTGCCGGGATGAGGATCCCGAGCTGTTCTTTCCGGTTTCCGATGTGGGGCCCGGTGCCGCGCAGGTGGCGCAGGCGAAGGCCGTATGCGCTCGGTGCCCGGTGCGGGCCCAGTGCCTGCAGTACGCATTGGACAACGGTCTGGACTACGGGATCTACGGCGGCACCACCGAGCGGGAGCGGCGCGATCTCGTCCGCCGCTCGCGCCGTGCGCACGCCGCCTGATCAGACACCCGCCGCGGGTGGTTCGCGGTAACCGGCGAGTGCCGTGGCCAGCGATCGATGCCGGCCCGGCGCCCGCAGCCGCGGCGGGTCCACCCGGTGGGCGGTGTGCCCCTCGGCACATACCGCGGTGACGAACCGGGCCACCCGGCCCGGCTCGGGGCACACCTCCGTACCACCGAGATAGTCCAGCACGATGAGATCCTCGCCCGAGTGGGTCTCGATCGCCGCGGCCCAGCCGTGCCGCTCGTCCCACAGCAGGGCGAGCTCCCGATCCGGAAACCGGGCCGACCGCAGATCCAGCGCGAGATATGCGGATACCGGCACGTCCAGGTCGACGGTGCAGGACTCCCTGCCGATCCCGAACTCCGCGGCGACCGCGTCGAGATAAGCCTGCAGGGCGTGGCCGAAGCCGACGAGGTATTCGAGCTCTCCGACGTCCTCGAGGCCGTGATCGGCGTCAACGATCAGGCTCGTCACGATTCACCTTCCGGTAGCTGAAGTAACCACTTCCGAGCCATGTGCGCGGGCACGTTCCTGTTCTAGCATGTCGTCACAACGACGACAATGGCCAGTGTCATCAAAGGGACGACTTATGACGGACCTCTCAGCCCCTTCACCCAGCACCGCCGAACAGGCCCTGGCCGCTATCCGGATGGCCCTCGACCCGGCCGGCGCGGACCGGGACGAACTGCTGGCCGCCCTGGTGGCGCTGCGCGCCCTGCGCGAGGACATCGCCAACTGGGAACCCGAGCTGATCACGGCCGCGCGCGCGGCCGGTGCCAGCTGGGCCGCGCTCGCCCCGGCACTGGGCCTGGCCAGCAGGCAGGCGGCCGAACGCCGCTACCTGCGCCTCCAGCGCCCGGCGGACGGTGCGGCCACCGGCGAGGGCCGGGTGCGGGCCGAACGCGACAAACGCGCGGGCGATCGCGCCGTCAGCGCGTGGGCCAGGGCCAACGCCGCCACACTGCGCCAGCTCGCGGGCCAGGTCAGCGCACTGGACGGCCTCGAGGACGCGGGCCAGGAGCGGGCCGAGCGGGTGCAGGAGGCACTGGCTGGCAGCGATCCGGCCGCGTTGCTCTCCCCGCTCGCCGAGGCCAGGCCGCACCTACGGGAGGGCCATGCCGGCCACGCAGCACTGGCCGCCCGGATCAGCGCGGTGACCGAGCAGGCGCGGCGGCTGCACCAGGACACCGTGGCGGGCCGAGCGGGCGGACAAGAGGGCTCCGACCAGGGCCCTCACTAGCCTGACCGGGTGAACCGCAACTAGACTTCCAACCGAAGGAACAATAAAGTTGAGCCTGTCGTTGGCAAGGTTGAGAGTCGTTGACACCGCGCCGGAAGCGCGGTCGAGAAAGGAGGCTGTGCATGATGTTGATGCGGACGGACCCGTTCCGGGAGCTGGACCGGTTGACCCAGCAGTTCTTCGGGGCCAACGGCACGGCGACGCGCCCCGCGGTGATGCCGATGGACGCGTACCGCTCGGGTGAGGAGTACGTGGTCCAGTTCGACCTGCCCGGCGTGCGGCCGGACTCGATCGACCTCGATGTCGAGCGCAACGTGCTGACGGTCAAGGCGGAGCGGCAGCCGAGCTACGAGGAGAACAGCGAGGTCCAGGTGTCCGAGCGGCCCCGTGGCGTGTTCTCCCGGCAGCTGTTCCTCGGCGAGACGCTGGACACCGACAAGATCGAGGCCAGCTACGAGGCAGGCGTGCTGACCCTGCGCATCCCGGTGACCGAGCGCGCGAAGCCGCGCAAGATCAGCATCAGCGGCACGGACCAGGCCAAGCAGATCGACGCCTGATCCACTATCCGGCACCGGCCCCGCGACCCCGGGGCCGGTTTTCCTTTTCCGCAAGGGCCTAGAGTGGCCGCGTGACCGAACGGGCCCGGCAGGCAGGTGCGCTGTCCGGCGTGCTCGTCGCGGACTTCTCCCGCGTGCTGGCCGCGCCCTACGCCACCATGCTGATGGCCGACCTCGGCGCGGACGTGATCAAGGTCGAGCGCCCGGGCGGAGGGGACGACACCCGTGCCTGGGGCCCACCGTTCGCCGGTGACCAGGCCACCTACTTCCTCGCGGTGAACCGCAACAAGCGCTCGATCACCCTCGACCTGGGCGCCGAGGCGGACCTGCGCCGGGCGCGCGAGCTGGCCCGCAGGGCCGATGTGGTGATCGAGAACTTCCGGCCGGGCACGATGGCCAAGTACGGCCTGGACTACGGACGGGTACGGGAGGGCAACCCCGGCGTCGTGTACTGCTCGGTGACCGGCTTCGGCGCGGCCGCCGGGGCCGAGCTGCCGGGGTACGACCTGCTGGCGCAGGCGGTCGGCGGGCTGATGAGCGTCACCGGCCCGGCACCCGGCGAGCCGGTGAAGGTCGGCGTGGCCGTGGTGGACGTGCTCACCGGGCTGCACGCCGCCGTCGGGGTGCTGGCCGCGCTCCGGCACCGGGACCGCACCGGCGCGGGGCAGCTGCTCGAGCTGAACCTGCTCGGCACCCTGCTGTCCAGTATGGTCAACCAGAGCGCGGCCTACGCACACACCGGCGTGGTGCCCGGCATCATGGGCAACCGGCACCCTTCGATCGCCCCGTACGCGGTGTTCCCCGCCGCGGACCGCCCGCTCGTCCTCGCGGTCGGCAACGACCGGCAGTTCGCCGCGCTGTGCGAGGGAATCGGCAGACCAGAGCTGGCCGAGGAGCCGCGGCTGCGCACCAACAGCTCCCGGGTGGCCAACGTCGAGGAGCTCACCGGGCTGCTGGAGACGGAACTGGCCCGGCGTACCGCCGCCGAATGGTTCGACATCCTGAGCCCGCTCGGCGTGCCCTGCGGCCCGGTGAACGACCTGGCCGGCGCCGTGCAGCTGGCCACCCAGCTCGGCCTCGACCCCCTCGTTCCCAACGGCGAGGGCCATACCGTGGCCAACCCGATCGGGCTGTCGCTGACCCCGCCGGACCACACGGGCAGGCCGCCGCGGCTCGGCGAGCACACCACCGACATCGCAGCCTGGCTGGACGAGGAACAGGCCACCTAGGCCCAATACCGCTTAGTTTGGTTGGTTTGGGTTGTAGGGTGGTGGGGTGCCCAGGCCAGGACAGAGCAGGTCGTCGTCGGATGAGCGGCTGCCGGATCGGATCGCGATCGGGGTGCTGACGAAGGCGTTTCCTCCGGAGTTGGTTGACGAGGTGCTGGCTGTGACGGGGCGGGGTGAGCAGCGGAAACGATTGTTGCCTGCCCGGGTGGTGGTGTATTTCGTGCTGGCGATGTGCCTGTTTAGCCGGGAGGGCTATGAGGAGGTCACCCGGCTGTTGACGCAGGGGCTGGCGTGGGCGCGGCGGTGGCGGGGCCAGTGGCAGGTGCCCACGACGGGGGCGTTGTCGCAAGCACGGGCCCGGCTGGGGCCGGAGCCGTTGAAGGCGTTGTTCGCCCGGGTGGCCGCTCCGGTGGCGACCGCGAGCACGGTCGGGGCGTGGTATCGCGGCTGGCGGCTGGTCGCCGTGGATGGCACCACGTTCGACCTGCCCGACACGCCGTCCAATGTGGATCACTTTGGTCGTCCCGGTAACTCCCGCGGCGAAGGACAAAGTGCCTATCCTCAGGCGCGGGTGGCGGTGTTGGCCGAGTGCGGCACGCATGCCATCTTTGCCGCCACGGCCGGGCCGCTGGCCACCCACGAGACCGCCCTGGTCCGGGAGTTGTTCGGCGAGCTGGCCTCCGGGATGTTGCTGGTGGCCGACCGGGCGTTTCTGGGCTTCGACCTGTGGCGAGCCGCCGCCGGCACCGGAGCCGACCTGCTGTGGCGTGTGCGTGCCAACGCGGTCCTGCCCGTGGTCGAGCAGTTCGATGACGGTTCGTATCTGTCGGAGATCGTCGCCGCCCGCGACCAATATCGGCGTGCTGATCCGATCACGGTCCGGGTCGTGGAATACACCCTCGGCACCGACGAGACCGTCTATCGGCTGGCGACCACCATCCTGGACCCCCAGTCCGCTCCGGCAGCGGAACTGGCCGCGCTGTATGCCCAACGCTGGGAGATCGAGACCGCCCTGGATGAGGTCAAAACCCACCAAGGCGGCTCGAACTTCGTTCTGCGCTCCCAACACCCAGGCGGGGTCGAGCAAGAGATCTACGGGTTCCTGCTCACCCACCACGCCCTGCGGTCACTGATGCACGACACCGCCCACGCCGCCGAGATCGACCCTGACCGGCTCTCCTTCCTCCGCACACTGCGCATCGCCCGCCGCCAGGTCACCGACCAGGCGGGTTTTTCCCCCGACACATCTGAAACGATCACTACAAGCGGCCCGTGACGAGATCCTGCGCTACCTCATCCCACCGCGCCGCCGACGATCGAATCCCCGCGTGATCAAACGCAAAATGTCCAACTGGCGCCTCAAACACATCCACCACCGGAACCCGCCACCACCGGCCGACCCTGAGATCACCATCGTCGCCGCCACCAAACCCCACCGAACCCCACGAAATCACCTAAATAAGCGGTATTGCACCTAGGCCGTGTTTACGAAGGCACGCGCACCCGCGGGCCGCCCTCCCGCACCGATCGCGCACTCCCCAAGAGTCTATTGTGGACTTCGATGGAATGTTCACGATCGTGCTACCGGCAAGAGCTCGCCCGCAATTTTACCGGCACTCACCACAGGTAGTCGTCGCTGGCCACACCGTTATGAACACGGTGCGTCATGGTGTGATTATCACCAGCTCGTGACGATCCCGGAAAACGAATTCCTCATTCGGGTGACAGGTTGCGCTCTGTTACGAGGAGGTCTCGATTGATCCATTTAGCGGCCCCGATTATTTACTTTCTGTCGCAATGCCGCCCGAAGAGCGGGTAGGTTCCAGGCAAACGACGACACGGGCGGACGGCCGTTGTCCGTTCCACGGCCGCACCATCCGGCACGTACACGTGCCCGGTCCATCCGGCGCCGGAAATGGCGCCGTGCCGCCCAGCGAGCGGAAGGTGATCGTGACTGCCATACGAACGGAAGGGCTCTACAAGATCTTCGGCCGCCGCGCCGGTGAGGCGCTGCGCAAGCTGTCCGACGGCGCCAGCAGGGAGGAGGCTGTCGCCCTCGGCACTACCCCGGCCGTCATCGATGTGACATTCGAGGTGGAACCCGGCGAGATCTTCGTCGTCATGGGCCTGTCCGGCTCGGGAAAGTCCACCCTGATCCGCATGCTCAACGGCCTGCTCTCCCCCACCGCGGGACATGTCTATGTGGGCGGCGAGGACGTGGCCGCGCTGGAGGCTTCCGCCCTGCGCGCCCTGCGCAGGGATCAGATGAGCATGGTGTTCCAGCATTTCGCGCTGCTACCGCACCGGACCGTGCTGGAGAACGCAGCCTACCCGCTGAAGGTTCGCGGGGTGCAGGCCGCGGAGCGGGCGGAGAAGGCGAAGGCCGCACTGGAGATGGTGGGCCTCGGCGGCTGGGACGACCGGCTGCCGCAACAGCTTTCCGGTGGGATGAAACAACGGGTCGGGCTGGCGAGGGCGCTGGCAGCGGAGACCGACATCATGCTGATGGACGAGGCGTTCTCCGCGCTGGACCCGCTGATCCGCCGGGAGATGCAGGACCAGTTGCTCGAGCTCCAGCACCGGCTGAACAAGACGATCGTGTTCATCACCCACGACCTGAACGAGGCGATGCGGCTCGGCGACCGGATCGCGATGATGCGCGCGGGCCGGGTGGTGCAGGTCGGCACGGCCGAGACCATCCTGCGCGAGCCCGCCAACGACTACGTGGCCCAGTTCGTGCAGGACGTCGACCGTGCGCGGGTGCTCACCGCGTCCTCGGTGATGGAACCCGCGGGCGCCGCCTCCCCCGGCGACGGCCGGCCGACCGTGCCAGCCGACGCGCTGCTCATCGACGTGTTCCCGCTGTCAGGGCAGAGCACCGCGCCGGTCTCCGTCGTCGACGACGGCGGCCGCCAGCTCGGTGTCATCCACCGCGAGACGCTGCTGCGCGCCATGTCCGCCGCGGCCGAGGTCCGGCAGGGCGAAGGAGGGGAGGTCCGCCATGGATGAGTGGCGCATCCCGGTCGGCGAATGGACCGAGGAGGCCATCGACTGGCTGCAGTCGGTGCTGGGCCCGGTTTTCGAGTTCGTGCGCGAGGTGCTGCTCGGCGGCTACGAGAACCTGGCCGACCTGCTGCAGTTCCCCGCAGCCTGGGTAATGATCCTGATCCTCGGCGGGCTCGGCTTGCTCGCAAGGGGCGTGGTGTTCGGCCTCGGCAGCATTGTCGCGCTGCTGCTGATCCAGCTGATGGAGCAGTGGCCGAACGCGATGCAGACCCTGGCGCTGGTGATCGTGTCGGTGCTGATCGCCGGTGTGCTGGCGGTGCCGATCGGCATCCTCGCCGCGAAGACCCGGGTGGTCAGCGGAATCGTGCGGCCGGTGCTGGACTTCATGCAGACGATGCCGCCGCTGGTCTACCTCATCCCCGCCGTGGTGATCTTCCAGGTCGGCGTGGTCCCCGGGATCATCGCCACGATCATCTTCGCGATGCCGCCAGGAATCCGGCTCACCGAGCTGGGAATCAGGCAGGTGGACCCCGAGGTGGTCGAGGCAGGCCACGCTTTCGGCAGCTCCCCCGGCAAGATCCTGCGGCATATCCAGCTTCCGCTCGCCCTGCCGACCATCATGGCCGGCATCAACCAGGTGATCATGCTCGCGCTGTCCATGGTGGTGCTGGCCGGTTTCGTCGGCGGTCCCGGGCTGGGGCAGGAAGTACTCTCGGCCATTTCCCGAGTGGACGTCGGCCTCGGCATGGAGGCCGGCCTGTCCGTGGTGATCCTCGCGATCTACCTGGACAGGGTGACCGCGGCCCTTGGGGCCCGGTCCGCTGTCGCGCGCCAGGAACAGGTGGCGTGACGTGTCATTACCGAAGTCACAACGCGGGTGTCGCGCAGATATGAGTCAGATACCCAAGGAGGGACGAGTTACATGAGCAACGTCAGCAAGGCGGCGCGACTGACCGCCGTTGCCGCCACGGCCGCGCTGGTCCTGGCGGCCTGCGGTAGCGACGACGGGGGTGACGCAGGCGGTCAGACCGACGGCGGCGGCGAGAACAACGGTGCGCTGGCTGGTAAGGACATCACCATCGGTGTGTTCAGCGGCTGGGAGGAAGGCCTTGCCGCCTCCTACCTGTGGGGGCACATCCTCGAGGAGGAGGGCGCGACGGTCGAGTACCAGACCGCCGACCCCGGGCCGATCTACTCGGGCGTCGCGCAGGGGCAGTTCGACGTCGGGTTCGACGCCTGGCTGCCCGCCACGCACGAGGACTACTGGGCCGAGCACGGCGAGAACATGGAGGACCTCGGCACCTGGTTCAGCGACGCGCCGCTGACCATCGCGGTGAACGAGGACGCGCCGATCCAGTCCCTCGAGGAGCTCGCGGGCGCGGCCGGGGAGTTCGACAACCGGCTCGTCGGCATCGAGCCGGGCGCCGGCCTGACCAGGATCACCAAGGAAGAGGTGATCCCCACCTACGGCCTGGAGGACATGCAGTTCATCGAGTCATCGACCCCGGCCATGCTCGCCGAGCTGGAGGGTGCCATCGACAGCGGCAAGAACGTCGTGGTCACCCTGTGGCGCCCGCACTGGGCCTACGACGCGTTCCCGATCCGCGACCTTGAGGACCCGCAGAACGCGCTCGGTGACCCGGAGGAGATCCACTCCTTCGGCCGCAAGGGTTTCGCCAGCGACTTCCCCCAGGTGGCCGAGTGGATCGGCAACTTCAAGATGACCGACGAGCAGCTGCACTCGCTGGAGAAGATCATGTTCTTCGAGAACGAGGGCGAGGAGAACGAGAAGTCGGTCGACACCTGGTTGCAGGCCAACCCGGACTTCGTCAGCAAGCTGAAGGCGGGCAACCTCTGAGAACCCGTCAGGAGCGTGCTCCGGCCCCGGTCACCCGACCGGGGCCGGATCGCTACGATCGGGACGATCATTCCTGTCGCTGGGGGAAGGGGACCCGATGTCCGGTATCGCACCACCACCGCTGCACGTCCTGACGGCCGCCGAGGTGTCGGGGGTGGTGGAGAACGACCGGCAGGGCGCGCTGGACGCGGTGCGCGCGGCGTACCTGGCGCATCACCGCGGCGACACGGTGAACCCGCACTCCAGCTTCCTGCGCTTCCCGCGGCGGGAACGGGACCGGATCATCGCGCTGCCCGCCTATCTCGGGGACGAGCGGGAGGTCGCCGGGATCAAATGGATCGCCAGCTGGCCTGGCAACACCGCGCAGGGCATCCCGCGGGCCTCGGCGATGCTGATCCTCAACGACATGGCCACCGGCTACCCGTACGCGATGCTGGAGTCCTCGATCGTGTCCGCCACCCGCACCGCGGCCTCGGCCGTACTGGCCGCCGAGGAACTGCTCGGCGCGCGCAAGGCGGACCGGGTGGGCTTCGTCGGTACCGGCCTGATCGCCGAGCACGTGCGCCGGTTCCTGCGTGACCTGGACTGGAACATCGGCGGCTACCGGCTGTTCGATCTCGACCCCGCGGCGGCCGCCCGGTTCGGCGAGACCATCCGCGCGGACGGCGGCAGCGAGGTGCGCGTTGCCGAGGACCCTGCCGGGGCCTTCGCCGACGCCGACCTGGTGGTGATCGCGACAGTGGCTGGCGAACCGCATCTGTTCGATCCCGGCCTGCTGGCACGGGCACCGGTGGTGCTGCACCTCTCGTTGCGCGACCTCTCCCCCGAGCTGATCCTCGGCGCCACCAACATCACCGACGATGTGGACCACGCGGTAAGGGAACGAACCTCGCTGCACCTTGCCGAGCAGCACACCGGAAGCCGGGAGTTCGTGCACGGCACCATCGGTGGGGTGCTGGAGGGCACGGTGCGCCCCGAGCCCGGCCGGGCCACGGTGTTCACCCCGTTCGGACTGGGTGTGCTGGATCTCGCCGTCGGCAGGTGGGTGTACGACCGGCTCACCGCGCAGGGCGGTGGCCGGCCGATTCCCGGTTTCTTCGACCTCCCGGAGTGAACCCGGAGTGAGCGCGGCGGACGCTACGCCTGCTCCGCGGCGAGCAGCTCGCGCAACTCCCCGACCGCGCGGGTCAGCTCACGAGCGAAGGTGAACATCTGCTCCGCCACCGGGCGTGGGGTGCTCAGGTAGAGGTTCCACCGCTGCGGCAGCAGCACGTACGCGACCCCGATGCAGGTACTGCTGGTGGACCCGAAGCCGAAGTACTGGATGTGCACCGATGGAGCCGAGCTGGTGCTCAGGTAGTCGTTGCGCATGATGGTCCAGCCGGGACTGTCGTACAGCTCCAGCGGCGCGGTGGCGCCAAGCCGCTCGCCCTCCCGCCGCTGGATCAGCTGCAGCTCCCACAGGTGCTGCTCGGGGGCGTCCCCCTGCTGGCACTCCTTGGCGCGGGAAACGTGCTTGTCGGCGGCCGCACGGAAGGCTGCCACCCGGGTGGCCGGGTCGGTGCCGGGATCGTCCATCGCGGCCACGAACCGCAGGATCTCCGGGGTGACCACGCGCATGGCCTCGGTGCGCCCGTTCTGGTACTGCCGGGTGGCGATCGACTCGTAGGTGGCCCCGGTGAATCCCTTGGCGCGCCGGTGCGCCAGCTGGTAGGCCAGCTGCGCGAAGGCGTCCGGCGAGCACCGCAGCCGCTTGATCTCCTCCGCACCGAAGTCGAAGGACACCGTGGTGGTGGCCGTGTCGGCGGCGTAGGCAGCGAACGCGGCCGCCGCGTCCCGCACCTCCGCCCGCTGCCGCTCGTCCAGCACGAACTCCACCGGCTCCACCGTGGGCACCCCCTGCGGCCGGGCACCGGACCGTGCCTCGTGCTCGGCCACCGGCGTGCTCAGCAGGGTGTCCACGAAGCTCAGGATCGTGGTGCCGTCCAGGCCGCAGTGCTCCACGTTGATCCCCGCGGTGCCGTCCGCGAACACGATCAGCGAGACCGCCTTGTCGAACCACCGGTTCCCGCTGTCCCCGTGCAGCAGCTGGTCGCAGGCCTGCTCGGGATTCGCCGGGGCGAAGTCCTCGAGGCACAGGCAGAACAACGCGCTCTCCACGGTCTCCAGTGCCGCGGCGTTGCCGGGGTTCCCGGCCAGCAGCGCCTGCCTGTCTGCCGCCCACTCCGCCCTGGCCTTGGTGGTCAGCGCACCGACCGCGGCATCGTCGCCGGCGCGGGTCGCGCCGGACTCGAGCACCGAACGCAGACTCGCCTCGATGTCGTCGGCCGGGAACGGGTGCCCGTCCTGGCCCAGGACGTCCATCCGGAAGATATTGCCCCGGAAGAACACGACGATGTGCCGGGCAGGCGAAGGACCGGGGTGCTGCGCGCTGTACGGCGCCCGCACGGTGTCCTGCTCCGCGCCGGGGATTCGGGTGGTGGAGAACAGGAACTTGTGCTGCTCCATGGAATGCGCGGCACCACGCTGCACCACCGCGGGGATGGCTTCCTCGTCGAGCAGCTTCTTGTAGCCGACCGCGGCCGCGACCAGCCCGGCCGCCCGCTCGAGCTGCCCCTGCGGTGACTCCTGGAACAGGAAGAAGAAGTTCGCGTTCAACGCGATGCGGTCCCGCCTGCCGAGGTAGCGGGCCGGCCAGAAGCGGTCCAGCCAGCTGCGCACCCCCTCGGCGGCGTTGTAGCGCTCCAGCTCGGCGTGCAGGGTGCGGGCCGGGCTGTCCGGCTGGAGAAACGCCGTGACCGCGGCCTCGGTCCGGGCTCGTTCCTCCTCGGTCAGCAGGGGTTCGCACCATTCGAGGAACCGGGCACAGCTGTCCTCGATGGTGGGCAGCGGCACGCGGGGCAGGCGGTCCTCGTTACCGAAGGTGCGGGTGGACCATTCCGGGTTGTCGTTCACGGGCATCCTCTGCTGTCGGGCGGGAATTGCAATGGTTCCTAGTCAAGCAACTGGTCGCCGCGGACGGCGCGGCGCTCGGCGGCGAGATGTTCCGGCAGGACCCGGCCGAACAGCTGCCGGGTCCGCGCCACGCTGCCAACCACGCCCGGCCGCTCGCTGTAGGCGAGGATCGCCGAGTGCCGAGCGGTCTCTCCGCGCACCGGGGTGACCCGGTGCAACGAGTACCGCCCCTTGAACAGCTGCAGGTCACCGGGGCGCAGGGTGAGTCGGCGCACCGCCTGCTCGCCGTGGCCGTCCAGTACCGCGCGCACCCCGGCGAAGTTCTCCTCCCTGGCGGAGCGGATATTCGGGCAGTACTCGAAAACGCCGCCCTGCTCGGGCTCCTGGGTCAGCAGGCTGACGGTGAACTCGTTGGTGTCGAAATGCCAGGGATGGGACAGGCCCGGGGTGATCACGTTCAGGCACAGTTTCGAAAGGGGGTCGGCGAGCTCGTGAATCTGCGGGAGCTCGAAGCAGGCGGCGATGAACCGCTGGAACTCCACGCTGCGGTAGAGCCGTTGAATCAGAAAGTGCCGCGGGATGTGGTCCTGCGCCACGAATGCGTTCCCACGTTCCATTGTGGTGCGACCGGGGTGGTCGGCTGGCAGCTGCGTGTCGGTCGCGATGTTGTAGGCGTTGACCACCTCCATCTCGTCGTGCGCGAGCGGTGCGATCCCGGCGCATTCCCGCCGGAGCTCGTCCTGCAGTTCGGGCCGGATGAAGTCGGGGAGCACACTGCAGCCCACGTCCCGCAGCTCACGATGGACCGTGGCGACGACCTCCGTCCACGCCGGGCCGCCAGGGTGCCCGAGCGGGTAGCGATCCGTGTCCACCACCCGCTCGACCCGCTCGTCCTCGGCGATGTCCGATGGGGACGACGATCCGTGTACTGTCAAGCCCTTCACCTCCGCTGCTCGAACTACCCGTGCAACTCCCGGTACTCCTCGTGATTCCAGAGCGGTTTAGCACAGCGGGTGGCGGTGTTTCACGCCCTGAACTCGTTTGTGAGGTGGGACACCGGCATGAAGGCGGAATTCGTGAGCGGCGCCATGTTGTGCCGCTCACGGCGTATCGGGTAGTTCGCCAGAACAGCCTGAGAACAACCTCAGAACAGCGGGGCGCCGGCGGGCCCTGGCGCTGGCGGCTCGTCACCGGCCTCGGCAAACGCAGTCAGTGCCCGGACCAGATCGTGCCGGGTATCCGGGGGCATCCGGCTCACGATCCTGGTGATCTCGGCCCGCCTGCGCGCGGTCACCTCGGCCACCACCTCCGCACCGGCGCGGCTCAGCGTCACCATCAGCTCGCGCCGGGAGGCCGGGTTGGTCTCCCGGCTGACGAACCCGGCCGAGACCAGCCGGTCGACCATGCGGGTCGCGGTCGAGGGATTCACCGCGAGCTGGTCGGCGAGCGCGGTCAGCTTGAGCGGGCCGCGGCCTTCCAGCACCACCAGCAACCGGAACTGCGGCAGGGTGATCACCTCGGCCACCGCGGCGATCGAGCGGGCCGACACGGCGACCAGCAGGCGGGACGCGGTCAGCACGGCGTCCGCCATCGCGTCGACGTCATCGGGCGCCACCGCACCGGCGCGCCCGGTCTCGGTGCTCGTCTGGGAACGCGCGCCACGACCGGCTCGGCGAGGCTCGGATTCCGGCACGCCCGTCACCTCCGTAGTGAATTCGCCCCGCCTCGCCGCTCGTGGACCTCGCTGACCGCACATCCCTCCGGCCCTCGGCCCGGATCCGAGCGGCTCCCGGACATGGCTCCAGTTGTACCGTACGTCACCCCAGCCTATCTGTGCACAGAGCAAGTGTTGCATACTGCAAATGTGGCTGTCGCAGGACGAAGTGTTCCGGTTCCGGCGCATCAGCCGCTCGGCCGCTGGCTCCGGGAGAGCCCGGCGGGCCTGGTCGCCCTGGCGCTGCTGATCGGCGCGGGCGCGGGTCTCGGCGCGATCGCCTTCCGCTGGCTGATCGACGGCGGTACCCGGTTGTTCTCCGGGCACGCCGACTACTCGATCGCCGGCGGCGAGGCCCATCCCTGGCTGCCCGCGCTCGGTCCCTGGTTCCTGCTGCTGGTTCCGGTGCTGGCCGGGCTGATCTACGGGCCGCTGGTGTACCGGTTCGCGCCGGAGGCACGCGGGCACGGGGTGCCGGAGGTGATGTACGCGGTCGCCGAGCGCGGCGGCCGGATCCCGGTGCAGGTCAGCGGGGTGAAGGCGCTCGCGTCCGCGCTGTGCATCGGGGCGGGCGGCTCGGTCGGCCGCGAGGGCCCGATCGTGCAGATCGGCTCCGCGCTGGGCTCCGGCCTCGGCAGGCTCGCCCGGCTGCCGGAGTCCCGCCTGCGTGTGCTGGTGGCCTGCGGGGCCGCGGGCGGGATCGCGGCCACCTTCAACGCCCCGCTGGCCGGCCCGTTCTTCGCGATGGAACTGCTGCTGCGGGACTTCGCGATGGAGTCCTTCGGCGCGGTCGTGCTCGCCAGCGTGACCGCGAGCGTGGTGGGGCGGGCCGCCTTCGGGGACGTCGCGTTCCTCGACCTGCCCGCATTCAGCCTGCGCAGCCCGGTGGAGTACCTGCTGTTCATCGGGCTCGGGATCGTGATCGGCGCCTGCGGGACCCTGTTCACCCGGGTGCTGTACTGGGTCGAGGACGCCTGCGACTGGGCCTGGCGCGGGCCGGAGTGGCTGCGGCCCGCGGCGGGTGGGCTGCTGCTGGGCGGGCTGCTGCTCCTGCTGCCGCAGATGTACGGGGTCGGCTACCCGGTGCTGCAGCACGCGGTGTCCGGCGACTACCTGTTCGGTTTCCTGCTCCTGCTGCTGGCCGGCAAGATCCTGGCGACCGCGCTGACCATCGGGATCGGCGGATCCGGTGGAGTGTTCGCGCCCTCACTGTTCATCGGCGCGATGGGCGGCACGGCCTTCGGGATCGTGGTGAACGCCCTGCTGCCGGGGATGACCGCGGGAGCAGGGGTGTACGGGCTGGTCGGCATGGGCGCGGCCTTCGCGGGCGCGGCCGGTGCGCCGATCACCGCGGTGATCGTGCTGTTCGAGCTCACCGGCGAGTACTCCATCATCCTGCCGCTGATGACCGCCATCGTGATCGCCACCCTCACCGGGCGGGCCCTGTCCAGGGACACCATCTACACACTCAAGCTGCGCCGCCGCGGGATCGACCTGGACCGCCGCCCGGCCTCCGGCGGGCTCGCGGGCGGCACGGTCGCCGCGGCGATGGAGGCGCTGCCTGCACCGCTGCCGGGCCACACCGGCCTGGCCGAGGCGGCGCATGCGCTCGGCGTCTCCCAGCGGGGTATCCTCCCCGTGGTCGGCGCGGACGGCGGTTACCACGGATGTGTGACGGCCAGGGCGGTCACCGAGGCACTGGCCGGTGACCCCGCCGCGCGGGGCACGGTGGACGACCTCGCCGAGCTGCCGCCGTTGCTCACCCGTGAGTCCAGCCTGACCGAGGCGCTGGCCGCGCTGGCCGACGCGCAGGGCACCGGGCTGCCGGTGCTGTCGGCGCCGTCGGGAGACCGCAGGATGGTCGGCTGGGTGACCCA
This sequence comes from Amycolatopsis aidingensis, assembly GCF_018885265.1. Classification (GTDB taxonomy): domain Bacteria; phylum Actinomycetota; class Actinomycetes; order Mycobacteriales; family Pseudonocardiaceae; genus Amycolatopsis; species Amycolatopsis aidingensis. The sequence goes on from NZ_CP076538.1 coordinate 4,232,140, forward strand.
CCAGTCGATCCTGAACGCCCTGCACCCGGCGCGGGAGCAGAAAGGAACACCCGAACCATGATGAGCTCGCCGCTGCTGCCGGAATGGCTGCGGATCGCGCTGGCCGCCGTGCTGTGCGGGGTCGCGGTGCTGCATATCGGGCACGTGCTGGCCATGCGCGGGCAGCGCCGGTGGTGGCACGCGAGCCACACCGTGATGGCACTCGGGATGGTGGCGATGTACCTGCTGCCCCGGATGGGCAACGAGGGGCTGTACCAGGCGGGGCTCGCACTGTTCGCGCTGGTCACAGTGGCCCTGGTGGCCGGAGCCGTGCTCATCCGCCGCGGCGAGGGGGTGCTGAACCCGCTGTGGCTCGCCGCGGCGGTGGACATGCTCGCAATGACCTACATGCTGCTGCCGATGAGCAGCCGGTTCGCGCCGGTGACCTACCTCTTCGTCGGGTACCTCGGTGCCCAGGCCGTGGCCTGGACGGCCGGGCTGTGGAGCAGGGTGCCGGTGCTGCGCCCGGTGCCGGTGGGCACCGCGGACGCACCGGGGGCAGCGACCGCTGGCGGGCAGGGCGCCGTGGCGCTGACCGCGGAGTCCGCGCCGACCGTGCCGCCCAGCCTCGCCGTGATGGCGGCCACCATGGCGTACATGCTGGCCGCCATGTGACCCGTCCCGTTCAGGCCGCCAGCGCCTGCTCCAGGTCCGCCCACAGGTCCCCGGCGTCCTCGATCCCGACCGAGAGGCGGACGGTGCCCGCTCCGATCCCGGCCGCGGCCAGCGCCTCCTGGTCGAGTTGCCGGTGCGAGGTGCTGGCCGGGTGCATCACGGTGGTCTCCACCCCGCCGAGCGATCCGGCCAGCTGGGCCAGCCGGACCTGCTTGCCCAGCGCGTACCCCGCCTCGCGCCCGCCCGCCAGGTCGAAGGAGATGATCGCGCCGTAGTCGGCGAGATGCCGGGTGGCGACCTCGTGGTCGGGATGGTCGGCCCGGCCGGGCCAGCGGACGGACGCCACGGCGGGATGCGCGGCCAGCCGGTCGGCCAGCACGCGGGCGTTCGCGCACTGCTGCCGGATCCGCAACGGCAGGGTCTGCAGCCCGCGGATGGTCAGCCAGGCGGCGAACGGATCGGCGCAGGCTCCCAGCTCCGTCGCGTAGTGCCAGGTCGGCCGGTAGTGCCGTTCCCGCGCCAGCACGATGATCCCGCCGATCACATCGGAATGCCCGCCGAGGTACTTGGTGGCCGAGTGCAGCACGACATCGGCACCGAGCTCGATCGGTCTGCACAGCAAGGGGGTGGCGAAGGTGTTGTCCACCACCGTGGTCAGCCCGGCCTGCCTGCCCGCGGCGAGGAACGCGGGCAGGTCGATCACGTCGGTCATCGGGTTCGCCACGGTCTCCAGGTAGAGCAGGCGGGTGTTCGGGCGCACCGCGGCGGCCACCTCGGCGGGGTCCTTGCCCGGCAGGAAGGTCAGCTCGATCCCGAACCGGGTGGTCAGGTCGCGCATGCTCGCGTAGGTGCCGCCGTACAGGCAGCGCTGCACGATGATGTGGTCCCCCGCGTTCAGCATGGACAGCAGGACCGTGTTGATCGCGCCCATCCCGGAGGCCGTGGCGATCCCGGCCACGCCACCCTCCAGGTCGGCCAGCGCGTTCTCCAGCGCCCGGATGGTCGGGTTGCCGTACCGGCTGTAGACGAACGCGCCGTCCGGCCGCTCCATGGACTCGGCGAGGGCGTCCGGATCGTCGAAGGCGAAGTTGGCGGCCTGGTAGATGGGCACACTGATGGGGCGGGCGTCGACTGGGGGCGGGGACACGTGCACGGCCCTGGTGGCCGGCTGCTGCTCGGTTGCGGTCATGCCTCAAGGCTGCGCCGGGCCGGCGTGGTCGAACAGCACCAATTGCCGCTAAATTGGTCCGATGAGCGAGCCAATACCCTGGCCAGCGGACCGGCTGGTGGCCCAGCTCGGCCGCTGGTCCACCAGCCGGGGGCCGTTGTACCTCCTGCTGGCCGAGCGGCTGCGGGAACTGATCGACTCGGGGCAGCTGCCGCCGCGCGCCGCGCTGCCCCCGGACCGGGTCCTCGCCGAGCAGCTCGCCGTCGGCCGCGGCACCGTGGTCGCCGCCTACGACCTGCTCCGGCAGGAGCACAGGCTGCAGCGGCATCAGGGCCGTGGCACCTGGGTGGCGCCCTCGGTGGTGTCCGGGGCGACTGCGGGCACGATCGGCACGGCGAACCCGATGTTCCTCAACTACCTCGAGCCAGCAGGGGACTCGCTGCCGCTGGGCTGCGCCGCGCCATGTGGGCCGCCGCCGGAGCTGGCCGAGGCCTACCGCGCCGCGCTGACCCGGCTACCAGGACTGGAAGGCGGCGATATCGGCTACTACCCGCTCGGCCACCCGGAGCTGCGTGCGGGACTGGCCCAGCGGTACACCGAACGCGGCCTGCCGACCGCCCCGGAGCAGATCCTGGTCACCGGCGGTGGGCAACAGGCGCTGGCGCTATTGGCCCGGCTGTTGCTCGGGCCGGGCGACCCGGTGCTGGTGCAGGGGCCGACCTATCCCGGCGCGCTGGAGGTGTTCCGGCACTCGGCCGCGGTGATCCACTCGGTCCCGACCGGGGTGGACGGGCCGGACCCGGCCCGATGGGCTGCCGCACTGGACGCCGAGGCACCGCGGCTGGCCTACCTCAACCCGACCAACCACAACCCCACCGGTGGCACGGTGCCCGCACTGACCCGGCGCGGCCTGGTGGCGGCGGCCGGGTCCCGTGACGTGCCGCTGATCGAGGACACCGTCCTCGACGGACTGTCCTTTGCGGACACTGAGCCGCCAGTACTTGCCACGCTCGCCGGCCAGGACCGGGTGCTCACCGTCGGCTCGTTCAGCAAGACCGTCTGGGGTGGGGTGCGCATCGGCTGGATCCGCGCGGCCGGGGCCGATATCGCGCAGCTGGCCAGGATCAAGGCAATCCACGACCTCGGCAACGCGATGCTCGAGCAGCTGGCGATGGTGCAGTTGCTGCCCCGGCTGGACGAGGTGGCCGCGGCGCGGGCCGCGCAGCTGCGGCGGCACCATGATCAGCTGTGCGCCGAGCTGCGCAAGTCCCTGCCACAGTGGCGGTTCCGGCCGGCCACCGGCGGGCAGTGCCTGTGGGTGCGGCTACCCGGCGATGCCTCGGCCTTCGCGCAGGTGGCGCTGCGGCACGGGGTCACCGTGCTGCCGGGCACCGCACTGGACGCCACCGGCGGCAGCACCGACCACCTGCGGATCCCCTTTACCGCACCGGCCGCCGAACTCACCGAGAGCGTGCGCAGGCTCGCCGTGGCCTGGTCGGCCTACCGGCGGACCGCGCAGTCACCGGCCGCCGTACACGCCCTCGTCGTCTGAGTTATCTGAACCAGCTCCAAACCGCCGGTCGGACTGGCCCGTGGTGACCAGGTCCAGGCCGAACGCCTGGAGCGCCTCGTTCACCGGCTGGAAGAACGTGACGCCGCCGCTGGTGCAGTCCCCCGATCCGCCCGATGTCATCCCCTGGGCCTGGGTTCCGCTGATGAAGGAGCCACCGGAGTCGCCCGGCTCCGCGCAGACCGTGGTCCTGGTGAGACCGCGCACGATATCCCCGTTGCCGTAGTTCACCGTCTGGTCGAAGGCTGCCACCTCACCGCAGAAGAAGCCGGTGGTGGAACCCGAGCGGCAGATCGAGGCCCCGACCGGGGCCTGCGCTGAACCGGCCACCTCGATGGCCGTGCCGTCCTGCCGGTTGACCAGCGGGGTCAGCCGCGAACCCGGGTCGGTCACGTCGACCAGCCCGAAGTCGCCCGCGGTGTCGAACACGCTCTCGCTGATCGGACCGATCTCCTGGCCGTCGATGTCCCGTGCGGTACCACCGGCGGTGGTGCAGTGTCCCGCGGTGAGGAAATGCGCGCTGCCATCCGGTCCGGTGGCCGAGAACCCGATCGAGCAGCGCCCTTGGCCGCCGTCCGCGCCGAAGGTGAACGGGTCGCCGCCGACGATATCGGCCAGCGGCCGCGGGGCCATGGGAGCCTGGTGTACCCGCAGCGGCGTGCCCTGCTCCCGCAGCCCGGTCAGCATCCGTTCGGTGGCGGTGTTCCACTGCCGGGAGTCCACCTCGACCACGACGCTGTTGCTGCCGGGCTGCACGTACCAGCCGGTGACCGCGTCCGGAACGGCCGCACCCATCCGGTCGAGCCTGCGCTTGGCCCCGGTCAGCTCGGCCATGCTGTGCTCGACCACCCGTGGCCGCGCCCCGGCCGCGCGGATCCGGTCCGAGCGGGCGGGATCGGTGACCGCGACGACCAGCCGCCCGGCCGAGGAGTCGAACCAGGACCCCGCATAGCTGGGGCCCAGCGTGCCCCGCAACGCGCGCGCGGCCTCGGCCGCGTTCGCCTCGGCCGCCAACCGGGCACGCACCTGGGCCGAGGTCAGTCCCAGGTCCTCCCGCATCGCCGTGCCCAGGTCCGGGGCGCCGGCCGCCGCGGGGATGTCGGGGGGCTCCTCCGGCCCGGCGATGGCCGGAACGGCAATGGCCGCCGCGATGCCGGTGAGCACCGCGGTCACGCCGACCACCGGGACCACTACCTTGTTCTCGGGACGTCGGTGTCGACTCACTGGCTGCCTCCTCGGGCGTCGGGGTCCGCTGCCGGGAAACACGGGCCCGCCAGCGAGCCGGTTCACCCCGAATCCTCGGGGAATCTCCCGGGCCGGGTTTGCCATAATTTCCGGCGGAGCACGCGGCCGCCGGTGGGGAGCCACGGTGCCTGCGGGTTCCGGCCCGACTTCGGTGACGTCCCGAAAGGAATGCAGTGGACACGCAGTTCGAAACACTCGAGTTCCAGGCAGAGGCGCGTCAGCTCCTGCAGTTGATGGTCCATTCGATCTACTCGAACAAGGACATCTTCCTGCGGGAGCTCATCTCGAATGCCTCCGACGCGCTGGACAAGCTGCGGCTGGAGGCATTCCGGGACAAGGACCTCGAGGTCGAGACCGAGGACCTGCACATCGACCTGGAGATCGACGCCGAGCAGCGCACGCTCACCGTGCGGGACAACGGCATCGGGATGTCCCGGGACGAGGTGGTGACCCTGATCGGCACCATCGCCAAGTCCGGTACGGCCGAGTTGCTGCGCAAACTCAAGGAGGCGAAGGACTCCGAGGCTTCGCAGGAGCTGATCGGGCAGTTCGGGGTCGGCTTCTACTCCAGCTTCATGGTGGCCGACACAGTCACCCTGCTCACCAGGAAGGCAGGCGAGAGCCAGGCCACCCGGTGGGAGTCCAGCGGGGAGGGCACCTACACCGTCGAGACGGTGGCGGACGCCCCGCAGGGCACCGCGGTCACCCTGCACCTCAAGCCGGAGGACACCGACGACCAGCTGTTCGACTACACGAACACGCAGAAGGTCATGGGGATCGTCCAGCGGTACTCCGACTTCATCACCTGGCCGATCCGGATGGAGGTGGAGCGGCCGGACGGCGAGGGCGGCACGAAGCGCGAGCTCGAGACCGTGAACTCGATGAAGGCGCTGTGGGCGCGGCCCAAGGACGAGGCCAGCGAGGAGGAGTACAAGGAGTTCTACAAGCACATCAGCCATGACTGGACCGACCCGCTGGAGACCATCCAGCTGCGCGCCGAGGGCACCTTCGAGTACCAGGCCCTGCTGTTCATCCCGGCGCACGCCCCCCTGGACCTGTTCATGCGGGAGCGCAAGCGCGGGGTGCAGCTGTATGTGAAGCGGGTCTTCATCATGGACGACTGCGAGGCGCTGGTCCCCGAGTACCTGCGCTTCGTCAAGGGCGTGGTGGACGCCCAGGACCTTTCGCTGAACGTCTCGCGGGAGATCCTGCAGCAGGACCGGCAGATCCAGCTGATCCGCAGGCGGCTGGTGAAGAAGGTGCTGTCCACGGTGAAGACGATGATGACCGAGGACCCCGACCGTTACCGCACCTTCTGGAAGGAGTTCGGCGCCGCAGTCAAGGAGGGCCTGGTCGGCGATCCGGACAACCAGGAGACGATCCTGGACATCGCCTCCTTCGCCTCCACCCACGACGCCGAGCGGCAGACCACGCTGCGCGAGTACATCGAGCGGATGAAGGAGGGCCAGGAGCACATCTACTACCTGACCGGTGCTTCCCGGTCGGCGATCGAGAACTCGCCGCATATGGAGGCCTTCACCGCCAAGGGCTACGAGGTGCTGATCCTGGCCGACCCGATCGATGAGATGTGGGTCGAGTCGGTGCCGGGGTTCGATGGCAAGCAGTTCCAGTCGATCGCCAAGGGCCAGGTCGACCTGGACGGCGAGGAGGAGAACTCGGAGTCCGAACGGGACCAGCGGCAGCAGGACTTCGCCGACCTGCTCTCCTGGATGTCGGACACGCTGCAGGACACCGTGAAGGAGGTGCGGCTGTCCGCCCGGCTGACCACCTCCCCTGCCTGCATCGTCGGTGACGCGCACGACGTCACCCCCACCCTGGAGAAGATGTACCGGGCGATGGGCCAGGAGATGCCGCAGATCAAGCGCATCCTGGAGGTCAACCCGGAGCACCCGCTGGTGGCCGGGCTGCGCAAGGCCCACGCGGAGCGCGCGGACGACGCCTCGCTGGCCGAGACTGCCGAACTGCTGTACGGCATGGCGCTGCTGGCCGAGGGCGGCGAGCTGAGCGACCCGCCGCGGTTCACCCGCCTGCTGGCGGACCGCCTGGCGAACTCCCTGTGACCTGATCCGCCTCCGGTTGGGCACGCCGGGCGGCGTGCCCAACCGGTTGTTCGGCGAACCACTCCCTGCCGAGCAGCAGGGCGAACAGCGGTACCGGCAACCGGCTCAGCACCCGGAACAGGCGCGCCGACCGCCCGCCGCCGTACACCTGGGACCGGTGCGCGGCCAGCGCGGCCCGCTTGTGCCGGGCGAACCGGCGGACGTCCAGCCGATGGGTGATCTCCGCGCGAGGTGTGCCCGCGTTGCGCGCGGTGTCCGCGTCGTACCTGCGCAGCAGCCGCAGCCTGCGCAGCACGGCGAACCACCGGATGATCGGCTCCCGCGGTACCGTCGCCTCGAGCAGCCGCGGGGTGCCGGCCAGTTCGGCGGCCCGCGCGCCGACCTCGTGCACCCGGATGTGGTCGCGGTGCCCGTAGCCGCCCTGCCGGTCGTAGCTCAGCAGGATGTCGGCGCCCTCCCCGCGCAGCAGGCCGGCCAGCCTGCCCGCGGCCTCATCGGCGTCGGCTCGGGCGAACCGCTGCCGATCCGGCGGGTCCGGGTACAGCACCGGCCCGTGCCCGCTGTCGGCATACCCGAGATGAACCACCCTGGCCACCCCCAGCACCGCCGCGGACGCCTCCAGCTCGTCCAGCCGGGCACGCCCGCGCGCACCGGTGGCCTCCCCCATCACCCCGTCACAGGCCACGACGAGCACCACCCGGTGTCCCTGCGCCGCCAGCAACGCCAGCGTCCCACCGGTGAGCAGCACCTCGTCGTCCGGATGCGCATGAAACGCGAGAACCGTACCCACACCCGCATCCTGCCAGTTCCCGGAACGGCCAGCGCACGGATGTGGACGGCAAACGCATGAATGTGGGCGGCAAACACGCGGATGTGGACGGCAAACACGGCGATCCGTTGTGTTTGCCGTCCACGCGCACGCGTTGGCCGTCCACGCGCACGCGTTGGCCGTTTCCGGACGGCCTCAGCCCAGATCCGGGGCGGGGCCGAGCGCATTGAGCGCGGTGACCACGGTTTTCTCCTCGTAGGCGAAGTGGGCTTCCAGGTCGGTGGCCAGGCGGTCCAGTTCGGCGCGCAGCCGCGAAGAGTCGCTCTCGCCGGGGACGTACTCCTCGGCGAGCCGCCGGATCTCGGCTTGCAACCGGGCCACGGTCCGGTGCTCGGCGGCCAGCTCGGTCAGCGCGGGCGCCAGCGCGGGGAAACGTTGCGCCAGCATGGGGAACGCGCCCTGGTCCTCGCCGGTGTGATGCTGCCCAAGTGCGCCGCAGAACTCCCGGCAGTGGGCACGCAGCTGGTCGGCGAGGTCCGGCGACACCGGCCGCGCCGGGTCCCGCGTCATCTCCTCGGCCTGGCGCCGGAGTGCGGCGAGCTCGGTACGCAGCCATTCGTGCCCCTCCACCAGGAAGTCGCCGAGGCCGTGGACCCGGTCGGCCCCGGCGTCCACCCGATGCAGGGTCACCACCGGGATCACCCTGGTGGTCCGGGCCTGGTAGTCGCCGAACCCGGGTTCGGCCTCGACGACCCTGGCGAACAGCTCATCACGTTCCCCGCCGTGCGGGATGCCGGCCATCGCCTGGTAGGTCTCGGTACCGGTCTCGACGGTGACCAGCGGGTTCTTCCTGATGTTGTGGTACCACGCCGGATTCCTGGGCGCGCCCATCGCGGAGGCGACCACCAGCGGCTGCCCCTCGATCTCCAGGTATCCGAGCGGGACCGTGCGGCGCAGGCCGCTGCGGGCGCCGAGCGTGGTCAGCAGGACGAGGGCGGAACCCTCGAACATCCCGCCGACCTTCCCGCCGTTGTCCCGGAACTCCGTGATCACCTGCCGCTGGAACTCGGCGACGTCGAATTCCGCGCCCGGTGCTGATTGTTCTTCGGTCATGTGGTCCTTTCCAGATCAAGGTACGGATCGGAGGAACGGACGCCACCATGAGCGGACACGCGAAAACCCGTAGGCCGGACATGCAGAGGGAAGACACACCGCACCGAGAAGAGATCAGAAAGCGGTTGCCCTCAACAGAGGCTTGCCAGAACGGGAGACGGAAACGCGCCGTACTCCGGTGGCAAAGAGAAAGTCAGTACCTCCACATATCGGCCCATCCGGGGCTCGAGGCGAGGTTAACAGATCTTGGCGCCGGGCGTCGAGCACACCTGACCGTCCGCCATACGGCGGATGAACTCTCCCGCGGGCGCCTTTCCCTGCCATGCCCGGCCTCCTAGGTTGATCAACTGTGACGAGAGGTGTGCTCGGCCTGGTCGTGGTCCTGATCGTGCTCGTACTGCCCGGCCCCGTGGGCACCGCGGCGAGCGGCGCCGTGGAGGTGCGCGGCACGGTGTTCGCCGACCGCGACGGCGACGGGGAGCGCGGCGCGGGCGAGCCGGGGCTGGCCGGCGTCTCGGTGACCGACGGGGCGGTGTGGACCAGCACGGCCGCGGATGGCGGCTATCACCTGCGGATCGACCCGGATCGCAGGGAAACCGACCTCGTGCACGTGGTCTCCCCTGACGGCTACACCCCGGCCCTACGCGCGGACTACGTGCCACGGTTCTTCCACGAGGTGACCAAAGGTGTCACCGAGCAGGGCGGCGTGGACTTCGCCATGGTGCCCGATCCGGACGCGGCCGATCCACTGGAGACCTGGCAGGTGGTTTCGGACACCGAGACCGACAACCGCACCGATGACTCGGCCGGGGACAGCCGCGCCCGGTGGACCCGCCAGGTCTCGGCCATGGCCGAGAACAACGAGGCCACGGTGACCATCGCCACCGGCGATCTCACGGTCACCGACTACGCCGAGACGCCCCGCCGCCAGGGTGGTTACGACATCCTGCGCGCCGGGCTCGCCGATGGCGGCCTCGGTCGTCCGTTCTACCCGGTCATGGGCAACCACGACGCGGGCGGGACCGGCACGAGCAGCGGTTACGCCGCCAGTATGGAGACCTACCGGCGCAACATGGGCCCGGAGTGGTACAGCTTCGACCGCAACGGCAGGCATATCGTGGTGCTGGAGAACAACTACGATCCCACCGGCCTTGCCCCGCAGCTGCGCTGGCTGCGCACCGATCTGCGCAGGCATGCCGATGGCAAGCAGGTGCTGGTGTTCGCGCACCGCTCGCTGTTCACCCGGTGGGGCCCGGGGACGACCATCCAGCCGATCGTCGACGAGCTCGCCCGCTACGACGTGCGGATGTTCGCCGCCGGGCACAACCAGCAGAGTGAGTTCCGCCGCGGCGCGTTCCCGCGCTCGGTGGAGGTGAACAACATGGGCGCCACCTACGGCATCGACGGTGCCCGGCCCGGCTACCGGCTGCTGGACTTCGCAGGCATCACCGACGACCCGGCGACGAAGCGCAATGAGGACACCGGCTACGTCTCCGGGACACACCGGCAGTTCTCCGTTCCAGGCAAGGCCACCCTGGTGAGCCCGGCGCCGGGCAGCGTCTACCCCGGCCGCACCGCCATCCCGGTGCAGGCTTACGCCGAGGACGACGGCCGCACCCCAGCGACGGCGCGGCTGACGATCCGGGACCTGTTCGGCCGGATCGTCTGGCAGCGCAGGGCACTCCGGTTCGGCGCACCACGGAGTCCACAAGGGATGGTCAACTGCTACACACCGCCCGGCGGCGAACCCGAGCCCTGCCCTGCCGCACGCACCAACTGGACCGTCGCGCAGGATCGTGTTCCCGGCCTGCTCCCCGGGATTTACCGCGCCGAGCTGCACGCCGTGGACACGACCGGAAAGCGGTGGCCCGCGGTGCGGTCGAGGTTCCGGGTACTGCCGCGGTTCCTGCTGCGCGACCCGGAAGGCGGGGCGGACTGGCCCCGGCAGGGCGGTGACGAGCGGGGCAGGTCATCGGCCGGATCCGATCCCGGAGCCAGGCTGGACCAGCGCTGGGCGGCGAACACCGGTGAGCATTTCAACCTGAACGGCGCGGCGGTCGCAGGGGACAGGGTCATCGTGTCCACGCAGGCCTTCGCCTCTCCCTACCACCAGGTACTGGCCTACCACCGGGACACCGGCCGCGAGCTGTGGCGGACCTACCTGGACGGGGACGCCGAGTCCTTCCCCACCGTGCACGGCGGCCGGGTGTACCTCAGCACGGCGGTCGGCCGGGTCTACGCACTGGACGCGCGCACCGGGAAGGTGGTCTGGCAGACCATCGACGGCGAGCACCGGGTCGGCGGCACCGTCCGCCGCTACGGCCGGGCCGGTGGTCCGGTGAGCGTGTTCGACCTGCCCGCGCGGGACCACGCCGTCGCCGTCTACCAGGAGTTCGACCGGATCGTCTGCCGGGACGCGGCGACCGGGCGACGACTGCCCGGCGGGTTCACCGCACCTGCGGGCTGGGGCGAGTTCCACAGCACGGCCGTGCGCGAACCCGGCAGCGACACGGCCTACCTGCACTCGGGCTCCAGCCAGACGCTGATCGCCATGGACCTGAGCACCTGCGCCCGACGGTACTCGGTGGACACCAAGGGAGACCTGTACAGCCACTCCTCCCCCGTGCTCACCGATCCCCGCCAGGGCGAACCGCAACTGGTCACCATGACCGTGGGCGGGCTCGGCGGACACGACCCGAGCGCGGGCGGCGCCAGGCTGTGGCATACCGACCTGCCGGAGAGCACATGCGAGCCGGGGCCACCGCAGGTGACCAGCCCCGCCGTGCGCGGCCGGATGGTCTATGTCGCGGCGGCGGACGGCGTGGTCCGTGCCTTCGACACCGGCTCGCCCGAGCCGGCCGAACCGGTGTGGGAGACGCCCGTGGGCTATCCGCCGGGCGCGGGCCCGCCGCCTGGCTGCACCGCAGCGACGGCCGGAGCGCCCGCGATGCACGCGCTGGCCACCGAGACGGTGGTGTACGCGGGCACCTGGGACGGCAGGCTGGCGGTGCTGGACCGTGGCAGCGGAGCCGTGCTCGCCGAGTACGACCTCGGCGGCGGGGTGGCCTCGGCGATGTCGGTCAGCGGCGACTGGCTGTTCGCGCTGACCACCGACGGCACCCTGCACGCGCTCGCAGCCCGCGAACCGCACTGGCGGCTGCCGTGGATTCTTGATTGACACCGGTGCGGCCGCTTACTAGCGTGCCTGCGCATACCCCGATCGGCGAGGGAGGTAGGCATGCGGGCCTTCGTGCACCGGCGTGCCGTACCCCGGAAACGACGCCGATGAGGCTCGCGACCTTCCGTACCGATGCGGGCGTAACCCGGTTCGGTGCCGTACGGGACGACCAGGTCGTGGCGTTCACCGATCTCGCCCCGCGGGTGCGCGGGCTGGGGTCCATCGACAAGTACCTCGCCGGCCTGCCTGCCACCTTTCAGCGGGCGCAGGATCTGCTGGCCGCCAACCCCGGCGCACAGGGCACGCCGCTGTCCCAGGTGCGTCTCCTGCCCGCGGTGCCCCGGCCGGCCGCGCTGCTGGACTGCGCGCTGTCCCCGCGCCACCTGCGTGCCTCCACCGAGGTGCTGCTGCGGCACGCCCTGCCCTGGCGGCTGGGCAGGCTGCTCGGCCCGATCGCGGGCTCGCTGGTCGGCAGGCCCCGCGCCGGGGTGCGGTACTACAAGGGCAACCACCACTCGATCATCGGCGACCAGGACACCATCGCCTGGCCGGACTACACCGCCTACCTCGATATCGAGCCCGAGCTCGCGCTGGTCACCGGCGCGGCGGGCGAACTGGCCGGGTACCTCATCTACAACGACGCCTCCGCGCGCGACGTCCAGCTGCCGGAGATGTTCTTCACCGGGCCGACCAGTTCCAAGGACTTCGACGACGGCAACGGGTTCGGCCCCTACCTGGTCACCCCGGACGAGGTGCCGGACCCGCTGGGCCTGGCCACCACGGTGGACTTCCCCGGCAGGCCGACCTGGCGCGGCAGCACCGCCGAGTACACCCATCATCCCGCCGAGGTACTCGCCGAGATCGCCGCGCACCGCACCCTCCCCCCTGGCACGGTGATCGGCATGGGCACCGTCCCCGGCTGCTGCGGGCTGGACCGCGACGAGTGGCTCACCCCCGGCGAGCAGGTCACCATCCACATCGACCGGCTCGGCACCCTGCGGCAGTATGTCGGCACACCGGCAGGCACCCCGAGCACGCGCTGGAGCCCGCGTACCTCCCTGGGCGGCTGACCGCCCCCGCGCCGGAACACCGAGTGGCCGGATGTGGGATCCGGTTGAACCACCCGCGGCCCGTCCTCGTATCCCCCGGTGTAGGCCCCGCCGAGCGTCGTTCCCCGCGTCGCTCGACATCCACTGTGGACATATCAGTCCATAGTGGAATAAACGCGCCCCTGGCCCCCGACAGGAGGACGTCATGACGCCCCGCAGGCGTTTGCTCATCCCGGCCGCCGTGGCTCTCACGCTGCTCACGGCCATCGCTGCCTGCGACGACAGCAACTCCTACGGCAGCTACTACTCCGCAGGCGTACCCGGCGGTGGCCAGGTCCGGCTGATCGCGCAGCAGTCCGGCCCCGCCGACCGTCCACCCGTGCACGCGGTCGATGCCTTCGACATCGGCCCCATGCTGGTGGACGACCAAGGATTCGCGCTCTACCGCTACGACCGGGACGACGCCAGCCCCTCCACCTCGAACTGCACCGGTGCCTGCGCCGAGGTGTGGCAGCCTATGCCGGCATCCGAGGAGCCGTCCGGCTCCCTGCTCCAGGGCAGGCTCGGCACCATCACGAGGCCGGACGGGTCAGCGCAGCTCACCCTGTCCGGGTGGCCGCTGTACCGGTACACCAAGGACGAGATGGCAGGCGAGACCACGGGCCATGGCATCGACGGCGCCTGGTTCCCGGTCCGGCCGGACGGCGGGAAGATCGAGCGCAGCGCAGATCTCGGGCCCATGGACACCGCCACCCCGCTGTCGGACACCGATGTCGAGCTGCTGGTGAAGGTCCGGCAGGCGGGCCTGTGGGAGATGCCGTCCTCGAACTGGGCCCGGTCGCAGGGAAGCAACCAGCGGGTCCGCGAGATCGGCCTGATCCTCCTTGTCGACCACGGCAGGCTGGACAGCGCGGTGCGCACCGTCGCCGACCGGTTCGGGGTCGAACTGCCGGACCGGCCGAACGTCAAGCAACAGGACTGGCTCAACGAGATGCGCGACGCCGGCAGCCCGGCGGAGTTCGACCGGATCTACGCCAACCGGCTGCGGCTGGCCCACGGCAAGGTGCTCACCTACGTCGCCAACGTACGCGCCGGCAGCCGCAACGAGACCGTCCGTGCGTTCGCCAACAGCGGCAACACCGCGGTGCTGCGGCACATCAACCTGCTGGAGAGCACCGGGCTGGTCGACTACGAGGAACTGCCCGCACCGGTGCTGGACGCCTCGGCGACGGCCGCGGGTGCCGCCCTCAGCATGGAGGCCACCGACGTGTTCCTCGTCGTGCTGCTGGCCGCCCTGCTGTGCGGCGGAACCGTGCTCGCGCTCTGGCTGGTCCGCAACAACGGTCCACGGCCGCGCAAACCGCGCGGCCCGCCGATGACCTATTCCTGACCACAGGCTACCGACCACAACTCAATCAGGAGAGAAGATCTTATGCCGGACGGATGGGCTCAGGCGCTCATCGAGTTCGCCCAGCCGGCGGCGGACCAGGGCCTGCGCTACGTCGCCGCCATTTCCGCACGCCTTTCCTACGCGTTCATGTGCCTGACCCTGTGCTGGGGCGTGCTCACCGCGACGGGCTGGGTACACCGCATCTGCGGCCGCAAGACCATGCGCAGCGGGCATGTCGCGCTCGCCATGCTGGCACTGGCCTTCGGTGCGATCCACGCCATCGGGTTCCTGTTCGTCACCGCGGGCACGTTCACCGTGCCCCGGTTGATCATCCCGCTGCTGCCGGGCACGCTCGCCCGGCACACCATGGGGATCCTCGGCCTGGAACTGGCGCTGGCCATCGCGGTGACCGCGGGACTGGTCCGGCTGATGTCCTACCGGCGCTGGCTGTGGGTGCACAGGCTCGCCTACCCCGCGTTCGCGCTGCTGGTGCTGCACTCGCTGTTCGGCGCGATCGCCAACGGGCGGCTGGCCCTGTTGTGGCTGGGCGGGATCACCCTGCTCGTGCCCGCGGTCACCCTGGCCGTGCTGCGGTTCCTCCCGGTCCGGATCCTGGAACGGATCGGCCTGGTCGAGGAGCAGGTGTAGCGCTCACCCGGTGGCCGTACCGTCCAGCAGTTCCCTGCGCAGCAGTTTCCCGGTGGCGTTGCGCGGCAACTGGTCGACCAGCACGACCTCCCGCGGCGCCTTGTACCTGGCCAGGTTGGCCTTGACGTACTCCTTGACCTCCTCCGGATCGACGGTGGCACCGGGCGCGGCGACCAGGAACGCCTTCAGCCGCTGGCCGAACTCCTCGTCCGGGACGCCGAGCACGGCCGCCTCGAGGACATCCGTGCGCTCGGCGAGCAGGTTCTCCACCTCCAGCGGGAAGACGTTCTCCCCACCGGAGACGATCATGTCGTCGTCCCTGCCGTCGATGAACAGCAGCCCGTCGGTGTCGAAATGGCCGACGTCCCCTGTGGAGAGCAGCCCGTCGATCATCTCCTTCGACCGGCCGTCGGTATAGCCGGAGAAACTCAGCCCGCTGCCCACGAACACCCTGCCGACGACCTCCGGCTCGGTGATCCGCGCCCCGTTCTCGTCGTAGAGCCGGACCCGGCAGGACACCGGCGGCCGCCCGGCCGTGCCAGGGGCTTTCCGCAGCTCCCGCGGCGTGGCCACGGTGGCGACCGCCACCTCGGTGGAGCCGTACAGGTTGTAGAGCACGTCACCAAAGGCCTCCGCGGTCCGCCGGCACAGGTCGGGCGAGACCGCCGAGCCGGCCGCGAACACGATGCGCAGCCGTGAGGTGTCGTGGCGCGCGATCACCTCCGGCCCGAGGTCGATGATCCGCTGCAGCATGGTCGGCACGACGACCAGGGTGCTGCAGCCGTGCTCGGCCACCAGCCGCAGGGTGTGCTCCGGGTCGAACCGCCTGCTCAGCACCACCTTGCAACCGAGACCGAAGGCCAGCACGAACTGCGACAATCCGGTGCCGTGGAACACCGGTGCGGCAAGGCAGGTGCTCTCCCCCGCCCGCAGCGGGATCCGGTCGAGGAACTGCGCGCTGGACAGGGCCGAGGTCCGCTCGCGTGGCGCACCCTTCGGGGTCCCGGTGGTGCCGCTGGTCAGCAGCACGAACCCGCCGGGGCGGCGCGGAGCCGGCAGCGCCGTGTCGTCCGCGGCCGCGATCAGCTCGTCCAGGGTGGCCACCGCGGCACCCGTCGCGGGTTCCTCGTCCACCCAGGCCAGGTACCGTTCCACGCCGGCGTCCACGGCTTCCAGCAGCTCGGTGAACTCCTGGTCGTACACCAGGGCCGACACCTGCTCGCGGGCCACCACATCCGCCAGTTGCGGCCTGGCGAAGCCGGTGTTCAGCAGGACCAGCCGGGCTCCCAGCTTGCCGGCGGCGAGCATCACGACCACCAGGCCCCGGTGGTCCCGGCACAGTGCCGCGAGCACAGTGCCCTCGGTGATCCCGCGCCCCCGCCACGCCCTCGCCAGCGCGTTCGACCGCTGCTCGAGTTGCTGGAAGGTCAGCTCCCCCAGCTCGTCCGCCAGTGCGACGGCGGCACCGTCGCGGCGGGCGGCATGCCGGACGGCGCCGACGAAGGGGCCGAACTTCCGGACCGCGACGAGCGAACGCAGCCCCTCGTCGAGGCGCGGAAACGGTGCCAATCCCGCGCGGAACATCACCCACAGACTGCGCGCCATTTCCCCTGCGCCGCGAAACAATCCATCCATATGCCGACGGTAGCAGCCCGGACGAATACGCATGGACGTGTTCAGCGACACAAGATAAAGGCGTATTCACAATGCGGAACAATCGCTTTGTCACGGATGCACGAAAAAATGTCGGGGCACCCCGGCCTCGGCTACAAAAAACATATCGACGGGGAGCCGGAGAATGCTTCGCCAGCCTGCATCGCAGGTCAGATATCCACTATGTCACGACGAAGTATGTCAACTGTTGTCAATACGTAACCGGCCTCGACGGTCACCACCGTCTCACCGAGGGTATCCAGTGGAGGTAAGTCCCCTCCGGATGAGTGAGAGCGTGGTGAGTTTCGTGGTCCCGGTATACCTGCACGGGGTGGTGACGGTACCCGGGCGGCAGTCGCCAGTCATGTTGCTGCGCGAAATAGGCGGCGAGCGACGCTGGCTGGCCGTCCCCATTACCGAATCCGATGCCGAGACCGTGGAGTCGGCCAGGAAACGTATCCAGCACCCCCGCCCCAGCACCGTCGAGCTCCTCGGCAGCCTGCTGGCCGGGTTCGGGCACCAGGTCGACCGGGTCCAGGTCACCGACCTGCGCGAGGACATATTCCAGGCCCAGCTGGTGCTGGACACCGGAGCCAGGATTCCCGCGCACCCCGGCGACGCGGTCGCCGTCGGCCTGCGTACCGGGGCTCCCGTCGAGGTCGCCGACACGGTACTCGACGTTGCCGCGGTGCGGCTGAACCTCGCGGAGGACACCGGCCGCGACCCCGCCGGTGCCGAGGAGGAGGACGAGGAACGCCAGATCGCCGAGTTCCGTGCCCTGCTGGAGCACGCCGTGCCCGCCGATTTCGACGATCTCCCCGGACGGTGAACCCGCGGCGGCCGACGTGCATGGAAACCGGTCCCGCCGGGTACGCCTGATCACGGTACAACCAACGAATCCGCCGTGACCGGGAGGAATCCTGATGCCGGAGACCGTGTCGAGCACGGAACAGCTGGCCGAGCTCGCCCAGCAACTACGGGTCGACGCCGTACGGGCCTGCGCGGAGGCCGGTTCCGGCCACGCCACCTCGTCGCTGTCTGCGGCCGACCTGATGGCGGTACTGCTGGCCAAACACCTGCGGTACGACTTCGACTCGCCGGACAACCCCGCCAACGATGAGCTGATCTTCTCCAAGGGCCATGCCTCACCCCTGCTGTACGCGATGTACACCGCGGCCGGTGCCATCTCCGCCGACGAGCTGCTGACCTTCCGCTCGGACGGCAGCAGGCTGGAAGGCCATCCGACCCCCCGGCTGCCCTGGGTCGACGTGGCCACTGGATCGCTCGGCCAGGGCCTGCCGCTGGGCGTCGGCTTCGCGCTGGCCACCACGCGGCTGGAGACCACCGGCTCGCGGGTATGGGTGCTGTGCGGGGACAGCGAGCTCGCCGAGGGATCGGTATGGGAGGCCTTCGAGCACGCAGGCTCCTCCGGGCTGGACAACCTGACCGCGATCGTGGACGTCAACCGGCTCGGCCAGCGCGGAGCGACCCGGCACGGCTGGGACGTCGAGGCCTACAGCAGGCGCATCAGGGCCTTCGGCTGGAAGGTCATCGAGGTGGACGGGCACGACCTGGAACAGGTCGACCGGGCATTCGCCACGGCGGCGGGAACCACCGGCATGCCCACCGCGATCGTGGCCCGCACCAGGAAGGGCCGGGGTGTCGCGGCGGTCGAGAACCAGGAGGGCGCCCACGGCAAGCCGGTGCCGGACACCGAGGAGGCCGTCCGCGACCTCGGCGGCCCGCGGTCGATACGGGTGCGGGTGGCCCAGCCGCACCCCCACCGCGGTGGCTCGCCACGCCGGAACGCGGCGAAGCTGCCCGGCTACGAGGTGGGCTCGGAGGCCGCCACCCGCACCGCCTTCGGGGAGGCATTGACCGCGCTCGGGCATGCCCGCTCGGATGTGGTCGCCCTGGACGGTGAGGTCAGTGACTCCACCAGGAGTGGGTACTTCGCCGAGGAACACCCGGAGCGGTTCGTGCAGTGCTACATCGCCGAGCAGCAGCTGGTCGCCGCGGCGGTGGGACTGCAAGCCCGGGGCTGGGTCCCGTACCTCGCCACCTTCGCGGCCTTCCTCACCAGGGCACACGACTTCCTGCGGATGGCCGCCGTCAGCGGCGCGAACCTGCGGGTCGTCGGCTCGCACGCGGGGGTCTCGATCGGCAAGGACGGCCCCTCGCAGATGGGCCTCGAGGATCTGGCCATGTTCCGCGCGGTGGCGGGCAGCACCGTGCTCTACCCCTGCGACGCCAACCAGGCCGCCCGGCTCACCGCGGCCATGGCCGAGCTCGACGGCATCTCCTACCTGCGCACCACCCGCGGCAACACCCCGGTCGTCTACGGGCCGGAGGAGTCCTTCCCGGTGGGTGGCAGCCGGGTGCTGCGCTCCACGGCGGAGGACCAGGTGACCCTGGTCGCCGCCGGGGTGACCGTGCCGGAAGCGCTGCGGGCCGCCGACCGGCTGGCCGAGGCCGGGATCGCCGCGCGGGTGATCGACCTGTACTCGGTCAAGCCGGTGGACACGGCCACCCTGCGCACGGCGGCCGCGGAGACCGGGCGGCTGCTGACGGTGGAGGATCACTGGCCGCAGGGCGGGCTCGGCGACGCCGTGCTGGAGGCCTTCGCCAGCCAGGCGAGCCCACCCCGGTTCAGCAGGCTGGCGGTGCGGTCCATGCCCGCCTCGGCCACCCCCGAGCAGCAGCTGCGGCACGCCGGGATCGACGCCGAGGCGATCGTGGCCGCGGCCCGCGAGCTCGTCCCGGCCTGACCCGCCGGGCACCGCCGAACCCGGCGAGCGGCCCCGTCCCTGGAGCGTCCAGGGGCGGGCCGTCTGGTTGTGCCTCGTCCCGGTGTCACGGCCTGGTCAGGGCCTCCTGTTTCACCGCGATACCGTCGAGCAGTTCCCGGAAGGACTCCGCGAACTGGCGCACGCCGTCCTCCTCCAGCGCGGCGGTCACCTTGTCGTAGTCGACCCCCGCCTCGGCGAACCGCTCCAGGGTGCGCCGCGCCTCCGGCAAACCGGTCTGCACGGTGTCGGCGACCGTGCCGTGGTCCCGGAAGTCGGCGATAGTCTGCCGCGGCATCGTGTTCACCGTGTCCGGGCCGATCAGTTCCTCGACGTACAGCACGTCCCGCAGCTGCGGGTCCTTGGTCGAGGTCGAGGCCCACAGGCATTGCTGGGGGCGCGCCCCGGCCGCCGCGAGCTCCTCCCATTCCGGGCCACGGAAGACCTCGAGGTAAGTCTGGTAGGCCAGTTTCGCGTTCGCGATCGCCAGGGTGCCCCGCAGATCCTCGGGCCCGTTCGCCTCGGCCAGCCTGCGGTCGGCCTCGGCGTCCACCCTGGACACGAAGAACGAGGCCACCGAGCCCACCGAGGTCAGGTCACCGCCGCTGTCCCGCAGCCTGCGCAGCCCGCGCAGGTAGGCTTCGGCGGCGGCGCGATGCCGCGACAGCGAGAACAGCAGCGTGACGTTGACCGGGATCCCGTTCGCGATGGCTTCCTCGATCGCGGGCAGGCCCTCCTCGGTTCCCGGGATCTTGACGAACAGGTTCGGCCGGTCGATCAGGCGGTGCAGGTGGACCGCCTCGTCGATGGAGGCCTGGGTGTCGTAGGCCAGCCGCGGGTCCGCCTCCAGCGAAACCCAGCCCTGGTAGTCCGCACCGCCGCGGTCGAACGCGGGCCGCAGCAGCTCGCATGCCTCGCGGATATCCTGCTGGGCCAGGGCGAGGAAGGCGTCCTTCGGCTTGCTGCCTGCCTCGATCAGCTCGCGCAGCTGATCGTCATAGGCCTCGGCGTCCGCGATGGCCTTCTTGAAGGTGGTCGGGTTGGACGTCACCCCGGTGACACCGGCCTCGACCAGCTCGGCCAGCTCGCCGGTGCGCAGCATGGGGCGGGAAAGGTAGTCCACCCACACGCTCTGCCCCCGTTCGGAGAGTTCTCGCAGGGAAGCCATGATCACCTCGCAGCGTGGCGCCTTCATGCGGTCCCGCCTCAGCTACCCGTCCCGCACGCCGTCCAAACGGCACCGGGCGTTGGCGAAGGCTCACGAGGCCCGCCTGCCGCCGGTGCGTGCCGCGGAGATCGCCTCCACAAGCTCCTCGCGGTTCATCTTCGAGCGGCCGCTGATCCCGAGCTCGCGGGCGATCCGGGTCAGTTCGGACTTGTTCGTCTCGGCCAGGTCCGGCCCGGTGTCCCCGCGCTGCCGGTGCCGCCGCACGCTGGCGGACAGCGCCTCGGCGAGGTCCACGACATTGGTCGGCTCGGGCGCCTCGGCGGCCGCCGCGACGGTGCGGCCCGCCTTCTTGTCCTCGATCAGCTGCCGCACGCGTTCGGTATGAGTGTCCGGGTAGTCCTCCGGCCGCCACCGGGTGCTCATCGACTCGATCAGGTCGACGGCCATGTCCCGTTCCTTCCGGCCGACCTCGGGCAGTTCGGGAAGGCCACCGAGCTCGGTCTCCGGATCGCGGACGTCCTCGGCGAACAGCAGGGTGTCCATGGTGAGCAGATCCGCACCAGCCCGGATCAGCGCGATATGTTCCCTGCCGCGCATGACGAAGGACGCGATCGCCCCGCGCCCGGTCTCGGCCATCGCCGCGGCCAGCACCGCGTAGGGACGCGCGAACTCGGCCTCGCCGGGCGCGAGCCAGTAGCTCTTCTGGAAGAAGACCGGGTCGATCTCGGCCGGATCGACGAAGGACTGGATGTCGATGGTGCGCGAGCGGCCCGGCGCGATCTCCGCCAGTTCGGACTGCTCTAGCTGGACATACTCGCCGCCGCCAAGGTCGTAACCCTGCACCAGGTCCCGGTGGTCCACCTCCTCCCCGGTTCGCTCGTTGACCCGGCGGTAGCGCACCCGGTCCGAGGTACCGCGCTGGAACTGCCGGAAGTGGATGGTGTGGTCCCCGGTGGCGCTGAAAACCTGCACCGGAACGGTCACCAGGCCGAAGTTCAGCGTTCCCTTCCAGATCGGCCTCGCCATGCTCACTCCCTCACCTTTGTGGACGACTCCACCGGCTGCTGGCTGAACCGGCGGAACCTGAGCTCCCGCCACTCCCGGGCGCGGCGACAGCCTGTGGCAGGGATGCCCCACTCCCGGCCCGCCCAATCTTCCGGCTCCGGCATTCGGCCAGCACGGGTGTGACCATCACCCGGTCCGGGCATTCCGACGGCAGGGAGGAGGTGACCTGCCGGATGTCGGAGGCTTCGGAAGTCGCCGAGTGGAAGAAGCTGGCGACCGGGCTGGCGGACATGGCGAGGGACCTGCTCGCGCAGGAATCGGTGCAGAACACCCTGGACCGCATCGTCGGCCACGCGGTGGACCTGGTGGACGGCTGTGACGCCGCGGGAATCCTGGTGCTGCGCGGCGGCAAGGTGCAGACGATGGCTGCCACGGACAACGTGGCCAGGGCCTCCGATCACAAGCAGGCACAGCTGCGGTCGGGACCGTGCTTCGACGCCGCCTACCACAAGCAGCAGGTGTACCGGCTCGCCGATCTGACCACCGCCGAGCACCGGTGGCCGGATTACGCGTCCTGGGCACGTGAGCTGGGTGTCGGCAGCATGATGGGTTTCCTGCTCTACACCGCGGGTGAGGACGACCTGGGGGCGTTGAACCTGTACTCCAAGCGGCCGGACGCTTTCGGCGACCGTTCCGAGCAGGCGGGCTGGATCCTGGCATCCCATGCCGCGGTCGCGCTGTCCAGCGCTCACACCACCGCCCAGCTGCACGAGGCGATCGGGTCGCGGCAGGACGTCGGTGCGGCCATCGGCATCCTGATGGAGCGGTACCGGCTCGACGAGCGGGCCGCCTTCGACCTGCTGGCCAGGTTGTCGCAGCACCACAACATCAAGCTTGTGCGCTCGCCAGGACCATCAACACCACCGGTGAGCTCCCGGGGAGCGGGCCACCGCCCGCGCGGCGCACCTAGGGTTGCCGATCCAGCTGCCTCGGGGCGGACAGGGCGGCCATCGCGTCGGCGAGGCAGCCGTAGGTCACCAGCAGGTCCAGGGCACCGGTCACCTCCAGCGCCCGCCACACCGGCCGGGTGGCCACCACCAGACCCAGCTGCCGGTGCGCGGCGCGTGCCTCCTGCGCGGCTGTGACCAGTGCGCGCACGCCCGCGAAGCCCAGGAAATCCACCCGGGTCAGGTCCACCAGCACCTGGGCGGTCCGCCGCCGCTCCATCGCACGCAGCGCATCGCGCAGCAGGGCCACGGAGTACAGGTCGACCTCACCCGCCGCCGCGCACACCTCCACATCCGCACGATGCTGCACGCAGCGCACGGTCAGACAACGGATGCGTTCGGGAGAATCCATTGATCATGCCTTCCTGGCAGTCAATGGCGAGATGCCGGCGGCACGCGGTCTGAACCGGACGATCGCTCTCGCACTCGGGCAGGTAATCCAGCTTGGGTTCAACCGGCACCATCCACGGTAGCCCTCGCCACCCCCTTTTGGCCAACCTGCATACCTGCCGGCCGCCGGCGGAAGCACGTACCGCTTCCCGCTGCTCAGTGGCGCGCGCTGCTCAGTGGCGCGCGCGGCGCAGCAGCCGCGCGATGCGCAGGGGTGCGAGCCCGAACAGCGGGGCACGGCGGCCGAGATCGGCCCGGTCCTCGCGGTCGAAGGCGGCGGCGAACCGCCGCGCGTCGTCCACGCTGGAGTAAGTCTTCCTGCCTCCCGCGCCGCAGCCGCGCCGGCAGGTCCAGATCATGGTCGGCCCTTCCGCGTGGAAGCGGAACCGGTGACCGAGCAGGCCGCAGCGCATCATCACGCGCGCGGTTACCCCGGATCGCCCACGGCTAACCGCCCACCCGGGTCACGGCGGCCCGTAGGTGCTCCTGCTCACCCGCGCGATCCGGCCCTCCTTGACGGCGGCGCGCAGGGCGGTGGCGAACCGGCCTGGGCCCCAGTGCCGCGCCCCGACGACCCGGGCGAGCTCGGTCCGGCTGGTGCGCCCGTGTTCCTCCAGCGCGCCGGCGAGGGCCTCGATCTCGCGTTCCCGCGCCTCCACCGCGGCCAGTTCGCGGCCGTCCTCGAGGCCGAGCCCCCAGGAACCGGGCAGCGAACCGGGACCCAGCCGGAACCGCCGCGGCCCGGCAGCCTGCCGCAGCGGTTGCGGCTGCCGCTGTTCGTCGCGGGTGCCGGACTCCTCAGCCTCCTCGGCGGTCAGCGGCTTGGCGATGTCCTCGAGGGATGCGCGCTCGGCCCGGACGCCGAAGACCAGCTCGGCCACCCCGCCGAGGGCCATCACGGCGGCCGAGACGCCGAACCCGATCGCCACCAGCGGCCGCTCCCCGGAGCCGATCAGCTGGCCGAACAGCAGCGGCCCGACGATTCCGCCGAGCCCGGTGCCCACCGCGTAGAAGAACGCGATCGCCAGTGCCCTGGTCTCCATCGGGAAGATCTCGCTGACCGTCAGGTAGGCCGCGCTCGCCCCGGCGGAAGCCAGGAAGAAGGTCAGCATCACGAACGCCAGCAGCGCCCACGGGCCGCCGGTGCCGGTGAGGAAGAACCAGGTCAACGGCACCACCATGAGCGCGGAGCCGAGATAGGCCCCGCTGATCATCGGCCGTCGCCCGACCGTGTCGAACAATCGGCCGAGGGTGACCGGACCCAGGAAGTTTCCGATGGCGTAGCAGATCACGAACACCGGCACCAGGCCGGAGGCCACCCCGTAGTAGGTGCCGAACAGGGTGCCCAGGTTGAAGGTGATCCCGTTGTAGATGAACGCCTGCCCGACGAACAGCGCGATCCCGAGCACGGTGCGTTTGGGATAGACCTTGAACGCCGTCCTGGCGATGGTGCGGAAGGGGATGCTGCGGCGCTGCCGCACAGTGATGGAGGTGTCCGGTTCCGCCAGCGAGGTACCGGCCTCCTGCCGGACGTTCTCCTCGATCCCGGCCACGATCCGCTCGGCCTCCTCCTGCCTGCCGTGGATGAACAGCCAGCGCGGGCTCTCCGGGACGTTGCGCCGGACCAGCAGGATGACCAGGCCGAGCAGCGCACCCATGCCGAAGGCCAGCCGCCAGCCAAGGTCGGCGGGGAAGAGGCCGCGGTCCAGGAACAGGATGGCCAGTGCCGCGCCGATCGCCGCACCCGCCCAGTAGGTCCCGTTGATCACCAGGTCGACCCGGCCGCGTACCCGCGCCGGGATCAGCTCGTCGATCGCGGAGTTGATCGCCGCGTACTCGCCCCCGATACCCATCCCGGTGACGAACCTGGCGAGGAAGAAGTACCAGGGCGCGAAGGCGAAGGCGGTCGCAACGGTCGCCCCCACGTACACCGCGAGCGTGGCGATGAACAGCTTCTTCCGCCCGAACCGGTCGGTGAGCTGCCCGAACAGCAACGCGCCGAGGCAGGCGCCCGCGACGTAGCAGGCCGCGGCGATCCCGATATCGCCCGCGGTCAGCGCGATGCCGCTGTCGGGGTCGGTCAGCCGCGCGGCCACCGAGCCGACGATCGTCACCTCGAGGCCGTCCAAGATCCACACCGTGCCAAGGCCCACCAGCACCCGCCAGTGGAACCGCGACCACGGCAGCCGGTCCATGCGCGCGGGAATGCGGGTCTCGATTGTCGCGGTCGGTACGGATCGGCTCATGTGCTGAGCGCTACCCGCCACGGCGTGCCGGAAACATCCCCTGGTTTGGCCCGCCCCGGCACGGGTAGCCCGGACGAGAACCACCACCACGTTCGAAAGGCGGCGGCACCGTGGCCAACTCCCGAACCGGCGACGCCAAGGACGAGCAGCTCGACCGCGCCCGAGTCGATCAGGAGGGCAGCCGGCTGACCACGCAGCAGGGCGTGCGGGTCGACCACACCGATGATTCGCTCACCGTGGGGGCACGGGGTCCGACCCTGCTCGAGGACTTCCACGCCCGCGAGAAGATCACCCATTTCGACCACGAACGGATCCCGGAGCGCGTGGTGCACGCCCGCGGCGCGGGCGCCTACGGCCGGTTCCGGCCCTACGACGGTTTCCTCGCCGACTACACCGCCGCAGAGTTCCTGAGCAACCCCGAGGAGGAGATCCCGGTGTTCGTCCGGTTCTCCACGGTCGCGGGTTCGCGTGGATCGGCGGACACCGTGCGGGACGTGCGCGGGTTCGCCACCAAGTTCTACACCCGGCAGGGCAACTACGACCTGGTCGGGAACAACATGCCGGTGTTCTTCATCCAGGACGGCATCAAGTTCCCCGACTTCGTGCACGCGGTGAAGCCGGAACCGCCGAACGAGATCCCGCAGGCACAGTCGGCGCACGACACCTTCTGGGACTTCGTGTCCCTGCAGCCGGAGTCGTTACACATGGTGATGTGGCTGATGTCCGACCGCGCCTTGCCACGCAGCTACCGGATGATGCAGGGCTTCGGGGTACACACCTTCCGGCTGGTCAACGCCGAGGGCGAGGGGACGTTCGTCAAGTTCCACTGGAAGCCCGTACTGGGCACCCACTCGCTGGTCTGGGACGAGACGCAGAAGATCGCGGGCAAGGACCCGGACTTCAACCGCCGCGACCTGTGGGACAGCATCGAGGCCGGGCAGCACCCGGAGTACGAGCTCGGGGTGCAGCTGGTGGACGAGGCCGACGAGTTCGCCTTCGACTTCGACCTGCTGGACCCGACCAAGATCATCCCGGAGGAGCAGGTACCGGTACGGCCGGTCGGCAGGATGGTGCTCGATCGCAACCCGGACAACTTCTTCGCCGAGACCGAGCAGATCGCGTTCCACACCGCCAACGTGGTGCCCGGGATCGACTTCACCAACGACCCACTGCTGCAGGCCCGCAACTTCTCCTACCTGGACACCCAGCTGATCCGGCTCGGCGGGCCGAACTTCGCCCAGCTACCGGTCAACCGGCCGATCGCTCCCGTGCACACCAACCAGCGTGACGGCTACGGGCAGCAAGACATCCACAAGGGACAGACGAGCTACTTCAAGAACAGCCTGGGTGGTGGTTGCCCGGCGCTGGCCGAGTCCGGGGCCTTCCGGCATTACACCGAACGGGTGGACGGGCACAAGATCCGGGAGCGCAGCGAAAGCTTCACCGACCACTACAGCCAGGCAAGGCTCTTCTGGAACAGCATGTCCGAGGTGGAGGCCGAGCATATCGTCGCGGCCTACCGCTTCGAGCTCGGCAAGGTGGTGGACAAGGAAGTCAGGGCCCGCACCGTGGCCCAGCTCAACAACATCGACCACGACCTCGCACGCAGGGTCGCCGAGGGTGTCGGGGTCACCGCCCCGGCGCCGAGCGAACAGCAGGGGCACCAGCGGTCCTCCCCCGCGCTGTCCCAGCTGAACGCGCCGATGGACACGATCACGACCCGCAGGATCGCCGTACTGGCCGCCGACGGGGTGGACGCCACCGGGGTGCGCAGGCTGGCAGGCGCGCTGCGCGAGCAGGGCGCCGTCGTGGAGGTGCTGGCACCGACCGAGGGCGAGCTCAGCGCGGGCCACGGCGAGCCGATCACCGCCGACCGGGCGATCAACACGATGGCCTCGGTACTGTACGACGCGGTGGTGGCGCCCTGTGGCCCGGACAGCGCGGCCACCCTGTCCACCGACGGCTACGCGGTGCACTTCATCGCCGAGGCCTACAAGCACGCCAAGCCAGTCGCCGGGTTCGGCTCCGGCATCGACCTGCTGCGCAGGGCCGGGGTCACGGACGGTCTGGCCGACGGCCCACGGGTGCGGACCGAGCACGGGGTGGTCACCTCCACCGCCGCGGAGAACTCACTGCCCGAGGATTTCTTCGCCGCCTTCGCCGGTGAGCTCGCCAAGCACCGGATCTGGAGCAGGCGCACCGACAGCGTTCCCGCCTGATTCGCCCGGTTTCCGGTCACCCGCGGGCCGGAACGACCGAATCCACTGTGGACTGTTATCGGAGTGGTACCGATCTCGCCCTTGGCGGGGCAGGCGCTCCGTCGGATAATGATGGCGTCGGCTCTGTCTCGAGGACGAGAGGTGGAACGGCGGCGATGTTCACCCACTCCGAGTGTGTCAGGCTCCTCGGCTCGCCTGAACGTGGTCGCCGTGCCATGGTGTCGATCGACGGGCGGGTCCCGATCAGCCTGGCCTGCGTCATTCTCGACAGCGGGGACCTGCTGATCCCGGCAGGGACCGACCGGGCGCTGGTCCGCAGTGCGGTCGGCCGCCCGGTGACGGTCGAGTTCGCCCAGCGCGATCGGCACGGCAACCTCAGCTGGATCGTCAACGGGGTCGGGCTGGCCCGCCCGATGCGGCACCACGACCCGCCGATACCGCTGCCCCGCACCACCGTCACCGCGACCATGACCGCGCCCTTCGAGAACGGTATCCGGGTGAACATCGCCCGGTTCTCCGGCGACTGGCAGGACCGCGGCTAGGGGCGCGGGCTGCGGCGCCGAGTTGCCGCGGCCGGCAGGTCACGCTACAGTAACGGAAGCGGTTGAGCCTCGAGCCGCGCACTTCACTGTCCACATGCGGCAGAGTGCTGCGCGGGCTCCCGCGCGACTTTCTGGGGGCATTCTGCCGCCGACTTCCGGGAGGGAAGCCGATGGCGAAGGAGAGTGCTGTAACCGGGCGGGCGGCACCGGGGCCGGGCTCCGGCGAGAACGACCTGGTCTGCGGTTGCCTGCGGGTCCGCCGAGGCCAATGCCGTGGCGTGGTGGTCTGCACCGTGATCGGCGAGGTGGACCTGGCCACCGCGCCCCTGCTGGACAAGGCGCTGGCCGTGGCCCCACCCGGGCTCATGCCACGCATCGTGGACCTGTCCTGCGTCGAGTTCCTCGGCCTCGCAGGTGCCCGGGTACTGCTGACCGGGTCGGAACGGGCCCGCGGGCGGTTGAGCCTGGTGGCCGCCAACCGCCCGGTGCTGCGGGTGCTGGACCTGACCGGGCTGGCCGGCAGGCTTGCGGTCTACCGGAACCTTGCCGAGGCCCTGGACGCAGCTTCGGACGGCTGAACCGTGCCGCCATCCGGTCAGAAGTCCGAACTCAGCACCTCCGCCAGGTCGCCTGCCGTCCGGTCCGGCAGGGCACGGACGACATCGGCCAGCGCGATCATCCCCACCAGCCGGTCCCCGTCAATGACCGGGAGCCTGCGCACCTGGTGGCGGGTCATGGTGGCCAGCACCTCGTCGGCCGGATCGTCGGCCCCCACCGTGACCGCCTCGTCCTGGTTCAGATCGCCCGCGGGAAAGCCACCGGCATCGCGCCCCTTGGCGATCACCTTGATCACAATGTCACGGTCGGTGACCACGCCCTTGATCTTGTCGTCCTTGCCGCAGATGGGCAGCGCGCCCACGCTCTGTTCGGCCATCAGCCGGGCGGCGTCGGCAGCGGTCTGGTCGGTCTTGACGACCTGCGGCCGTGGAGTCATCAGATCGCGTGCGATGGTCATCGGTCCTCCTCCGTTACGTGGCTGACGGTGGAATGCCCACGCGATCCGCCGCCGAAACCACCAGCCCGGAGGGCTGCCATTGACCTCGGAGGGGGCAGTCGCAGCGGGGTTACCCCGGCTTGTTTCCGTTACCGGCGACGGTGAGTCCGTACTCATCGTGACGACGCAACCAGCCCATAGCTGGATCGCTGCCACGGCCAGGCGGTTCTTCCCACTCTTCCTGCCGGCCGCAGGCGGTGAGATCCAACCAGTTGTAGGTGCCGTTGACCGGATCGATGCCGCGCGCGTAGCAGGAATAAG
The DNA here is from genome assembly GCF_018885265.1 of Amycolatopsis aidingensis. Taxonomy (GTDB): domain Bacteria; phylum Actinomycetota; class Actinomycetes; order Mycobacteriales; family Pseudonocardiaceae; genus Amycolatopsis; species Amycolatopsis aidingensis. Next base: position 4,261,336 of record NZ_CP076538.1, read on the forward strand.
TGTGGAAGACGCGATCGCCCTGACGCAGGAACGCACTCACGCCGGGCTTGTCACCACGGTATCCAAGCCAGCCTGGTTTCTGCTGGACAAGCTGATCCAGATCCCGGTAGTTGTACTCAACCGGCGCGATCGACGGATCAAAGCTGACGCGAAAGTCGTAGTTGAAGTCGCTGCCGTACGACGAGTACCAGGGGACGGTCCACCCCATTCGTTCCCGATAGCGCTCGAGTTTGTCCATCGGCGCCCGGGATACGGCCGAGAACGATGTGTCGCGGGCGTGCAAGTGATCGAGGTTGCCGATGCCGTCGATCCAGAACGAGCAGGACGGACAGGCTTCGTCGGCTTCGGGGGCGAACATGACGTGGAAGACCAGCAACTGACTCCGGCCGTCGAACAGATCCCGCAACGTGGCCGCGCCGTGCGGACCCTCGAAGGCGTAGTCCTTGGTGATCTCGACCATCGGCAGCCTGCGGCGGGCCGCATTGACCTCATCTCGCTGCCGGGTGAGTTCCTTCTCCCGCTCGAGCAACTCCCGCCGTGCCGCGAGCCATTCCTCCCGGGTCACAACCTCCGGATCCGACATGGCCTCAGTCTCCCTTCACGCACTTGCATCATGCAATCGCCTGCACGGTAATGGCAGGTGATGGTAGTTTGCAAGCGGTTGAGGGTGGTCCTATGGGCGAACCAATCCGTCCATCCGATCGACCGCCCGGTCAGCATCCTGGGACGGGGCGGAACACATAGCCTTTGGCGCGCAGTTCGGGCAGCGCCAGCCGAAGGGCGGCGACGGTCCGCGCGCGGTCGCCGCCCCCGTCGTGCAGCAGTACCACGGCTCCCGGGTAGGCATCCGCCACGAGCCGGTCCGCGATCGCCCGCGCACTGGGCTCGCGCCAGTCCGCGGAGTCGACGTTCCAGCGCACCGATCGCAGGCCCCGCTCGCCGAGCGCGTGCCGGACGGTCTCGTCAACGGCGCCGTACGGCGGACGCAGGCAGGTGCTGTCCGAGCCCGCGTCGCGCACCGCCGCCATCGAGCGATCCAGCTGCCCGGCGAGTTCGGTCGGTCCCAGCCGGGTCAGGTCCGGGTGACTCCAGGTATGTCCGGAAAGGACATGACCTTCGGCGATCTCGCGGCGGGCCAGCCCGGGATGGGCGGCCAGATTCCTCCCGATCGCGAAGAAAGTCGCCTGTGCCTGGTTGGCCTTCAGCACATCCAGGATCCCGGCCGTCGCGCCGCCCGGGCCGTCGTCGAAGGTCAGGTACAGCTCCTTGGCCGGGTGCGTCCTTGCGGTGGGGACCGCGCAGGCCGCGACGACCGGCACCGCGACGAGCGCGGCGGCGAGACCGCGGAAGGCCCGGCAGGCTGGCAGCAGAGTCTTATGCGAAAGAGGGTTATGCACAGCGGTAGGTTCGGCTGCCGCCCGTGCCTCACCTCGTATCCGGACGCCCCGAGCCACCCTCCGCAGGCTCCGGGCTGCCCCCGTCGCCTGGATCGTGCATAACCCTCGCAATGTCGATCGCATATCCCCGACACTCGCCGCACCGGTTGGCGGCGCGGTCGCCACAATGTCCTGATTCGGTCGCAGTCTCCGCGGCCGCACGGGCGGCGCAGGCTGCTGGGGCCGATAATCGATCACGTGGCACGAATTCTGCTGATCGAGGATGACCAGGCGATTCGCAGCGGCCTCGCCCTCGCGCTCGGCAGGCACGGGCACGACGTACGCGAGGCAGGCACCGGCGAGCAGGGCCTGCGCGCCCTTGGCAGCACGCCGCCCGATGTCGTCGTGCTGGACCTGATGCTGCCCGGCATCGACGGCTTCGAGGTCTGCCGCCGCATCCGCGCGGACGGCGACCTGCCGATCATCATGCTCACCGCTCGCGGCGACGACCTGGACATCGTCGGCGGACTGGAGGCCGGCGCGGACGACTACGTGGTCAAACCGGTCCAGCCGAGGGTGCTGGACGCACGTGTCCGCGCGGTGCTGCGCAGGGGCGCACCGGCCGAGCATGGTGCGCGCGAGCGGCACCACGACCTCACCATCGACCGGGCCGCACTGACCGTGCACAAGGGCGAGGTGCAGGTCTCGCTCACCCCGACCGAGCTGCGCCTCCTGCTGGAGCTGTCCCGCGCGCCCGGCCAGGTACTCAGCCGCAGGCAGTTGCTCGAGCTGGTGTGGGAGCACGACTACCTCGGTGACTCCCGCCTGGTGGACAACTGCGTCCAGCGGTTGCGGGCCAAGATCGAGGACGAGCCGTCCCGGCCCGTGTTCGTGCAGACCGTACGTGGCTTCGGCTACCGGTTCGGCCCGGTATGAGACCGCTGGCCAGGGCTCGCTCGGTGCTCGGCGGGCTGCGCGCGCGGCTGATCCTGGCGTTCATCGCGGTGGCCGTGACCGGCGCGGCTGCCGCTGCGTGGGCCAGCGCGGCATCGGCGGGCAGCTCACTGCTGGAGGAGGCACAGCGCCGGATCGCCGACGAGATCGAGCGGAAGGTCACCGCGACCGCACCCAGCATGCCCTACCCACCGGACCAGGCCGCGCTGGACCGGCTGCGGACCACGATCGGCGGGCCCGCGCTGGTGACCTACGGCGCCCTGCGCTCGGCGACCGGCCCGGTCCAGGACCTGCTGACGCCCCGGCTGCGAAGCGCCACCGGCGAAACCGACCGGCTGCTGGCGCAACGGGTGCAGCGGGGCGGACCGAAACTGGTGGTCGGCACCCCGGTCCTGATCACCGGCCTGGACGGTGTCCGGCGGCACTCCGGCGTCGAGGTCTACGCGGTGCGGGACCTCGGCGGGGTGCAGCAGCAGGTCGACGCGCTGACCGCGAACGCGAGCCGCACCAGCGCGCTGGCCCTGCCGGTCGCGGTGCTGCTCGCGCTGCTCGCCGCGCGGGGGGTGCTACGACCGGTACGGGACCTGCGGACCGCGGCGCGCAGGCTGGCCGGGGGTGACCTCGGCGCGCGGCTGCGACCCCGCGGTTCGGACGAACTCGCCGAGCTCGCCGAGACGTTCAACGACACCGCGGCGTCCCTGGAACGGTCGGTCGGCGAGCTGGCCAGGATGGAGGCCGACGCACGCCGCTTCGTCGCGGACGTGTCACACGAGCTCCGCACGCCGCTGACCACGCTGACCGCAGTGACCGAGGTGCTGGAGGGCGAGGCGGAGCGGATGCCTGCCGACGCCCGGGAGTCCACCCGGCTGGCGGTGTCCGAGACCCGCAAGCTGGCCAGGCTGGCGGAGGATCTGATCGAGGTGTCCCGGTTCGACTCCGGCGCGGCTACGCTCCGCCCCGAGGAGGTCGAGCTGCGCGCGGCGGTGCGCGACTGCCTGCACACCCGGGGCTGGCTGGACGAGGTCCAGCTGGACGCACCGGAGGAGGTGGCCGCCGTGCTGGACCGGCGGCGCCTGGATGTGATCACGGCGAACCTGGTCGGCAACGCGCGCAGGCACGGTGCGCCGCCGGTGGTGGTGCGGCTGCGGGGCGAGCAGGAGTGGGTCCACCTCGAGGTAACCGATCACGGCGCTGGCCTTGCGGACGAGGTGGCGCCGCACGTGTTCGACCGCTTCTACAAGGCCGACACCGCCCGCGCCCGCTCCGAGGGCAGTGGGCTGGGCATGGCGATTACCGCGGAGAACGTCAAGCTGCACGGCGGGACGATCGAGGCGGGCAACGCCGCGGGGGCCGGTGCCCGCTTCACCGTGCGCCTGCCCAGGTGGACGGAGGTGAGTCCGTGATGAGGAAAGCCGCGCTCGCCGCGCTCGTGGTGGGGGTGCTCGGGCTGTCCGGGTGCGGCGTGCGGCCGAGCGGGGTGCTCGACGGATGGCAGGCTCCGACCGGCCTCGCCACCGGCACCCCGGTGTACCTTGTGGACGGTTCGGGCCACCTGGTGGTGCAGCGCCGGGGTGACCGGCTGGACACGATCGGCCAGGCGATCAAAATGCTCCTCACCACCACGCCAGAACGGACCGGTGGGCTGCGCTCCTACGCCGGATACAGCGAGGTCGCGCTGGAGCTTCCGGTCACCACCGCCGACGGCGTGATCACCGTGACGCTGCCGATCGACCGGGACGAGGTGCGCAACGAGACCGGTGTCGACCAGCTGGTCTGCACCACGTTGGCGGCGCACCAGCAGGCAGGCGGCTCCCCGGCCACTCTGGCCCGGCTGACCTTCGTGCACGGCCCGGCCACCGAACCCCGCCACTGCCCGGTGCTGCCGAAGCGCTGACCGCGAACGGCCAACACACGCGCGTAGCCGGCCAACACGTGCGCGCAGACGGCAAACACACCGGGCTGGGTGTGTTTGCCGCTCATGCGCACGCGTTGGCTGTCCATGCGCACGCGTTGGCTGTCCATGCGCACGCGTTGGCCGTTCCCGGCCATCCCTTGCGACACGATCGCGACATCACGGGGACCGCGCCCGGACGAGGGGCCTGCAGCGTGTCGGTCATGAATGCCATACGGATACGAACCACCTCGGGGGACGCGCCGCCGACCGAGTCCGTTCGGGGGCTTCCCCGCGGCAGGCTCCTCGGCATCGACGCGGTGCGGGCGCTGGCGATCATCGGCGTGTTCGTCGCGCACTTCTACGCGACCGGCTGGCTGAGCGCGGGCCGGCCAGCGGACACGCCGCCCGTACTGGACTGGCTCAGCGAGCAGACCTCGTCCCGGGCAATGAGCCTGTTCGTCCTGCTGGCCGGCGTGTCGGTCGCGCTGATGACCGGCGGGAGCAGGCCGTACGCGGGCGGCGACATGTCCACCGCCCGGCGCAGGGTCGCCGTGCGCGCGCTCGCGCTGTTCCTGATCAGCCTGTGCATCGACGAGTTCGGCGCTTCGGTGCTGAGCTACTACGCCGTCCTGCTGCTGTTCCTCATCCCGCTGACCCGGCTGCGCCCGCGCACGCTGTTCGCCGCGGCCGGGCTCGCCGTGCCGCTGGTGACGAGCTACGCGTGGTGGGTCATGTCCGCGCATCCGGATTGGATGATGCTCGACGCACCGTCCGGCCTTGAGGTGTTCACCAGCCCGGGCCAGTGGGACGAGTTCCTGCTCCAACTCGGGTTCACCGGTGGTGGATTCCAGACCGTGTACGGCATTCCGCTGGTGCTCGCCGGACTCGCGATCGGACGGCTCGACCTGCACGACCGTGCCCTCCGGCTGCGGCTGCTGGTTGCCGGGCTTGGCGTCGCGCTAACCAGCTACCTCGGCTACGCGGTGCTCTGGCATGGTCTCGGCGCCGGCCGGCAGGTGGCCGCCGCGATGAGCGCTCCCCCGGCCGGATCCGGCCCGCCGGCGTTGCCGTGGCAGACCCTGCTCGGCATGCCGACCGACGGTCCGTACGCGACCAGCCCGCTCGGGATCGTGTTCATGATCGGTGTGGCGCTGCTCCTGCTCGGCGGGATGCTGCTGGTGTTCGAGCGCCGGGGCGCCGGCACCGCCCTGTGGCCGCTCGCGGCGGCCGGCGGCATGACGATGACGTGGTACGCCGGGCACTTTGTCTACCTGTCGCTGATCGGCGACCCGAAGGCGGTGTCGTTCGTCCACCTCGCCATGGCCGTGGCGGTGCTGCTCGGGGTGTCCGTGCTGTGGCGGCACTGGATGCGGCGCGGCCCGCTGGAGTGGTTGGTACACAAGGTGGTCACCACCATCGTCCCCGGCCACTCCGCACGGCGATAGGAACACGAAACGCCCTCCCTCCAAGGAACGGGTCTGCTCCCGGCTTCGAGGGAGGGCGAGCAGTGCTGCGGGCTACTCCTCGACGTTGACGCAGGCGAGAAGGCCCACGCAGCCGCGCGGGGTGCGGGTGCATGGGCGGTGTTCGTGCTCGGCACCTGCCGGACGATTGGATCATGAGCGAGATCGTCGCCAGAACGGCGAAGAGCCTCCTGGCCCGGGTGGATACCAAGTCCGGAGGCTCTAGTTTCGGCCGTCGGGCTGGCTCGATTCGAACCAACGACCCCTTGACCCCCAGCATTGGGACTCCAGCTCTGTACTAATAAGCGAAGTTCCGGCTCTGCAATAAAAGTAGCACGACCAGTTTCCGTGTCCAACACCATCCTGTCGGTGACTACCTTGCCGCTCGGGAGCAGGAGAGACCTCCGCCACGGCAGGTGGCCTCGCGCGGTGTGTTCGGCCCGCCGAGGGCAGTGCTGTGTGTGGCTGGCTTTCCACCTCGTGTGGAGTACCATGGCGAGACGATCGAAGTACGCGGAGCGGAGAAGAAGTTCACCTCCGACAGCACCGCAGGTCCGGTGCTTGCGTACCTGCTTTCTGGGCATTCGATTGACCTCGCCGACGTGACGGCGGCAACCGGCGTGGACGCGGCGGCCATCGCCGCACCATTGTTGAAGGACGGTGTGTGCCGAGCTGACCGAGGCGTTGTCCTCGTGCCTGCACCGGTTTGGTGCCGACTGGAACCTGCTCGAACACGCCGTAAGTCGTGGCATGCGCGGCATCGACACCGCGTACAACTCCCAGCGGCACCGGCGAGCGCCCGGTGCATTCGCTCGATCGCAGGCCGGATGAGGTGTTCCTACATAACCCGAAAGTCACACTGCCAGAACTCGACCCCGCGGAGTTCTGCGACAGGTTGGCAGCCGCCTGCGCTACGCTGCGCGAGGCCGTGCAATCCGGATCGTGCGGCGTGTGGGGCGTCGCGAGGCGGGATCCTCGCCCCGTCGCGCCCGCCGTAGAACGACACGTCTACCTCGGTTCGTCCTCGAGACGTGCGCCACCGCGGACGAAGCCAAGCGTGCACTGCTCGGCGCGAAGCAGTACGACCTCAGGACGCCGTTGCACTACTGATCGCCGACGCGGAAGGCAACTCGTTCGTCTGGGAACACGGGCCCGGCGGTGACGAGCACACCGTCGAGTCCGACAGTGGCGCCCTCTGCGTCACCAACCACCTGCTGCACCGCCATCCCGACCGGCCACACTGCCCCTAGGACACCGAGAAACGCTGCGGACCTACGAGCGCTACCGCACGCTGCGGAAGCGGGCCGCCGAACCCGCGACGACAGGCACGGCACTGCGCTCCACTTTGGACGAAATCGGCTTCACCGCGGCCAACTCGACGCTGTACCCGATGCGGACGCTGTGGCGCCCGGCGTTCGACCTGACCGAACGCACCATGTCGACTCGGTTCTACCTCGGCGACGGTCCGGACGGCGAGGCACGCCACAGCGAGGAGCTCACCTTCGCACCGGGCACCATGCGGTGAGGTACTTTCTTGGCGCTCTTCGGTTCGGCTTCGGCCGCCAAGACGGTCCGAACTGGGAACAGCCGCCTCTGGAGCACATACGCCGCAGCAGCCACGACGACGGACGCGACGACGTATGCGAGTACGAGGTCACCGATGCGGCCGCCGAAGTCGCCACCCATCGGCGGCAGCGCGAGGGCCAGAACGGCGGTCACACCCGTGACCATCCCTCGTGCTCTTCCACGGCCAAGGCATACGGCAAACGGCACCGAAGCCCACAGCACGTACCAAGGCTGCACCACGGGACCGAAAACGATGATCACCGATGACACCAGCGCCAGCGTCGGCAGGGCCCCTGCCCGGCCGCGAAGCTGCCGCCAGATCAGCGCTCCGATTCCGGCGACAGCGAGGATTCCACCCACCAGTCTGCCCGCGCTGATGGCCGACTGCGTTATGTCCACATCGAACCACGTCCCGATACCACCCACCAGGAAGCCCGCCCAGTTGGTGGGCGCAAGCCAACTGTTGACCTGGGTCGACGTGCCGAGAGTGCGTACCCAGCCGAATCCCAGCCCGGTGCCTGCCGAAACGACAGCGGTGACCAGGACCAGAGCCGCGGTCATGGCCGCCGCGGCGGCGAGCAGATGTTTGACTCCCGCACCCCACCGGCGGGCCAGTTCGGTGCCGACTATCGCCAGTGCGATCACCGCGACGAGCTTGACGTTCGCGCCGAGTGCGATCACCACCACGCCCGAGCACAGGCTCAACCAGGCAACGCGGGCGCCACTCACAGCGGCCAGTGCAAGCTCCACGCCTACCAGCATCAGCCCGAGCATCAGCGAATCGTTGTGGATTCCGGCAACCAGATGCCACAGCACGAGGGGGTTCAGCGCCCCGAGCCACAGGGCAGGCGCGGCAGGCACGCCCGCCCTGCGAGCGAGCCGCGGCACCGCCCAGACGATCGCGACCAGGCCGATAACCTCGAGAATCCGGTGCAGTGCAATTCCGGCGAATACGTTCTCGGTGGAAATCTGTGCGATCATCCGTTCGGCAGCGGAGAACAGCGGCCCATATGGCGATGGTGTATCCACCCAGTAGGAACTCACATTGCGGGTCAGCTCGTCGTCGATGCCGAGGCCGCTGGCCGGCCCCACCGCGTACGGATCGCCACCGCGTGCGGCAATCGCTCCTTGGGCCAGGTAGCTGTGCACGTCCCGCTGAACAGGGGCGGGACGAACATCAGCGGCGCGCTCCACAGCGCCAACGTCCGCCGCAACCACCTGCTGGTGACGGCGCGCCCGCGATCCGGCCAGGTCAACCGGCCAAGAAACAACCACGCCAGGACGAACAACCCCATACCGGTCACCGCGACAGCAAGCGTGACAACAGGCAGACCGCCCAGCCAGTCGAGTATTGTTCCGGAGTTCGCCTTGGCTGCGGTTCCGGTGGCAACAAATACCATTGTCACCAGGAGCAGCAGTCCGGTGAATCCTGCCCACCGAAGACATGCCGCGACACGGCCGTAGCTCGTCTGCAACTCATACGACATAGATGTGAACTCCGAAACCCTCGCCGAAAACGGCACGGACAAAAAGCGCACGAACAGGAAAGTGCGAGACGGAGAACCCCGACGACAATGTCGGTCAGGAAATGCCTGAACAAGAGACAGCACGATTTGCGGCGCCGTTTCGCACCGAACGCACGGCAAACTCCCCCGCGCGCAGGCGCGTCTCCCCGACTTTCAGCGAGCCCCTTCCCGGATGTCGCCCCTCATGATCACTATACTTCGAGAGTATACATAAGGTGTATTGCTCGGACCAACGCCCACCCGACCCGGCGGGATGCGGCACCTACAGCGGCTTGAGAACGGGGTCGCCGGTGATGGAGGCCTGCTGGCCCTTGCAGCGGTCCGTAGGCCACCACGCAGACGGCGGAGACGGCTGCGGGCACAGCCAGGGCTTCGGAGCCGGATCCTCGGCCGCGTCACCGTCGTCCTGCGCGGCCATGCCCGTGCGATCGAGGAAATCGGTCAGATCCGGTCGGTCCCACTCCTCCAGATAGGAGTGCCACAGTGCCGCAGCGGGTCTCGCTAGACCCTCTTGGTCAAATTCGTCGTCATAGGCGAAGCCTCCGGTCAAGGTGTTACCGAGCGCTGTGCTAGACCAGATCCGCACCTACGACCACATAAAAGCGGGCTCCCACAGCTCTGAGCTGCGAGAACCCGCTTGCCGGTCGGGCTGACAGGATTTGAACCTGCGACCCCTTGACCCCCAGGACGTCGAAGTAGCCGTTTCCGCTGGTCAAGGTGGGTGGCGCAAGATCATGTGACGTTCGCCGAACTGCGGGTTGTTCGAGGTCGCGCACCACGTGCGGTCCCCATCTGGTCCCCAACTCTGCCCTGGTCCAGAGCACAAGCTGGTTCGGTCCGGGCGGTGTCCGGCGCATCGCGGCTGCCTCCTCACGGTCGGCCGACAAGATCAACAGGGTCTACTCCCCTCCCCCGCCTTCCTCGCCCCTGCCGCACCTAGCGCCGTGACGGCGGTGTCAAGGGTGAGCGCAGCTCATCGCGAAGCGACGCCGTAGGCGCCCTTGATGGCGACGGCTCGGCGTTAGATGTCGGTTCCGGCTGAATACTGACCCCCTGGTTCCGCTTGGGTTCCAGTGCTTGTCGCAACACTCCTGGTAGAAGAGGGCGTGCTGATGGCGAGGCGTGGAGCGAAGCGGCGGCTGGATCTTGAGTCGCGGTACTGGCAGTTGATCCTGTCGGGGGTAGGGACGGTCGAGGCGTGCCAGATCATCGGGATCGGCCGTAAGACCGGCTACCGCTGGCGGGCGGAGAACGGCGGGCTCCCACCTGCGTTGGTCGCCGAGGAGGCCCGTTCGAGCCGATATCTGTCCCGGTCCGAACGGCAGCGGATCGCCACCCTGCGGGCCCAGAAACTGTCGATCCGGGAGATCGCGCGGCGGATTTGCCGTCACGCTTCCACGGTCAGCCGGGAGCTGCGCCGCAACGTCCGGCCGCATGATCAAGGGCGCTACGACGCTGACCTGGCGCATTCCCGGGCCCGGCAACGTGCGCGTCGGCCGCGCCAGGCTCGGTTGATCCAGGATTCGCAGCTGCGGGCGGCCGTGCAGGCGAAGCTTGAGCTGGAGTGGAGTCCCGAGCAGATCGCCAACTATCTGCGGTCCGCTTTCCCTGATCACGCCAGCTGGCACGTGTGCCACGAAACGATCTACCAAGCGCTCTACCACGGTGGCAAGGGCGGTCTGAGCCGCCGGCTCACGCAGCGTCTGCGTACCGGCCGGGCGTTGCGCAAGCGTCGCCGCCGCGCTGATCAGCGACGGAGCCGGTTCGTCGCGCCCACTCTGCTGATCGAGCACCGCCCGGCGGCGGCCCACGAGCGGACCCGCGTTGGTGATTGGGAAGGTGACCTCATCGTGGGCCGCGGCAACCAGTCGGCCATCGCCACCCTTGTCGACCGCTCCAGCCGCCTCCTGCGTCTGGTTCACCTGCCCGGCAACCGCGGCGCCGACACGGTCCGCGACGCCCTGATCGCTGTCCTGGGCGCCCTTCCCGAAGCAGCGCGACTGACGTTGACCTGGGACCAAGGATCCGAAATGGCCTACCACGAACAGATCGCACCGCTGCTGCGTGAAGGTGTGTTCTTCGCGCACCCAGGAAGTCCATGGCAGCGCGGCACGAACGAGAACACGAATGGCTTGCTGCGCCAGTACTTTCCCAAACGCACCGACCTCGCGATCCATACGCCCGAGCACCTCGGCATGGTCGAGCACAAGCTCAACCACCGGCCACGCAAGACACTCGGATGGCGGACACCCGCCGAGGTCTTCCACAACGCCGTGGCATCATAGACCCCGTCACCGTTGCGACGACCGCTCGAATTCGCCCTGGAACCCAAGCGGACCAGGCGGGTCACGATTCGACCGGCGTTGACAGTTAGACGCTGTGCCGCGAGGGAGCCCACTGGGTGTCCCTGCTCGCTGGGGCTGCTGAACGGTCTCGGCGTCCTGCGTGCCGCCGCTGGCGGCGCTGCCGGGGACGTTGCCTGGCCGCGCCGCGCGGCCCGGCGGGCGTGAGCGGAGCGGGAGCCCGCCGTGTGCCGCGATGGATGCGGGCGCCGGTGCCGAGGTGACGGGCCGCGCGCCGCCAGCGGCGGCGCGCTCTTGATCCCTTAGAGCCAATTTCGGCAGGCACACGAAACGGCCGTTGCGGCAACAAACAACGACGAGGCCCCTGCTTGGCTACATGACCACGGAGAGTAGCCAGATACGACATGTAGCCACGCACGTCATCTTCGACCGCAATATTTAGTGGCAAGGAGTCGGGAATGTCGGGATCGTGGGTTAGACTCCCGTTAAGCGAGCGCGAAAGACCCCGACCGGGGTCAGCACCTCGGCCGGGGTCCGGTGCATTTGGCCATGCGACTGTGACCCTACTTAGCAGTAGTGGTGGGCAACAAGGCCCTGCCACTACTTGGTGCTCAAGCTCGCAGAAAGTAGGTGGTCACAGTGGCCCGCAAGGTCATTCCGCCTGGTACACCCGCTCCCCACTCCGGTCAGTACAAGGTCCCCGGGAGCAAGACAGAGATCACCGCAATCGAAGGCAAGCCGCTGCCGCCCACGCCGAACAAGGGCGACGGATACGTCTCGGTTGACCCGACGAAGCACAAGAAGTAGCCGGAGGACCTTGGGCGCTGCGACCTGCTAGTGGTTCGGCGCCCAAGGTGCCAGTCCCGTTATGTTGGCCGCGTGGACCTAGTGGCATGGGCGACGGAAGAAGCGCAAGACAAACTCGCTGAGACATTGTCGCGGAGATGGACGCACGTAAGGGGCGTCGGTGCCCGTACTGCTTCGACTGCGCCCTTGTTCACACCGGACGAGCAGGCTCAACTGACAGCCGCGGCTTTGCTGCATGACATCGGGTATGCGCCGGATCTGGTGGATTCGGGGTTTCATCCGTTGGATGGTGCTCGGTATCTGCGGAAGGTCGGGATGCCGCGTCGGGTGGTGAACCTGGTGGCGCATCACTCGTGTGCGTACCGGGAGGCGGAGTTGCGGGGGTTGTCGGCTGAGTTGGCGGAGTTTGTGGACGAAGAGTCATCGTTGCGGGACGCGCTGTGGTGGGCGGATATGACGACCGGACCGGATGGTGAGGTGACCACGGTTGACCAGCGGTTGTCCGAGATTCAGGAGCGCTACGGGCCGCAGGATGTGGTGACGTTCTTCGTGCGGCAGGCGCGGCCGGAACTGGTGGCGGCGGTGGAGCGGACCGAGGAGCGGTTGCGGGCTGCCGGGATCGCCTACGAGTAGTAGGGCTCGGCATGGTTGGCGAACCCGTGTTCGATGCGGAGCCGGATCGAGGGGTGGATGTTCAGGGCGGCTAGCCGGTCGGGTTGGACCCAGAGGACTTCCTTGCTCTCGCTGCTGGGTCGTGGGGTGCCGCTGAGGGGGTGGGCGCGGAAGCAGATGGAGAACTCCTGGCGGACCTCGCCGTCGGTGAAGGCGATGACGTGCTGAGGGTCGGTGTAGATGCCGATCAGCCCTGTCACCTCCACGTCGATGCCGGTTTCCTCCTGGACCTCACGGACGACGGTTTGGGAGATGGTCTCGCCGATCTCCTGGGCTCCGCCGGGGATGGCGTAGAGGTCGTTGTCGGTGCGCCGGATCATCAGCAGTCGGTCGTCCTGGTCCTGGATGAAGGCGGTCACGGCTACGACGATGCTGTTCGCGCGTGGGGCGTCGGGATCCTGGTAGTGGTCGGTGCGGGCCATGGTTTGTGTCCTTACCACTTCGGGGGCTTGCCGGTGCTCCACACGCTCTCGAAGCTCTCGGAGTAGGTCTCGAACAGGTCCCCTCCGGAGAGCCTGCGCAGGTGCAGCAGCGGGGCGTGACCGGCCATGAACCCGTAGACGTGGGTGTTGACCAGCATCTCGTCATCGAAACGGTAGATCGAGTTGTAGAGCGTGGTCGAGTGGCACCGGATCTCCACGCCGGGGGCGCCGTCGAGTGGCCGGTAGAACGCGAGTGCGTTTCGGACTTTGGCCGCGAGGGTGGCTTTGCCGATGCCTTCTTCCATGCTGCGGCGGCTGACTTCTCTGCTGTTCGGGTCGCCGACCAGCAGCCGGATGCTGGTGCCCTCGTGTCCCTTGTGCCGGAGTCGCTTGATCAGGGTGGGGTTGTCGGTGAGGAACATGCCGGAGTAGAGCAGGATCTCTATCCGTTCGCTGGCCTGGTCCAGCAGCCGGTCCCACAGGTCCATCGGGACGGAGTGGCGGTGCGGGTAGACCTTGACCACTTCGGACCCGGCGATCTCGGTCTTGCGTTCCGGTTCCATCGCGTCGGGCCACAGGTAGTTCTCGGCCTCGCGCACCATGGCGGCGACGGTGTGCCGGTGCTTGGGGTAGGGTGTGCGTCCTTTGGTGATCCATCGTTCGACCGTCTTGCGGTCCACGTCGATGGCGTCGGCGACCTGTTCGAGGTTCAATCCGTTGCGCAGCAACGCATCGCGCAGTCGTTCGTTCGGCATGTCCACTCCGCGAGGGATCTGTAGGGACTTCTGACTCTAGCACAGGACGTCCTCAAACGTCCCGCTGTGTGGTGCTCCTGTCCTCTTGATTCGAGGAGATTTGGGGGTAGTCGCCGGGATTGGCTCGGCGGCCTCAGCCCAAGGAGGTAAGACCCATGGCGATTCCAGGCGGCTACCGGTTCTCGGTGCCCTTCGATGACGTGTTCCCCGAGGGCGCGTTCGTGCTCGGGGTGGAGCAGGCGTTCGACTGGGACAAGAACGGCAACCGGACCCCGGCCAAGGACTCGGTGTCGGGCAAGTTGGTGTGGAACGTGCAGGTCACGGACCCTTCGGCGAAGGGTAAGAACACCGGGGTCGTGGTCAAGATCGCGGCCGAGGTGCAGCCGGTTCCGCCGGAGACGATTCCGGGGCTGCCGTTCCGGCCGGTCGTGTTCGAGGGGCTGACCGCGACCGCTTACGAGCAGAACGGCCGGGTGCAGTTCAGCCTGCGCGCGAAGGAGATGCGGGCACCTCGCTCGGCGGGCGGCAAGCAGGCCACCAAGTCCGCAGCACAGTCCGAGCAGGCGGCATAGGGCGTGGCCTCGATGCGCGACACGGTGCAGTTCCACGTGACGGCTGACCTGCCGATTCGCGCCCGCGCGATGCCGTTCGCCGACCGCGCCGAGATCCGTTTCGGCAAGGCGTTCCCGGTGGCGCTGCTGGTCGATCACGACGCGCTTCCCGGGCTGATGCAGGCGATTCAGGACGTGCGCAACGAGCTGGACCAGGCGGCGGCACGCAAGAACGAGGAGTAACAGCAATGGGTTTCAACGTGACGTGCACGCCCGGCAAGGACGCGGCGGCCGGAATGATGTGGATCACGGCGGAGCTTCCGGCTCTGGTCCTGTACCTCGATCCGGTGAACATGATGATTCAGCTCCCGCCGTCGGAGAACGGCCGCCAATCGCTGGCGCGGTTCTGCCGGGAGCTGGAGCGGGAAGCGGGCAAGCTGGCCGCCGAGCTGGAGACCAGCGAACCGGCCCCGGACACCGGGGGTACCTCGTGACGATCTCGACGGAACTGGTGCGCACCTGGTCGGCGGCGTACCGGGAGTACATGGCGGCCTCGGACGCGGCGGCCCGGTCGTCCGAGGTGGACCCGGCGACCGCTTGGAACGTGGCGGTGGCTTCCTCCTCGGTAGCGACCGCCTGGCGGGAGATCCGGACCAAGCATGAGTTGCCGTGGTGGATCTCGGCGGCGGTCGAGTCGGCGGCGGAGGCGTTCGAGTTCCAGGCGGCCGATTGGGAGTCCCGCGCACGGGCGGCACACGAACAGGGAAGGCACAACTATGGCGTTCAACGCCCGGTGGTCGCCGGGGCCGGACGCGGTGGCGGGAATGCACACGACTGGTTCGGGACCCCACCAGGCGGGATTGGTGATGTACCTGGACCCCGACAGTTTGGCGATCCTCCCGCCACCCGATCCGGCGGAGTGGCCGGGGTTCGTCCGGCTCCTTCGCCAACTCAGCGGCGGCGCTAAGGACCTGGCCGCACTCCTGGAGAACACGGGAAAGGAGGTGATCACGATGGGCGTCCGGCTGGGCCGCTCGGCGGTGGCTCCGCAGAACACAGACGAAGCACACAAGCTGATCTGTGAGGCCATGCCGCCGGGCGATGCGGACCTGTCGGTCTGGCTGACCTTCTACCGGCAGTGCGCGGCAGTCTACGACTCGCTCGGCGAATCCGGGAAGTACTGGCGGGACAAGGAACTGGCCAAGGCCAAGCTGTGCGAGCAACGCATGACGCAAGCTCGGGAGCAACAGAACAGTCCCGACTGACAAATAGATCCACAATAGACAATAGTTGACACGCGGATTCGCGTGGTGGTGAAGCACGTCCTGAAACAGTCGCGCGTGGACGTAAGACGCAGAACCGGAACCCTGGCTGGCAACCTGTGCCGGTTCTGCGCTGTTCACCCCTGACGGAGTTGAACAATGGCAAGGTTAGACAACGCACGGCAGGCCGCGCCAGAGGGGGTCCCCCAGACGCGCCAGAGCCGCTGTGCCACCTGCAAGCGATTCGCCCGCGAACGTCAGTGTGATCGGTGCGCGGGCAGGCTGCCGCTATCCCTTCCCGTGGTTGGGGGTGGTCGGCGATGAACACGCGAGAGTCGCGCTGGGTCGATCCGGCGCCGTTGGAGATCGCCCGGCCTCGGCTGCCGTGGTGGACCCTGCTGCCCGGCTGGGTCAAGCTGGTCTGTCTGCCGGTGGCCCTGGTGTGGGTGCTGGTGTGGCTGCTGGCTCTGCTGGGTCGGATGGTGTGGCGCTACCCGCTGCTGGTGCTTGCCGCGCTGGTGACGGCGTGGTTCGACGCGATCGCCGGTCACTGGGCGGTCGGTGGCACGGTCGCCGGGCTCACGGTGGGCCTAGCGGTGTGGTGGCGGGTGCACCCGGAGTCGTTCTGGCGTGTCGCTGGACCGGCCCGCTCCGAGATCCGGCAACTCGCGGTCTACGCGGCCGACTGGCGATCGGTGATGCGGCTGTCGGACCTGGTCAAGCTCGTACGCGGCAGGGAACACCGCCCGAAGCTGGGCCGGGTCCGCTCGGAAGGCTGGCGGGACCGGGTGCGGGTCCGCATGGTCAAGGGGCAGGCCCCGGAGCAGTGGGAAGCGCACGCTTCGGGGTTGGCGCATGCGTTCAAGGCCACCTCGTGCCGGGTACGGGTGCGCAAGCCGGGCCGTCTGGAGCTGGACTTCATCCACCGCGACCCACTCCAACGCCCGATCCCTGCCCCAGCGCTGCCGGAGGATGCGGCGAGCGTGGATCTGAAGCGGCTCCCGGTCGGGCGCACCGAAACCGGGAAGCTGTGGCGCCTGCGACTCCTCGCCCGACACCTCCTTGTCGTGGGTGTCTCTGGCGCGGGGAAGGGTTCGCTGCTATGGGCGATCATCCGCGCTCTGGCACCGATGATCCGCACCGGAGAAGTCCGGCTCTACGGGATCGACCCCAAGGGCGGGATGGAACTCGGCCAAGCCCCGGAGGTGTTCGGCAATCGGGTGGTGTTCGACAACGGCCCGGATGCCGTGGCGCTGCTGGAAGACATCGCCACCGAGGTCAAGACTCGCGCTTCGCGGTATCGGGGCTGGTTGCGGTCCTGGCAGGCGTCGACGGGTGATCCGTTCGTGTTGCTGGTGGTGGACGAGCTGGCGGACGTGATCGCCTACCAACCCGACAAGACCCTGCGGGAGCGGGCGAGCAGGGCGGTGCAGACGATCACCAGCCAAGGTCGCGCGCCCGGTGTGTGCGTCCTCGGGTTGGTGCAGGACCCCCGTAAGGAGGTGGTGGGGTTTCGGCACCTGTTCACCACCCGTATCGCCATGCGCCTGGACGAGAAGCAACAGGTCGACATGGTGTTAGGGGACGGGGTGCGTGAGCGGGGCGCGACGGCGCATGAGATCTCGGAGCAGACCCCGGGTGTCGCCTGGGCGAAGGAAGACGGGCGGCGGGAACCGTTCCGTGCCCGGGCGTTCCACGTGACTGATGACGATCTGGATGAGCTCGTCACGACCGTGACCGGGGTGCCTACCCATCGGGCGCAAGTCCTGTCGTTCCCCGAGCGCAGTGAGCGGGACGGGGGTGCAGTGGCATGAACACCACCACAGAGGACGTGCGGCCGTTCCTGGACGCGATCCGGGCACACCTGGACAGGCATAACCTTCCGGGGCCGTACTCGGTGCGGGTGTCGGCGGACGACGACCGGCCGGTGGAGGTCCACCTCTCGCCAGGCCGGGGCCAGCTGGCCGAGGCGCTGCTGGCCTGGGCCACCACCCTCGACCACCCGCATGTCGAGTTGCGCCGCTACACCACCGCCGGAGACGGGGTGCTGGTCACCGTATGCGGGCGGATGCCCTCCGGCTTCCCGATCGAGGTCTGGGGCGGCATCGCCTACGACCCGGCCGTGTTCCCCACCCTCACCACCGGGGAGACCCAGCACGCGCCGCTCTCGCTGCTGCGGCAGTGGGCCAAGGGGGTGGCCGCCTGATGAGCACCACGTCAGAAGCCGCCGGCCAGACCCGCGCGCAACGGATGCGGCTGCCGCTGTCCACCGAAGTGGTGGCGGCGACAGCGGAGAAGCACGGGGTCTGTGTCCGGCCGTTCACGATGGAGGTCGGCGACCCCGATACCGGGGAACTCCAGTACGTGCCGGTGCCGTGCGGCAGCACCGTGGAGAGCGTGTGCCTGCCGTGCGCGCGGAAGGCGAAGGCGCTGCGGCAGGCGCAGTGCCGCGAGGGCTGGCACCTCACCGAAGAACCCGACTTCACCCCGGAGCCACCCACCGAGCAACAGACACAACTGCTGGAGGCGCGGGCGGACCTCGTGCACGCCTACCGCCAAGCCCTGAGTGAAGGTGAGGTCGGGCAGGCGGAAGAGCTGCGCGACGACATCCGGGGCCTAGATGAGGAGCTGCGGGCGACGGGGATGCGGGGACGGCTGCCCTCCCCGGAACCCACCGTGTCGCAGCCTCGGAAGCGGTCCACCCGGCGGCGACAGGACGCACCGGACCTGCCGCGTAAGAAGGTCGCCAGGACCACGGTGGGGCGGGAGTATGCGGGCCGGTTCCGGCCGTCCATGTTCGTCACCCTCACCCTGGACACCTACGGCCGGGTCCGCGACGACGGCACCCCCGTCGATCCCGGTTCGTATGACTATCGCAGGGCAGCCAGGGATGCGGTGCACTTCTCCGCCCTGATCGATCGGTGGTGGCAGAACCTCCGCCGGGTCGTCGGCTGGGACGTGCAGTACTTCGCCACCGTCGAACCCCAGAAGCGGGCGGCCCCGCACCTGCACACGGCTATCCGGGGGTCGGTGCCGCATGAGGTGATCCGGCAGGTCACCGCGGCTACCTATCACCAGGTCTGGTGGCCAGCGCATGACGAACGGGTCTACAGCATCGAGCGGAGTCCGGTGTGGGACATGCGCGCGGGCGGATTCGTTGATCCGGACACGCGGCAACCCCTCACCGCCTGGGATGCGGCGGTGGATGCGGTGGAGGAGCCCGCGCATGTGGTGGCCTTCGGGCGGCAGGTGCACTCCAAGGGGATTCTCGGCGGCACCGAGGAAGCCGGGCGGCACATCGGGTACCTGACCAAGTACCTCACCAAAGCAACCGGCGAAGTCGTGGAAGCAGAGGGCGCGCGGCAGCGGGAGCACCATGACCGGCTGCGCGCCGAGTTGGCGGTTACGCCGTGTTCGCTTCGGTGTGCGGTGTGGCTGCTGTACGGGGTGCAGCCCAAGGGGCGCACGGCCGGATGACACCCGGCCACTGCAAAGGACGGGCACACCGCCGCTCCACCCTCGGCCTGCCCGGACGGCGGGTGCTGGTCTCCCGGAAGTGGTCGGGTAAGTCCCTCGCGGATCACAAGGCGGACCGCAAGGCGTTCGTGCGGGACGCGCTGGCCGCGATCGGGATCGAGAAACCCGAGCAAGACACCTCACGGCTGATCTGGCGCAAAGTCCCACCCGGCGACCCGAACGTGCCACCACGGGCACACCTGCTGATGCACGCCATCGCGGAACGCATCTCCTGGCGGGCCGAATATGACCGGGCACTCCTCGCCGCGCAGGGACCGCCAGGCGGGGCAGAAACTTCGGCAACTCCGCAAGCGGCGTAGGGAGGAGGCATTATGGAAGTCCGGTTACTCGGTGGGCGCTGGTACAGCACGGACCAACTGGCGGAACTGCTGGGAGTCGACAGTTCAACCGTACGCAGGTGGCGTACGGCTCGGCCGCCTCAAGGTCCGCCATTCGTGCAACTGTCGGACCGCGTGACGATGTACCACGCGAACGACGTGGAGGCGTGGTTGCTGAGCAGACGTGTGGACCCCGGAGCGGCAGCATGAACGACACTATGAAGATGCCGGTCGGTGTCTCGGTCTCCTCGGACATCGAACACCGGCCGGACCGGGCGACACCGTTTCGTGCGCGCGTGAGATGGGTCGACCCTGTCACGAAGAAGCGGCAGTCCAAATCGGAAGCGTTCGCGGATGAAGACGAGGCGGAATCCTGGATCAGTCGCATCAAACGTGTTGCGGCGCAAGGGGTCGACCCCAACACCGCGACCATGAAGCTAGCCGACTACGGCGACGAGAACATGGATCTCGCCCTACGCGGATTGGAAAGCAAGACCACTGACCCATACCTCGCTGGCTGGCGGAAGCGGGTCACGCCGACGCTGGGACATCTGCCGGTCAGCATGATCACCAATGGAGCGGTCGACCGCGCCGTACACGCCTGGATCGCTGACGAGTGCAGCCGTTCCACCGTCAAGAACAGCATCGCGGTCCTCGTGCGGGTGATGGAGCAGGCGGTACGGGACGGGATTATCGACCGCAACCCGGCCCGGGTGACCGGCTGGCAGCATGAGTACAAGCGGGCAGAAGACGAACTCGATGACCCACGCTCGCTCGCGCTACCCGACTGGATCACGTTGTCCACGCTCGCCGATGCGCTGGTTGCTCGGTCCTCAGGCCAGTACCGGGGCTGGGGTGACGTGGTGCTGTTCGCCGCATGCACGGCGGCGCGGATCGGCGAAGTGTCCGGTTGCCGGGTCCGCGACATCGACAGGGACGAGTGGACGTGGACCGTACGGCGGCAGACCACCACTTCGCCCGGCGGGCTGATCGACAAGGGCACCAAGGGCAAGCGGGCTCGGACCGTGCCGCTCATCGAAGACATCCGCGAGATGGTGGAACGTCGGATAGCGCTCGTGGACCGGGAGCCCGACGCACGCCTGTTCACCGGTCCTCGCGGCGGCCGGATCACCACTGCCGTGCTCCGGGATGCGACATACTGGGACGAGGTGGTGGCCAAGCTCGGGCTCGAACACCTGCGACGCCATGACCTGCGGCATACCGGCCTCACCTGGATGGCCGATGCCGGAGTGCCGGTTCATCATCTCCGAAAGATCGCAGGACACGGCTCGCTGACCACCACGCAGCGGTACCTTCACCCCGACCGTCAGTCAGTTACGGATGCGGGCGAGCTGTTGACGAACCATCTTCGGTCACCGCGAAATGTCGCCCTACGTGCCGTGTAAAC
This sequence comes from Amycolatopsis aidingensis, assembly GCF_018885265.1. Lineage (GTDB taxonomy): Bacteria > Actinomycetota > Actinomycetes > Mycobacteriales > Pseudonocardiaceae > Amycolatopsis > Amycolatopsis aidingensis. Next base: position 4,282,149 of record NZ_CP076538.1, read on the forward strand.
TATATGTCAACGACCCGCCCAAAAACGAATTCGCTTCAACTTTGTCCACATAAATATGCAAAATGTAACAACAAGAAAGAACCATACAATTAATGCAGTCAACCTGATCAAAAATGGACCCGTTGAGCCGTACCAAAAGGCCAGACCAATGCCAATAAACAATGCTAAAAACGACCCGTATACAACACGGTCGCCGCGAGCAAGATCGCCTCCTGGTCCCGTTCCTGGCGGGTATGGCCTCGGTATCTGCCGAACTTTTGATAAGCCAGATATTCTGGAGTCGATCTCTACGTTGGTCGGCTTTCCCTCGGTGAGAACTTGGAACTCGATTAGATCACCATGATTAAGCAGAAGCGGCGCTACGGCCACGCCCTGTGCGTCTATGGTTGTGTCGACAACCAGATTTTCCGGTGCGCGCTTACTTATCTCCACGGATAGAATATCAATTGCACCAGGAAACTTGATTATCAATGGTTGTTCAAAATCCGATTTTTCGATCGGTAATCTCCCCGAGCAAGCCAATCGAAAAACAACCAGGGTGGGATCGGTTACGGAAATTGAGTTAAATCGAACCTCTAGTCTAAATTCTTTACCTTTAATTAGTGTTGAGTTTGTCGAAACAAAATATTCGAGCGACTTGCCCTTCTTCTGCCTTTTGTAGATATAAATAGTTAATGCAAAACTAGCAAGGCCGATCACAGGGGCTAGCCACCTTGCCAGCTCATCCATGCCTAGGGAGATCAATTGATATCAGATCCTTATAGGGGCGCGAGAATCAGGGTACGTACTCTAGCGCCGACGCAAGCTAGTGGCTCCGTTGAGCAGCATGAGGTGCTGTCACGTGTGATGGTCCCCATGTGGTCCCCAGCGCCGGACGATGTGGATCATGAGCACGATCGTCGCCAGAACGACGAAGAGCCTCCTGACCTGGGTGGGTACCCAGGCCAGGAGGCTCCGTCCTGCCGGTCGGGCTGACTGGATTCGAACCAGCGACCCCTTGACCCCCAGTCAAGTGCGCTACCAAACTGCGCCACAGCCCGGCCATCGCCGTCCGTGTGGAAGGCGATAGTCAGTACTCTAGCGGGTCCGCTCCGCGGCCTCGACAGCAGGTTCCGCTCCGGCTTTTGTGCTGGTCATAGGCCTGCGACAGCCAGGGTGGCCGAGGAGGCGCCGGAGCAGCGGGTTAGGACTCCGCCAGCAGGGGGATACGGCCGCCTGCCAACACCTGCTCCAGCTGCCGCTCGGACAGCCGGTGCCGCAGCTGGTACTCCTCCTCCCTGGTCGCGTTCCGGACGGTCAGCTCGCCGCCCTTCAGCTGTTCCCGCACGTCGTCCAGCACCAGGGTGTCCCCGGCCTCGATCCGGTCGTGGTCGGCGGGGTCGGTGAACTCCAGGGCGAGGATGCCGAAGTTGGCCAGGTTCTGCCAGTGGATCCGGGCGAACGACTTGGCGATCACCACCCGCAGGCCCAGGTGGCGGGGGGTGATCGCGGCATGCTCACGGGAAGAGCCCTGGCCGTAGTTGTCCCCGCCGATGACAATGTGCCCGCTCCCCTCGGCCAGCTCGCGGGCCCGGCGCGGGTAGGTCTCGTCGATCTGGGTGAAGGTGAACTCCGCCAGCCGTGGGATGTTCGACCGGAACGGCAGCGCCCGCGCCCCCGCGGGGGAGATCTCGTCGGTGGACACGTTGTCGCCCAGCTTCAGCAACACCGGCGCCTCGATCCGCTCCGGCAACGGCGGGAAGTCCGGCAGGGAGGAGATGTTCGGCCCCTTGACCAGCTCCTCCCGCTCGGCCGCCGCGGGGTCCAGCGGCGGCTCCAGCATGTCGGTGTTCACCGAAGCCCGCTCCGGCAGCCTGATCGTGGGCCCGTCCAGGCCGAGCCGCCCGGCCAGCTCCCGCGGGTCGGTGATCACGCCGGTCAGTGCCGCCGCGGCCGCGGTCTCCGGGGAGCACAGCCACACCGAGTCCTCCTTCGTACCGGAGCGGCCGGGGAAGTTCCTGGGGAAGGTCCGCAGGGAGTTGTGCCCGACCGCGGGCGCCTGCCCCATGCCGATGCAGCCCATGCAACCCGCCTGGTGGATCCGCGCACCAGCGGAGATCAGCGCGAAGGTGTCCCCCATCTTGGTGAGATCGGCGAAGATCTCCCGCGAGGACGGGTTCACGTCGAAACTCACCGCGTCATCGGTCTGCCTGCCACGTACCAGCTCGGCCGCCACGGCGTAGTCCCGCAGCCCCGGGTTGGCCGAGGACCCGATCACCACCTGGCTCACCTCGGTCCCAGCCACCTCCCGCACCGGAACCACGTTGCCCGGTGAGGACGGCTTGGCGATCAGCGGCTCCAGGCTGGAGAGGTCGATCTCGTCGGTCACGTCGTAGCGTGCGTCCGCCGAGGCCGGGATCTCCACGAAATCCTGCTCCCTGCCCTCGGCCCGCAGGAACTCCCGCACCGCGTCGTCGGCGGGGAACACCGTGGTGGTCGCGCCGAGCTCGGCCCCCATGTTCGCGATGACGTGCCGGTCCATCGCCGACAGCCCGGCCAGCCCCGGTCCGTGGTACTCGATGATGCGGTTCAGCCCGCCGTGTACCCCGTGCCGGCGCAGCATCTCCAGCACCACGTCCTTCGCCGACACCCACGGCGGCAGCTCACCGGTGAGCCGCACCCCCCAGATCTCCGGCATCCGCAGGTACAGCGGCCCGCCTGCGATGGCCATCGCCACCTCCAGCCCGCCGACCCCGATCGCCAGCATCCCCAGCGACCCGGCCGCGCAGGTGTGCGAGTCCGAGCCGACCATCGTCTTGCCGGGCACCCCGAACCGTTGCATATGCGTCGGATGCGACACCCCGTTGCCCGGTTTGGAGTACCAGAGCCCGTACCGTCGGCAGGCCGATCGCAGGAAGGTGTGGTCCTCGGCGTTCTTCTCATCGGCCTGCAGCAGGTTGTGATCGATGTACTGCGCGCTGACCTCGGTGCGCGCCCGGTCCAGGCCCAGCGCCTCCAGTTCCTGCATCACCAGGGTCCCGGTGGCGTCCTGGGTCAACGTCTGGTCGATCCGCAAGCCGATCTCCTCACCCGGTGTCATCTCCCCGCTCACCAGGTGATCGGCAATGAGTCGTTCCGCGATCGTGTGTGCCATGGCTACCTCCCGGTGGCGGCTACCCACTCCGCGGCCGGGCCAATCACGGCCGTACCCTCCGCAACGGAGGGAACATGCCGCGACGACACCACCCGCGCTGGGACATCCTGCTGGCGATCGCCGCGGGCGGAGCGCTGGGCAGCCTCGCCCGGTACGGGCTCGCGGTGGTCTTCCCGCACCCCCGGGGCGCCTTTGCCACCTCCACCCTGCTGGCGAACCTGGCCGGCTGCCTGCTGATCGGGTGCCTGATGGTGACCATCACCGACCTGGCGCAACCACACCGCCTGCTCCGGCCGTTCCTCGGCATCGGTCTGCTCGGCGGATTCACCACCTTTTCGACCTACGTACTGGACTCGGCGGACTCGGTGCTGGCCGGGCGCCCGGGCCTCGCCCTGCTCTACGCGGCGGTCTCGGTGCTCGGCTCCCTGGGGCTGGTGGTCACCGGCATGCTGGGCACCCGCGCCCTGCTCCGGCTGGTCACCGCACGACGGAGGAGAAGCACCTGATGACCGTGCTACTGGTCTCGGTCGGCGGCGCGGGCGGGGCGGTGCTGCGTTACCTGATCGACCGCAGGGTCCAGCGCAGCCACGACTCCGCCTTCCCATGGGGCACGCTGACCGTCAACGTACTCGGGTCCGCGCTGCTCGGCCTGCTCGCGGGCTGGGCGCTGACCGGCGCCGAACCGGGCGCACTGCACACGCTGCTGGGCACCGGGCTGTGCGGCGCGCTGACCACCTTCTCCACCTTCGGCTACGAGACGGTTCGCCTGCTCACCGAGCGCGCCCGGCTGTACGCGGTGGCGAACGTCGCCGTCACCGTGCTCGCCGGGTTCGGCGCCGCCGCCACCGGCCTGCTCATCGCGAGCGCACTGCCGGGATAGCACCGGCGAACCGCTCGGCGATCCGCCGGTGGGTGGCCGGGTCCGGGTGCAGCTGGTCGGGCAGCGGAAGCTCGGCGAAGTCGGCCGCACCGTACAGCTCCCGGCCGTCCAGATAGTGCAGGTTCGGGTCGACGGTCGCCCGCTGCCGCACGATCCGGGCCAGCTCGTCCCGGACCACGTTCAGCGTCAGCTTGCCACCTGCCCGCTCCGCAGGGTCGCCCGTGGCCCGGAAGCTCAGCCGCCCGGCGCGCAGCGCCTCGGTGTCGAACGCACCAGGACCGGGCGTGTCCTCATGGATCGGGCAGTACAGGGGCGAGACGACCAGCAGCGGCGTCCCGGGGTGGCCTTCCCGGATGGTGTCGAGGAACCCGTGCACCGCCGGGGTGAAGGCGCGCAGGCGCATCAGGTCGGCGTTCACCAGGTTGATCCCGATCTTGAGGCTGATCAGGTCGGCCGGGGTGTCCCGCAGGGTGCGGGCGGTGAACGGGTCGAGCAGGGCACTGCCGCCGAACCCCAGGTTGATCAGCTCCAGCCCGCGGCTGCGGGCGGCGAGCGCGGGCCAGGTGGCGGTGGGGCCCTCGGCGTTGGAGCCCTGGCTGATCGAGCTCCCGTGGTGCAACCACACCGGCCGACCCCGGTCCGGAACGGGTTCGAAGGGCGCGTTGCCGCGCAGGGCGATCAGCTCGGTCATCTCGTTGTGCGGTAACCAGATCTCGACGTCCTTCATCCCGCCGGGCAGGCCGGCGAAGGCGACGGTGCCTGCCGGGCCGGCCTGGGTCTCGGCGTTCCCGGATGCCGGGTCGATGGTCAGGGTGTTGCCACCGGGCACGGTCGCCGTGCCGGCCAGGCGGCCGTCGACGAGCAGGTCGTACCGCCCGTCCGGGCGAGCCGGGGCACCGAGGTAGACCCGTTTGGTCCGCCGCGTGTCCAGCTCGACGGCGGTGGCCGCGGTACGCACGACGAGCCGCACCCCGGAGGGCTCGGCCTCCGCCATCGCCAGCTGGCCCTCGCCGGCCTGGGCACGGGCCCAGGCCGGTAGCCGGTGCGGCAGCACGCCGTGTTCGGTGTGTTCCAGGTCGAGCGCGCCGCGCAGCACGTCCGCGCTGACCGGCGTGGTGATCCAGGGGTCCCAGGTTCGCGTTGCCATCAGCGCGGGGCAAGCGCGCGCACCTGCGCGGCGGGGTCGTCGCCGGTGGGCAGCAGCGCGATCACCGGGGTGTCCAGGCCGTTGTCCACATAGGCCTGGACACGCTCACGGCACTCCTGCGCGCTGCCGTGCACGATCAGCTCGTCCACCACCTCGTCCGGGATGAGCTCGTTCGCCCGCTGCCGCTCGCCCGCGGCCCAGGCCTCGTGCATCGGCGCCAGCCGCTCGCCCCTGCCGAGCCATTCGTGGAACGCCCGGTACACCGGAACCGTCAGGTAACTGCTGATCAGCATCCGGCCCAGCCCGCGCGCGGCCTCCGCGTCCTCGGTGGGGCAGACGAAGATCCGCGCCGCCAGCTCGGTGTCCGGCCCGGTCACCGCCCGTACCTTCGGCACATCGGTGGCCGCGAGCCAGTTGGTGATCGCGCCGTCGGCCTCGGCGGCGGCCAGCCGCAGCATGCCAGGCCGCAGCGCGGCGAGCATGATCGGCGGCGCGGGCTCCGGTGCCCGCTCCAGCCGGAACTTGCTCACCGAGAACGTCGGATACTCCTCGGTCACCTTCTGCCCGGCCAGTGCCGCGCGCAGGAACCGCAGGGTGTCCCGGCTGCGGGCGTAGGGCTCGGTGAACTCGGCGGCGTTCCAGTTCTCCACGATCACCGGGGAGGAGGTGCCCAGCCCGAGCACGAACCGCCCGGGGGCGCATTCGGCCAGCGTGGCCGCGCTCATCGCCAGCAGCCCGGGGCCGCGGGTGTAGACCGGCACGATGGCGGTCCCGAGCCGCAGCCGCGGCGCCCACTGGGAGGCCAGCAGCAGCGGCGAGAACGCGTCGGTGCCCGCGGTCTCGGCCGACCAGGCGTCGGTGTACCCGAGATCGGGCAGTTGCTCGACCAGCTCCCGGTGCTCCACCAGCGGTACCCCGGTCAGCGGGATGGTGATGCCCCACCGTGTCATGCCGCTTCTACCTCCTCGGTTTCTCAGCGTTCGCCCAGCTCGCGCTTGATCCAGTCCACCTGCAGCAGCATCAGGTTCTCCGCGACCTCCTCGGCCTGCGGGGTCATATGGGTCGCGCCGCTCAGCGGCAGGAAGGTGTGCGGTCTGCCCGCGGCCAGCAGCGCACCGGACAACCGCAGCGCGTGCGCCACGAACACGTTGTCGTCGGCGAGGCCGTGCACGATCAGCAGCGCCCTGCGCAGCCCGGCCGCGTCGGCGATCAGCGAGTTGTCCCGGTAGCGGTCCGGCTCCTCCGCTGGCAGGCCGAGGTAGCGCTCGGTGTAGTGCGTGTCGTACAGCGACCAGTCGGTGACCGGGGCCCCGGCCACGGCCGCGTGGAACACCTCCGGCTCGCGCAGCACCGCCAGTGCGGCCAGGTAGCCGCCGTAGGACCAGCCACGGATCGCTACCCGGTCCAGGTCGAGCTCGGGGTGCAGCCGGGCGGCGGCGTGCAGCGCGTCCACCTGGTCGGCCAGGGTGACCTCGGCGAGCCTGCCCGCGATCTCCCGCTCCCAGGCCGGGCCCCGCCCGGGGTCCCGCGCCCGTCCGCGACCAGTACCGCGAAGCCCTGGTCGGCAAGCCATTGCGAGGTGAGGAAGGCGTTGCGGCTCTGCAGCACCCGCTGCGCGTGCGGGCCGCCGTAGGGGTCGAGCAGCACCGGCAGCTTCCCGTCGCCGGGGTGGTAGCCCGTCGGCAGCAGCAGCGCGGCCCGTAGCTCCCGCTCCCCCAGGGTGAGCCAGGTGAGGACCGGCTCGATGCCGGGGTCCACGGTGTAGGAGCCGACCTTGGCCACCGGCTCGCCATCGCGCAGCACGGTTACCTCGGGTCCACTGTGCTCGAGGCTCCACGAGGACAGCACCGTCAGCTCGGCGTTGCCTGCCCCGATGTGCACGCCGTCCGATGTAGACAACCGGCGTACCCCAGCACCCTCGGTGCGGTACACGTGGATCTGGGTCGGGTCCCCGGCGGAGGCGCTGAACAGGACCTCGGCGCCGACGTGCAGCACCGAGCGGACCTGTAGCGCGGGCTCGGTGACCGGGGTTCCGTCCAGCACCAGCCGGTAGCCGCCCTCAGCCGCGCCCACCCGCACCAGCCTGCCGTCGGTGGTCCAGGCGGGCACGCCGGTCACGATCTCCACCCAGTCCGGATCGGACTCGGTGTGCAGCAGCGTGGTGGAACCGTCGGTGACGTCCACCGCGCGCACCTCCAGCCGCCGCTGGTCCCGTGGCTGCACGGCGAGCAGCGGCGGCCCGCCCGCCGACCAGTGCACGGCCACCAGGTACTCCCAGTCGCCTGGCCGCACGTCCACCCTGCTGCCGTCCAGACCGAGGATGGCCAGCGACACCGCCACGTTCGGCGAGCCTGCCGCCGGGTAGGCGACGGTGTTCACCGGCTCGGCCGGGTTGGCCGGGTCGGCGATGCTCCAGCGCGGCACCCCGGACCGGTCGGCACGCTCGGCCAGCAGGTGCCTGCCGTCCGGCGACCACCAGTAGCCGCGCACCCTGCTCATCTCCTCGGCCGCGATGAACTCCGCCAGCCCCCAGGCGACGTCCTCGCCGGACTCCTCGACCAGCTCCCGGTCCTCGCCGGTGGTGAGATCGATCACTCGGAGCCTGCGGTCCCGTACGTAGGCCACATGCGTGCCGGCGGGGTTCGGCCGCGGGTCCACCACCGCGCCGTCCACCAGCAGGGACACCTCGGCGGTGGCCAGGTCAACGGTGTAGAGCCTGCCGGAGAGGGAGAACGCGGCCAGCGAGAACGCCTCGTCCACGGCGTAGCCGACGACCCCGCCGGAGGTCTCCCTGCTGCGCTCGCGGCGCGCCCGCTCCTCGGCAGGCAGTTCCTCCTCCCCCGGTAGCAGCGCGACGGCGTCCACCAGCTTCGACTCCGTCCCGGCGGCCAGGTCCAGCGACCAGAGGCTGTTGCGGTGGTCGACACCCGACTCGGCACGCAGGAACAGCACCCTGGAGCCGTCCGGCGCGACCCGGAACTCCTTGGGAGCGCCGAGGGTGAAGCGCTGGGTACGGGCCTGGGTGCGGAGAAAGGACAGCTCGTCGGTCACACCATGCACTCTGTCAGATCGGGTCCCGGACACCCCTGCCCTGTTCCGGTACGCAACGATCAGTGCTCCGTGCGCACGAACTGCGCAATGATCCGGTCGGGCAAGCAACGACTTCCGGATGAACCGTACGCGCCGGGGCTCTAACCTGAACGCATGACGACGTTCGCCGACCGCACCACCGGTTCCGCCACCGAGGAGTTCATCGGACTCGACGAGCGGTGGAGCACGCACAACTACCACCCGCTGCCGGTGGTCATCGCCGAGGCCGCGGGCGCCTGGGTCACCGACGTCGAGGGCAACAGCTACCTCGACTTCCTCGCCGGTTACTCCGCGCTGAACTTCGGCCACCGGCACCCCGACCTGGTCGAGGCCGCGACCCAGCAGCTCGGCCGGGTCACGCTCACCTCGCGTGCCTTCCACCACGACCAGCTCGGCCCGTTCTGCCGCGAACTGGCCGAACTCACCGGCACCGACATGGTGCTGCCGATGAACTCCGGCGCCGAGGCGGTGGAGTCGGCGATCAAGGTGGCCAGGAAGTGGGCCTACCGGGTCAAGGGCATCCCGGAGGGCACGGCCGAGATCGTCGTGGCCGGCGCGAACTTTCACGGCCGGACCACCACGATCGTCTCCTTCTCCACCGACGAGGCCGCACGCGCTGACTACGGTCCGTACACGCCCGGCTTCGTGACGGTCAAGTACGGCGACGCCGAGGCCCTGGCCGCGGCCATCACCGACCGGACTGCGGCGGTGCTGCTGGAGCCGATCCAGGGCGAGGCCGGGGTCATCGTGCCGCCGGACGGCTATCTCGCCGAGGCACGCAGGCTGTGCGACCAGGCGGGCGCGCTGCTGATCGCCGACGAGATCCAGTCCGGGCTGGCCCGCACCGGCACCCTGTTCGCGCTGGACCACGAGCGGGTCCGGGCCGACCTCTACACCCTGGGCAAGGCACTCGGCGGCGGGATCGTGCCGGTCTCCGCGGTGGTCGGCAGCGGGGAGGTACTCGGGGTGCTGCGCCCTGGTGAGCACGGCTCCACCTTCGGCGGCAATCCGCTGGCCTGCGCCGTCGGCCGCGCCGTGTTGCGGCTGCTGAGCACCGGTGAGTTCCAGCAGCGCTCCGCCTCGCTGGGCGAGCAGCTACGCGGACGGCTGTCCGAACTGGTCGGCAACGGCCTGGCCGAGGTCCGCGGCCGCGGTCTGTGGGCAGGGGTGGACATCGCCCCCGGCGGGCCGACCGGGCGGCAGGCCTCGCAGGCGCTGGCCGAACGCGGGGTGCTGTGCAAGGAGACCCACGACAACACCCTTCGGGTGGCACCCCCGCTGGTGATCTCCGAGCAGGATCTGGACCGGGGCATCGACGCGATCGCCGAGGTGGTCCGACACTAGGGGTATGCACGAGGAACGAGTAGATCTGCGGACACCGGTCGACGACGCGGAGGTGCACGCCCGTGGCAAGGCGCTGCGGGACGCCACCCCGCCGACCGCGCACGACCATCAGCCGACGAGCCCGCACCGGCCGGGGGTGCTGGAGTTCATCGAGGCCAGCCACCAGGGACGGCTGCCGGAGCTGCTGCCGTTGCGGGTCGGTCGGATGGTGTCCTCGCCGTTCTCGTTCTTCCGCGGCGCCGCGGGGCTGATGGCGGCCGACCTGGCAGGCACCCCGGTCAGCGGGCTCAACGCCCAGCTCTGCGGCGACGCGCACGCGGCGAACTTCGGCCTGTACGGCACGCCCGAGGGGCGGATCGTGATGGACATCAACGACTTCGACGAGACCGTGCCGGGCCCGTGGGAGTGGGACCTCAAGCGCCTTGCCGCCAGCCTGGTGCTGGCCGGGCGCGAGGGTGCGGCCTCGGCGGACGGCTGTCTCGAGGCCGCCGAGGACGCGGTGAAGTCCTACCGCCGCACCATCCGCGCCCTGGCCGAGCTGCCGTTCCTGCGGTCGTGGAACGCGCTGCCGGACTCCTCGGTGGTGAGCAAGGCGAAGGCGGACGAGCTGATCGACGACTTCGAGAAGGCCGCGGCCAAGGCGCGCAAGAACACCAGCGCCAAGGTCACCAGGAAGTGGACCGAGCACATCGACGATCACTCCGCGGGCACGCACAACCTGCGATTCGTTGACGACCCGCCGATCCTGACCCATGTGGACGACGCGACGGCCGAGGCCGTGATCGACGGCCTGGAGTCCTATGTGGATACTCTGCGGGAGTCCCGGCGCAACCTGATCACCCGGTACTCGGTGTCCGATGTGGCCTTCCGGGTGGTCGGCACCGGCAGCGTCGGCCTGCGCAGTTACATCGCCCTGCTGCACGGCAACGGGGACGAGACGCTGGTGCTGCAGGCCAAGGAGGCCGCCCCCTCGGCGCTGGGCCGGTACCTGGACGTCAAGCCGACCAAGCATGCGGGCAAGCGGATCGTGCGCGGCGCCCGGCTGGTGCAGGCCGAGTCGGACATCCTGCTCGGCTGGACCACCATCGAGGGCAGGCCGTTCATGGTCCGGCAGTTCCGCAACATGAAGGGCAGCATCGACCCGACCGAGCTGCAGGAGAACCACCTGGACGACTACGGGCGGCTGGCCGGGGCGTTGCTGGCGAGGGCGCACACCCGCTCGGTGGACCCGCGGCTGCTCGCGGGCTACTTCGCCGAGGACAAGGACATGGACGAGGCCGTCGGCCGGTACGCGGTGCGCTACGCCGACCAGACCGAGGCCGACCACGCCGAGCTGGTGGCCGCGGTGCAGAGCGGCAAACTCCCCGCCGAGTCCTGACCAGGCCGACCCCACCCCATGAGCCCTGAACGTGGCTTTCGCGACGTCAGACGTCCCAATAGTGCCGTTCGCGACGCTGAACGCCCGGAAAGCCACGTTCACGGGTTTCCGGTGGCGGGTTCAGGACTCGGCGGCGAGTGCGGCGACCTCGTCGGCGCAGCCCCAGGACAGGGTGATGCCCATGCCGCCGTGGCCATAGCAGTGGATCACCTCGCCCTCCCGTTCCAGCCGGACCTCCGGGCGGGCCGGGCGCAGGCCCACCCTGGTACGCAGCACCTCGGCCCCGTCCAGGGCTGGCACCAGCGCGCGGCAGCGGTCGAGGATGCCGGCCGTGGTGCGCTCGTCCGGCTCCAGCGCGGCCTCGCCTGCCTCCTCGGTGCCGCCGCAGACCACGTGGCCGCCGTGCGGCAGCACGTAGCTGAAGGCGTCCTCGTCCACCACCCACTCGGTCAGCCCGGGGTCGCGCAGGTGCACCACCTGGCCCCGCGCCGGGTACACGGCCGGGTCCGGGACCAGTTCCCGTGCGCCGAGGCCGGCCGCGTTCACCACCAGGTCGGCCCCGGGACGCGCCTGCTCGAGGCTGGTCAGCTCGCGGTACACGGTCCGCACCCCGGCCGCCGCCGCGGCCCCGGCCAGCCACTCCAGATACGTCATGGTGTCCACCAGCGGCGGGGCGAAGGCCAGCGCGTCCAGCCACGGCCCGTCCAACCCGGTGTGCCGGGTGATACCGCCGACCGCGTCCGCCCACTCCGGCACCGGCCGCTCCTCCCGCCGCAGCAACCTGCCGGGCAGTAACCGGACCCCGGTGCCGGCTTGCCCTGCGAGCCGCCCGAACTCGGCCACGCTGGCCGCGGTCCAGCCCGCGCACCGGTCGGCGGGTTCGGCGAACCGCGGGTAGATCAGCCCGCCCGCCGCCATCGAGGCGGTGTCCGCGAGCTGGTGCGCCGTGAGGACCGTCACATCCTGCCCGGACCGCGCCAGCCGCACCGCGCAGCTCAGCCCGATGATCCCGGCACCGACGACCGTCACCCGCATACGCCTCCCCTTACCTGCTCCGTGCCACCCGTCCCGGTGTCCAGACGGGCTCGTCCACCTCGGTCACCCTGCCATCCGCGGCGAACAGCAGGTAGCGGTCGAAGGACCGGGCGAACCACCGGTCGTGGGTCACCGCCAGCACCGTCCCGGTGAACTCTTCCAGCGCGGACTGCAGCGCCTCCGCGGACACCAGGTCGAGGTTGTCCGTCGGCTCGTCCAGCAGCAACAGGGTCGCCCCGGACAGCTCGAGTAGCAGTACCTGGAACCGGGCCTGCTGCCCGCCGGAGAGCAACTCGAACCGCTGCTCGGCGGCGGCCGCCAGCCCGTAGCGGCTCAGCGCGGCGGTGGCGCCGCCGCGCTCCATCCCCTGCCGGGTGCCCTCGCCCCGGCCGAGGATGTCCAGCAGCGACCGGCCGGCCCATTCCGGGTGCTGATGGGTCTGCGCGAACAGCCCGGGCAGCACCCGCGAGCCCAGCCGGTACCGCCCGGCGTGCGGCACCTCGGCCGCGCCGTCCAGCAGCCGCAGGAAGTGGCTCTTGCCGGAGCCGTTGGATCCCAGGACGCACACCCGGTCGCCGAAGAACACCTCGAGGTCGAAGGGCTCCATCAGCCCGGTCAGTTCCAGCTGCTCGCAGGTGACCGCCCGTACCGCGGTCCGCCCGCCGCGCAGGCGGGGTTTGACCTGCTGCTGCCGGGGCGGCAGCGGCGGGGCGCCTGCTTCCTCGAACTTGCGCAGCCGGGTCTGCGCGGCCCGATACCGCGAGGCCATCTCGTCGCTCATGGTGGCCGCGCGCTGCAGCGAGCGGACCAGTTCCTTCAGCTGCTCGTGCTTGTCGTCCCAGCGCCTGCGCAGCTCGGCCATCCGCTCGGCCCGCGCCAGCCGCGCCTGGTGCCAGCTGCCGAAACCACCGCCGTGTACCCAGGCCGTCCCGCCCTCCAGCGTGACCACATGCGTGGCGGCCTCGGCGAGCAACTGCCGGTCGTGGCTGATCAGCAGCACGGCCTTTGCGGTCTCGGCCAGCCGTTCCTCCAGCCACCGCTTGCCCGGCACGTCCAGGTAGTTGTCCGGCTCGTCCAGCAGCAGTACCTGCTCCGGGCCGCGCAGCAGCGCCTCCAGCACCAGCCGTTTCTGCTCGCCGCCGGAGAGCGTGCGCACCTCGCGAAACCGCGCCCGGTCGAACGGGATGCCGAGGGCGGCGGTGGTCACCGTGTCCCACAGCACCTCGGCCCGGTACCCGCCCGCCTCGCCCCAGGTGGCCAGCGCCTCCGCGTAGCGCAGCTGGGTCGGCTCGTCATCGGTGTCCATCAGGGCGAGCTCCACCGCGTCCAGCTCCGCCGCGGCCGCGCGCAGCGCCGGGGGCGCGACCTCCAGCAGCAGGTCCCGCACGGTTCGCTCGTCCCGCACCGAACCGATGAACTGCGGCATCACCGCCAGCCCGCCCTGGGTGTGCACCGAGCCCTGTTCCGGGCGCAGCTCACCGCCGAGGATGCGTAACAAGGTGGTCTTGCCCACCCCGTTGTCCCCGACCACGGCGACCACATCCGCCCCTGCGACCCGGAAGGACACCTCGGCGAACAGCCGCCGCCCGTCGCTGAGCCGGTACGCCAGCGCGCTCGCCTCAAGAAATCCCACCGGGGCATGGTCACCGACCGGGACGGGACCTGGCCAGCGAATTCTCGCCCGGCTGCCGTAATGTCGCCGCGTGCTCGATCACCGCGCGCGGGCGCAGGCCGTGGCCGTGGGCGCCGCGCTGCTGATGGTGCTGCTCGGCCTGGCGTACGCGGGCGACACCGGCCCCGGCGCGCTGGACGAGGCGGCCGCCGCGGCTGTCCACCGGACCTTCGTGGGGCAGGATGCGCTGCTGCGGCTGTTCGTCCTGCCCACCCAGCCGACGGTGCTGCTCGGCGTGCTGGGACTACTGGCGGTGCTGTGCGTACTGCAACACCGCCGTACCGGGCTGGCACTGGTCCTGCTCGGCCCGGCACTGGCGGTGGCGGCCAACACCTGGCTGCTGAAACCGCTGTTCGGCCGGTACTACGACGACCACCTGGCCTACCCCAGCGGCCATACGGTGAGCCTGGTCGCGGTGCTGACCGTGCTGGCACTGCTCGCCCGCCAGGGCACCGCCACCCGGCTGGTGGTTGCCCTCGGCTGCCTGGTGCTGCCCGCGGCCGGAATCGGCATGATCGGGCTGCACTACCACTACCTGACCGACATCCTCGGCGGCGCGGCCTGCGCGGTGGCCGCGATACTGGCGCTGGCGGCCGGGCTGGAGGCCGCTATGCCCGCTCGCTCTGCTGCACGGCGCCGACCGCGTCCCTGGCCAGGGCGGTGAGCCTGCTGACCGCACGCAGGTACTTCTTGCGGTATCCCCCGTGCAACATCTCCGCGCCGAAAAGCTCGGACAGCGGGGTTCCGGAGGTGAGCACCGGGATGGCCCGGTCGTACAGCCGGTCGGCCAGCGCCACCAGCCGCAGCGCGACCGTCTGGTCCGGCGCGGGACGTACCCCGCGCAGGTGCACCATGGACACCCCGTCCAGCAGCCGCCCGTAGCGGGACGGGTGCAGCGCGGACAGGTGCGCGCACAGCGCGTCGAAGTCGTCCACGGTGGACCCGGGATGCGCCCTTGCGGAGGCGGCCAGCTCGGCTTCGGTGACCGGGGCGGGGGCCTCGGGCAGCCCGCGGTGCCGGTAGTCCGGCCCGTCCACCCGGACCACGCCGAACCGGGCGGACAGCGCCTGGATCTCACGCAGGAAGTCCTCGGCGGCGAACCGGCCCTCGCCCAGCTTGTCCGGCAAGGTGTTCGATGTGGCCGCCACATGCACCCCGGCCTCGGTGAGCTCCCGCAGCAACCGGGTCACCAGCATCGTGTCCCCGGGATCGTCCAGCTCGAACTCGTCGATGGCCAGCAGCCGGTGGGCGGAAAGCCTGCGCACCGCCTCGGCGAACCCGAGCACACCGACCAGATGGGTCAGCTCGACGAAGGTGCCGTAGGACTTCGGTTCCGGCGCCGCATGCCAGATCGAGGCCAGCAGGTGCGTCTTGCCGACACCGAACCCGCCGTCCAGGTACAGGCCGGGCTGCTCCGGCGCCGCCTCCGTGCGGCCGCCGAACAGCGCCCGCCATCCGGACCGCTTCCGGCGCGCTGCGCCTACTCGCCCGGCGAAGGTGGAGCAGGCGGCGACCGCCTCGGCCTGGCTCGGCTCCTGCGGGTTGGGCACATAGGTGGAGAACCGGACGGCGTCGAACCGCGGCGGCGGCACCAGCGCCGTGATCAGCTCGTCGGCTCCGATCTCCGGCCAGCGACCGGTCAAGTCAGCGGGCATGCGGGCCAGCCTAGCGACCGCTGCCCGCTCCCCATGCCGGACGCGGGACCGGCGAGACCCAGCCCACTCGAATGGCTCCACCGATCGAACCGTGTTGGGATAGAACCCGTGCAGATGTTGTGGCCGCCCCGGGGAGACGGCAGCCCGTCCGACCCGCTCACCGACACCGACCTGGAACGGCTCTACGCGTATCCGGACCAGCTGAGCAGGCCGTGGGTCCAGGCCAACTTCGTCGCCTCGGCTGATGGCGCGGCCGCCGTGGACCACCGGTCGGCCGGCTTGTCCCACCCCGCGGACAAGCGGATCTTCGCGCTCGGCCGCGACCTCGCCGACGTAGTGCTGGTCGGCGCCGGCACGGTGGAGACGGAGAACTACCGCGGCGTCCGCAACACCGAACGGCGCGCCGAACGAAGGCGGCGCAGGGGGCTGGCCGAGGTGCCACCGATCGCCGTGGTCAGCGGGCGCTGCACCATCCGGCCGGACGCCGCGCTGCTCACCGACAGCACGGTGCCACCGATCATCTTCACCACCGAGGCCGCGACCCCGGAACGGCGCAAGGCCCTGGCCGCGGCAGGTGCCGAGGTCGTCGTCACCGGCGAGCACACCGTGGACCCGCATGCCCTGCTGGACGAGCTGGACCAGCGCGGGCTGCGCAGGGTGAACTGCGAGGGCGGCCCGCACCTTTTCGCCACCCTGGTCGCCGAGGACCTGGTCGACCAGCTGTGCCTGACCGTGGCCCCGTTGCTGGCCGGGGCCGGGGCCGACCGGATCGTGGCGGGCAGGCGCTCCGAGGTGCCCCGCGGCCTGAGCCTGGCCTCGATCCTGCACGAGGACGGCTTCTGTCTGTTCCGCTACCGCCGGGCAGCCGGCGCGGGCGGGTGAGACCGCGGATGGGTGCGGGTGCCGAGCCGGAGGACGGCGCCGCAGGCCAGCCGGGCGACCGGGACGCGGCGCTGCTGGCCAGTGCGGCCCGCGGGAACCAGGCGGCCTTCGACAGCCTGGTGCGCAGGCACACGCCCCGGATGTACCGGGTGGCGCTGCGCATCACCGGCACCCCGGCCGAGGCCGAGGACGTGGTGCAGGAGGCGTGGATCTCGGCCTGGCGCGGGCTGTCCGGGTTTCGCAGCGAGTCCGCGGTGTCCACCTGGCTGTACCGGGTGGTCACCAACACCGCGCTCGCCTATATCCGGCGGCGCAGGCCGACCGTGTCGCTCGACGCCGCGCTCACCCCGGGCGAGCAGAGCCGTTCCCTGCTGGAGTCCGGACTGTTCGCCGACACCAGGGCCAACCCGGAGGGCAGGGTGGTCCGCGCCGAGGAGGTCGATGCGGTACTGCGTGCCATCTCCGGCCTGGACGTCTCGCAACGGGTTCCGCTCGTGCTGCGCGAGCTGGAAGGGCTCAGCTACGAGGAGGTCGCCGAAGTGCTCCAGGTCAGCGTCCCGGCCTTGCGTTCCCGGCTGCATCGAGCCAGGGTGGCGTTGCTCGCGAAACTCAGGGAGCAGTGATGAACCGCGCCGAGGAGCCGCCCGGCGAGGACCCGCGCCAGGACCCGCGCTGGGGACTCGTCGAGGCCGCCGCGCGCGTTCCGGTGCCCACCCCGCCCGGCCTGATCTCCCGCGTCCTGCGCTCGGTGCACGGCCTGCGTGGCCGCAGGCTCGCCGACCCGCTCGAACTCGAGCAAGAGGGTGGCAGGCTGCATGTCGGCGAGCGGGCACTGGTGCTGTTCACCAGGACGCTGGGCAGCGAGCTGGGCGCACGGCTCGGCGTGCACATCTCCGCGGTGGCACTGGAACCCACCGGCCTGGAGGTACTGCTGACCGTCCGGTACGGCATCGCGGCGAACGAGGCCGCCGAAACGCTGCGCGGCAGGCTACGCGAGGCGCTGGTGGCCGAGTTCGGCCCGGCCGCGCCACCGGTGAGCGTGCATATCGCCGATGTGCACCATGACTAAGGGCTGTCGAACTCCCCCAATCGAGTGGTCCAGCGACATGGCAACACAGGAAACGACATCCGAGTAGTTACGGGGCCGGCCGGACCGGGCGGCGCCGCCACAGGGTTCGAAAGGAGCAGCCGTCATGGCGCAGACCAGCACGAGCAACACCGACACCGCAGCCGTCACGAAAGCCGGAACGTCGGCACTCAACGAGGAGGGTTCCGCTGGCAAGACCACGATCGCCTCCTCAGTCGTGCAGAAGGTCGCCGGGATCGCCGCACGTGAGGTTTCCGGGGTGAACGCACTCGGCGGCGGGGTGTCCCGCGCGTTCGGTGCCATCAGGGAACGTATCCCCGGTTCCGGCACGGTCACCACTTCGGGCGTCTCCGTCGAGGTCGGCGAGAAGCAGGCCGCCGTCGATCTGGATCTCGTCGTGGAGTATGGGGCGCGGATCGTGGACGTCGCCCGCGCCGTCCGCCGTAACGTCATCACCACGGTCGAGCAAATCACCGGTCTCGATGTGATCGAGGTGAACATCTCGGTTAACGACATCCACCTTCCCGAGGAGAATGGCGAAGAAGAGCCGTCTTCTCGAGTGGAGTGATCGATGACCGCCGCCGGATCCGGCAGGCCGGAAGACCTGGCGCAGGCCATCGCGGGCGAGCTGCTCGCGCATCCTTCGGTGGTCCGCCTTGACGGCGGGCCGCTGGGCACCCTGGCCACGCACCTGCCCGGCCACAAGGTCAGCGGGGTGCGGGTGACCGAGGTCGGCGCGCCGGTCGAGGTCGGGGTGGTCCTCCGGCTGGAAGGTTCGCTGCCCACGGTGACCGCACAGCTGCGGGAGCGCGTGCAGGCGCTGGCCGGTAACGTGCCTGTCCATGTCGACGTGGTCGATGTGGAAGTCGGAGATGGCACCGAAGGCAGCGCCGGGACCGAGCCGGAAGCCGGAAACCGGGTGACGTGATCGACGTTCCCGACCGAGGTGAGGAGGGCCGCGCCTCCCGCGCGGCCTTCCGAGCTTTCGTGCGCGAGAACCACCCCGACGTCGGCGGGGACCCGCACGTCTTCGCCGAGGGCCTGGACCGTTTCCGGCGCGACCGGCCGGAGAACCGCCAGGGCGGTCCGGACCGCCAGGATCAGCCCGAGGATGACAGCCGCTACGACGCGCCGGTCGTGTTCGTCAGCACGCCGGGAGGCGTAGCGGGCCTGACCAACCGGGTCAAGCGGTGGCGCGGCCGCAGACGCCGCCCGCCGCGGGTCCGCTGACCCGGGCCACCACCCAGATCGCTCCAAACGCTCGCAAGGAGACAACGTTGAACGCAACGCAGACCGGGATCATCGCCGGCCTCGTACTGGGCCTCGCGGCCTCCCAGAGTTTCATCGCATTCCTGATCACGTTGGCGGTCGGAGTGATCGGCCTCGTCGTCGGCAGGGTGCTCGACGGTGAGCTGGACCTCGGCGACGTCTTCGGCAGGGGCCGGGACCGGTGACCACACCCGCGCCCGCCGCGCTGCCCGAGCCGGAGGAGCGCGGCACGCTGAGCATCGGCCACACGGTGGTACGCAAGATCGCGCAACGTGCCGCCGACCAGGTCGACGGCACGGCGAGGGCGGAGCGCCGGGTCGCCGGGCTCGGCCTCGGCACGCACGGGGCCGGCGCCAAGGTCGCCGGACGGGCCGACGAGGTCGACCTTTCCCTCGACCTCGCGCTGCACTACCCGGCGTCGATCGGCACCGTGACCGGCGAGGTCCGGGAGCGGGTGACCGAGGAG
Source organism: Amycolatopsis aidingensis (assembly GCF_018885265.1). Taxonomy (GTDB): domain Bacteria; phylum Actinomycetota; class Actinomycetes; order Mycobacteriales; family Pseudonocardiaceae; genus Amycolatopsis; species Amycolatopsis aidingensis. The sequence goes on from NZ_CP076538.1 coordinate 4,301,187, forward strand.
GTGGAACGCCTCACCGCCTACCGGGTGCGTTCGCTGCGGGTGACCGTGTCCGCCCTGCTGCCCGAGATCCAGCCGCGGGTGCGCTGAGCCGCGCGCTGACCCGACCAACCTGCTGACCAAACCATGGAGTGAAACGGTGCGGGTATTCGTCCGTCTACTTTCGACCTTGCTGGCGCTGGCCGTCGCCGCAGCCGGCGGGTTCATCGCGCTCGAGGTCGGTTGGCACTGGTGGCGCCCCGCCGACGCCCCGTTGCTGCTGCCGTGGCCGAGCTGGCAAGCTCAGTTGAGCGAGCTGCAGTGGACCTCGACCGGCCTCCGGCTTGTTGCCGGGATCACCGCGGCCACCGGGCTGGTTCTGGTGCTGGCCGCGCTCATCGCGCGCAGGCGTTCCATCCGGTTGCACGACCCCGCTCCCTCGGTCAGCGTCACCACCTCCCCCCGCTCGCTGGCCAGGCTGGTCGGGCACCGGGTTCGCTCGCAGGACAATGTGGACGGTGCGACCGTCACCGCGTCCGCGAAGAAGGTCCGGGTGCGCGCCGTCAGCAGGCTGGAGGACGAGCAGCAACTGCGCCCGCGCCTGGCCGAAACGGTCGGTGAGTTGCTCGGCGAGATTCCGCTCACCAAGCGCCCCAAGGTATCCGTCGTGGTCGACTCCCCCAAGGATCGCCGATGAGCCGCACATCCACCTCGACCAAGGCACTCGCCCGCTCCTACCGCGCCGAGCGCACCCTGACCTTCGCCCTCGGCCTGCTCGGGCTGCTCGCCGGCGCGGCCGCGCTGGTGGTGAGCTTCGGCTGGCTCGGCAGCTTCCGTGCACAACGCCCGATCCTGGACCCGATCGCGGTCGACTGGCTGGGTGGCAGGCCGGTACTGGCCAAGACGGTCGCCATCGTGGCCGGGGTACTGCTGCTGGCCTTCGGCCTGTGGTGGTTCTTCCGCTCACTGCGCCCCGAGGGCAGGCCGGACCTCGAACTCGACCGCGCGGTCGGCAGGGAACTCACCGTCACCGCGGGTGCCATCGCCAGTGCCGTACAGGCGGATGCCGAGTCGGTGCAGGGCGTGCACCGTGCCCGCGTTCGCGCCGTCGGTGACCCCGACAACCCCGCCCTGCGGATCAGCCTGTGGTTACGCGAAGGCACCGACATCCGCGCCGTCTGGGAGGAGCTCGACGCCACGGTGCTCACCAGGGCCCGCGAATCCCTCGGCATCGAGGCCCTGCCCACCGCCGTCCGCATCGAACTCAACGCCGCCGAACGCCAGCGCGTCCGCTGACCCGCCGCCCCGGCGTGTTTGCCGCCTACGCGCGTGTGTTTGCCGTTCCCGCGCACGCGTTGGCTGCCCACGCGCACGCTTTGGCCGTTCTCGTACATCGTGTTTGCCGTTCGCGTGGGTGGTGAGGGTGGTTGTGGTTGGGTTTCAGGCACGCCTCCGGCGCGCCGTGGGGCACTGGCGCTGCACGCATCACCACTAGCAGGGCTGGTTGCTAGCGCCAGCACCCCACGGAACGGCACCCCGGGCCCGGCCTGGCATGCATTCTGTGTCGAACACGCATTCGAGTGAATATCAGCGGGTACACATTCACACGGGGAATTCTTGTCGGTCCCGTCGATACAATTATGGGTATGGACAGACACAGTTCTGATCCGCACACGGATCCCGCAGAAGACGCACTCACCACACTCGACCTATTGGAGGCCAACGAACGCGCCATCGCCCGGCTGGAGGCGCGGCGGGTGCTGCTGGTGGCCGACCTCGCCCACGACGGGGACGAACGGGTCTCGCTGGTGACCGAGATCGCCGGACGCCTCTACTGGACCCGGCACCGGGTGGAGGAAGCCCTGGCACTGGGGCAGCACCTCACCCGGTTACCGAACACCCTGGCCGCGTTCCGCGAGGGCCGGATTGATCAGGAGAAGGTGAAAGCAGTGGTCGAGCCCACCGCGGTCCTCACCGACCAACAAGCCCGCGACGTCGACCAGCGGATGAGCGACAAACTGGAACGTAAAGACCGCACCAGCCTGCGGCGGTCGGTGCGCTACCAGGTACTCGCGGTCGACCCCGACGGGGCGGCGCAGCGCACCCGGGCCCGGCGGGCACAACGATCCCTGGAACTCATCCATCAAGACGATGGGGTGTCCAGCCTCACGGCCGACCTCCCGACAGAGGTCGCCACGGCGATCTACGCACGCTGCGACCGCGCCGCCCGACGCCTCCGACGGGAAGGGGACAGTCGCACGTTGGAGCAGTTGCGGGCGGACGTGTTCGCCGACCTCGCCCTCCGGGAAGACGGCACGATCCGGGCGCCGCGCACGGAGGTGTACCTGTACTTCGCGGCCAGCTCCCTACTCGGACTGGATGAGCAGCCCGGATACCTGGCCGGGCATGGGCACATCCCCGCGTCGTTGGCGCGGGAGCTGGCCACCCACCCCGACAGCGTCTGGCGCCGACTGTTGACCGACCCGGCCACGGGGCACCCCACCGATCTGGGGCGCACGCGGTACCGGCCGCCGGCGGCGCTGGATGAGTTCGTGCGGGTACGAGACCGGGAATGCCAGGGCATCGGGTGCCACCGGCCCTCCCAGCAATGCCAGAACGACCACACCACCGACTGGGCCAAGGGCGGCACCACCCGGGAGGAGGAGCTGGTGGGCTACTGCGAGCGCGACCACCACCTGAAGGACCTGCCGGGGTGGAAGTACGAGGTGATCGACGGGGTGCCGACCATCACCACACCCCACGGGGACGTGCACCAAAGCCCCCGCGAACCACTGCACGAACCCCTCACCCCAGACAACGACAAACCACCCTTCTAACCACCGATGGCGTGCAGCAGCATGGGCAGCGAGCGGCGCAGTTCGCGTTGCCAGTACGGCCAGGTGTGCCCGCCGTCGTAGAAGTGCGTCGTGACCGGCACGCCCAGTTCGGTCAACCTACCCACCAAGGCCTGCCCCATATCGTGTACCACGCGTTCGGCGACGGTCTCGAACATTCCGCTGCCCGGCGGACGCAGCGGACCGGCCTCGCCGTTGCCTGAGGAGACATACAGCCGCGTATCGGCCAGCTTCGCAGCCAGATTGTAAGGATTGCGCCGCTGCCAGATTTCCCGCTGGGCCGGAATACGTGGGTCGCCCCAGAGATCCCGCCAGTCGATACCGGTGCAGGCGAGGCGCATCAGTTTGATCACGTCTGGGCCGTCCGGCCAGCGTGGCCGGTCGATCAGGGTGTGTACAGCTCCGCTGTAGCTCGCCGCCGCGCGGAACATCCCCGGATGCCGGGCCGCATACGACATCGCCCCGAACCCGCCCATGGACAGCCCGGCGACCGCCCGCTGCGGGCCGGCCCGATAGTGCCGCTCCAGCAGCCCGCGCACCTCGGTGAGATGAAAGGTCTCCCATGCGGGCGGACCATGGTTCCCCTGGTTCCACCAATTCGAGTAGTTGCCGCATCGCCCGCCCTCGGGCAGCACGATGATGGCCTCCGCCTCGGCCGTCGCCGCGACGACGTCGGTGTGCTCGGTCCACGCTCGGTAGTCGGCGTCGGCGCCGTGCAGCAGGTACAGCACGGGCCAGGTACGCGCGGCCTCCGCGGACCATCCCGCGGGCAGCAGCAGCCGGACCGATTCCACCCCACCCAGCGCAGGCGAGTCGATCCGCAGGTCGAGGGTGCGCTCATCCACCCGGATCTCCTCCACCACCCGCGCCGCGTCGGTGCCGGCGGCGGCAGGCGCCACCGGCACCGCGAGGACGAGGACGACGGCCAGCAGGAGCGGCAGACTGCGAGTCGGCATACCCGAGTTATCGGCAAACGACAGGGAGTAGCCGTATCGCGGGATGGGGTTCGTCGTCCGTACTCGCCGTGCACCCGGCCGGTCCGCCGCTGGGCCGAACAGGTTGTCCGGGTCGCCTATGGTGTGGTCAGCACCTGCCGGGGCGCCAGCCGCCCGGACCGGCTCAGCAGGTGCACCCCGAACGCGCAAGCCGCACCGATGACCGCCAGCACGACCCAGGGCACCCACGCCGCCCCGCGCTGCCGTGCCAGGTCCAGCGCGGCACCGGTACCCAGGTTGCCCAGCGCGATGCCGATCCCGCAGATCGTGTTGTACAGCCCGTAGTGCGTGGCGACGAACCGGTCCTCGGCGAGCGTGACGATGGTGTCCATCTCGAACGGGAACACCACCACGGTGCCCAGGGTGAGCAGCGCGACCGAGACCAGCATCGGAAGGAACACGCCCAGCGCGCCGAAGGAGCCGCTGCCGCCCGGCGCAGCCGCGGTGAGCAGCGGCACCAGGAACGCCGCGCCCATCAGCGCGAGCCCCGCGGTCAGGCAGCGCCCGTGGCTCCACCGCCGCCGGCACCATCCGGTGATGCGCAACTGGCCGGCGATCGCCAGCAGCCCGGACACCGCGAACAGCGCGGCCACCAGCACCGTGCCGGTCAGCTCATCCCTCGCAAGCCGCCGGGTCTCCAGCGGCAACGCGAGATAGATCTGAAAGGACAGCACATAGCAGCCGATCATGGTGCCCGCGAAGGCGAGGAACCTGCGATTGCCAAGCACCTGGCGACAGCCGACGAGTACCCGCTGGCCGCCCTCCGCGGCGCGCGGAGGCAGCGAACGCAACTGCAGCACGGTGAGCGCGGCGAACACCACAGCCGCGACCAGGCAGGTGAGCCGGAAGGCGACCCCGGTCAGCGCGAGCCCGAGCAGCGGGCCGAGCAGGATCCCCGCCTGGTAGAACACGTTGAACAGAGCGAACGCCTCCACCCTGCGCTCCCCTGCGCCCGCGGCCACATAGGCCCGCACAGCCGGGTTGAACAGCGCACCGGCGAACCCGGTGGCCGCCGAGGCGATGATCAGCGAGGGCACCGAGTCGACCAGCCCCAGCATCGCGAAACCACCGGTACGCAGGGCGCAGCCGGTGACGATCAGCGGCTTGTAGCCGAGCCGGTCGGCCAGCATCCCGCCGAACAGGAACATGCCCTGCTGGGAGAAGTTGCGCACGCCGAGGATGAACCCGACCAGCCACCCGGCCAGCCCGAGTCCCACGGACAAATGCGCGGCCAGGTACGGCATCAGCATGTAGAAGCCGATGTTGATGGTGAACTGGTTGATCGCGAGCAATCGCACCGGCCGGTCGAAGGAACGGAACTGGCTCAGCACCCCGCTCATCGCTCACCCCGCAGCGGGTCGATCACCGTGGCACAGCGGGTCCACCGCAGCACCTCTCGTTCGGCCGGCGTGCCGATCGAATCCGGATCCGGCGCGGGTTCCCTCTCCAGTAAGCTATTCTCCGCGCAGAACTGATCATTGTAGACAGTGTCGAAGTACCGTTGCGGACCATCGGGGAAGATCGCCGCGATCCTGGTCTCCGCGGTGCAGGTGCGTGCCAGCCACCCGGCCACCAGCGCCACCGCACCCACGCTCCAGCCACCCGAGGCGTAATGCGCGGCCGCGAGCCTACGGCAGGTCCACACCGACTCGGCCGGGCTGACCCAGTGCACCTCGGTGAACGCCGGGTAGTCCACATTGCGCGGATGGATGCTGGAGCCCAGCCCGCGCATGAGCCGGTTACGGGCCGGTTGCCCGAAGATCGTGGAGCCGATGGTGTCCACCCCGACCAGCCGCAGCCCCGGACAGTGCCGCCGCAGCACCCGGCTCACCCCTGCGGAGTGCCCGCCGGTGCCCACCGAGCAGACCAGGATGTCCACTCGGCCGAGCTGCGCGACCAACTCCGTAGCCAGTGACTCGTAGGCGGCCACGTTGTCCGGGTTGTGGTACTGGTCCGGGCAGAACGCTCCGGGGTGCTCGGCCAGGGTCGCGGCCACCCGCTGCCGCCGCGCCTCCTGCCAGCCGCCGGTGGGATGCGGCCGGTCCACGATGTGCACCCGCGTGCCGTAGGCGAGCAGCAGCCGCCGCACGATCGGCTCCATCCCGGGGTCGGCCACCAGGGTCACCGGGTGCCCGTAGACGATCCCGGCCAGCGCCAGCCCGAGGCCCAGCGTCCCGCTGGTCGACTCGACGATCATCCCGCCGGGCGGCAGCTGCCCGCGTTCCTTCGCCTTGGCGATCATGTGCAGGGCGGGCCGGTCCTTCATCCCGCCGGGGTTGTGTCCCTCCAGTTTGGCCCAGAACCCCCTGCCGTCGGTTGTGAACGGCGTGTCGATCCAGACCACCGGGGTGTTGCCGACCGCGGGTCCCTGCGGGCGCGCAGGGGTGGCCACGGTAATACCGTGCGAAAGCATGCGTTGAATCCGTTCTGTGCGAGGGCGGTGGATGGCGCGGGAGACGAGACGGCGGGCGCGGTTCGCGCCCGCCGGTCGTCACCGGCCGATCAGTTCCGCAGCACGCACAGTGCGGTCAGCATGTCCCGGCCACCCCGGCATACCGGAGGTGCGCCCCGGCGCGGGCGGGGTGGACCGCCGGGCCCGCCGGTGCGCCCCGTCAGGGCCGCGCAGGCGAGCAGGAGCAGCAGCACCGGGCCCGCGGCGGCACCATCGGCAGACCGCGGCACGGCCAGGCAACGCGGGTGGTCCGCATCGTGCGCGGGCGCCGGGCCGCGGGCAGGGAGCCCGCAGTCGGCGTCCGGCTCGTCCACCTCGGACGCCCCGGACCCCTCGGACACCGTGGATACCGGGGACGCGGGGGCGCTGAGCACCGGATCGACGTGGTCGACCGGCCCCGGCAGCAGGTGGCAGAGCAGGTACAGCGACAGCATCACAAGCGGCACGAGGAGGCGCGCGATGGTCTGCTGACTGCCCACGGCTACCAAACGTACCCGAAGGGTCGCATATCGACACACCGGCTATGATCTGGCTCGCACCCCGGCCCGGTGCGGGCAGAATGTCGGCATGCCGCTTCCGATCACTCCACCGGTGAAACCGATGCTCGCGCGTGCCGTACGGCAGATCCCGGACGCAGACGACCTGCTGTTCGAACCGAAATGGGACGGGTTCCGCTGCCTGGTCTTCCGTGAAGGGGACGAGATCACCCTGCAGGCGCGCTCGGGGAAACCGCTCAACCGGTACTTTCCCGAAGTGCTGGAGAAGCTGGCGAGCCAGTTGCCGGAGCGAGTGGTGCTGGACGGGGAACTGGTGGTCGCGGTGGGCGGCAAGCTCGACTTCGACGCGCTGACCGAGCGGATCCATCCCGCGGCCAGCCGGATCAGCCTGCTGGCCGAGCAGACCCCGGCCAGCTATATCGCGTTCGACCTGCTGGCGCTGGGCGATGAGTCCCTTGTCGACGAACCCACCAGCGTCCGGCGCGAGCGGCTGACGGAGCTGGCAGGCGAGGAACTGATCGTCACGCCGGCCACCGACGACCCGGCCACGGCACGGCACTGGTTCACCCTGTTCGAGGGGGCCGGGCTGGACGGCGTGATCGGCAAGCCGCTGGACGCCCCCTACTCCCCCGGCAAACGGATCCTGGCCAAGTACAAGCACTCCCGCACCGCGGACTGCGTACTCGCCGGGCTGCGCTGGCATGTGGACGCCGAACCGGGCGAGGCGGTCGGCTCGCTGCTGCTCGGGCTGTACGACGAGTCCGGGGTGCTGCACAACGTGGGCGTGGTCGGCGCGTTCCCGGTGGCCAGGCGGCGCGAGCTGGCCACCGAGCTGTCCCCGCTGATCACCGACGGCACCGGGCACCCCTGGCTGGGTGAGGCCGTGGTCGAGGGGCAGCGGCTGCCCGGCGCGATCAACCGCTGGCGATCCGCCGAGCAGCCCTGGGTGCCGCTGCGCATCGAACGGGTGCTCGAGGTCGGCTACGAGAACACCGAGGGCGGGATGCCGTCCCGGTTCCGGCACACCGCGCAGTTCGCCCGCTGGCGGCCCGACCGGGAGCCGGATTCGTGCACCTACGAGCAGCTCGACCAGCCCGCCCGGTACGACCTGGACGCGGTGTTCCGCGGTGAGGTCAAGCGGACGGTGTGACCCGCTCACACCCGGCTCACCCGGCGCATGCGAAGGTCGAACCGCCGAATGTCGCCGAGAAGTGAGGGGTCAGTGAGCAACCGCAGCAACCCGCGTGGCCTGCGTGGGCTGGCGCTTGTGGCGATGATGATCCCGGTGCTCGCCGGATGTACCGCGGGCCCCTCCACCCGGCCCGCGATCGTGCAGAACGACGGACCCGCGCCGCAGGCCCCTCCAGAGGAGCCCAGCGAGGTGCCGTTGCCGCCGCTTGCCGAGCCGCGGGCTTCCGGGCTCTCCTGGTCCGACTGCCGCGCGGAGACCAGCGCCCGGATCGGGACGCCGCTGCCTGCCGAGCTGAGCTTCTCCTGCGGCCGGGTGATCACCACCATGGACGCACCAGACCTGCCCCGCCGCGGGGTCGCGCGGATCTCCCTGCTCAAGGTGGGCGACGGGCCGATCCCGCTCGCGGTGCTCAACGATGTCGACCGGGAGCCGGGCTCGCTGTACGCGGTGCGCATCGCGCAGCAGCTACCGCCCGAGGTACTGGAACGGTTCTCGCTGATCGGAGTGGACCGCAGGGGCACCGGGCAGTCCGACGCGGTCGACTGCGTCCCGGAACACATCCGCGAGCAGCTGCTCGGCTATGACCCGGCCGCGACCGAGGCCGGGCCGCTGCTGGATGCCGCGCGCAAGGCGGGCCAGCAGTGCACCATCGGGCTGGAGAACGGGCAGACCGCCTACGACAGCTGGCGCACCGCGGCCGATCTGGACGAGATCAGGGCCCAGCTGGGTATGGACCACCTGCACGCCATCGGCCACGGCGAAGGGTCCAGGGTGCTGACCGCGTACGCCAACCGGTACCCCGGCCGGGTGGGCCGGATGGTGCTGGACGGCATCCCGGACCCCTCCCCCAACACCGCGTCGGTGCTGGCGGACATCGCGACCGGAACATTGTCTACATTGGACGCATTCGGGGAGGACTGCGCGGATCGCGACTGCGGACTCGGCGACGCGCGGAAGGCCGTCACCGCGCTCAGCGAGCAACTGAGCACGGCACCACTGCGCACCCCGAACGGCACCCGGATGGGGCCCGCGCTCGCCCTGCACGCGGTGCGGATCGGCCTCGGCCAACGGGAACGCTGGCCCGACCTGGCCACGGCCATCACGGCGGCCAGGGGCGGCGACGCGGCCGGGCTGGCCACCTTCGTGGCGCCGCTGCTGCGGGACACCCCGCTGCATACCCCCCGGCTGGACGGAGCGCTGGCCACCATATGCAACGACATGGCGACCCGGTTGCCGGAGAACCGGATCGACCAGGCGCTACAGGACGCCGCGGCCAAGCAGCCGCTGTTCGGCACCCTGCTCGCGCAGCGGCTGGCCTGGTGCAGCCCGTGGCCGGTGCGCACGGATCCGGTACCGGAGGCCGGGGCACGGGATGCGCCACCGATCATGGTGGTGAGCACCGCGACCGACCCGGTCACCCCGGAGAAGGGCACCATCCGGGCGGCCGAGCAGATGCCCAGCGCGGTCCGGATCGCCTGGCAGGGCGCCGGGCACGGCGCACTGGCCTCCTCCTGCGTGCTGGCCGCCACGGCGGAGTTCCTGGTCGAGGGCACCGTGCCGAGCGAAGGCACGCTCTGCCCTGCCTGAGCTCGCTCACCGGGCGAAATCGGCGCGGGTACGTAGACTGGGACTGATGGCTGGTGAGGTTCCCGCGTGGGCGTACGCACGACCGGTGCTGCGGCCGCACGACGAACAGTGGGCGGTGCAGGCCGACCGGGAATGCGCGGAGCTCACCGAGATACTGGGACCGTGGCTGGTGGACGGGGTGGAGCACATCGGCTCCACGGCGGTGCCGGGACTGGCCGCCAAGCCGGTGCTCGACCTGATGGCCTCGGTCGCCGACCCGGACGAGGTGGTGACGGCGCTGGCCGGGCGGCTGGCCACTGAGGACTGGCACTACGTGCCGCCGGAGACCGACCGCAGGCCGTGGCGTCGGTTCTTCGTCAAGCCCACCGAGTCCGGTGCGGACCGGTTCGCCCACCTGCATCTGATCCCGGCGGGTCACCCGCGCTGGCGTGAGCAGCTCGCGTTCCGCGACGCGCTCCGCACCGACGCCCAGCTGGCGCGGGAGTACGCGCGGCTGAAGCACCGGCTGGCCGACGAGCACGGCAACGATCGCGAGGGTTACACCGCGGCCAAGGGCGATTTCGTGGCCAAGGTCCTCGGCCACGGCACCTGACCCGGTACAGCCAGGGGATCCCGGTCCGATACCGGTAGACGATCCCCACCCGCGCAACGGAATCGCGCTCAATGCCTCGCGTACCTGGTCAGGACCACCCCACCGGGAAACGCCCGCGTCTCCACCAGGTTCAGGTGCACCCAGCTGTCCAGCGTGGTGAAGAACGGCGTGCCGCCGCCCACCAGCACCGGATGGGTGACGATCTCGTACTCATCGACCAGGCCGGCCCGCATGGCCGCCCCGGCCAGCGTTGCACCGCCGACCCTCATCGGCCCGCCGTCCTCGGCCTTGAGCCGGGTGATCTCGGCGATCGCGTCGCCAGTCACCACGCGGGTGTTCCAGTCGACCTTGTCGATCGTCGTGGAGAACACCACCTTCGGCGTGTCCCGCCAGTTCCGCGCGAACTCGATCTCCGCCGGAGTGGCACCCGGCTGCTGGTCACCGGTCGGCCAGAAGGAGCTCATCGTCTCCCACAGCCTGCGCCCGTACAGGAACAGGTCGATCGCCTGCTCCTGCTCGAGCCACCACTGGAACAGCTCGTCACTCGGCCCGCTCCAGCCAAGGTCGCCGCCGGACGCGGCGATGTAGCCGTCCAGGCTCAGGTTCATACCGTAGATCAGTTTCCGCATGGCGCCATCCTTCCGTCAGTCGGTCTGACGTGTACAGACAGGCGCGACGCAGGAAACTCATCGGTGCGAGCTCTCATCCTCCGATGATCTTGCTGGGGCCAGAACTTCCCAGAACCGTTTTAGGAGACACGCCTCAGGCGCTGTTCAGGGAGGGCTGCCGGGCGGTGAGCGCGGCCAGCCTGCGGTAGGAGTCCAGCTTCGCCGCCGGGTCGAAGGTGGACATGGTCACCAGGACCTCGTCCGCACCGCTGCGTTCGACCAACCCGGACAGCTGCTGCTCCACCTCCGGCCCGGTGCCGTACAGCTGTCCGGCCATCGCCTCCTGGAACAGGCCGCGCTCCCGATCGTTCATCGGCAGCGCGGCGACCTCCTGGGGCGGACGCTGCGGAGGGAACACCCCGCGGGTGCGTGCCTCGGTCAGCGCCCACGCCTCCGGCATCAGCAACCGGCGGGCCTGCTCGGTCGACTCGGCCACGGCCACCGCGGTGGACACCATGACATAAGGCTCCGGCGACCAGACCGAGGGGCGGAACCGGGCGCGGTAACCTTCGATGGCCGCCAGCATCGCGTCCTCGCCGCGCACGGCGGCGATCACCAGCGGCAGCCCGAGCTCGGCCGCCACATTCGCACCGGCGCCGGTGGCCAGGACGAACGGGGCCACCCGTGCCCCCTCCGCGGGGATCGCGTGGACCCCGGGATGCGCCCGCTGGGTACCGGTGACATATCCGAGTAGCTCCGACACCTGCCCCGCGAAGTCCTCGGCGGCCTCCTTGTCCCGGCCCAGCGCCCGCCGGATGCCGCCGGTGAAGCCCACCGAGCGGCCCAGCCCCATGTCGATCCGGCCAGGGAAGAGCGCGTCGAGCACACCGAACTGCTCGGCCACCACCAGTGGCTGATGGTTCGGCAGCATCACCCCGCCGGTGCCGACCCGGATACGCGAGGTGGCCGAGGCGATCGCGGCCGCCAGCACGGTCGGCGCCGAACCGGCGACTCCGGGAACGCTGTGGTGCTCGGACACCCAGAAGCGGTGGTAACCGAGCGTCTCCAGCTCGGTGGCGAAGCGGACCGTGTCCCGCAGGGCCTCGGCGTGGCCGTGTCCCTGCCGCGCCTGGGAGCGGTCGAGCACGGAAAGCCGGAACGACGACAGCGACCTCACGCCCGGTGCAACCGGATAAGCCCCGGCTGGATTCCCGGGCGCCGGTCGGTCAACAGGCCACTCATCGGAAAGTTCGAACCGGTCGGCCGGCGACCAGGCGCCGACCGCTACCGGCTCACCGTCACGCCGGACGGCATCCACCTGAGAGTCCCCGCACGGTGGCTCAGGTGTCCGGGCGGGACCTGCTGGGCTGGACGCGCTTCGGCTCGCCGGGCATCTTCGGGTAGTCCGGCGGGTAGGGCATCTCGGCCTGGCCCAGGTCGCGCTCGTCCCTGGCGTACCAGTCGAGCAGGGTCTCGAGCCCGAAGGCATGGGAGTCGATATCGGCGTGCGCGTTGCCGTGCTCTGCGAGCCAGCCGGCGACGGTGCGCACGTCGAAGTCGTCCGGGTGTACCTCGGTCAGCTGGTCCCAGGTCAGCGGGGTGGACACAGTGGCCCGCGGGGTACCGCGCACCGACCAGGAGGAGGCCACCGTGCGGTCCCGCGCGGCCTGGTTGTAGTCGATGAACACCCGCCCGTCCCGCTCCTCTTTCCACCAGGACATCGTGGCGAGCTTCGGCGCCCTGCGCTCGACCTCCCGGCCCAGCGCGATCAGGGCGTGCCGGACGTCGATGAAGTCCCATTCCGCACGGATCCGGACCAGCACGTGCACGCCCCGGCCACCGGAGGTCTTCGGGTATCCCACCAGCCCGGCGTCGTCCAGCACCTCGCGCACCGTGCCCGCGACCCGCACCGCGTCCGCGAAGCCGAGCTCGTCCGGCGGGTCCACGTCGATCCGCAGCTCGTCCGGGTGGTCCACCTCCGGCCTGCGCACCGGCCACGGGTGGAAGTCGAAAGTACCGAGGTTGGCCGCCCAGGCGAACACTGCGGGCTCGGTCGGGCAGACCTCGTCGGCGGTGCGCCCGGATGGGAAGGTGATCCGCGCGGTCTGCACCCACTCCGGCGCACCCTTGGGCACCCGCTTGGCATAGAAGTACTCGCCGGTAACCCCGTCCGGGTACCGCTTCAGAGTGGTCGGCCGCTCCCCGATCGCCTGCAACAGCGGCTCACCGACCGCGATGTAGTGCTCCACCACCTCGCGCTTGGTAATGCCGCGATCCGGGAAGTAGACCTTGTCCGGGCTGCTCACCCGCACCGTGCGCTGCCCTACCGTGTACTCGACGGGCTCACCGTTCTTGGCCACCCGATCACCGTAGCCGGTGATCGGTCGCCAGGACGGACATCACCAGCACATCGTGTCGCTCGCCCTCCCAGTACAGCGCCTCGCGCAGCACGCCCTCGCGGACGAACCCGCACTTCTCGTACACCCGCCTGGCCCGCGGGTTGTGCGCGAACACCTCCAGGCCCACCCGGTGCAGGCCGACCATGCCGAAGGCGAAGTCCAGCACCAGCCGGGTCGCCTCCGTGCCGTAACCCTTGCCGAACTCAGCCGGGCCGGACAGCGCGATCCGGAAGCTCATCGACTCGTTGGCCTCGTCCAGCTCGTTCAACGCCGCGTCCCCGAGGAACCCGCCGTCCTCGACGGCCGTGATGGCCCAGTCGGCCCGGTGCGCGGCTCCCGGCCAGCCGGCGAGCCGCTCGGCGACGTACTCGCGGGTGAAGACCACGTGTGTCCCGGTGAGCCGGATGACCTCGGGATCCTGCAGCGACTGCCACAGCCCGTCCAGGTGCCGCTGATCGAGTTGCACCAACCGGACCTTCTTTCCGGTCAGGCTGGGCTGGTCCCGCAGCGCCTCCAGGTTGAGCATGGGTGCACTGGATCACGCGGGCCACCTGCGCGCCAGCGAATTTTCGCTGGTGCCGTACGGTGAACCTCGTGACCGGCCGCAGCAAACTGCTCCTGGGACTCGCCCTGCTGGTGGCCGTCGTACTCGCGGCCGTGCTGCTGCCCGTCCCCAGCCCGGCCGAGCTGCGTGCGCTGGTGCGGGACGCGGGTCCGGCGGCGCCGCTGCTGTTCCTTTCCGCATACGCGGTGCTCACCGCCGCGCCGATCCCGCGCACCGTGTTCAGCCTGGCCGCGGGGCTGCTGCTGGGGAACCTGCTCGGGCTGGCCGTCGCCATGGCCGGGACCGCCGCCTCGGCCGCGCTGGGCTTCCTGGCCGCCAGGGCGCTCGGCAGGGACCTGGTCGCCAGGCACCTGCACCGGAACTGGGTACGCACGGTCAACGACCGGCTCACCGGCGGCGGCGTGCTGGCGGTGACCTCGCTGCGGCTGATCCCGGTGATCCCGTTCGCCCCGCTGAGCTACTGCTGCGGGGTATCCACGATCCGCCTCACGCCCTATGTGGCGGGGACGGTTCTCGGCAGCCTGCCCGGAACGGCCGCGGTGGTGCTGCTCGGCGACGCCATCACCGGCACCACCCCGCCCGCACTGCTGGCCTGCTACGCGGTATTCGCGCTGGCCGGGGCGGTCGGCGTGGCCAGGGTCGTACGCAGGACCAACCGTAAAGAAGTTGAATCCGAACGTACCGCCGTCTGAGCGTGGCGCTGGCGACGATCCGGATCGGGCGACCGCTACACTCGATCGGGTGCGCGACCCTGTTGTTCGCGCGCGGTCAAGCCATGATTGCGGATAGTTTCCCGAGGAGTAGGCGTCATCGACACCGGTCAGCTCATCGCAGGGCACTACCGCCTCGTAGAGCACATTGGCAGCGGCGCCATGGGCGTGGTCTGGCGCGCCATCGACGAACGCCTCGAGCGGTCGGTGGCGATCAAGCAGATCCTGACGCAGCCGGGTCTTTCCGAGGCGGAGCGGGTGAACATCAGGCAACGCGCCATGCGCGAGGCCAAGAATGCCGCGCGCTTCCAGCATCCCAACGCGATCGTGGTGTTCGATATCGCCGAGCACGCAGGCGATCCGTGCCTGGTGATGGAGTACCTGCCTTCGCAGAGCCTGTCCGCGATCCTCGCCGAGCGGCCGATGTTGCCGGTGCCGGAGGTCGCCGCGATCGGCAAGCAGGTCGCCGCCGCGCTGGTCGCCGCGCACCGCGCGGGCCTGGTACACCGCGATGTGAAACCGGGCAACGTGCTGATTGACGAGAACGGCACCGCCAAGATCACCGATTTCGGGATTTCCCGTGCCGCGGGCGATATCACCCTCACCCAAACCGGGCTGATCGGTGGCACGCCCGCGTATCTGGCGCCGGAACTGGCCAGGGGCTCCGATCCCGCGCCCAGCTCCGATGTGTTCGCACTCGGCGCCACCCTGTACCACGCCATCGAGGGCCAGACGCCCTACGGAAACAATGCCAATCAACTGGCCCTGCTGTATTCGGCGGCCAACGGAAAGATCATTCCGCCGAGCAACGCCGGACCGGCCACCGCACTGCTGATGAGCCTGCTGCGCACCGACCCCGAGGAACGGCCCAGCATGGCCGAGGCGCGCGACCAGCTGACCGCGCTGGCCACGGGTGGTGCGGCCGGGGCCGGAGGCGGCGGTAACGGTCAGAAGCTGTCCGAAACATTGGTGTCTCCCCCGCTGATGCACGCCGGCCGCAAGCCAGCCGAGCCGGCGTCGGCACCCCCGCCTCCGGTTACCGGAGTGCAGCCACCATGGCAGCGCACCGGGAAACCGGCCGCTCCGCAGCCGACCTCCGCGTTCACCCCGGAAGGCGCGGCACCCGCGGCCTCCCCCTCCGGTGGCAGTAGCGGTGGCGGTGGCGCGCTAGGCAGACGTAAACCGCTGGTCATCGGCGCGGCCGCGGTCGTGTTGGTGGTCGCGGCCACCGTGCTCGTCATTCTGCTGAACTCCGGCGGGGGCGAGGATCCCGGCTCGGATCGGCAGGCGCAGGACCCCGGCACGACGGCCACCGGTACCGCTCCGGACGGATCACAGACCTCCGGCTCACCGTCGGCACCGGCCGGCGCCCCCGGCACGACCCCAAGCCAGGGAACGGTTGCCGAGGGCGCGGCCTATGACCAGCTCAAGGCGTTTCTCGACGCGATCGGGACAGAGAAGGCGTGGGAAATGCTGACACCCGCCGCGCAAAGTGTGTACGGAGATTTCTCGAGCTTCAGCCAGCACTGGTCCGACTACGCGTTGAAGGACTATGAAACGGCGAACGAGCACGGTTCGGACTCTGACGGCGCGATCAATGTCTCGTACAACATCAAATACAAGGACGAGGGTTGGGATCGGTCTCCGGTCCGGATCATCGACGCCGGAGGCGGAAAGCTGCTCATTGATTCCGACACCCGGCGGCCCAATGCCCGCGGCGGCTACTGATTCGGCTGTCCGGATGGCGGGCGGTGCCCTACTGTTGAGGCATGGCCGACAACGGCGGTCCCGCGGGTAGGCGTCGTTTCGAGGACGAGCTGGCCGGGCTGGACCCGAACGATCCGGAGGTGCAGGAGTTCGCCGCGCACCTGGACCGGATGGAGCGCACGGGCCCCTCGTTCACCGTGGAGGGGTCGATCAAGGGCGTCGGGGAGTTCGCCGACGCCAGCAACCGCGCGGGTGGCGGGAAATGGCTCGCCGCGGTGATCGTGGTCTGCCTGATCCTGTTCGGCATCCTGTTTGCGGCATGGGACACGATCGGTCGAGTCCTCATGTGGCTGTCCGGGTAACCTGGGACATATGAAACCCGGCATGAAACCTGTCGTCGGCGCCACCCCGCGCGTGGTGAAGTCGGAGCAGGAGTGGCGGGAGCAGCTGGGACCGGAGGAGTACGCGGTGCTCCGGCAGGCCGGGACCGAACGCCCGTTCACCGGCGAGTACACCGACACCGAGACGACCGGGGTGTACGAGTGCCGCGCCTGCGGCGCCGAGTTGTTCCGCAGCACCACCAAGTTCGCCAGCCACTGCGGCTGGCCCTCCTTCTACGATCCGGCCGACTCCGATGCCGTGCTGCTGCGCGAGGACCGCAGCATGGGCATGAAGCGGGTCGAGGTGCTGTGCGCCTCCTGCCACAGCCATCTCGGGCACGTGTTCGAGGGCGAGGGCTACGACACGCCGACCGACCAGCGCTACTGCATCAACTCCGTCGCGCTGAAGCTGGTACCCACCGACTCCTGACCGCACGGCCGAAGGGGCGGAATGGGCGAACACTGGGGGCTGCCGGGCGGGGCGTTTCTGCTGCTCTACGTCAGGCTACTGAACCTACCCTGGATCACCGGCATGATCATGGTGCGGGTGTGGCGCCGGGCCGGCCGGCACGGGGAACAGCTGCCGGGCCCCCGACACCTGGCCTATCTGACCGGCGGGCCCGTGCAGGTCGTCGAGACGACGATCGCCGCCCTGCTGGAGAGCGGGAAGCTCCGGGTGAACAGCGGGGGCTTGTTCCAGGCCGCCAGCGGCGCGACCGGCGATGATCAGCTGGAAGACGCGGTGCTGGAGAACACGCGCCGCCGCCGGTCCCCGACCCGTGCCGGGCTCGTCGGATCCACTCGCCGCTCGCCCGGCGTGCTGGAGATCGAGCGGTACCTCGCGCGGCGCGGGCTGGTCGGCGCCGAACTACCGGAGCGGCGACGGACCCGCATGGTCCTGATCCTGCAGGTCCTGGTACTGGCCTTGGGCCTGGGCGCGTTGCTGACCAGCGACGGTCCGGAAAACTTCGTCGCCATCCTGCTCATGCTGATACTTGTCGGCGGCGGTTCCGCCGGTGGGGCACTGTTCCTCCAGCACAGCCGCCGCGCGCTGGACGACGTCCCCACCCCAGCGGGCCGCAGGCTGGTCGCCGGTTCGGCGGCCTGGCCGGCTACCCGGATCCGCAGATCGCGGCCGCCGCGGCCAAGGTCGAGCCCACCGGCATCGGACCGCCGGAACGCCCCATCGCGGCGGCACCGGGGGTGGTGGCGGCTGTGGCGGCGGCTGCGGGGGAGGTGGCTGCGGCGGCGGAGGTGGCGGCTGCGGGGGCTGAGCCGGCGCCGGTAACGGTCTCTCATCGACCACCGGAAACCGCCGTCCGGCCCGGCACGGCCCTGGGATCCTGGCGCTATCCGCGGGAGGAGGCGGTATGGACCAGCCATGGGGCGTTTCCGGACCGGCGTTCCTGCTGCTGTACGGCTGCCTGCTGGTCGTGCCAGCCGTCACGGTCGCGGTGCTACTGGCCGCGAGCAGGCGCGCGGCCGAGCGCCGCGCCACGGAGCAGGAACGGCTGCCGAGCATCTACCACCTCGCCTACCTGCTCGGAGGCGCCGAACGGGTGGTGGACACGGCGATCGCGAGCCTGCTGGAACACGGCAGCCTGCGGGTCAACAGCGAGGGTGCCATCCAGCCGACCGGCGCGGTCCCGGCGGGCGATCCCGTGGAGCGGGCGGTGTACTCGGTCGCCTCCCTCCACCGTCGCATCCGCAGGCGCAAGCTGGTGCACTCCGTGCGACGGGCACCGGCCGTACACGACGTCCGCCGCCAGCTGGAGGAACGGGGACTACTCACCGCCGCCTGGTGGCGGACCCGCCTGCTGCGGATCCTGTGCGCGGGCTATGTTCTTCTCGCGGCGCTCGGAGTACTGCGCCTGATCGCCGCCGTCCGCGTGGACGCCCGGGTGGACCTGCTGATCGTCCTGCTGGTGGTGACCGGGCTACTGATGGTCGGCAGCGCCGTCCTCGCCCGGCCCCGCGCGACCGGCGTCCCGACTCCGGCAGGGGAAGGCCTGGCCGGCCGTGCCACGGCACGCCTGACCCCCCGGACCCCCACGACACCGGGCGCTCGCTGGTCCGTCGGTCCGATCGAGGGCGCGGTCGGCGCCGCCGCGGCCGCGGTGGTGGTCGATGGCCTGATCGGTTACCCCGACGAGGAGATCGCCGAAGCCGTCACCTGGACGCCGCAACCTTCGTTCGGCGGCCCCATCCCGGCGCATACCGACCCGGGCGGGTTCGGCTTGGACACCGGCGCGGGCGAAGGAGGCGGCGGTGGCGGCGGAGGAGGTGGGGGCGGGGGCGGCTGCGGTGGTGGCGGGTGAGCCCGGTGACCGGATCCTCCGGCGTGCCACCGCTCGGGGTCGGCATCGGCTGGCGCCCGGAGATCGACCTCTCGGTGGAGCGGCTGCCCGGGGTGGACTGGGTGGAGGTGATCGCCGAGAACCTGCACTCCGACCGGCTGCCGGAGTCGCTGGTCCGGCTGCGCGCACGCGGCCTCCCGGTGTTGCCGCATGCCGTATCGCTCTCGCTCGGCGGGGCCGAACCGCTGGACACCCGCAGGGTGGAGCACCTGGCCACGGTTGCCGAGGCACTGGAAGCGCCGCTGGCCAGCGACCACGTCTGCTTCGTGCGCGCGGGTGGGCTGGACGCGGGGCACCTGCTCCCGCTGCCGCGCACCATGGACGCACTGGACGTACTGGTGGCGAACGTGCGGCTGGCGCAGTCGATCCTCGGCGTCCCGCTCGCCCTGGAGAACATCGCGGCCCTGCTGGAATGGCCGGACCCCGAACTGAGCGAGGGCGCCTTCCTGCGGGAG
This sequence comes from Amycolatopsis aidingensis, assembly GCF_018885265.1. GTDB lineage: Bacteria > Actinomycetota > Actinomycetes > Mycobacteriales > Pseudonocardiaceae > Amycolatopsis > Amycolatopsis aidingensis. The sequence goes on from NZ_CP076538.1 coordinate 4,320,514, forward strand.
CTGACCGAGCGCACCGGCTGCCTGCTGATCGTGGACGTGGCGAACCTGTACGCGGGCGCCCGCAACCTGGGCTCCGATCCGCACCGGTTCCTGGACGAGCTTCCGCTGGAGCGGATCGCGTACGTGCACGTGGCGGGCGGTTCCGAGCACGAAGGCGTGTACCACGACACGCATGCCGCTCCGGTTCCCGTGCCGGTGCTGGAGCTCCTGGGTGAGCTGCGCGCCAGGGTGCGACCCCCGGGTGCGCTGCTGGAACGCGATGACGACTATCCCACCGACGCGGAGCTCGCCGCCGAGCTCGCCGCGATCCGGGCCGTCCTGGAGCACCGGTGACCGCGCGGCAACGGCTGGCACGGCAACAGGCGCAGCTGCTGCGGGCGCTGCTGGCCGGTGAGCGGCCACCGCCCGGCTTCCCGGCCGAGCGCCTGCGCACCGAGGCCGCGGCCCTGCGCGCCAAACGCAGGCGCATCACCGAAGCGCTGCGGCCGGACCTGGCGGAACGGCTCGGCGAGAGGTACCGGCCGCTGTTCGAAGCCTACGCCGCGGCACATCCGCGCGCGGAGGGCACCAGCGCACGGCAGGACGCGGAGAACTTCGCGGCCTGGCTGGAGACCCGGCGCAGGCCACGCTGGTGGCGGCGCAACCGCAGCCGCTAAGGCAGCGTTTAAGAAAAGCGCGCACGCATCACCTCGAGCAGCCATCTTCTAACCAGCTCCTAAGGCAGGTTCAGCACCAGTTCCTCGGGCGGCACCCTGGTTCCGGTGTAGAACGGGATCTCCTCGCGCACATGCCTACGGGCCTCGGTGCCGCGCAGGTGCCGCATCAGGTCGACGATGCGGTGCAGCTCGTCGGCCTCGAAGGCGAGGATCCACTCGTAGTCGCCGAGCGCGAAGGAGGCCACGGTGTTCGCCCGCACGTCCGGATAGTCACGGGCCTCCTTGCCGTGGTCGGCCAGCATCTTGCGCCGCTCGTCGTCCGGCAGCAGGTACCACTCGTAGGACCGCACGAAGGGGTACACGCAGACGTACCTGCGCGGTTCCTCCCCCGCCAGGAAGGCCGGGATGTGGCTGCGGTTGAACTCCGCGGGCCGGTGCAGCGCGAACTGGCTCCACACCGGCACCGAGACCCGGCCGAGCGGGGTGCGCCGGAACCCGCTGTAGGCGGCCTGCACCTGCTCGACCTCCGGGGCGTGCCACCAGATCAGGTAGTCCGCGTCGGCGCGCAGGCCGGCGAGGTCGTACACCCCGCGCACCGCCACGCCCTTGTCCTCCAGCGCGTCCAGGTACTCGGCGGTCTCCCTGGCGGAGGCACCGCGGTCCTCCGGCAGCTTCCCCTGCTCCACCCGGAACACCGACCACGCGGTGTAGCGAATGGTGTCGTTCAACTCTTGGTAGTTCAACCGCGCCATGTCCCCATGGTCCCACTCCGGCGTCCGGGCCGGGCACCAGCCCACACCACGGAACGTGGGGGATTTTCCGACCCCGTAACTCACTCGGCGGATTGTGACGCCATTGTGTATACCGATACGTTCGCGAAACTTTCGCACCCGATCAGGGGAGGTACCTGGTGCAAGTTCGCAAGAGACGCAGCAGACCGGCCGCGGCGGTGCTGGCCGCGACCACCGCACTGGTCCTCGGCATGGCGCAGCCCGCCGGCGCCGAGGGCGGCAGGGCACAGGCGCCGAGCCAGGCACAGCTGGAACAGCAGTCGGTCACCCTGATCACCGGTGACCGGGTACTGATGCGAGCCGGGCAGCCCACCGGGCACCTGGTGGCAGGGCCGGGCCGGGAGGACATCACCTTCACCACCTTCGCGGCCGATGGCCACACCTATGTCGTGCCCTCCGACGCGGCACCGCTCATCGGCACCGGCGTCCTCGACCGGCGGCTGTTCGACGTCACCACACTGGTGCGGTCGGGTTACGCCGACGCCGAGCGGGATTCCCTGCCCCTGCTGGTGACCTATGCCGACGCCCCGGCGGCCGCGGGCACGATGAGCGCAGCCGAGGGCACGCGGATCACCCGGCGGCTACCCAGCATCGACGGCGCCGCGGTACGGGCCGAGAAGGACTCGGCGACCGCCTTGTGGGACAGCATCACCGGCGCACCCGGCTCGATGACCACTTTCGACGGCGGGGTACGCAGGGTCTGGCTGGACGGCCTGCGCAGCACCGCCCTGGACCGCAGCGTGCCGCAGATCGGCGCCCCCGCGGCCTGGGAGGCAGGCTACACCGGGGCGGGCACCACCATCGCCGTACTGGACACCGGCGTGGACCAGACCCATCCCGACCTCGCCGAGCGGGAGACCGCCGAACGGAACTTTACCGACGCCGAGGACGGCGCCGACCACGTCGGGCACGGCACCCACGTGGCCTCGATCGCGGCCGGCACCGGCGCGAAGTCCGGCGGCACGTACCGCGGGGTCGCTCCGGAGGCGGACATCCTGGACGGCAAGGTGCTGGGCGACAGTGGCTCGGGCCGCGAGTCCTGGATCATCGCGGGTATGGAATGGGCCGCCGAGCAGGGCGCGGACATCGCGAACCTGAGCCTCGGCGGCGGAGACAGTGCCGAGATCGATCCACTCGAGGAGGCGGTGAACTCGCTGTCCGCCGAGCACGGCACCCTGTTCGTGATCGCCGCGGGCAACTCGGGGCCCGCGTCCACCACGGTGGGCTCGCCGGGCACCGCGGACGCCGCGCTCACCGTCGGAGCCGTGGACCGCGAGGACGAGATCGCGCCCTTCTCCAGCCGGGGACCCCGGCTCGGCGACGGCGGAATCAAACCGGACATCACCGGGCCCGGCGTCGGCATCGTGGCGGCGCTGCACTCCGACGGCACCATCGGGGAACCGGTCGAGGACGGCTACACCGCGCTGTCCGGGACCTCTATGGCCACCCCGCATGTCGCGGGGGCCGCGGCCCTGCTCGCCCAGCAGCATCCCGGCCTCTCCGGCGCGCAGCTGAAAAGGCTGCTGATGGCCTCGGCCACGCCCACCGAGGGAGCGAGCGTGTTCGCCCAGGGCGCGGGGCGGGTCGACTCGGCCGCCGCGCTCACCCAGACCGTCACCGCGCAACCCGCCGGGGTCAATCTCGGCGTCCAGCGCTGGCCGCATGATGACGACACCCCGGTCGGCAAGGAGGTCACCTTCGCCAACTCGGGTACGGAGGAGGTCACCCTGCGGCTGGAGGTCGAGGCCACCGGCCCGGCAGGCAAGCCTGCTCCCGAGGGCCTGTTCACCCTCTCGGCCACCGAGGTCACCGTGCCCGCCGGGGGCACGGCGGGGGTGACCGTCACCGGCGACACCCGCGCGGCCGCGCTGGATGGCAGCTACAGCGGCAGCCTGGTCGCGACCGCGGGCGAGGCCACGGTGCGCACCCCGCTGGCGATCAACCGCGAGGTGGAGAGCTACGACCTCACGCTGAACGCCTTCGACCGCGAGGGCGCGCGCACCGGGCAGTTCTCCGCGTTCCTGTTCGGCTTCGCCGACAACCGGCTGCGGTTCCCCTACGCGGAGGACGGCAGCGTCACCCTGCGCGTGCCCAAGGGCGAGTACCTGCTGCAGGGCACGGTCCAGTCCGGAGAACCCGGCACCACCGCGGACCTGCTCGCCTATCCCAAGCTCACCGTGGACGGGGATCTCGCGGTGGACCTGGACGCGCGGCGGACGAAGCCGGTGGAGATCGCGGCACCGCAGGACTCGGCCCGGCCGCTGCTCACCGAGGTGTCCTACACCCGCAGGGTGCACGACTCGAGCTTCGGCTCCGGGTTCGTCGCCCTCGGCGAGGGCCTCGAACGGCTGGGCACCGCGCATCTCGGACCGCAGTTGCCACCCGCCGAGCTGACGGCGCTGGTGAGCAGCCAGTGGCTCACCGAACCGGCTGGCGAGTACTACGGCCTCGCCTGGTACGAGTACGGCCGGGTGCCCACCGGCCTCACCAAGCAGGTGCGGCCGGAGGACCTGGCCACCGTCCGCACCAGCTACGGGCCGATACCGGACGGGCTCAGGGGCGTCGCGGGGGCCACCCCATCGCCACACCTGCAGCCCGGAGGTGCCTGGGGCACGCTGATCGAGATACCGGAGTCCGGGCCACGGATCGCGCACTTCACCGCCGAGGGCGTGGACTGGAACCGGACCCTGTTCCTCGAGGACGCCGAGTCCCGCAGGCTGCACTCCCGCTTCGAGTCACCGCCGCGCTCCTACCAGGCGGGTCGCGAGTACACCGAGTCCGTCAACCGGGCGGTGTTCGGGCCGGTCATGCCCGAGAGCAGGTTCCCGTACTCCTGGGTGATCAGGGACGGCGACCGGATCACCGCGCAGGTGCCGCTGTTCGGGGACGCCGCGGGCAACGCGGGGTACTCCGCGACGGACAGCTACTCGCTGCGGCTGTACCGCGACGGCGAGGAGGTCGAGCCCGAACGGGGCGTGTTCGAGGTCGAGCCCGGCACGGCAGGGTTCCGGCTCACCGCGGAGGCCACCCGCAGCAACGCTGAGCTGAGCACCCGGGTGTCCGCGGCATGGACCTTCGACTCGGACACCACGGACCGGCCGAGCAGGCTGCCGGTGTCCACGATCCGCTTCTTCCCCGACCTCGACGACGCGAACTCCGCCCCGGGCGGCCGGACGTTCGTGTTCCCGGTGGCGGTGCAGGAGCAGGGCAGCCCGGTCACCAAGGTGCCGCACCGGCTGAGCGCCGAGGTGTCCTACGACGGCGGCCAGACCTGGCGGCCCGCCGGGGTGCTCGGCAACTCCCAGCTCGTGGTGCAGCACCCCGCCGGCGCGGACACCGTGTCCCTGCGGGCCAAGGCCACCGACGGCAACGGCAACACCGTGGAACACACCATCATCAACGCCTACAAGCTCCGCTGACTGCGGGCCAGCCTGCGGGCGGCGGCATCGGCGGTGGCGACACACGCCGGGATGCCGACGCCGTGCAGGCTGGCCCCGGCGAGTTCCAACGCGGGTACCTCGGCCACCGCGCGCTCGATGCGGGCGACCCGGCCGAGGTGCCCCGCGTCGTACTGCGGCAGCCCACCGCCCCACCGGGTCACCAAAGTGCGCAGCGGTTCGGCGCCGATCCCGGTGAGCTCGGCCAGATCGGCCCGGACCCGCCGCACCAGCTCGGCGTCGGTGACCCGCAGCGTGCCGTTCTCGCCGAAGCGGCCGGCCGAGCCGCGCACCAGCACCGCATCCCCGTCCCTGTGATGCGCCCACTTGCGGGCGGAGAAAGTGAACGCCTTGGCGGTGAACGGTTCCCCGTCCCGGCGCCGCTCGGTCACCCCGATCAGCACGCCGGAGGCATCGGGCAGCACGGTTGCGGGCGGGAGCGCGAGGGAGACCACCGCCATGGACGCCAGCTCCACCTCGGCGAGCGCGGTGGCCGCCAGCGGAGCCGCGGCGGAAAGCAGCTTGCTCGCCGCCGGGGCAGGCACCGCCAGCAGCACCGCGTCCACCTCCAGCTCCGCCTGCTCGGGCGCGTGCTCCTGCGCCGCGGCGCCGAAGGCGAGCCGCCAGCCACCGCCGGACAGCCGCGTGAGCGCACGCACCGGAAGGCCGAGCCGCAGCCGCGCGCCCGACCGCTCCGCCAGCCGCTGGACCAGTGCGCCGAGCCCACCGGTCAGGGTGGCAAAGACCGGCGCCGGACTCGGGGCGGCTGGCAGCTGGGCGGCCACAGCCGCGGTCAGCGAAGCGGCGCCGGAGTCCACGGCGGCGGCCAGCCCGGGCAACGTGGCGCGCAGGCCGAGCCCATCGGAGCCACCCGCGTAGACCCCGCCCAGCAGGGGGTCCACCAGCGTGTCCACCAGTTCGTCGCCGAACCGCTCGCGCAGCAGCGGCCCCAGCGGGACATCGCCCGCGGGCAGGACGGGCGGCGGCAGCCGCGGCTCGGCAGCCACGGCACGCCTGCCCTCCTCCGACAGCAGGCCCGCGACCGCGGCTGGATCGCAGGGAAGACCCATCAGGGTGCCGGGTGGCAGCCGGTGGGTATGGCCACCGGCCCGGATCGTGGCCCGCGCGCCGGTGGGATGCACCAACTCGGTCCCGAGGCCGACCTCCTCGGCCAGCCGCATCGCCTCGGGCCGCCGTGCGAGGAAGGCCTCCGCCCCGACGTCGAAGGGCCTGCCCGCGAGCCGCTCGGTACGGATCTTGCCGCCGAGCACCTCGGTCGACTCGCAGAGAGTGAGCTCGGCCCCCGGGCCGAGCAGCTCGCGCAGCCGGTAGGCGGCCGCCAGCCCGGAGATCCCGCCGCCGACGACGGCGACGCGCACACTCACAGCGAATGCACCAGCTCGACGACCCTGGTAAGCACCTCCGGATCGGTCTGCGGCAGCACGCCGTGGCCGAGGTTGAACACGTGACCGTCGGCGGCCAGCCCCTCGGTGGCGATCCGGCGCACCTCGGACTCCACGGCGGTCCAGGAACCGAGCAGCACGGCGGGATCGAGGTTGCCCTGCACCACGGCGGGACGATCGGTGCCCAGCCTCCGCACCGCGGCGTCCAGCGGAACCCGCCAGTCCACGCCGACCACATCGGCCCCGGCGTCCCGCATCGCGGTCAGCAGCTCCCCGGTGCCGACGCCGAAGTGGATCCGCGGCACCCCGGCCTCGGCGATCCCGTCCAGCACCTTGGCCGAATGCGGCAGCACGAACCGCCGGTAGTCCCGCTCGGACAGCGCCCCGGCCCAGGAGTCGAACAGCTGTACCGCGTCCACCCCGGCGGCCAGCTGCGCGCGCAGGAAGGTCAGCGTCACCTCGGCCAGCCGGTCGGCCAGGGTGTGCCACAGCTCCGGCTCGGCGTGCATCAGCGACTTGGTGTGCTCGTGGTTGCGGCTGGGCCCGCCCTCGATCAGGTAGGAGGCAAGGGTGAACGGGGCACCGGCGAAACCGATCAGCGGGGTCGAGCCGAGCTCGCCCACCAGCCGCCGCACCCCCTCGGCCACCGGCGCCACCTGCTCGGGCTCCAGCCGCGGCAGGGCGGCGACGGCGGCAGCAGAGCGGACCGGCTCCGCCACCACCGGACCGGTGCCCGGCACGATCTCGATGTCCACCCCGGCCGCGTACAGCGGCACCACGATGTCACTGAACAGGATCGCGGCGTCCACCCCGTGCCTGCGCACCGGCTGCAGGGTGATCTCGGTGAGCAACTCGGGATCGAAACAGGCCCGCAGCATCGGGATGCCCTCGCGCAGCGCGCGGTACTCGGGCAGGGACCGCCCGGCCTGGCGCATGAACCACACCGGGAGGCGCGCGGGGCGGCCGCCGCGCGCGGCCACAAGAAACGGCGCCTCGGCGAGCTCCCGGCGGGCCGGGGTCACCGCCGAGGGGGAAGATGTGTGAACGGAGGGAGACATCATTGTTATCGTGCCACGAGCCGATCTGGCGCTTTCCCTCGGCGCGCCTGCGCCCACGGCCGGCCGTTCCCGCCTTACAGTCGGGCCGTGACCGCCAAGACGCACGCGCCCGAACTCTTCCGTGAGGCCGTCGCGGCACTGCAATCCGTGCAGCCCCGGCCCGAGGTGCGTCTCGAAGCGATCCGGCCGCCGCAGCGGCTGGCCCCATGGTCCTACGCCCTCAGCGGGGAGGCCACCGGGCCCGCCGAGGTACTGGCCACCGGCCGGTTGGTGCTGCTGCACGACCCGGAGGGCCAGGAGGCATGGAACGGGGTTCTGCGGCTGGTCGTGTACGTGCGGGCCGAGCTGGACCGGGAACTGGCCACCGACCCCTTCCTGCCGGGGGTGAGCTGGTCCTGGCTCACCGACGCCCTGGAGCACTCGGGCGCATCCTGGACGGCGCTGGGCGGGACGGTCACCGAGACCTCCTCGGCCCGGTTCGGCGATATCGCGGGACCCTCGCGCACCGACGACCTCGAGGTGCGGGCGTCCTGGACCCCGGTGGACGCGGAACTGCGACCGCACGGGGACGCCTTCTGCCAGCTGCTCTCCAGCGTGGTCGGGCTGCCACCGACCGGAGTGACCCTCTTCGGGCAGCGTCAGAGTTCCTGACCGGAACCGCTGCGAACTACCAGCCAGGAACCCGCATACTTATGCGGGAACACCGCCCGCGCGGGCGGATCGGCACGGATCGGACAAGGCCCTCGACGGCGCGACACGCGGTCGCCCTGGGTAACGATTTGATGACAACCGCCGACGGCGGTCTGTATCGATACGCGGCGCCGGCCGCGATGGATGTGGGCACCGCGGCGCATCCCGGATGAACCGGGCCATACGGGCTTCGACTGAGGTCATGGCGCTGTCGGCGGCGCATGCCCCGGCCCCGCGCCGGCTCCCGGAATCCGCCGCATGCGGCGATTGCACGGACCATCTGCACGAGCCGGATAGCGGTAGTATCTCTGTTGAATCGGATGCGCCACGCGATGCGTTAGCCACTGGCGGTGTTGTAGCCCGATCGTGCGACAGCGACCTCCGCGAGTAACTACCCGATCGGGATACATACCCATTCGAACCCCCCACTGACCCACTCGGGCGGCTAGAGTGCTTCCGACGACACCACTTTCGGTCTAAAGCTGGCGCGGCTGATCGGCCGAAAGTCCCGGTGCCGGTCGGGGGGGCACGACCGACTCCAGGGAGGTAGTGACGTGGCTGCCGTCGGCTTATCTCAGGCCGTCCGATCCACACCAGCCGGCGCCTTGCCGGCGAACATGGTTCCGCATCCGCGGGAAGAGCTGTTTTCCGTGCTGGTGGTCGATGACCACCCGCTGCTCAGGGAGGCAATAGCCGCCAGGCTCGCACAGATGGGTGCGGGTACCGTTCACGAGGCCGCCACGGTGGCCGAGGCGAGGGCAAGGGCAACGGCCACCGGGCCGTGCGACCTGGCCATCCTCGATCTCGGCCTGCCCGATGGCAGTGGCATAGAGCTGGTTACGGAGCTCCGTAGCAATGGCTGGCCTCGGGTCGTGGTACTCGCGTCCTCCGACGACCCGTACGCGGTACGTTCGGCGTTCCAGGCCGGTGCTCAGGCATACCTGCTCAAGTCCGCGTCGCCGGTGGTGGTCACCGACGGCGTGCGCAGGGTGCTCGAGGGCGGCGTGTACGCCGATCCGAGCGTGGCACCGGTGCTGGCGACCGGTACCAGGGTCGCGGGCACCGACAACACCCCGCGGGAACTCTCCGCCCGCGAGGTGGAGGTGCTGCAACTGGTCGCAGACGGCCAGTCGAACAAGGAAATCGGGGAGGAGCTCAGCCTGTCCGCGCTGACGGTGAAGTCTCACCTCTCGCGGATCGGGCGCAAGCTCGGTACCGGAGACCGGGCACAGATGGTCGCCTTGGCCATGCGTGCCGGGGTCATCCGCTGACCTGAGGATCACCCTGCGGGACGGGCGCACCAGGCGCGGTAAGCCCGTCCCGTAGGGTCCTTACCCGTGGACGACGTTGATTCTGGCCTCGATGCGCCGGAAGAGTCTGCGCCTATCCCGCTGACGGAACCGGCCGAGGGCGTCCCGGGGGTCGTCGCCGACCAGGGGGCGCTGGAGCGTGCGTGCGCGCGGCTGGCCGCCGGTACCGGGGCGCTCGCGGTGGACACCGAGCGAGCCTCCGGATATCGCTACTGGCCCAAGGCCTACCTGATCCAGTTGCGCCGGGAGGGCGCCGGCACTTTCCTCATCGACCCGATCCCGCTCGCCGGCAGGCTCGACCCGCTGGCGGAGACGCTCAACCACACCGAGTGGGTGCTACACGCGGCCTCGCAGGATCTGCCCTGCCTCGCCGAGCTCGGCCTGCACCCCGCTGCCCTGTTCGACACCGAGCTGGCGGGAAGGCTGGCCGGGTACGAACGGGTCGCGCTGGGCACGCTGGTGGAGCTGCTGCTGGGCTACCGGCTGGAGAAGGGGCACAGCGCGGCCGACTGGTCCAAGCGCCCACTCCCCCCGTCCTGGCTCAACTACGCCGCCCTCGACGTGGAACTGCTCGTGCCGCTGCGCGAGAAGCTCGAGGCCGAACTGTCCGCGCAGGGCAAGCTGGAGTGGGCCCGGCAGGAGTTCGAGGCGGTGCGCACCGCTGAGCCGCCCGCGCCGCGGGCCGAGCCGTGGCGGCGTACCTCCGGTATCCACAAGATCCGCTCCCCGCGTGGCCTCGCAGCCGTGCGCGCCCTCTGGGAGGCGCGGGACGAGCTCGCCCGCAAGCGAGACCGCGCGCCCAGCCGCGTCCTGCCGGACAGCGCGATCATCAACGCCGTGCTTGCCGACCCGCGCACCAGTGCCGACCTGCAGGCGCTGCCGGTCTTCGGCGGGCGGGTGCAGCGCAGGTACACCAACAACTGGCTGCGGCCACTGCAGGCCGCGCGGGTGCTGCCCGCCGCCGAACTGCCCGCGGCCAACCCGGCCGGTGACGGCCCGCCACCGGCCAACCGGTGGGCGGACAAGGACCCGGACGCCGCCGCTCGGCTGTCCGCGGCCAGGGCCGCCCTCACCGAGATCGCCGAGTACCACGGGCTGCCGGTGGAGAACCTGCTGCTGCCCGATCTGCTCCGGCGCACCTGCTGGCAGCCGCCGGAGGACGGCACGGTCGAGGGCCTCGCCGAGGTGCTGCGGGCCGGCGGGGCCCGGCCCTGGCAGGTCTCGCTGACCACCGAGGCCCTGCACAAGGCGCTGCAGACCACCGCTTGAGCCCCTCCCTCGGCGGAGGACCGTGAACGTGGCGTTCGCGACGTCAGACGTCCCGGATGTGCCGTTCGCGACGCTGAACGTCCGGAAAGCCACTTTCCGGCGCTTTGTGAGCCACTCGACAGGACCACACCCCTGGTTACCGAGCAGTAACGAGGGCTATCGTGCGGTTATCCGAGTTACCCGTTTCCCGAACAATCCACGTGAGGAGCATTCGTGGCCGCACCCGCATCACCGCAGGCGCCGACCGCGCGCGCGGTGCGCAACGTGGCCTTCGTCGACGGGGTGCGCACCCCGTTCGGCAAGGCAGGCGACAAGGGCGTGTATGCCGAGACCCGGGCCGACGACCTGGTCGTCAAGGTGATCCGGGAGCTGCTGCGCAGGCACCCGGAGCTGCCGGCCGAGCGCATCGACGATGTCGCCATCGCGGCGACCACCCAGACCGGCGACCAGGGCCTCACCATCGGGCGTACCGCGGCGCTGCTGGCCGGGTTGCCGAAGTCGGTGCCCGGCTTCGCGCTGGACCGGATGTGCGCCGGCGCGATGACCGCCGTCACCACCACCGCCAGCGGCATCGGCTTCGGCGCCTACGACCTCGTGCTGGCAGGCGGGGTGGAGCATATGGGCAGGCACCCGATGGGTGAGGGCGTCGACCCGAACCCGCGGATCGTGGCCGACAAGCTGGTCGACCCCACCGCGCTGGTGATGGGCCAGACCGCGGAGAACGTGCACGACCGCTACCCCGGTATCACCAAGCAGCGCACCGACGCCTACGCGGCGCGCAGCCAGGAGCGCTACGCCGACGCCGTGAAGGAGGGGAAGATCGGGCCGGAGCTGGTGCCGGTGGCGACCCGCTCGGCCGAGCTCGGCTGGGGCCTGGTCACCGAGGACGAGCCGCCGCGGCCGGGCACCACGATCGAGCAGCTGGCCGGGCTGAAGACCCCGTTCCGGCCGCACGGCCGGATCACCGCGGGCAACGCGGCCGGGCTGAACGACGGCGCGACCGGCGCGATCCTCGCCGACGAGGACACCGCGCGGGAGCTCGGCCTTCCGGTCGGCATGCGGCTGGTCGGCTACGCCTTCGCCGGGGTGGAGCCGGAGGTGATGGGCCTCGGCCCGGTCCCGGCGACCGAGAAGGCACTCGCCCGTACCGGTCTGTCTATTTCGGACATCGGCCTGTTCGAGATCAACGAGGCGTTCGCTGTGCAGGTACTCGCCTTCCTCGACCACTTCGGCATCGCCGAGGACGACCAGCGGGTCAACCCGTGGGGCGGGGCGATCGCCTGCGGCCACCCGCTCGCCTCCTCCGGGGTGCGGCTGATGACCCAGCTGTCCCGGCAGTTCGCCGAGCGTCCGGACGTGCGCTACGGCATGACCACGATGTGCATCGGTATCGGCATGGGCGGCACGGTGATCTGGGAGAACCCGGCTTTCCAGGGAGGCAAGTGATGACGATTTCCGCAGCGCAGGCCAAGGAAGCCTTCCCGGACGAGGTCGTGACCAAGGCGATGACCCGGCTGGTGTCGGTACCCGGCCTGGACAAGCAGGTCGCGCTGATCACCCTGGACAACGGGCTGGACCACAACCGCCCCTCCACCTTCGGGCCGCAGGGGCTGCTCAGCCTGAACGCCGCGCTGGACGAGGCGTTCGCCGCCGAGCCCGCCGCCATCGCGGTGACCGGCAAGCCGTTCGTGTTCGCCGTGGGCGCGGACCTTTCCGGCGTGGAGGAGATCTCCCAGCCGGAACTGGCCCGGCAGATCGCGCAGACCGGGCACGACGTGTTCCGCAGGCTGACCGAGTCGGACATCCCGACCTTCGGCTTCGTGAACGGCGCGGTGATGGGCGGCGGGCTGGAGCTCGCCCTGTCCTGCCACTACCGGACGCTGTCGGACAACACCGCGGCCATCGCGCTGCCCGAGGTGTTCCTCGGGCTGTTCCCCGGCTGGGGCGGCACGCAACTGCTGCCGAACCTGATCGGCCCGGACGCGGCTGTCACCGTGATCATCGAGAACGCGCTGAACCAGAACAAGATGCTCAAGCCCGCGCAGGCCGCCGAGCTCGGCATCGTGGACGAGATGTTCTCCAGCGCCGACTACCTCGAGCAGTCGCTGCTGTGGCTGGCCAAGGTGGTGCGCGGCGAGATCTCCCCGCAGCGCAAGGAGATCGACCGCGGGCAGGCATGGGACGACGCGATCACCCGCGCGAAGTCCATTGTGGACGGTAAGACCAAGGGCGCATCCCCCGGTGCGACCAAGGCGGTCGAGCTGCTGGAGCTGGCGCGGGAGAACGATCTCGACCGCGGGTACGCGGCGGAGACCGACGCGCTGGCCGAGATCCTGATGACCGACACCCTGCGCGCGGGCCTGTACTCGTTCAACCTGGTGAACAAGCGGGCCAAGAAGCCGGCAGGCGCCCCGGACAAGTCGCTGGCCCGCCCGGTGAACAAGGTCGGCATCGTCGGCGCCGGGCTGATGGCCAGCCAGCTGGCCCTGCTGTTCGTGCGCAGGCTGAAGGTTCCGGTGGTGCTCACCGATATCGACCAGGAGCGCATCGACAAGGGCGTGTCCTATGTGCACGACGAGATCGACAAGCTGCTGAGCAAGCAGCGGATCGCGGGTGACGAGGCGAACCGGCTGAAGGCCCTGGTCAGCGGATCGCTTTCCAAGGAGGCATTCGCCGACGCCGACTTCGTGATCGAGGCGGTGTTCGAGGAGCTCGGCGTGAAGCGGCAGGTGTTCGCCGAGGTGGAGCAGCACGTCGGCGCCGAGGCGATCCTGGCGACCAACACCTCCTCGCTGTCCATCACCGAGATGGCCGCGAAGCTGGAGCACCCCGAACGGGTGGTCGGGTTCCACTTCTTCAACCCGGTCGCGGTGCTGCCGCTGCTGGAGATCGTGCGCGGCGAGCGCACCGACGACGCGACGCTGGCCACGGCCTTCGCGGTCGGCAAGCAACTGAAGAAGTCCAGCGTGCTGGTGAAGGACGCGCCCGCGTTCGTGGTGAACCGGCTGCTCACCCGGTTCCTCGGCGAGGTGCTGGCCGCGGTGGACGAGGGCACCCCGTTCGAGGTCGCCGACAGCGCGCTGGACCCGCTCGGGCTGCCGATGACGCCGATGACCCTGCTGCAGCTGGTCGGCCCTCCGGTGGCGCTGCACGTCGCGGAGACCATGCACGCGGCCTTCCCGGACCGGTTCGGGGTCAGCGAGAACCTCAAGCGGTTCGTGGACGCGGGCAAGTCCTCGGTGTGGTCCTGGGACAACCAGGGCAACGCCTCGGTGGATCCCGAGGTCGCGCAACTGTGGCAGCAGGGCGGCAACCCGCTGACCGCGGAGCAGGTGCGCCAGCGTGCGCTGACCGCGCTGGCGCAGGAGGTGCGCATCATGCTGGACGAGGGCGTGGTGGCGCAGGCGCAGGACATCGACCTGTGCCTGATTCTCGGCGCCGGCTGGCCGTTCTGGCTCGGCGGCATCACCCCGTACCTGGACCGTAGCGGGGTGTCCGAGCAGGTCAACGGCAAGCCCTTCCTCGCACCCGGCGTCGCCTCCGTCCCCAGCTGACTCAGTGCTGTGAGTGGCCCGTTCGCTGCGAAAAATGCAGGGAACGGGCCACTCACGCAGGCGGCAGAGCGGTGCGGTATATGTCGTTATACGATCACCATATGACGGCCTTCGCGTAGTCTTCGAAGCTGCGTGGCGCCCGGCCCAGCACCCGCTGGACGCCGTCGGCGAGTGGCTCGCTGTGCCCGTACCGGATGAACGCGAACACCTCGGCGAGCATCTTCGCCACGTCCTCCGGAACACCCTCGGCTACCAGGCCGGCCACGTACTTCTCCGCGGGCACGTCGCGGAACTCGATCCGCCGCCCTGTCGCCCCGGACAGGATCTCCGCGACCTCGGCGAACGACAGCGCCCTCGGACCGGACAGCTCGTAGGTCCGCCCCACGTGCCCCTCGGTGGCCAGGACCGTGGCCACCACCTCGGCGATGTCCTCGGCATCCACGAACGGCTCCAGGCCATCCCCCACCGGCACCTCCAGCGCGCCGTTCCGGACGCCATCGGCGAGCATGCCCTCGTCGAAGTTCTGGTGGAACCACCCCGCCCGCACGATCGTCCAGTCCACACCGGACTCCCGCACCGCCCGCTCGAGTCCCAGCATGCTCGGCTCGCCGATCTCCTCGACACCCCTGCCGGAAAGGGCGACGAAACACGTGACCCCGCGCCCGGCCGCGTGCGCCACGAACGGGGCCGCGTCGCCGCCCTCCTCGGGCAATGCGACGAAGACGGGACCCACACCGTCCAGCGCAGCGTCCCAGGTGGACTCGTCGGTCCAGTCGAACCGGACCTCGCCGGAACGGGAGGCCACGCGCACCGGGTGGCCGGCGGCCCGCAACCGGGCAGCCACCCGGCGGCCGATCTTGCCGGTACCGCCGAGGACAAGAATTGGTTTCTCAGTCATGTCCCCAGTCAACCCCGGCAGCGTGAGACGATCCATGATTCAGACGCCCGATCGCATGTGCGTTCGTCTACGCTGGTGACGTGGATGTCTTCACCGACCTCGTCCGCGGGTTCCGCGCCGACGGTGCGATGTTCGGCCAGTCGATCCTGACCGCACCCTGGTCGCACCGGTTCGCCCACGACGCCGCCCTCACCGTGTGCACGCTGCTGGAGGGCAGCGGCTGGCTGCTGCCGGCCGCTGGCGAACCCATCCGGCTGGAATGCGGCGACGTCGCCATCGTCCGCGGCCCCGACCCGTTCGTCGTGGCCGACGAGCCCGGCACCGAGCCCCAGATCGTGATCCACGGCAGCGAGCTGTGCCTGAGCACGGCCGACGGGACGAACCTCGCCGAGACCACCCGGCTCGGCCCCCGGACGTGGGGTGCGGCCAGGACCGGCACCGCCGCCCTGCTCATCGGTGCCTACCAGGCGCGGGGCGAGCCATGTGATCGGCTGCTGTGCGCACTGCCGCCGGTGGCCGTGGTTCGCGCGGACGGG
The DNA here is from genome assembly GCF_018885265.1 of Amycolatopsis aidingensis. Classification (GTDB taxonomy): domain Bacteria; phylum Actinomycetota; class Actinomycetes; order Mycobacteriales; family Pseudonocardiaceae; genus Amycolatopsis; species Amycolatopsis aidingensis. Next base: position 4,336,116 of record NZ_CP076538.1, read on the forward strand.
CAGCCCTGCCCCGAGTTCGACCTGATCAAGGTGGAGCTGGAGCGGGAACGGCCTGGCCAGCAGCTGGTCCTGGACCGGCTGCTCGACCTGCTGCTGGTGTGCACGTTGCGGGACTGGTTCGCCAGGCCCGAGGCCGACCCGCCCGCCTGGTACCGCGCGCTGGCCGACCCGGTGGTGGGGACCGCGCTACGGGCGATCCACGACGAACCGGCCCGCCCGTGGACGGTCGCCGGGCTGGCCAGGGCCGCCGGTGCGTCCAGGGCCGCGTTCGCCAGGCGGTTCACCGCCATGGTCGGCGAGCCACCGCTGGCCTATCTCACCGGCTGGCGGATGACGCTGGCCGCGGACCTGCTCACCGAACCGGGCAGCACGGTGGCCACCGTGGCCTCCAGGGTCGGCTACGCCGACGGGTTCGCGTTCAGCACCGCCTTCAAACGGGTCCGCGGCACCAGCCCGACCGCCTACCGCGCGGGCGGCCGCTACGCCTCCGGGTCGGGGCCGAGCCGGGTGCCTGCCTCCAGCGTGGCGAAGCCCGCGACGTCCTGAGCGTCCAGCTCGAAGTCGAACACGTCGATGTTCTCCGCGATCCGCTCCGGGGTGACCGATTTCGGGATCGCCACGTGCCCCATCTCGAGGTGCCAGCGCAACACCACCTGTGCCGGTGTCTTGCCGTGTTTCTCCGCCACGGTCCGCACCACCGTGGTGTCGAACAGGTCCTGGCCGCGGCCAAGCGGCCGCCAGGCCTCGGTGACGATCTCGTTGCGCTCGTGGAAAGCCCGCAGCGCAGCCTGCTGCAGATGCGGGTGCGCCTCGATCTGGTTCACCGCGGGCGCCACCCCGGTCTCCTCCAGCAACCTGCGCAGGTGCTGCTCGGCGAAGTTCGACACGCCGATCGCCCGTACCCTGCCGTCCGCCCGCAGTTTCTGCAGTGCCCGCCAGGTCTCCACATAACGGTCCTGCTTCGGCTGCGGCCAGTGGATCAGATACAGGTCGACGTAGTCCAGGCCGAGTTCGGCGAGGCTGATGTCGAAAGCCCGCAACGCGGATTCGTAGCCGTGGTCGGTGTTCCACAGCTTGGTGGTGACGAACAGCTCCTCGCGCGGCAGCCCGCACTCCCGCACGGCCCTGCCGACACCACGCTCGTTGCGGTACAGCGTCGCGGTGTCGATGCTGCGGTAACCGGCCTCGATCGCCGTGCGCACGGCCCGGTCACCTCCTCGTCCGGGATCTTGTAGACCCCGAAACCGATCCGCGGCAGGTGGACGTCCTCGGACAGGGCGACAGTGGAGGTCATGCCCGCACGGTAACCCGCCCGCGTCAGCCGGGCACAGCGGGCAGGTACACGCTGACCGCGAGACCGCCGCCCACCACCGGTTCCGCGGACAGCGTGCCACCGTGCGCCTGTACCGCGGCACGCACGATGGACAGCCCGAGCCCGGCACCGGAGCGCGCGGTGCGCGCCACCCCGGCCCGGCGGAACGGTTCGAACAACTCGGTCACCGTCGCCGGGTCGACCAGCGCCCCGGAGGAACGCACCCACAACATCGACCACTGCGCGCCCGGCTGGGTGCTGACCTCGATCCAGCCCCCGTCCAGGTTGTGCCGCACGGCGTTCTCCAGCAGGTTGCCTGCCACCCGCTCCAGCAGGGCCGGGTCCCCAGCCACCGGCGCGGACACCGTGTTCAGCTCCACCCGCAGCTCGCGCTGCCGCGCCTCGGCCCGCACCGCCCGCCAGGCGCTGTCCACCACGGCGGCGAGGTCCACCGGCTCGGTGGAGGCGAGCCCGGCCCCGTCGGTGCGCGCCAGCAGCAGCAGCGAGTTCACCAGGTTCTCCGCCCGCTCGGTGGCGTGCCGCACCACCTCGGCCATCCGGCGCAGCTCGGCCTCGTCGGCCTGCTCATCGGCGAGCGTCACGTCCAGCTCGGTACGGATCACCGACAACGGGGTGCGCAGCTCATGGCTGGCGTTGGCGACGAAATGGCGCTGCCCGTCGAAGGCGGCCTGCAACCGGTCCAGCATGGCGTCGAAGGTCTCGGCAAGCTCGGCCAGCTCGTCCCGGCTCCGCAGGGTGCCGATCCGCTCGCCCATGGACTCCCCGGAGAGCCTGCGGGCGGTGGTGGTGATCTCGCGCAGCGGCAGCAGCACCCGCGAGGTGAGCGTCCAGGCCAGGATGCCGGTGGCCGCGACCACGCAGCAGAACGCCACCGCACCCGCCACCAGGACCCGTTGCCGCGCCTGGTCGCGCAGGTGCTCCGCCAGCGTGGCGGCCTCCACGACGACCCCGTCGACCCGGACGGTGGTGCCCGGCGGCATCTGCGGTACCTCGGCGACCGCGTCCCCGACCAGGGTCCAGGTCAGCCACAGCAGGATGAGGCTGACACCCGCCGCCAGCAGGGTGGCCAGCAGGGTGATCCGGGCACGCAGGCTGCGTGCCGGCAGCAGGCCGGCAGCACCGCTCACCGGTCACCGCTGGCCGGCGTCGGGCACGCGGTACCCGGAGCCGACCACCGTCTCGATGATCCCCGGCTCACCCAGCTTCTTCCGCAATGTCATCACCGTCACTCGCACCGTCGTGGTGAACGGATCGGCGTTCTCGTCCCACACCCGCTCCAGCAGCTCCTCGCTGCTCACCACGGAACCGCCCGCGGAAAGCAGCACCTCGAGCACGCCGAACTCCTTGCGGGTGAGCTCCACCGGCCCACTCGACCTGCGTACGGTACGCCGCGCCGGATCCAGCTCGACATCGCCCGCGGTCAGCAGGGGCGGCGCCGCCGGGGTGGCGCGCCTGCCGAGGGCACGCACCCTGGCGACCAGTTCCGGGAAGGCGAACGGTTTGGCGAGGTAGTCGTCGGCCCCCAGGGACAGGCCCTCCACCCGGTCGGCGACGGCGCCGCTCGCGGTCAGCATGAGCACCCTGGTCAGCTCGCCGGAACCGACGATCTCCTTGCACAGCTCGTCGCCGGACATCCCGGGCAGGTCGCGGTCCAGCAGGACGACGTCGTACCGGGTGATCGCCGCCTTCTCATGCCCCTCGTCGCCGGTGAACGCGATATCCACGGCCATGCCCTCGCGGCGCAGGCCGCGCGCGATCGCCTCGGCGAGGGGCTCTTCGTCCTCAACTACCAGAATCCGCACGTCAACACCGTGCCACAGATTCCTGAGAGCTACCTGGGTGACCCGCGCGGCTCACCGGCTCACCCAGCGCGACACCGGCCACGGTTCCATCCGGTTCGGTCACCGCCGTGGGCTCAGGGCGGCGATGTCTGCGGGACGCACGCGGCAGCAGCCGCCGACGATCGTGGCGCCCGCGGCGATCCAGCGGGAGGCCTCCGCCGGGGTGAACCGGGAGGTGCCGGTCCAGCGGCGGGTGGCGGGGTCCCAGCCCTCGCCGCTGTTCGGGTAGGCGATCACCGGCTTGCCGGTGACCTCCCGTGCCACCGTGACCGCCTCCGCCACCTCCGCCGGATCGCAGCAGTTCACTCCCACCGCGAGGACCTGGTCGTTGCCCGCAGCCACCGCGAAGGCCTCGGCAAGCGGCTGCCCCGCACGGGTCCGGCCGCCGGAGATCGTGTACGAGAGCCAGGCCGGTGTGTCGAGCCCGGCCACGGCGGTGAGCAGCGCCGCGGCCTCCTCCACATCCGGCACCGTCTCCAGCGCCAGCACGTCCGGCCCGGCCGCGGCCAGCGCCTCCGCCCGCGGCCGGTGCACGGCCACCAGCTCCCGCCTGCTGAGCCCGTAGCGGCCCCGGTACTCCGAGCCGTCGGCGAGCAACGCGCCATACGGCCCGAGCGAGGCGGCGACCCACCGCGGCCCGGCTCGCCTTGCCAGCTCGACACTGCGGCCCAGCAGCCGCTCGGCCGCCACCCGATCGACACCCCTGGCCGCGAAACCGGCGAACCCCGCCTGGTAGCTGGCCGTGATGACGATGGCCGCGCCGGCCCGGACGAACGCGGCATGCGCGGCCACGATCTCCTCCGGCGCGTCCACCAGCAGCCGGGCCGACCACAGCGCGTCGGAGAGATCGTGTCCCCGTGCCTCCAGCTCCGTGGCGAGCCCGCCGTCCAGCAGCAGCGGCCTCTCGGTCAGTGCGGCACCGAACGGCGACACGCTAGTCGTGCGCGGAGCGGAACTGCGGCGGCGCGACCGCGCCCGGCCGCGGCTCGCCGATCACCTCGGCCGCCCAGCCGGTTACCTTGCGGGCCACGTCCTGTGCGGTCAGCCCGACCGCGGCGAGCACCTCGTCCCGGGATCCGTGCGGATGGAACTCCTGCGGGACGGCGAGATCGCGCAGCGGGATGTCGTATTCGGCGTCCCGCAGCGCGGTCGCCAGCGCGGAGCCGAAGCCACCGTGCCGCCCGCTGTCCTCCACGGTGACCACCATCCGGTGCTCCCGGGCCAGTTCCACCAGCTCCCCCGGCACCGGGAGCACCCACCGGGGATCCACCACGGTGACCCCGATGCCCTGGTCGGCGAGCCGGTCGGCGGCGGTGAGGCCGAGCCTGGCGAACGCGCCGACCGCGACCAGCAGCACGTCCTGCCCGCCCGGCTCCGGGGTACGCAGCACGTCCACCGGGCCGATCCGGCGCTGCGCGGGCACCGACTCCACGACCCCGCCCTTGGAGAACCGCAGCACGCTGGGCCCGTCGTCGATGGCCACCGCCTCGCGCAGCTCCTCGCGCAGGGTCTGCGCGTCCCGCGGTGCCGCCACCCGGATGCCGGGGACCATGCCGAGCAGGGACAGGTCCACATGCCGTGATGGCTGGGGCCGTCCGGGCCGGTGATACCGGCCCGGTCCAGCACCACGGTCACCGGCTGGCGGTGCAGTGCCACGTCCATCAGCAGCTGGTCGAAGGCACGGTTGAGGAAGGTGGAGTACACCGCGACCACCGGGTGCATCCCGCCCATCGCCAGCCCCGCCGCCGAGGTCATCGCGTGCTGCTCGGCGATGCCGACGTCGAACCAGCGGTCCGGATGGGCCTCGGCGAAGGTGTGCAGCCCGGTGGAGCGCAGCATCGCGGCGGTGATCGCCACGACGTCCTGGCGTTCCTCGCCGATCCTGGCCAGCTCGCTGCCGAACACCGAGGTCCAGCTCGTGCCCTTGGCCGGCGGCTTGCCGGTGGACCGGTCGATCGGGTCGGTCTGGTGCATCTGGTCGGCCTCGTGGTTCACCGCGGGCGGGTAACCGTGGCCCTTCTCGGTGACCGCGTGCACGATCACCGGGCCGCCGAAGGCCCTGGCGTTGTGCAGGGCCTTCTCCAGCGCCGTGAGGTCGTGCCCGTCCACCGGGCCGAGGTACTTCAGCCCGAGGTCGGAGAACATCCGCTGCGGGCTCAGCGCGTCCTTCAGGCCCGCCTTGGCCGCGTGCAGCGCGGCGTACAGCGGCCTGCCCACCACCGGGGTGGACTGCAGCAGTTCGCGACCGCCGTCCAGCAACCGCTCGTAGCCGGGCTGCAGCCGCAACGCGGCCAGGTGCTCGGCGAGACCGCCGATGGTCGGCGAGTAGGAACGCCCGTTGTCGTTCACCACGATGACGATCGGCCGGTGCGGGTCGGCCGCGATGTTGTTCAGCGCCTCCCAGCACATGCCGCCGGTGAGCGCGCCGTCACCGACCACCGCCACGGCGTGCCGGTCCTCGCCGGCGAGCTGGAAGGCCTTGGCGAGACCGTCGGCATAGGACAGGGCGGTGGAGGCGTGACTGTTCTCCACCAGGTCGTGCTCGCTCTCGGCGCGGGCCGGGTACCCGGCGATCCCGCCCTGCTGGCGCAGCCCGGCGAACTCCGCGCTGCGGCCGGTGACCGCCTTGTGCACGTAGGACTGATGCCCCACGTCGAACAGCACGGCGTCCCGCGGGGAGTCGAACACCCGGTGGATGGCGAGAGTGAGCTCGACCACGCCCAGGTTCGGGCCAAGGTGGCCACCATTCGTGCACACCTTGTCGACGAGGAAATCCCTGAGCTCGTCGGCCAGCCTGGTCAGCTCGCCCTGGTCCATCCGTTTGAGATCGGCCGGCCCGTGCACGGATTCCAGCAACGTCACGCTCCACCTCGCCCGTCGTCATTCGATAGGAGTGCTTCGGCCCAGTCTACGGAGCACCGGAGCCCGCGAATTTCCCCGAGCGGGTGACACCGGCCTCCCCGCTGGTCACCCGGCCGGGCACCAGCCGGACGTGGCCCGGATTACTACAGCGGAGGCGCCACGGACCACACCGCGTAGGATCTCGGCTGCTCCAATCGGCGGACATCAGGCGAGAGGGTTCGATGGCGGATTTCTTTATCGGTGGCCAGTGGGTGGCGGCCAGGAACGGCAGGACGCGGGACATCCACTGCCCCGCGAACGGCTCGCTGGTGGCGAGCGTGGCCGAGGGCAGCCGCGACGACACCGAGGCGGCCATCGCGGCCGCCCGCGAGGCCTTCGACAACGGACCGTGGCCTGCCACCCCGGCAGCCGAACGCGGGGACGTGCTGCTGCGCGCCGCCGAGCTGCTCCAGCGGCGCAAGGACAGCTTCGCCCGCGCCGAGTCGCTGGACACCGGCAAGCGGCTGGTAGAGAGCGAGTACGACCTCGACGACATCGCGGCCTGCTTCCGGTACTTCGGCAAGCTGGCAGGCCAGGACGCGGGCCGGGTGGTGGACACCGGCAACCCGGACGCGTTCAGCCGGGTGGTGTACGAGCCGGTGGGGGTCTGCGGGCTGATCACCCCGTGGAACTTCCCGCTGCTGCAGACGGCATGGAAGGTGGCGCCCGCGCTGGCCGCGGGGAACACCTTCGTGCTGAAGCCGAGCGAACTGACCCCGCACACCTCGATCCTGCTGATGCGCCTGCTCTCCGACGCGGGGGTGCCGGACGGGGTGGCGAACCTGGTGCTCGGCGCCGGGCCCGAGGTCGGCGCCCCGCTTGCCGAGCATCCGGACGTGGACCTGGTGTCCTTCACCGGCGGGCTGGTCACCGGCCGCCGGATCGCAGCGGCCGCCGCGGCCACGGTCAAGAAGGTGGCCCTGGAGCTGGGCGGGAAGAACCCGAACGTGGTGTTCGCGGACGCGGACTTCGAGACCGCGGTCGACTACGCGCTCACCGCGATCTTCCTGCACTCCGGCCAGGTGTGCTCGGCTGGAGCGCGGCTGATCGTCGAGGAGAGCATCCACGACGCCTTCGTGGACGAGGTGGTGCGCAGGGCCGAGCTGATCCGGCTCGGCGGGCCCTTCGACCCCGACGCCGAGACCGGCCCGCTGATCTCCGCGGCGCACCGGGAGAAGGTGGAGGCCTATGTGGCCGCCGCCATCGCCGAGGGCGCCGTGCTGCGCACCGGCGGCAGGCGCCCGGAGGAGGAGCGGCTGGCCGACGGCTACTACTACCTGCCAACCGTGCTGGACAACGTGCGGCGGGGTGGCACCGCGGTGGTCGAGGAGTCCTTCGGCCCGGTGCTGACCGTGGAGACCTTCACCGACGAGGACGAGGCGGTCCGCATCGCGAACGACACGCACTACGGCCTGGCCGGTGCGGTGTTCACCAACGACGCCGGGCGCGCCCAGCGCGTGGCCGGCAGGCTGCGGCACGGCACGGTGTGGATCAACGACTTCCACCCCTACCTGCCGCAGGCCGAATGGGGCGGGTTCAAGCAGTCCGGTTTCGGGCGCGAACTCGGCCCCAGTGGCCTCGCCGAATACCAGGAGGCGAAGCACATCTACCAGAACCTGCGACCCGCACCCGGGTACTGGTTCTCCGGCGAGCAGGCCTGACCAGGCCGAGGAGGATCGACGTCTTGAGCAGTGAGTTCGGCAGCGAGTTCGACTATGTCGTCGTGGGCGGCGGCACGGCCGGTTCGGTGGTGGCCGCGAGGTTGTCCGAGAACCCGGACGTGACCGTCTGCCTGCTGGAGGCTGGACCATCCGATGTGGACGATCCAGCCATCCTGGAACTGGACCGCTGGATGGGATTGCTGGAGTCCGGGTACGACTGGGACTACCTGGTCGAGCCGCAGGAGTCCGGGAACTCCTTCCTGCGCCATGCCAGGGCGAAGGTGCTCGGCGGCTGCTCATCGCACAACTCCTGCATCGCGTTCTGGGCCCCGGCCGAGGACCTGGACGAATGGGCCTCGCTCGGCCTGCCCGGCTGGTCGGCGGCGGACATCTTCCCGCTGTACCGGCGCCTGGAGACCAACGACGGCCCCGGCGAGCACCACGGCCGGTCCGGCCCGGTGACCATCCGCTCGGTGCCGCCGCGCGACCCGGCGGGGGCCGCGCTGCTGGAGGCCTGTGCCCAGGCCGGCATCCCGCGCGCCGAGTTCAACTCCGGCCGGACCGTGACCCATGGCGCCAACTGGTTCCAGATCAACGCGCGCGAGGACGGCACCCGCTCCTCAGCCTCGGTGTCCTATCTGCACCCGATCCTCGGCACCCGGCCGAACCTGCACGTGCGCACCGGGGTGCGCGCGAAGCGGCTCACCTTCGACGGCACCCGCTGCACCGGGGTCGAGGTGCTGACCGAGGACCTGCAGCACAGCGAGCGGATCACCGCCCGGAAGGAGGTGGTGCTCAGCACGGGCGCCATCGACGGGCCGAAGCTGCTGATGCTGTCCGGTATCGGGCCGGCCGAGCACCTGCGCGAGGTCGGGGTGGAGGTGCTGGTCGACTCCCCCGGCGTCGGCGCGAACCTGCAGGACCACCCGGAGGGCCTGGTGCAGTGGGAGGCCCGCAAGCCGATGACCACCGAGTCCACCCAGTGGTGGGAGATCGGGATCTTCACCACCACGCAGGACGGGCTGGACCGCCCGGACCTGATGTTCCACTACGGCTCGGTGCCCTTCGACCTGAACACCCTGCGGTACGGCTACCCGACCACCGAGAACGGTTTCTGCCTCACCCCGAACGTGACCAGGGCCCGCTCCACCGGCACGGTCCGGCTGAGCACCAGGGACTTCCGGGACAAGCCGAAGGTGGATCCGCGCTACTTCACCGATCCGCACGACATCCGGGTGATGACTCACGGGGTCAAGCTGGCCAGGGAGATCGTGTCCCAGCCCGCGATGGCCGAGTGGGCGGGCGCGGAGCTGGCTCCCGGCGCGGACGCGCGCAGCGATGACGAGATCGCCGACTACCTCCGCAAGACGCACAACACCGTCTACCACCCGGCGTGCACGGTGAAGATGGGCCCGGCTGGCGACCCGATGGCACCGGTGGACGCCCGGCTGCGGGTACGCGGGGTGGACGGCCTGCGCGTGGCCGACGCATCCGTCATGCCGTTCCTTGTCGCGGTCAACCCGTGCATCACCACCATGGCCATCGGCGAGAAGTGCGCCGACCTGCTGGCGGAGGACTCCTGAGCCCTCAGGAGAGACGGACGCGGGGGTCGAGGACGGCGTAGGAGAAGTCCACCGCCATGTTGGCCACCACGGTGCACACCGAGGCGATCATCACGACCCCGATCACGACGGGCAGGTCGCCCCGGACCACCGAGGTGACGGCCAGATAGCCGAGGCCCTGCAGCCCGAACACCTGCTCGGTGATCAGCACGCCGCCGACCAGGGTGCCGAAGTCGACACCGAACTGGGTGACGATCGGCGTGATCCCGCTGCGGAGGGCGTGCCGGACGGTGACCCGGCTCTCGCTGATCCCCTTGGCCCTGGCGGTACGGATGTAGTCCTCGCCGAGCGCGTCCAGCATCGAGCCCCTGGTGAGCCGGATGTAGGTCCCGGTCAGCACCAGCGCCAGGGTGATCCACGGCAGGATCAGATGCCGGGCCCACTGGGCCGGATCCTCCGACAGCGGAACGTAGGTCGCCGCGGGGAACCAGTCGATGCCCGCCAGGTGCAGTTGGTAGAAGAGGAAGTACAACAGCAGCAACCCGAGCAGGAAGGTGGGCATCGAGTAGAACAGCAGCGCGAAGGTGGTGGCGGCGCGGTCGGCGAGGCTGCGAGGCCGTAACGCGGACAGCACCCCGATGGAAACGCCGAGCACGATCCAGATGACGGCAGCACCCGCGGCCAGCGAGATGGTGACCGGCAGCGCGTCGATGATCTTCGCGCTGACCGGTTCGTCGCTGTAGTAGGAGTAGCCGAGGTCGCCGTGTAGCAGTCCCCACAGGAAGTCGCCGTACTGGTCGAGTAGTGGCCGGTCCAGGCCGAGATCCTCGCGGATCGTCCGCACCGTCTGGATGTCCGCCTGTCTGCCGGCAAGCTTGCGGGCCACGTTCTGCGGGGCGATGAAGAACAGCGCGAACACCACCACGCTGATGATCCACACGACCACGGCCCCGTACAGGGTGCGGCGAACCAGGAAGCGCAGCATGCGATAGCTCCTTTCGCCTGCCCGGCCTCACGCCGGGCCCTGCGCCTTCGGATCGAGTGCGTCCCGGATACCGTCGCCGAGCAGGTTGAATGCCAGGGTCGTGAGCAGCAGCGCCCCGCCGGGAAAGGCGAACAACCACGGCGCAACGGTGTAGTAGTCGATCGCCTGCCGCAGCATCACTCCCCACGCCGGTGTCCCGGGTGGCACGCCGAGACCGAGGAAGGAAAGGCTGGCGGAGAAGATGATGGCGATCGGCACCAGCAGGCTGGCGTACACCAGCACCGGGGCGAGCACGTTGGGCAGGATCTCGGTGAACATGATCCGCCGGTCACCGGCCCCGAGTGACCGGGCAGCTTCGACATACTCCTTCTCCCGGATGGAAAGGGTCTGCCCACGGACGATGCGCCCCACTGCGGCAAGGGTGAAGAACACGATGACGCCGACGACCAACCACAGGCTCGGCCCGAGCACCGCGGCCAGCGCGACACCGAACAGCAGGAACGGCATGGACAGGATGACGTCGAGCATCCTGGCCAGCAGGGTGTCGATCGCACCGCCGAAATAGCCTGCCGTGATCCCGATCGCGGTGCCGAGCAGGACGGCCGAGGCGCTGGAGGCGACCCCGATCAGCAACGAGATCCTGGTGCCGTGCAGCACTCGCACGAACACGTCCCTGCCAAGGCCGTCGGTGCCGAACAGGAACGTGGAGCTCGGCGGTTGCGGGATCCCGGAAGGGCTCAGCCCGATGTCCCGGTACTGCGCGCCGGGCGGGTGCCCGACCAGGTCGGAGACCACCCCGGCGAACGCGGCGGCAAGCCCGATGAGGACGATCACGGCCGCGGAGGCCATCGCCACCCGGTCCCGGCGGAGCCGTTCCCAGCCCAGGCGCCAGGGGCTGCGGCCCGCGATGCGGCTCTCTCGTCGCGGACCCGGTTCCTGCTCCGGTTCTCGCTGATCAGCCTCGGCCATCTCGTGCCGTCCCTTCCGCGCCCGCCCGGTCACCGGGATGGCCGGCGTGGCGGCGCGACTCGTCGGTGCTCGGGCGCTGCCGGGCGAGGTTCTCCCCCTCCGCGACCGGGAAGTGGCAGGAGGCGGCGTGCTCGGGCCGATCACCGAGCCGGGGCTCCAGCACCGGTTCCCGCTGCACGCAGTAGGGCGCCGCCTTGGGGCAACGCGGGTGGAAACGGCAACCGCTCGGCGGGTCGATCGGGGACGGCATGTCCCCGGAAAGCACGATCCGCTCTCGGCTCCGAACGGGCTCCGGGTCGGCCACGGGGATCGCGGACAGCAGCGCGTTGGTGTACGGATGCCGCGGCCGGTCCACCAGCTCACCGGTCGCGGCGACCTCGCTGACCTGGCCCAGGTACATCACCGCGATGCGGTCGCTGACGTGCTGCACCACCGAGAGGTCGTGGGCTATGAACAGGTAGCTGAGGCCGAACTCGTCCTGCAGATCGGCCAGCAGGTTGATCACCTGGGCCTGGATGGAGACGTCCAGTGCCGACACGGGTTCGTCGCAGACGACCAGCTGCGGCCGCAGCGCGAGCGCGCGGGCGATCCCGATGCGCTGCCGCTGCCCGCCGGAGAAGTCGGCCGGAAACCGGTTGTAGTGCTCAGGGTTCAGGCCCACCAGCTGCATCTGCTGCTGTACCCGCTGCCTGCGTTCTCGTCTGGTGTCGGTGCGGTGGATGGTGAACGGGTCGCCGATGATCGCACCCACGCGGCGCCGCGGGTTCAGCGAGCCGTACGGGTCCTGGAAAATCATCTGGATGTCCCGGCGCAGCGGGCGCATCCTGCGCCGGAACAGCCGGGAGATGTCTTGGCCGTCGAAGGTGATCGAGCCCGCGGTCGGCTGGTACAGCCTGGCGACGCATCGGGCCAAAGTGGACTTTCCGCAGCCGGTCTCGCCGACCAGTCCCAGTGTTTCGCCGCGGCGCAGCTCGAGGCTGACCCCGTCGACCGCCCGGACGTAGCTCGCGCCCCTGCCGAACCAGCCGGTTCCCTTGACCCGGAAGTGCTTGGCCACCTCCTCCAGCCGCAGCAGCACCTCGCCCCGGCTCTCCCGCCCGCTCACGATGCGCTCCCCAGCTGGGCGCGCACCACCGGGCCGCGCGCCGCCCGTGCGGCGGTGCTGCGCCGCTCATCCGCCCCGGTGCCGAGGCCCACGGCGTCCTCCGGCAGCCAGCACGCCGACCGATGGTCCTGGACCTGTGCCGCGCCCTCGACCGGGCGCAGCACAGGCGAGTCGGTGACACACCGGTCCATCACGAACGGGCACCGAGGATGAAACGGGCAGCCCGGCGGGACGGTGACCAGGCTGGGCGGCTGCCCGGCGATGGAGTCGATCCGGGTACCCCGTTCCCCGGACGGCAGGGAACGCAGCAGTCCCCTGGTATACGGGTGGTGCGGCGCCTGGTACAGGGTGCGCCGGTCGGCACGCTCCACCGGCCCGCCCGCGTACATCACCATGATCGTGTCGGCCATCTCGGCGACCACCCCGAGATCGTGCGTGATCACGATCACGGCACTGCCGGACTCCTCCCGCAGCCGGGTCATCAACGCCAGGATCTGTGCCTGCACGGTGACATCGAGCGCCGTGGTCGGCTCGTCCGCGATCAGCAGGGCGGGTTCCAGAGCCATCGCCATCGCGATCATCACCCGCTGCCGCATACCGCCGGAGAGCTCATGCGGGAACGCGTCCACCCGGCGATCGGGTTGCGGGATACCCACCCGGTCCAGCAACTCGATCGCCCTGGCCCGAGCGTCCCGCTTCGACACGTCCCGGTGCGCGCGGATCATCTCGATGATCTGCCAGCCGGCACGGTAATGCGGGTGCAGGCTGGTCAGCGGATCCTGGAAGACCATCCCGATCCGCGCGCCCCGGATCCGCCTGCGCTCGGCCTCGGCCATGGCGAGCAGGTCGCGCCCCTCGAAGTAGGCGTGCCCGGACACCCGCGCACCCCGGGTGAGCCCCAGCACGGTCTGCATCAGCACGCTCTTGCCGGAGCCGGACTCGCCGACAATGCCCAGGGCCTGCCCGGACTCGAGTTCGAATGAGGCGTCCCGCACGGCATGCAGCGTCCCGTCCGGGGTGGCGAAGGAGACGTTGATGTCGTCCACATCGAGCAGACTCATCGCTTCCCTCCGCTTCCGGCTAGCCGGCCAGCCACATATGCGTGACGTCCCCCAGCGCGTTCGGGAAGCCCGCGAAGCCTTCGACTCGGCGCGAATGGAACTGCGGGTTCTTCTGCCACATCACCGGCACGATCGCGGCGTCGGCGATGAGCTGCCGCTGGGCCTCCTCGAAGGCGGCGACGGCGTCCTCGGCGCTCGCCGCTGAGGTGGCCTCCTCGATCAGGCTGTTCACCCGCTCGCTGTCGTAGAACCCGTAGTTGGTGCCCCAGCTTTCGCTGTCCCGCTCGATGTCCCCGCTGTAGAACAGCGGCTGTAGGTAAGTCCGTCCATTGAGGCCGAACCAGTCGGGAATCCAGCCGGGGGCGGCGATATCCCAGGCGCCTCGCCTGGCGTTGTCCGGCACCTGGAGGAACCCGGAGTAGAAGTCGTCGCCGGGCACCGGCTCGGTTTGCAGGGTGATACCCACCCGTTGCAGGCTGTCCTTGAGCGTCTGGGCGACCTCGGGATGGTTACCCGCGTTGCGGTACTTCATCCGCAGGGTCAGCCCGTCGGGGTAGCCCGCCTCCGCGAGCAGCTGCCGCGCCCGCTGGACGTTGCCGGTGCCACCCTCGCTACCGTACGGGCACCCGAAGTTGTCGATATGGCCGCGGGACAGGGTCGGCATCACCTGGCAGGCGGGGCTGGCGACCTGCGGGCCGCCGTAGACCTGGATGATGGCGTCCTTGTTCACCGCATAGTTGATCGCCTTGCGCACGGCGGTCTTTCCGGTGGCACCGTCCTCGTTCGGGCTCACCATGTTGAACACGATGTACTTGTTGAACAGGCCGTTCTCCACCAGCTCCAGCCGGTCGTCGCCGTACAGGGTGGGCAGCTGGGAGGTCGGCGGCGGGGTGTCCCAGAGCAGGTCGGCGGTGCCAGCGGACACCTGCTGGAAGGCGGACTGCTGGCTCAGGCCCTCCTGCACGTGGATCCGGTCGAGATAGGCCTCGCGTACCCCGTCGGTGCCCTTCTCCCAGGCGGGATTCCGCTCCAGCACGATCTCGCTGCCAGGGTCGTAGCTCGTGACCTGATATGGGCCGTTGGACAGCACGTTCTGGTTGAACTCCTGGCTGCTCGGCACGTACTGGAGGTACTCCTCGGGAGCGGGCGTGGCGAAGTACTCCGCCATGATGTTGAGGAAGTCCGGGGTCGGGTGCAGCAAGGTGAACCTGATCGTCCGCTCGTCGACGACCTCGATCCCGGAGATCGCGTTGTCCCGGACGTAGTTCCCGATGGCCTCGGCGGTGCCCTCGACCTCGGAGAAGCCGTCACAGTACTGCCGCATACCCTCGATCGTGGAGGTGTAGTACGAAAGGGCACCACTCGGTTTGACCGGGTTGCATAGCCGTTCGATTCCGCGCTCCATATCGGCGGCGGTGACCTGGCGCGGTGGCTCGGTGTTCCACCGCACACCCTCCTTGAGGGTGAAGGTGTAGGTCGACCCGTCGGAGCTGATTCCGCCGTTGTCCTTGCTGGGCACCTCGGTCGCCATATCAGCGACGAGTTGCCCGGCCTCCTCGATGTCGTTGGTGGTGGGGTAGGTGATCAGTTGCCGGGTGAAACCGCGCATGAGCACGTAGTTCAGCGTGTAGTAGGAGAACGCGGTGTCCATGCTGGTGACATCGCCCTTGCCGACGATGTTCAGCGTGCCGCCCCGCTGCGGTTCGCCCCCGGCTTCGTCTCCGGCAGGCACACCGTCACCGCCGCAGGACGCGAGGGCGAGCGCTGCCACGGCCCCGAGGGCCACCCCGGTGGTACGACCGCGCCTGGTGTGCGCGTTCATCATCCGAACCTCCTGGCTTTCCCGCTCGTGGTCGGGTGCACCGGGGCGGGTTGCCAGTGGGGCGGTCCGGCAAGGGAACCGTCATGGGCTCGTTATCAAGGTGTCATGTCAGCGCTATCACTTCGCCGGGCTGAGGAGGGCGACGCACTCGACGTGGTGGGTCATCGGGAAGGCGTCGAAGGCACGCAACCCGGCGAGGTGGTAACCATGCCCGGCGAAGGTGGCCAGGTCACGGGCCAGCGCAGCCGGGTCGCAGGCCACGTACACCACCCGCTCCGGCCGCCCCCGTGCGATCGCCTCGACCACGGCGTTACCCGCGCCCTTACGCGGCGGGTCCAGCACGACGACCTCCGGACGCTCGTCGACCTGCCGCAGCACCTGGTCCACCCGCCCCGCCTGCCAGCGCACCTGCGGCAGGTCGGCCAGGTTGGCCCTGCCATCCCGCACGGCCTGCGCACTGGACTCCACCGCCAGCACGCCGCCCGCGGTACCGACCTGCTCGGCCAGCACGGCGGCGAACAACCCCACCCCGGAGTAGAGATCCCACACCCGCGCACCCTGGCTGGCGGCCGCCCACCGGCCCACCACGGTGGCCAGCGCGTCGGCAGCCGCCGGGTGCACCTGCCAGAAGCCGTGCGCCGCGATCCGCCAGTCCCGCCCGGCGGCGTGCTGCACGGCGACGCCGCCCTTGACCTGCCGGGACTTCCCCTTGCCTCGCACGGTGGTCAGCTCGCGCAGGTGCGTGCGGCCCGCGCCGTCGCCGGTCACCTCCAGCTCGCTGCCCGGCCGCCAGCGCACGGACAGCGCCTCCTCCATCGCCTCCGGAACCGAGATCGGGCAGCCCGCCAGCGGGATCACCCGGTGGCTGCGGTGCGCCCGCAGGCCGGCCCTGCCCTCCTCGTCGGCCACCAGCCGCACCCGGCTGCGCCAGCCGAGCGGGCCGCCGGGCAGCGCCTCGACCTCCACGCTGCGCTCCAACCCGGCCAGCCTGCGCAGCTGCTCGACGATCACCTGCGCCTTCAGCTCCCGCTGCGCCTGCGGTTCGGCGTGCTGCCAGTCGCAACCACCACACAGGCCAGGAGCGGCCAGCGGGCACACCGGCTCCACCCGGTGCGGGGAGGCGCGCAGCACCCGTACCGCGTCGGCGCGGCAGAACCCGCGCTGCCGGTCCTCGGTGACCTCGGCCAGCACCAGCTCACCGGGCAGGGCGTGCCGCACGAACACCACCCGGCCGTCCACCCTGGACACGCAGTGGCCGCCGTGCGCCACGGCGCCCACCTCCAGCTCCAGGGTGCGGCCCAGCCAGCTGTCCTGACTCGTCGTGGCACTCACCTGCGCTCCTCGTCCGAGCCGTTGTCCGAGCCATTCGTCGCCCGCTGCGTGCCGTACAGGCCACGGCGGACGTCGCCCGCGATCGGCCGTTCCCACGCCCCGGTCCCGGAGCGCCGCTTGGAGGACTCCAGCTGCCACGGCACGCTGGTCACCATCACCCGGGGCTGGAAAAGCAGCCTGCCCTTCAGCCGCAGCGCGCTCTGGTTGTGCAGTACCTGCTCCCACCAGCGTCCCACCACGTACTCCGGGATGAACACCGTCACCACGTTGCGCGGGCTGTCCCCGCGTACCCGCTTGACGTAGTCGAGCACCGGCTTGGTGATCTCCCGGTATGGCGACTCGACCACCTTGAGCGGAATGGAGAAGCCGTGCCGGTCCCACTCGGCCACCAGCGCCCTGGTGTCGGCGTCATCCACGTTGACGGTGACCGCCTCGAGGATGTCCGGCCTGGTCGCCTTGGCGTAGGCCAGCGCGCGCAGCGTCGGCTTGTGCAGCTTGGAGACCAGCACGATCGCGTGGTTGCGCGAGGGCAGCACCGGTGGCTTGGCCTCCTCCTCGCTCAGCTCCTCGGCGACCCGGTCGTAGTGCCTGCGGATCGCGGTCATCAGCCAGTACACGGCGGCCATCGCCACGATCGAGATCCACGCCCCGGCAAGGAACTTCGTCGCCAGCACGATGACCAGCACGGCGCTGGTCATGAACAGGCCGAAGGAGTTGATCGCCTGCGCCTTGCGCATCCGGCGGCGGGCGTCCGGGTCGGTCTCGGTGCGCAGCAGGCGGTTCCAGTGCCGGATCATGCCGCTCTGGCTGAGCACAAAGGACACGAAAACACCGACGATGTACAGCTGGATCAGGCTGGTGACCTCGGCGTCGAAGGCCACCACCAGCAGGATGGCGAACCCGGCCAGGAACAGGATGCCGTTGGAGAAGGCCAGCCGGTCGCCCCTGGTGTGCAGCTGGCGCGGCAGGTGCCGGTCCTGGGCCAGGATCGAGCCGAGCACGGGGAAGCCGTTGAACGCGGTGTTCGCCGCCAGCACCAGGATCAACCCGGTGAAGAAGATGACGAACCAGATCCCCGGGGAGAAGTCGGCGAACACCGCGTTCGCCAGCTGGGCGACCAGGGTCTTCTGCTCGTAGCCTTCCGGCGCGTTGACCAGCTGGGTCTCCGGATGCTCCGCCATCACCACCCCGGTCACCCTGGCCAGGAACAGCAGGCCGAGGAACATGGTGATGGCCAGCACGCCCATCAGCAGCAGGGTGGTGGCGGCGTTGCGGCCCTTGGGCTTGCGGAAGGCGGGCACCCCATTGGCGATCGCCTCCACCCCGGTCAGCGCCGCGCTGCCGGAGGAGAACGCGCGCAGGATCAGGAAGACCAGGCCGAACCCGGCGAGGTGGGTGTCCTCCTGCACCAGGACGAGGTCGGCGCTCTCCGCGCGGACCTCGTCACCGAGCACGAACACCCGGAACGCACCCCAGCCGATCATGCCGACGATACCGACCACGAAGGCGTAGGAGGGCAGGGCGAACGCGGTCCCCGACTCGCGTACCCCGCGCAGGTTGACGGCGGTCAGCAGCAGGATCGCGCCGACCGCGAAGGCCACCTTGTGGGTGGCCACGAACGGTACGGCGGAACCGATGTTGGCCGCAGCCGAGGCGATGGAAACGGCGACCGTGAGCACGTAGTCGACCAGCAGCGCGCTGCCGACGGCCAGCCCCCAGCGCGGACCGTGGTTGACCGAGGCGACCTCGTAGTCCCCGCCGCCGGAGGTGTAGGCGCGGACGTTCTGCCGGTACGAGGCCACCACCGAGACCATGACCAGCGCCACGACCAGCCCGATCCAGGGGCTGAACACGTACGCCGACGCCCCCGCGACGGACAGCATGAGGAGGATCTCCTCCGGCGCGTAGGCCACGCTGGACATCGGGTCGGACGCGAATACCGGCAGTGCGATGCGCTTGGGTAGCAGCGTGTGCGAAAGCCGGTCGCTGCGGAACGGCCGGCCGAGGACCAACCTCTTCGCCGCAGTGGTGAACTTGGACACCGCGAAAGCCTAAAGTGCGGCGGGGGCGGCGACGCGGTACGGGTGAGGGTAGGTTCTCCGGCGGGTGAACGCCTACGGGAGGAGATTGCGGCGTGCACGTGGTGATCATGGGATGCGGCCGGGTCGGCGCGTCCCTGGCCGCTGCGCTGGGCAGACTGGGCCACGAGGTGGCGGTGGTCGACAAGAGCCGGCAGGCGTTCCGGCGGCTCGGCAGCGACTTCCACGGGCTGCAGGTGACCGGCAACGGGTTCGATCGCCAGGTGCTGGTGGAGGCCGGGATCGAACGGGCCGGGGCCTTCGCGGCGGTCTCCAGCGGGGACAACTCCAACATCATCTCGGCCAGGGTGGCCAGGGAGACCTTCGGCGTTGAGCACGTGGTTGCCCGCATCTACGACCACAAGCGGGCGGCCGTGTACGAGCGGCTGGGCATCCCGACGGTGGCGACCGTGCCCTGGACCACCGACCGCTTCCTGCGCACCCTCCTGCCGGACGGGGTGGCCACCTCCTGGCGCGACCCCACCGGCACGGTGGCGCTGCTGCAGCTGCCGCTGCACGAGAACTGGGTCGGCCGCAGCGTGCGTGACCTGCAGGACGCCACCGGCGCGCGGGTGGCGTTCATCATGCGCTTCGGCACCGGCGTGCTGCCGAAGTCCAAGACCGTGCTGCAGGCTGACGACCTGGTCTACGTGGCCGCGCACTCGGGCACGGTCAGCGATGTCACCAGCGTCGCGGCGCGCGCGCCGGAGGAGGACTGATGCGGGTCGCGATTGCGGGCGCGGGCGCGGTGGGGCGGTCCATCGCCACCGAGCTGATCGACGCCGGGCATGCCGTGATGCTGATCGAGCGGGAGTCCACACAGTTCATGCCGGAGACGGTGGAGCAGGCGGACTGGGTACTCGGCGACGCCTGCGAGGTGTCGACGCTGGAAGAGTCCGGGATCCAGCTGTGTGATGTGGTCATCGCGGCCACCGGGGACGACAAGGTGAACCTGGTGGTCTCGCTGCTGGCCAAGACGGAGTTCGCGGTGCGCAGGGTGGTCGCCAGGGTGAACACCCCCGCCAACGAGTGGCTGTTCACCGAGGCCTGGGGGGTGGACGTGGCGGTGTCCACCCCGCGGATGCTGGCCGCGATGGTGGAGGAGGCCGTCAGCGTCGGTGACCTGGTGCGGCTGATGACCTTCCGGCAGAGCCAGGCCAACCTGGTCGAGCTGACCCTTCCCGAGGAGACGCCCCTGGCCGGCCGCCCGGTCCGCGAGGTCACCCTTCCGGGCGATGCCGCGCTGGTCACCATCCTGCGTGGTGAGCGGGTGATCGTCCCCCAGCCGGATGAACCCCTGGAACCCGGCGACGAGCTGCTGTTCGTCGCCCGCACCGACGTGGAGCCGGAAATCCGCGCCGCCCTCGGCTACTGACCCTTACTGGCCGTAAGTCAACAGCCAACGCATGCGCGTGAGCGGCCAACGCGTGGATGTGAGCGGCCAACGCATGCGCGCAGACGGCAAACACGGCGACCAGTCGTGTTTGCCATTGACGCGCGCGCGTTTGCGCTCCACGCGCACGCTTTTGCCGTTCCCGTACGGTTCAGGCCTGTTGCGGGGGCGGGGTCTGGCCGTACTTGAGCCGGAGGCTCTCCTCGGTTTCGGCGTCCGCGGCCTCCTCGGCCTCGCGCAACGCCTTGAGCCGCTTGTCCGAACGGCGGACGGCCCACACCACCACCAGCAGGGCGAGCCCCCACAGCGGGGCTCCCATCACGATCTTGGCAACGGCCAGCCAGCCGGTGAGGTTCTCGTCGTACAGCCAGCGCTGCACCACGAACCGGCCGGCGAACACGGCGACCATCGCCAGGGTCGCGATGTCGTAGCCGTAGCGGGAGAACTTGTCCTTGCGCCAGGCCATGCCCGCCCCGTTGATGGCGTTCCACACCACCCCGGCCAGCGGCCAGCGCACCAGCACCGACACCAGCAGCACGCTGCCGTAGATCACGCTCGCCCAGATCCCGAACAGGAAGAAGCCCTTGGCCGAGCCGGTCCGGTAGGCAATGAACGCGGCGATCGCCACCCCGAACAGGCCGGAGATCGCCGGTTGCACCGGCTCCTTGCGCACCACCCTGAGCACGGTGATCGCGACGGCGACACCCACCGCGCTCCAGATCCCCGCCTGCAGCCCGAACAGCGCGTTGGCGAGCACGAACACGACCACCGGGACCGCGGAGTAGACGAGGCCGGAGACGCCGCCCATCTGCTCCAGCATGGTGGGCAGCTTCTCCTGCTCCTGATCCTGTTCCCGCTCCCCCTGCTCGGCGGTCTCGGCCACCGGTTTCCCCGTGGTGCCGTCCTCGGCCTCGGGCTGCTTGTCGGAGTTGGCAGCGGGCTCAGTCACGATGCGCGAACACTCATTCCTCGGTTGTCAAAGCCGTCCAGCGGACCACGGAACCGCTACGTGCTGGTCTGCAGCTCGTAGTACGGGTTGTACAGCACCTTCTTGCCGTCGCGGTCGGCCATCCTGCCACGCGCCTTGATGGTGCGGCCAGGCTCGATGCCCGGGATCCGCCGCCTGCCGAGCCAGACTAGCGTCACGCCGTCGGTGCCGTCGAAAAGCTCGGCCTCCAGGGTGACGGCCTGGGTGTTCGGGCACAGCTCGACACTGCGTAACCGGCCGAGCACGATGACCTCCTGGCCGGACCGGCAGTCACAGGCACGCTGCGCCCCTCCCGCTTCCGAACGCTTCGAGAGGTCATCTGCGTCGAGATCCTGAACGTCGCTGGTCAGCTTGCGAACCAACCGGCTGAAGTAGCCGCCGTCTTTGGCGGGCATACGCGGTACTCCTGTGCTCCGGGGCCCCCGACTCAAACGGCCCGTGCAGGGACCAGCGTAACCCTTCCCGGGCGCGAAAAACCGCTTTCCGCCATGATCGCAACGTGACCTCGACTATGCCCGGCCCGACGCCCGCGACGCTGCCCGCGCGCCGGGCCGTGCTGCTGCCGGGAACGGGTTCGGACGAGGTGTTCGTGCGCTCGGTCTTCGCCGGCCCGCTGCGGGCGCTCGGCCTCGAGGTACTGGCCCCTCCCCCGCCCCCGGCCGAAGCGCTGACCAGCGGGTACCTGGCCCGGCTCGACGCCGAGGCTGAGGCGGCCAGAGAGCCCCTCCTGGTCGGCGGCATCTCGCTCGGGGCGCATCTGGCGGCCGAGTGGGCGCTGCGCGAACCGGCGCGCTGCGCGGGCGTACTCGCCGCCATGCCGGCATGGAACGGCTTGCCCGCCGCGGCTCCCGCCCGGCAGGCCGCGCTGGTTTCCGCCGAGCAGGTGGACCGGGACGGCCTGGACGCGACCCTGGCCCGCTCCGCCGCCGCGGTGCCGGCCTGGCTCGCCGCGGAGCTGGACCGGGCCTGGCGCCGCTACGGCGAGGGACTGGCCACCGGCCTGCGCGCGGCGGCCTCGCACCCCGCCCCCGAACTGGCCGAGCTACGCCTGCTCGGGGTCCCGGTTGGCATCGCAACCTGCACCGACGATCCCGTGCATCCCGCCGCCGTCGCCTGGGAATGGGCGGCCGCGCTGCCCAGCGCCGCGGTATGCGAGACCACCCTGGAAGCGCTGGGCAGGGACCGGGAGTCGCTGGGCCGCGCCACGGTGCTCGCCTGGCTGCGGGCGCGCGGCCGCAGCCGTTAGGTTCCCTGCTCGGCCACGGCCACGAAACCACCCAGCCCGATCATGGTGGCACCGCTGGCCAGCCGCTGCCGCGACCACCAGCGCGGGTTGCGCCGCAGCCTGGCCCCGATCCCGCCCGCGAACAGCGCGACCACCAGGTCCGCGAGCACGGCCATGGCGACCGCGATCAGGCCGAGCAGGATGAAGACCAGCGCCGCGGGAGCGCGCTCGGGGTGCACGAAATGCGGCAGCAGGGCCATGAAGTACAGGGCGGTCTTCGGGTTCAGCACCTCGCTGAGGATGCCCTGCAACAGCGGCGAGCGGGCCAGCCTGCGGGCCGTGCCACCGGCGTCCTCGGCCGCGGGCTGCCCGTGCCGCCGCTGGAACATCAGGTACAGGCCGAGGCCGATGAGGTAGGCGGCTCCCGCGAACTTGACCACGGTGAAGGCGACCACGGAGGTGGCCAGCAGCGCCGAAAGGCCGAGCGCGGCGGCGACCACATGCACGCAGGCCCCGATCCCGTTGCCCAGTACCGAGCGCACACCCTCACTTCTCCCGCCACGCAGGCTCCTGGCCAGCACGTACAGCATCCCCGGCCCAGGGCTGACGGCGAACAGCGCCGCCGTGCCCAGGAACACGAACCATTCGGTGAGACCTGGCACGGTACGACCGTACCAGAACCACTCAGCCCTGCTGTTGCTGTGACTGCTGTGACTGCTGCTGGGCGATGTGCTCCGCGACCGCCTCCGGCAGCTGGATCGGCAACGGGGTACGCACCGGCATCGGCGCGTCGCCGCGCGCGACGATGGTGCCCCGCACGATGTCCCGCAAGGTGTCCGGCGCCTGCGCCGCCTGCGACTGCGGGCCCGCGATCACCCCGCGCAGCATCCAGCGCGGGCCGTCCACGCCGACGAAGCGCAGCGCCACCTCGCCGACCACGGCCGAGAGCTCGGTCCCCCACTCGCCCGCACCGCTGGCCACCTTGGCGCCGTCGGAACGCAGCTGCTCGGCAAGCTCCGCGCTGACCTCCGCCCAGAGGCCACCGGACCGCGGCGCCGCGTAACCGCTGACGGTCACCTGGCCGTGCGCGGTCACCACGTGCACCGCGCGCACGTTCCCGCTCGCCTGGTCCATCTCGACCTGCACCTGCGAGCCGTCCGGCACCGGCACCCGCACCGAGCCCAAGTCGATCCGCGGGATCTCGTCCTCCGGGGCCTCGGCGAGGTCGTACGGCCCGTCCGCGCCGGTGACCGTCGCGGGTTCCTCCGTCTCGTCCTCGTACTCGTCCTCGGCGAAATCCTCCTCGTCCGGCGCCGCGTGCCGCCCCGCCTGCGGAGGCTGCGCGTCCGCACCCCGGCGCTTGCGTCCGAAAATCCCCACTAGCTCTCCGTTCCTTCCACGGCGACTGTGCTGCCGAGTACGGCATGTCCCCCGGTCGAACCGTATCCGCCCGCGCCCCGCTCGGAACTCTCGAGTTCGGCGACCTCCAGGAACTCGGCCCGCTCCACCCGCTGGATCACCAGCTGGGCGATCCGGTCACCGCGGGTCAGCTTGATCGGCTCGCGCGGATCGTGGTTGACCAGGCACACCTTGATCTCACCCCGGTAACCGGAGTCGATGGTGCCCGGGGTGTTGACCACGGAGAGGCCCGCGCGCGCGGCGAGCCCGGAACGCGGATGCACGAAACCGGCGTAACCGGGCGGCAGCGCGATGGCCACGCCGGTACCGACAAGGGCCCGCTCACCGGGGTCGAGCACGAGGTCGGTGGTGGTCACCAGATCGGCACCGGCATCACCGTCCCGGGCATAGCTCGGAACGGGGACGTCGGGATCGGTTCGGGAAAGCAGTACCTGCACGCTGGACACGGACCGCGAGACTACCCTGAGCCCGTGGGCGAGAGCACAGGCGCGGCCGATCAACGCACAGACGAACGGACGGACGGACAAGCGGGCGAGATGACGGCGACGAGCGGAGAGACCGCGAAGGGACGAGTGCTGTACAGCGAACGGCTGTACGTGCCCTGGTGGGGCTGGCCGCTGCCGCTGATCGGCGGTGGGCTGCTCGCGGCCGAGATCCACATGGGCTACCCGGGCCTGCGCGGATGGCTGCCCTACCTGGTCATGCTGCCCCTGGTCGCCGGGCTGCTGCTCGCGCTGGGCAGGGTCAGGGTGCGGGTCGCCGAGACCGGCCAGGAGGGGACCCGCGAACTGTGGGCCGGCGAGGCCCACCTGCCGACCCGGTTCGTCGGCGAGGTCGAGGTGATCGGTAAGGAGCGCAAGCGCAAGACGCTCGGCCCGGAACTGGACCCTGCCGCCTACGTGCTGCATCGCGGCTGGGTGGGCCCGCTGCTGCGGGTCACGGTCACCGATCCCGATGACCCGACGCCCTACTGGCTGATCAGCACCCGCAAGCCGGCGGCGCTGGCCGAACTGCTCCGCACCCGGTGATGGCAACAGGGGTGGCAAGCGAGCCGCTCACCACCCCTGTTGCCATGTTCGAACCTCGATCGCCGCCGATCGCCGCCCCCACCGTGGGCCATGCCGGTGCCGTGGCCGCCACGGGCAGATCAGGCACAGTCGCGGCAGATCATCTGGCCGCCGTTGTCCTCGGCCAGGCGGCTGCGGTGGTGCACCAGGAAGCACACCGAGCAGGTGAACTCGTCGGCCTGCTTCGGAACCACCTTCACCGTGAGGTCCTCACCGGACAATCCGGACAGGTCGGCCCCAGGCAGTTCGAAGTTCTCGGCACTCGCGTCCTCGTCGACGTCGACGACGCCGGACTGAGTCTCGCTGCGCCGCGCCTTCAGTTCCTCCAACGAGTCTTCGGCCAACTCGTCGGCCTCGCTGCGGCGCGGAGCGTCGTAGTCGGTCGCCATTGTCCCTCACCCCTGCGATCAGCTTTGATGTCAGATGTCCGGACCCCCGGGCCGCGCCCGTGAGCCGCCCGTGAGTCCTTGTGCCGCTGGACAACGTTCCAGCGCCCCTGTTTGTGCCCGGCTTCGCAGTGAGCCAGATCTCCCTGCGAGAAGATCCCGATCTACACCGGAGCCCGCAGAGGGTAGCCCATGGTTTACCCAGGCCGGAAACAGGTCACCCGCAGATCGCGATACATCACCCGTCAGGAGGAGCGGCGTGGCCGATCTTCGTCCGATTTTCGCAGGTCGGGCGGCCACACCAGGCGCGGCGAGCGGTTCGTAACACGAATTGGTATACCGACCTGAACCTCCCGGACTGTAACGCCTAGGCTGATCAGCGACGACGGTGTTGACAACGGCACGATCGGTGAAGGGACTAG
Source organism: Amycolatopsis aidingensis (assembly GCF_018885265.1). Lineage (GTDB taxonomy): Bacteria > Actinomycetota > Actinomycetes > Mycobacteriales > Pseudonocardiaceae > Amycolatopsis > Amycolatopsis aidingensis. The sequence continues at coordinate 4,361,666 of NZ_CP076538.1, forward strand.
CCAGGTGACGTCGGGGAGCGGCTGGATCGGCCATGGCGGCAGCCGGAAGTCGAAGCCGTACCGCAAGTATCGTCCCCTGCCCGCGCTCATCGTGATCGGCCTGCTCGGCGTCATCTCGGTCTTCGTCTGGCTGAACGTGATCGTGCGCAACAACGACCTCGACGACGCCGTCCGCTGCGAACCGCCCGCCGCGCCGCCACAGGGCACCGTCTACACCTCGCTCGGCCACAGCGGGCTGGGCGGCACCTCGCCGATACCACCGGACAAGGTCGCGGTCACCGTGCTGAACGCCAGCGGCGCGCGCAACCAGGCGGCGATGACCACCGAGGCCCTGCGCAAGCTCGGCTTCACCCAGGTGGGCGAACCTGCCAACGACCCCGCCTACGCCAAGCGGGAGGCGGTCTGCCACGGCCAGATCCGGTTCGGCGAGAACGGCGAGGCGGCGGCGCGCACGCTGAGCCTGGTGGACCCGTGCTTCGAGCTGGTCAGGGACGGTCGCAAGGACGCGAGTGTCGACCTGGCCATCGGCACCACCTTCACCGGGGTGCGGCCTCCTCCGCAGGCCGAGGAGATCCTGGACGAGCTCGCCACATGGTCGGAGCGGCACGGCAGCACCGGCGGCGGCGAGCAGGCGACCGGCGAGCAGGCCCCGACCATCTCCCCGGAGCGGATCAGCGAGGCCCGCCAGGCGCACTGCTGAGGATCAGATGCGCGCGGCGCCGCACTCGATCAGCGCCTCCCGCAGTGGCACCGCAATGGACGGGGCGGCCGCGCAGGTGAAGTCGGCACCGGCGACCGGGTCGGTGCCCGGCGTGCTGACCACCGCACCCGCCTCCGCCGCGATCAGCGCGCCCGCAGCCCAGTCCCACGGCGAGAGGCCGTGCTCGTAGTAGGCGTCGATCCAGCCGGCGGCCACCGCGCACAGGTCCAGCGCCGCCGAGCCGCTGCGCCGGATGTCCCGCACCTGGCCGAGCAGTTTGGCAGCCGTCTCGGCCTGCCGTCCGCGTCGCTCGGCGCGGTAGGCGAAGCCCGTGCCCACCAGCGTCAGGTCCAGCCGCGGCGGCGCGGACACCGACAGCGGCCTGCCGTCCAGGGTGGCCCCGCCACCGCGCACCGCCTTCCAGCACCGCCCGCTGACCGGTTCCACCACCGCGCCCGCCACCGACACGCCGTCGACCTGCGCGGCAAGGGACACGGCGAACCACGGGTAGCCGTAGACGAAGTTCACCGTGCCGTCGATGGGGTCGACCACCCAGGTCACCCCCGCACCGTGGGCCCCGCCCTGTTCCTCGCCGAGCACCTGCTCCCCGGGGCGCAGCTCGGCGAGGCGGGTGCGGACGAGCCGCTCGGCCTCGTGGTCCACCGCGGTCACCACGTCGGTGTCGGTGCTCTTGGTACCGACCCGCAGTGGCGTGCCGTCCTGGATCGCCACTCGCGCGTCCCGGACCAGCTCGGCGGCCTCGGTGGCGACCCGTTCGGCAACGTCGGACAGCTGCGACTCGATAACTCCCACGCGGACATGGGACCACACCCGGATAAAGTCTCGCGTGCAGGCGTTCTGAATCGAGAATGAAGGGACCACGCCAATGACGGCGACCCGCGGGTTCGGCATCGACATCGGCGGCAGCGGCATCAAGGGCGCTCTTGTCGACCTGGAAAGGGGCCAGCTCATCGGCGACCGGCTCCGGATCGACACCCCACGCCCGGCAACGCCGGACGCCGTCGCCGAGGTGGTGGCCGGCGTGGTCGAGCACTTCGAGTGGGACGGCCCGGTCGGCGTCACCTTACCCGCGGTGATCAAGAAGGGCTGTGCGTGCACGGCGGCGAACATCGACCCGTCCTGGATCGGGACCGACGCCGACGCGCTGTTCGCCAAGCGGCTCGGCAGGAACGTCGAGGACGTGGCGATGCTGAACGACGCCGACGCGGCCGGCATGGCCGAGATACGGTTCGGCGATCCGGCTGGCCGCAACGGTGTGGTCACCCTGCTGACCTTCGGGACCGGCATCGGCAGCGCCCTGTTCCACGACGGGAAACTGGTACCGAACACCGAGTTCGGCCACCTCGAGGTGGATGGCCACGACGCGGAGAAGCGGGCCGCGGCCTCGGTGAAGGACGTCGAGGAGCTGTCCTATCCGGAGTGGGCGGAGCGGGTGCAGCGGTACCTGTCCGTGCTGGAGGGGCTGCTCTGGCCGGATCTGATCATCGTCGGCGGCGGGGTGAGCAAGAAGGCCTCGAAATGGGTGCCGCTGCTGGACGTGCGCACCAAGATCATCGTGGCGTCGTTGCAGAACAACGCGGGTATCGTCGGTGCTGCGGCGGCCGCCGCGGAGGGAATCGAGCACTGATTCCGGCATGCGGAAGCACGCCGGGGAGTGATCGCTTCGCGACGGCCCGGCGCATCATCGTTACAATGGAACGCGGTCCACTGCTGCGGGAGGCAAACTCGCAGGCAGGACCCGTGTTCCCCGAATCTGAGGAAGCTGGGACGTACGTGTCTCGGCTCGTCATGATCGACCGCTGTGAAAGGGCGTACGTGGCAGCCGCAAGAACCGCAACCAGAAGCGGGACGAAATCAACGAGCGCCGCCAAGACCTCGACGGCCGCCGAGGACACGGCGGACGAGCCCGACACCACGGGTGACGCGGCCAAGAAGCCCCGTCCGAAGTCCTCGGGCCAGAAGTCGACCGCGAAGAAGGCTCCCGCGAAGACCACGCGTGCCCGCAAGGGCACCACCAAGGGCGAGGAGCCCAAGGTCGAGCCGGAGAGCCCCGGCGAGGAGGTCGACGCCGCCGACCTCGAGGATGTCGACCTCTCCGATCTCGAGGTGGACGCCGTGGAGGTCGACGTCGTCGACGCCACGGTGACCGAGGAGGAGGCCGACGAGGAGGAGGCCGGTAAGGGCAGCAAGCCCACCGACCCCGACTTCGTCTGGGACGAGGAGGAGTCGGAGGCCCTGCGCCAGGCGCGCAAGGATGCCGAGCTGACCGCCTCCGCCGACTCGGTGCGCGCGTACCTCAAGCAGATCGGTAAGGTCGCGCTGCTCAACGCCGAGGAAGAGGTCGAGCTGGCCAAGCGCATCGAGGCCGGGCTGTACGCCGCCGACCGGGTGCGTGCCGCCGAGGAGGAGGGCGAGAAGCTCACCACCCAGATGCGCCGCGATCTCAAGTGGATCGTGCGCGACGGGGAACGGGCGAAGAACCACCTGCTCGAGGCGAACCTGCGGCTCGTGGTGTCCCTGGCGAAGCGCTACACCGGACGCGGTATGGCCTTCCTGGACCTGATCCAGGAAGGCAACCTGGGCCTGATCCGCGCGGTCGAGAAGTTCGACTACACCAAGGGCTTCAAGTTCTCCACCTACGCCACCTGGTGGATCCGCCAGGCCATCACCCGCGCGATGGCCGACCAGGCCAGGACCATCCGGATCCCGGTGCACATGGTCGAGGTGATCAACAAGCTCGGCCGGATCCAGCGCGAGCTGCTGCAGGACCTCGGTCGCGAGCCCACCCCCGAGGAGCTCGCGAAGGAGATGGACATCTCCCCGGAGAAGGTCCTGGAGATCCAGCAGTACGCCCGCGAGCCGATCTCGCTGGACCAGACCATCGGCGACGAGGGCGACTCGCAGCTCGGTGACTTCATCGAGGACAGCGAGGCCGTGGTCGCGGTGGACGCGGTGTCGTTCACCCTGCTGCAGGACCAGCTCCAGTCGGTGCTGCAGACCCTGTCCGAACGCGAGGCCGGTGTGGTGCGGCTGCGGTTCGGCCTCACCGACGGCCAGCCGCGGACGCTGGACGAGATCGGCCAGGTCTACGGGGTCACCCGGGAACGGATCCGGCAGATCGAGTCGAAGACGATGTCCAAGCTGCGCCACCCTTCCCGCTCGCAGGTGCTGCGCGACTACCTGGACTGAACTCGCGAACAGGCACTGAGCCAGTCGTCCCGAAGGCCCGCCGACCGATCGGTCGGCGGGCCTTCGTCTCGCTCAGCCGCGGCCGGTCCGGCGCCGGCGTGAGCTGGAGAGGATGACCAGCGCGACGCCCAGCACCGCCATGACCACGCTGGCCGGGATGTGCAGGACCGGCGGCAGCAGGTGCAGCTGCACGAACCAGGAGCGCGAACCGCTCTCCGCGACGCGGTTGATGAACCCGCCGACACCCTGCACGATCAGCAGGATTCCGAGTACCTCGATCACGATTCGACCATCTCCTTCTCCCCGGCCGGGGTCAGCACCTGCCACAGCGGGCCCACCACGAACCAGATACCGGTGAGCAGACCGAGCCTTGGCAGCCAGCCCGACCACAGTGCGGTGGTCCGCTCAGGGGTGCCGACGACGAAGATCAGCACCAGCAAGACGGACGCGGTGATCGCGCAGGCCAGCACGCACTTGCCCCATTCCCGCCACTCGTACCGGGTCCGGGCCGGGCCTCGCTTCGCACGTTTCGGCGGTGGTGGGCCGCCGGCGAAGCGGTGCGCGAAGCGGGCATCGGCCCAGCGCACCATGCTGGGTCCGAACACGATGCTGAAACCGAGGTACGCCGCGGCGATGCCGTGTACCTCGTTCGCCCGCGCCCCGCCCGCGACGTCGATCATGGTCGCCACCAGCACACCGACATCGAGCAGCGGCGTCGCGGCGAGCAGCACGAGCCCGGTCCGGCGCAGCCGCAGTACGTACCTGGCGACCAGGCCACCCACGATGAACACCCAGAACCCGATCTCGCCCGCGGCGATGACCGCCGCGAGCGGGTTCCCGGCGAGAAAATCCAGCACGTTGTCCACGCCATCAGGGTGTGATCCGCCGTCCGACGAGCGCGTCGGCCGTGGGCAGGAGCCCGCCGTCATCAGTTCGTAGGACGTCCCGCCCTGGCTGGATGTGCTGAGATGGTCGCGTGCGGCCGTCCATCATGCTGTCTCGGTTCCGGTTGAGCAGGTTGCCGCCGTACCGGCAGGACGCACTGATCGCCTGCTTCACCTTCGGCGGCGGCAGCCTGCTGTACCTCGCCGGGCTGTACCAGCTGTTCGGCGACCCGGCCGACGCCCCGTTCTGGCTGCGTATCGCGCTGTACGCCCTGCTGTGCTCGACGCAGGTGCTGCGGCGGCGGGCGCCCGCGCTGGCGCTGGGCCTTGCCACCCTGCTGCTGGGCGTCGACATGCTGGCGCTCGGCCTGGCCGCCCCGACCCTGGTCGCGTTCTCCGATCTCGTCTATGCCGCCACGCTCTACGGCTCCCGGCGGCTGAGCCGGGCGATGATCCCGGTCGCCGCGATCGGGACGCTCGGGGTGACCGCCGCAGCGCTGATCCTGGCGCCCGACTGGCGGCTCGGGGTACTCGCGGCCTTCGCCTGCCTGCCGTTCCTGGTCACCCCGGTGTGGTGGGCGGCGAACGTGCGCCAGCAGCGGGACATCGCCGAGTCCGAACGCGCCAATGCCGCGCAGCTGGCTAGAATCGCCGAACTGGACCGGCAGGCCGCGGTCGCGAGTGAACGGTCCAGAATGGCCCGTGATCTGCACGATGTCATCGCGGGACACCTTTCCGCCATCGCGATCCAGTCCGAGGCCGCGTTGTCCATGGCGTCGGCGGAGGAACGCTCCGGGCTGGTGCATACCGTGCTGGAGTCGGTGCGCGGCAACAGCGTGGACGCGCTGGCCGAGATGCGCGCGATGATCGGGCTGCTGAAGGCGGGCGACAACGGAACCGAACGGACGGCGCCGCCCCGGCTGAGCGAACTGTCCAAACTGGTCGAATCCGCCAGGGCGAGTGGTATGGCGGTGGAGGTGGACCTGCGGCTCGACCCGGACGCCGCGTTACCGGCGGCGGTGGACCTGACCGCGTACCGTATCGCTCAGGAGGCACTGACCAACGCCGTCAAGCACGCACCGGGCGGCACAGCCGCCCTCACCATTCGCCAGCACGACGGGCGGGTGCACGTCGAGCTGACCAACGATCTCGGCCAGGCAGGCACGGCCGAGGGCACCGGCACCGGGCTGGTCAACATGCGCGAGCGAGCCCACTCCATCGGCGGCTCGTTCCGCGCAGGCCCTGGCGGACGCGGGTGGCAGGTGGCGGCGGTGCTCCCAACCACCGACGGCAGGACGGAGCAGGCGGGCTGATGACCATCCGGGTACTCATCGCCGACGACCATGGTGCCGTCCGGGCCGGCCTGGCACTGATCCTGAACCATGCCGAGGGCATCGAGGTGGTGGGCGAGGCCGCCGACGGCGCGACCGCGATCCGCCAGACCCGGGCGCTGCGGCCGAACGTGGTGCTGATGGACGTCCGGATGCCCGGGGTGGACGGTATCGCGGCCACCAGGGAGCTAGCCGGTACGAACGCGTGCACCGTGCTCGTGCTCACCACCTTCGACCTCGACGAGTACGTCTACGCGGCGCTGCGGGCGGGTGCCGCCGGGTTCCTGCTCAAATCGGTGGACTCGGCCCGGCTGGTGGAGGCCGTGCGGCTGGTCGCCGCGGGCGAGGGTGTGCTTGCCCCGCAGGTCACCCGCACCCTGATCAACGCCTTCGCGGCCGGCGCCCCGCCACCCGCGGCCGAACCGGAGGGGATGAGCGAACTGACCGAACGCGAGCGCGAGGTGCTGGCCTGCCTCGGCGAGGGCCTCTCCAACGCGGAGATCGCGGGCAGGCTGTTCATCGGCGAGACCACGGTGAAAACCCACGTGTCCCGGGTGCTCACCAAGCTCGGGCTGCGCTCGAGGGTGCAGGCGGCCATTCTGGCGAAGGAGCACCACTCCGCCGAATAGCCATCACCCGATCGGATACCCTGCTGCGCGATGGGCGTGCTGCGAACACTGAATGTCGACGACGTCCTCGCGCACCATCGAGACAGCGGCCTGAGCCGCGGGCTCCGGGCCAGGGACCTGGTCGGCGCCGGCATCGGCATCATCATCGGCACCGGCGTCTTCACCCTGGCCGGGGTGCAGGCCAAGCTGCACGCCGGGCCGTCGGTGACTCTCTCCTTCGTGATCGGCGCCGTGGTGGCCGGGCTCGCCGCACTGTGCTACGCGGAGCTGGCCTCCGGTATGCCGACCGCGGGCAGCGCCTACACCTACGCCTTCGCCACCCTCGGCGAGGTCTTCGCCTGGCTGACCGGCTGGGTCCTGCTGCTGGAGTTCGCGCTGGGTGCGGCGGTGGTGTCCCGCGGCTGGTCCGGCTACCTGGCGAATTTGATGGGCCTGCCGCCGGAGCTGTTCGGTGAGGAAGCCATCGTGAATCTCGGCGCGGTACTGATCATCGCGGTGCTCACCGTGGTCGCGGCACGGGGCATCCGGCAGTCCGCAACGGTCACCAACGTGCTGGTGCTGGTCAAGGTCGGGGTGTGCGCGCTGATCCTGCTGGTCGGGGTGTTCTTCGTCGACCCGGCCAACCTCAGCCCCTTCGTCCCGCCCGCGCAGCCACCCGACCCCGGCGCGACCGGGCTGGACCAGCCGATGGTGCAGGCGTTGCTCGGCGTGCAGCAGTCGGTCTACGGCTTCGCGGGCATGCTCACCGCCGCCGCGATCGTCTTCTTCGCCTACACCGGGTTCGAGGCGCTGGCGAACCTCGGTGAGGAGACCAGGAACCCCTCCCGCGACCTCAAGATCGGCATCCTCGGCGCGCTGGGCCTGTGCGCGCTGCTCTACCTCGGGGTGTCCCTTGTGCTCACCGGGATGGTGCCCTACGTGAACATCGACGAGAGCGCCCCGCTGGCCGCCGCCTTCGAGTCGGTCGGCATGCACTGGATCGGCGCGCTGATCTCGCTGGGTGTGGTGGCCAGCCTCACCTCGGTGATGCTGGTGGAGCTGGTGACCATCGGCAGGGTGGGCTTCGCCATGGGCCGGGACGGGCTGCTGCCCCGCGGGCTGGGCCAGGTGCACCCACGGTGGGGAACGCCACATCGGATGACCTTCCTCGCGGGTGCCGTGGTCGCGCTGCTGGCCGCATTCCTCCCGATCGCCGCGCTCGCCGACCTGGTGAGCATGGGCGCGCTCGCCGCGATGATCGTGGTCGCGGTGGCCGTGCCGGTGCTGCGCAAGCGCAAACCGGAGCTGCACCGCCCGTTCCGGGTGCCGCTCTCCCCCGTGCTGCCGATCCTCGCCGCACTCGCCTGCCTTTACCTGATGCTCAACCTGGACCTGCTGACCTGGCTCGCCTTCGGCGGCTGGCTGGTATTCGGCATGCTGCTCTACTACGGCCACGGCCGGCACAACGCCCGCACCCTGCGGTAAGCCGTCACCGCGGTGGCGGGCTGCCGTTGTCCCAGAGCTCGGGCCGTAACCCGGCCGCGGTGACGATCCGGCGCGCCGTGGCCGCCTGCCCGGCGGGGACCACCAGCAGCACCCCGCCGGGTGCCGAGCCCTCCCGCCGCAGCGCCGCCGCGAGATGCTCAACCGGTTGCAGGTGCACCCCGCGGTCGCCGAGCGAGGGATATGTGTCCACAACGGACACCAGAGTGCCCTCGGCGCCGGTAATCGTCCCGCCGAGGATCACGAAATGCCCCACCCGCCATCGGGACATCCACAGTGGAGGCATTCCGGTGTGCAGGTAGTCCTGCAGCGCCCGCTGCGGGGTGTCCTGTGCGCCGAACAGCCCGGTGGCCACATTGGCCAGTACCGCGGCCCGGTCCAGCCCGTGGGCCGCGCGAAGCAGGGTCCCGAGCGCGGCAGGGTCCCAGTCCCCGCTGGCCGGGACCGCCGCCAGCCCGCCTGCGGAGAGCCGCTCGATGGCATGCGCGACCCCGGCGGCCGAGGTGCCGGCCGCGGCCGGGTCGCGGGTGGACGGCAGGTCCAGCCGGAAGTCGTCCCGGCCGGACTCGGTCTCCGGCCGGGAGGAATCGGCCGAGCCGGCCGGATCGGCCCGCGCCAGCAGCACGGAACCGGCCGCGAGCGCGGCCTCGTCCTGGTCGGTCACCGCGAACCCGGCGGCACGTAACGCGACGAGGGCGACGAAACCGCCGCACAGCCCGTCTTTCTGCGGCATCTCAGCACGCGCCCGCGCCAGCAGCAGCGGCGCATGCGGCAACCAGCGCACCTCGTCCAGTAACGACAAGCTCAGTACCGCCACAGGTGCGCGTGCACGATCTCCGCGGGCTCCTTGCCCTCTGCCCAGGCCGCGTCCGAGGCCCGCACGGCCCGGAACGCGGCGAGCAGGTCGGTACCGAGGACCTCGGGCACCACCTCCGAACCGGTGAGCGCGGCGTCCCGCTCCGCGGGCGAAACCGGAAGCCGCTCGATCCCGCGCGCGGCCCGCTCCCGCGCGGTCCAGGTGCCGGGGTCCTGCCCGATCGGTTCCGGGAGGATCAGCCCCTGCTCGATGCCAGCCATCCCGGCGGCCAGCAGCACGGCCAGCGCCAGGTACGGGTTCGCCGAGGCGTCGGATGGCTTGAGCTCCACATTGGCGTGCTCGGGGCCCAGCAAGGCGGAACCGGGCACATAACGCAGTGGCGCCTCCCGGTTCTGCACACCCCAGAAGGCGTAGGCGCTGGCGAAGTACCCCGGCCGCAGCCGCAGCCCCGACGGCACGCTCGGCGCGGTGACCGCGGTCACCGCGGGCAGCTCGCGCAGCAACCCGGCCAGGTAGGCCGCGCCCTGCTGCCCCGGCCACTGCCCTGTTCCGGCCAGCAGGTTGCCACCGCCGCGCCAGATCGAGGTGTGCAGATGCCAGCCGTTGCCCGCGGCCTGCGGGGTCACCAGCGGCGCGAAGCTCACCCGCAGCCCGTGCGCGTGCGCGGCGGCATGGATGGTCTGCCTGGCCAGCAGCTGGTCGTCAGCGGCGGACACCGGGTCGGTGGCGGCCAGGCTCAGCTCGACCTGCGCCAGCCCGTACTCGGCGTGCAGCTGCCCGATGCGCAGCCCGTTGGCTTCCAGGTCGTGCAGCAGCGCCGCGATGAAGTCATCCAGCGGCACCAGGGCGTGCGGGCTGTACGCGGGCCCGCCGTGCCCTGGCTCGGACCCGATGTCCACGCTGCCCGCCGGCGCCACCGCGAACTCCAGCTCGTAGCCCGCGAGCAGTTGCATTCCCTGCCGCGCCGCGGCCTCGACCTGGCGCTCCAGCACGCTGCGCTGGCAGTAGGGCCACGGGGAGCCGTCCGTGTCCAGCTGCCGCCCCGGCGCCCAGGCCAGCGCGGGCTGCCCGGAGAGCCTGCGCAGCCGCTCGACCACCGGCACCAGCCGGACGTCGCCGGAGGGGGTGGGCAGGACCGGCTGGTCGTAGGTGATCGCGTCATGGCTGTCGAACACGGCGAACAGCGAGGTGATCCCGACACCCCGGGCCGCGGCGTCGGCGAGCCCGCCGATCGGCACGACACGCGAGCGCGGGATGCCGTTGTTGTCCGCCCATGCCAGGTGCACACCGCGCACTCCGGTGGCGGCGAGGTCCTTCGCCGCCGCGGACGCCGCCTTGGTCATCCCGGCATCCTACTCAGGGTGGTTCCGGCAGGTCATCCGCTTTGCCCGGCTTGGCATCCCCGGAACGCAGCGCCACCCCGGCCACCACCGCCAGGGTGCCGATCGCCTCCAGCGTGGTGGGCACCTGGCGCAGCACCACCAGCCCGGTCACCGTGGCCGTCACCGGCAGCAGCGCGAGCAGCAGGGCGAACCGGGCCTGCCCCACCCGCCGCAGCACCAGCTGGTCCAGCGCGTAGGGCACCACGGTGGACAGCACCCCGACGCCGATCCCGAGCAGCAGCAGCCGTGGCGATCCCCACACCTGCCCGGTGCCCAGCGCCAGCGGGCAGAGCAGCACGGTGGCGACGGCGAACCCCACGGCAAGACTGTCGATCCCGCCACCGCCAACCGCCACCCGCCTGCCGAGCAGGATGTACCCGGCCCAGGCCGCGGCCGCGGCGAGCGCGAAGGCCACCCCGGCCGGGCTGCCGGCGAGCTGGACGTCGGCGATGCAGAACACACCCGCGGCCACCAGCCCGAGCGCGGCGAGATCCCGCGGCCCGCGGGAGCCGAAGGCGGCCACCACCACTGGCCCGACGAACTCCAGCGCCACCGCCGTGCCCAGCGGCAGGCGCGCGATGGCCTCGTAGAACACCACGTTCATCCCCGCGGTGACCAGGCCGAACGCCCCGGCCAGCAACAACGGACGCCCCCGCCAGGCTGCCCTGGACGGCCGCCGCCAGGCCAGCAGCACCACCGCGGCGCCGAGGCAACGCAGCCAGGCCACCCCGGCCGGAGTGGCGGCGCCGAACAGCCATACCGCCATGGCCGCACCGAGGTACATCGAGATTCCGCTGAGAACGAACAAGGCCGGAGCCGGAATCGTCGCCAGCCGCCGCGAACGCGCAACAACACCCACGTGTGCATGGTGCCTGAGCGGGGAAAACAGCAAGAACGGGGACGCCGTCCCTGATGCCGAGATTCGATCTACGACATCCGGGGTAATTCGCCGTGACACACCTCGCACAGGCCCGGGAACACTTGCGAGCCACAAAACGTCTGCAAGAGTAGAGCCAGCGAGCACCGCGGAGCCGGAGCCGACCCGGGCGACGGCGGACAGACCGGGAGTGGTCGCGGCTGGAAAGATGGCATCGGATGCGATGCCGGGACGGAGGGAGACTCCAATGACGTCATCTACGCTCACCCGCCCCGAACTGACCGCTGCAGACCGTTGCGACCGGTGCGGCGCCGCAGCACAGGTACGCGCCATTCTTCGTACCGGGGGTGAGCTGCTGTTCTGCGGCCACCACGGCCGGGAGTACGAGTCCAAGCTGAAGGAACTGGAGGCCGACGTGCAGCGCTGAGCGCGCTGAACAGGTACCGGCGGATGGCGGGGACTCTGACGGGTCCCCGCCATCCGTTTACACGGTGTCCAGCACGCTCTCGAAGGCGGCCTCGGCGGCACCGAGCAGTTTCACGTCCACGCCCAGCGCCGATGGCTGCACCCGGACCCCGCCGACCGCCCTGCTCACCAGGCTGCGCTGCCGCACCTGCTTTCCCACCCAGTCGACAACCGAGTCGGGCAGGGCGGTGAACAGGTCGCCCAGCACCACCAGTTCCGGGCCGAGCAGGTTGACCACGTTCACCAGGCCCAGGGTCAGCCACTCGGCGAACTCCCCGAGCCGCCGCAGCGCGGCCGCGGGATCCTCGGCCAGCTTGCGCAGTTCCACCACGAGTGCGCCCCGGGAGCTGTCCTCTGGCAGGTCAAGGGCGCGGCACAGCGCGGCCTCCCCGACCTCGGTCTCCC